>DASWBB010000001.1:0-12846 GCA_036390875.1 Candidatus Dormiibacterota bacterium
AAGCTCTGGTTGAAGGCCTGCGTCATCACGCCCGACATCCAGAACGGGATGCTCAGCGCGTATAAGCCGGACAGCGCGTACCAGGCCGCTACCGCGAACTGCATAGGCTTCGTCCACGATGTCGGAACACGTGCCGTCGCAGGCTGTTGGTAATGGGGATAGGCGGGCGCAGCCATCGGTGCCGGCGGTGCTGTGGGCACCCACGCATACCCGTTCCAGCGCGAGCGGCCGTCGGGGGACAGGGTGCTGATCCACTGGCGGCCGTCCCAGTAGTACAGCCCATCTTCCGACAGCTTCAGGTCGCCCACCTGCTGACCTCAGCTCAACGAGGTGGATACGGCGCAGGCTGCGCCGGCCAGTCGACGTTTCTGGTCATCGCCCAGGGGCCGTAGCGGAACACAGCCCTCAGCATCCACACGAACAACGCTGCGGTGGCAATGTCCCAGGCTACCGTCAGCCACGAGGCCAGGGCATCCGCAGGGTAGACGTTCGCGACCACCGATCCATTTACGACGCTGATGAGGTTGAATGGCAGTCCGATCGTGCCCAGACCGTAAAGCACGAGAATGACATAGAAGATCCACCTCCACCGGTTCAGCGCGCCGACGATGAACAGAATGCAAACAAGGCTGCCGATCGCCGCGCCTCCCCAGAACACCACAGAGAAAAAGGAGTTGATCAGCTCGGCCGGAGCCGGCGAACCCTGGGGATTCTGTGTCGCTGACTGCTGGAGCCCCTGGTTGACGTAGTGAGACATGGTGTTGGACAGCAGATAAGCCTCGCTCACGAGATAGAGGATCGTGACCGCCTCCAACGCTACGACCGAGTTCTGCATCGGCTTCGTCCAATGCGTCGGTATTCGCGCCGTTGTGGGGCCGGCGTATGCGTGGGCTGGCGCGGTTGGCGCCACGACGGGGACCCATTCCGATCCGTTCCAGCGAAAGTTGCCGTCGGGCGAAAGGGCCCGCACCCAGAATCGGCCGTCCCAGTAATAGCTCCCGTCGGCAGAAAACTTCACGTCCGCCACGGTTACGTACTCTAGCCCTGCTTGAAAGCGGATCTGATCCTCGCCCGTGGCCACATCCACACGCTCGGGCGGACTGGTCTGGCGGTTCAGAGTCACCTGGCCATCGCCGCGAGCAGGGTGGCTGCGGCCGGTGGAGCCGAGGTGATGGCGCTCCGTGGGCCGCACACCCGCGTGATCGACCTCGAGGGCGGGGCCGTGCTCCCGGGCTTCAACGATGCGCACGCCCACGTCGTCTACTACGGCCTGACGCGATTCGGGGCCGACCTCGGCGGCGCCCGCAGCATCGACGAGATCGTCAAGCGTTTGCGGGCTCATGGCCGCGGGCTCAAGCCCGGCGAATGGCAGCAGGGGATGGGTTACCGCGTCGGCGAGCTGGCCGAAAAGCGCGCGCCTCATCGACTGGAGCTCGATCGGGCGACCCGACAGCGGCCCGCATTCATCGATGAGCGCGGCGGGCACGCACGGGTCGCCAACTCTGCCGCGCTGGCCGCGGCGGGCATCACCGAGGCCACCAAGGACCCGCCCGGCGGACGCCTCGGCCGCGACCGTGACGGCACGCCCAACGGACTCCTGCTCGAGGCTGCGATGAGGCTGGTCGCCGATGTGCAACCACCATCCCCCATCACGCGTCGCGTGCAGGGAATCCTGAAAGCCCAGCGCCTTCTTCTTTCAAGAGGCATCACCTCGGTCGGCGCCGCGGTCAACCGCGGATTCGCCGACGACCTTCGTGCGTATCAGCTGCTCGCCGAAAAGGGTCGCCTGAAGATGCGCGTCAACGAGTTCCTGTCGTGGGAGCTGCTCGAGGCCGCAGTGGGAATCGGATTACGAGCCGGCTTCGGCGGCAGCCTGGTGCGGGCGGGGCCGATCAAGGTGTTCGTCGACGGAGGGGCGGAACGCGTCGCCATGCGCTCGGGCAAGGGAGTGTGGCGGACCACACCCGCTGAGCTGCGCGAGCTGGTCCGAACCGCCTCGAACGCCGGGTTGCAGGTGGCCGCGCACGCCATCGGCGACGGCGCGATTGCGGCCATGTGTGACGCCGTCGAGGCGGCCGGCGACCTCAACCTGCGGCATCGCGTAGAGCACTGCACGATCTGCCCACCCGACCTTCAACGGCGGCTCGCCCGCCTGCGGATGGTCGCGGTGATGCAGCCGATGGCGGCTCGTTTCGCGCGTGAGTTCCCCTCCGCTTTCGGGGCTCACGATCGGTGGCACCTGGCCGCGCATGGCCCGCTGCTGCGAGCCGGCGTGCCCGTGGCCTTCAGCTCGGACCTGCCGGTCCTGTCCGACCCCAATCCCTGGCCGGGAATTCGCGCCGCCGTCGAGGACCGGGTCAACGGCATTTCGGCGCAGGCCGCCCTCAAGGCCTACACGACCGCCGGCGCTTACGCCTCTTTCGAGGAGAACGTCAAAGGCACGCTCGATCCAGGCATGCTGGCCGATCTCCAGGTTTACGCCGGCGATCCGTTGAGCCGGCCGCGATCGGATTGGGATCGACTCCGCCCCAGGGCGGTCCTCCTGGGCGGGGTGACGGTCTTCGGCTCTTTGAGCTAGCCGGCCGGTTCCCTCGGCGAGGGGTCGGGGATCGCCATCGATGGCGACTCGACCGTCGGCGGCGTCACGGTCGGGCTGCTCGCGGCGCGTCGCCGGGGAGCGGCCCGCCGCGCCGGCGCCCGGCGCGTCGCGGCTCTGGCGGGCGCGGATGCCTTGGGAGCAGCTGATCTCGTGGTCCGCCTCCGCGCTGCCGGCCGGCGTGCGGCGCGACGCGCCGGCTTTGCGGCGGCCCGGCGGGACGTGGCCGAGCGCGCCATCGCTTGCACCTGCTTGCTCAACTCATCGAGACGCTTCAACGCCTTTTCGAGGTCGACCTGGCTGGCGGTTCGGTCGAGACGCGTCCGCAGCTGCTTGAGTGCTCGTTCGATCGTCTTCTGGCCATCCTTGATGCTGCGGTCGATCTGTTTTCGGACCTCAGGCGGCAGGCGCCGCTCGGCCTCCCGCAGGTAGGACCTCCCCGCCTTGACCGCCCTGTTCAAAAGCCTCGATCGTGATGACGCGCGCTTCTTCGTTGCCATGCCCGACCTCCCTTACGATGCCTTGCGGCGGCCATAACGCACCGCGTTAGTATGAGCACGAAATGACGGTGCTGGTGTGACGGTGTCCGCTCAGCGACACCTTATCAAGAAGTATGCGAATCGCAAGCTCTACGACACGCATACGAGCAAGTACATAACGCTCGAAGGCATCGCCGAGCTGGTACGCGACGGCCACGAGATCCACGTCGTCGACCGCGACACCGGTCAGGACCTGACACAGGTCATCCTTTCGCAGATCGTGCTCTCAGCGGAGAAACGCGGACCCGCGCGTCTGGTGGACGCGGGCGCGGACGCGATTCACGACCGCGGCCAGGCATTGCTCGATTACGTGCGCAGGACGCTCAACGTGCCCGGCGACATCGTGAACCGGGTGGAGCGCGGTCGCGGAGACCTGGAGGCCATGGTCGACGAGGCCATCGAGCGCGCGCTGCGCCGGCTTCGGATCCCCAGCCGGCATGACATCGATCGAGTCAACGACCGCATCGACAAGCTGACCGCCGAGCTGAAGAAGCAGAACGGGAGCCGGGCTTCCGTGTCGGGTTCGCGCAGGCGGACCAAAAAGACTTTGTAATCAGATTCCGGGGGGAGCCTTGGGCCGGACTCATTAAGAAGGGTTCGCGTAAACGAATGGCCGCTGGGTGACCACGGCCCGGATGTCGACGTCCGCCTCGACCCGATAGGTCGCCTGCCGCACGCGCCGGTCTCCGCGCATCTGCTGTGTCATGAGGTCGGCGGCCGCGGCCAGGCGATTGGCGTCGCCGATCACGGCGATGGTCCACGGCGGCAGGACCACAGCGCCGTCGATGGCGACGCCGCCCGGCGTCTGCTGGATCGGAACGCCCATCGCGACCCGGTGATCGTTGACGGAGATCGCCTCCGCGCCCGCCGCGGCGAGGTTGTTGACCGCGTCCTGGAGGTCCAGCGCCTGCAGGCCTGACGCGTCGACGACCATGACGATCCCCGGACCGTGGACCGGGATCAACCCTTCGATCGCGCGCAGGCGCGTGGCCTCGGCAGCGAGCTCCTGGTCGGCGGCCGAGCTGCCTCCGGACTGCAGAGCGGCCTTTCTCTGCGTCAGGTCGGCCGTCTCGGCCGAGAGCGCGTCGTTGGCCCGGTGCAGGTCGTCGATCAAGAAGGCGAGGGTGGTCGTGTCCGTGCCGACGAGGCTTTTTTCCACCTCGGCCTGACTGCGAATCTGCACCGTGGCGACGAGCGCGACCAGCAGCGCTATGAGCCAGATTTCGATCGCCCGTCCCGGCCGGCGCCGCGCCGGAGCGGAGCGCCTAGGACGTGCTGACATGGGATATCTGCAGGCTCGAGTCGTAAGCCGGCAGCCTCACGTCTGGCTTGCCGGTGATGGTGAGCGAGATCGAAAACCGGAGCTCACGATCCCGAAGGTCGGGAAGAGCCGACGGATCGTCGAGCGCGATGACCATCCGGTCCCGGTCCCCGACGGCGAGCACCTTGATGGGCGCCCTGAGGGGCGGCCCCTGGTCGATGATGACCTCGCCTTCCGAGCCCGAAAAGGCGGAAAGGGGCGTGAGCCTGCGGCCGTTCACGGACACGCCTTCGGCCCCGTTCGCGAACAGGAGATTGACCACGTCCTGCACGTCCTGGTAGTTGATCAGGTAGCCGATCTGAGCTCCAACGGTGGGCGCCGGCGTGCCATTGCCGAGGTCGACCTCCACGCCGGGACCGTGGATGGCCGTCAAGCCGGCATGAGCGCGGAGGTCGGCGACCTGGTTTTGAAGAGCCTGGGTGCCCGCCGATTGTTCGGCGGCAGTGCCCTCGAGGGCGTCGATCTCGCCGCGGAGGGCGGCGATCTGGGCGCGCCACGATTCGTTGGTCTTTTCAAGATCCTGGACGCTGTGCACCAGCGCCTGGTAGCGGGCGACCTGGTTGGACGGGGTCAAGAGCTGGGCCTTGACCTGGCCCGCCACCAGGAACCCGGTCGCCATGGCGACCGCGGCCACCACCAGGATGCCCACGACCCTGTCGCGCTTCATGACGCAATTCTCCACATCGATCGGTGGTCCCTACGTGGAGGCTTCCGGAGTAGTATCGGAAACCGCAAATGGCGGTCGAAACTCGCGCTACCGCCTTCAAAACCGCCCAGCGTCGCTTTGACGCGGCGGCGGACGTGATCGGCCTCTCCGACGATGCGCGCCGAGGCTTGCGTGACGTCAAGCGAGAGCTCACCGTGCACTTCCCGGTCCACATGGACGACGGCTCGGTGCACGTCTATACGGGCTGGCGGGTGCAGCACAACATCAGCCGCGGCCCGGCCAAGGGCGGGATCCGCTACCACCCGGACACCGACATCGACCTGGTCAAAGCGCTCGCGATGCTGATGACGTGGAAGTGCTCGGTGGTCGGGCTGCCCTACGGCGGCTCGAAAGGGGCGGTCGCCGTGGACCCGTCCAAGCTCTCGCTGAGCGAGCTGGAGCACCTCACCCGCCGCTACGCCACCGAGATCGCGATCCTGATCGGCCCCGAGAAGGACATTCCGGCGCCGGACATGGGCACGAACCCGCAGGTGATGGCCTGGATCATGGACACCATCTCGATGCACTCCGGTCACTCGGTGCCGGCGGCGGTCACCGGCAAGCCGGTCGACATCGGCGGGTCGGAAGGCCGGGTCGATGCTCCCGGGCGCGGCGCCACCTACCTGACTCTCGAAGCCATCAAGTACCTGCACGTTGAGGACGAAACGCCCACGGTTGCGATCCAGGGTTACGGTCAGGTGGGCAGGTCGGCGGCCCGTCTGCTGGCCGAGGCAGGGCTCAAGGTCGTCGCCGTCAGCGACTCCAAGGGCGGCGCCTACAACCCGAACGGCCTGGACCTGGCCGCGCTCGACGAGCACCGGCAGGTCCGGGGCGGCGTCACCGGGTTCAAGAAGGCGGACGGCCTCACGAATGCGGAGCTGCTCGAGCTGCCGGTCACGGTCCTGGTGCCCGCAGCGGTGCAGGACGTCATCACGGCCCAAAACGCCGGCCGGATCCGCGCCCGCCTGATCACCGAGGGCGCCAACGCCGCGGTGGCGCCTGAGGCCGACCCCATCCTTCACGACCGCGGGATCTTCCTGATTCCCGACATCATCGCCAACGCGGGTGGCGTGATCGTGTCCTACTTCGAGTGGGTGCAGGACCTCCAGGCCTTCTTCTGGGAGGAGGAGGAGATCAACACCAAGCTGCACCACATCATCACTCGCGCCTTCTACGAGATCCTCCACACCTCGGTGAACAAGCGGATCGATATGCGGCTGGCCGCCTACGCGATTGCAGTGCAGCGGGTCGCCAACGCAACGATGGTGCGCGGGATCTATCCATAATCTGGGGGTGACCCCAGCGATCACTCCGGCTTTTCCTCAGCGCGTCCTCATCACCGGCGTGTCCAACCCGCTCGGAGCCGAGGTGGCCCGGCGTCTCGCCACCCAGGTGCCTTCGCTCTTCGGATGCGACGTGGCCGATCCGGTGAGCGCGATCGAGGAGATGGACTTCGTCCACGCGGACACGCGTCAGTCGGTGATCGGCAAGCTGGTGCGTCAACTCCATATCGACACGGTCATCCATATGGCGGTCACAGTCGACTCCGCGGCCGAGGACAGGTTCGCGCATGAGACCAACGTCATCGGGACGATGAACGTGCTCGCCGGCTGCGCGGGGCCGGCCAGCCCCGTCAGGCGGCTGGTCGTGAAGTCGAGCCAGGCTGTTTATGGCGCTGGACCGGGAGATCCCTCGTTCGTGACCGAGCAGTCGGTGGGCGCCGATCGACCGGCATACGGCCTCAAGCGCGACCTGCTCGAGATGGAGCAGCTGGCGCAAGAGTTCTCGCTTCGCAGCGACGGTTGCAACGTCTGCTTGCTGCGCCTCGGCTACCGGGTCGGCGAAGGCACCAAGCTCGGCAGCTACCTTTCGCTCCCCATCGTGCCCACCTTCGCGGGATTCGATCCGCGCCTGCAGCTTCTGCATGAGGACGACGCCGCCGAGGCATTTGTGCGAGCCGCGATGCGGCCTTACGAAGGCGTGTTCAACGTCGCCGCCGACGGCATCGTCCTCTTGAGCCAGGCGATCGCCATCATGGGCGGTAAGGCCGTGCCGATCCTGCCTCCTTACGGCCGCTGGCTCGGGCGCCTGGCCCTACGTGCCGCGGGGGTCGACCTTCCGGAGCACCTTACTGACGTGCTCGCATTTGGTTCCGTGACCGACTGCTCGCGCCTGGCCGCGGAGTTTGGCTGGAAGCCGGCGTACAACACGCGCGCGGTGATCGACAGCCTGGCTCGGGGCAGAGAAGCCGAGGTCATCGAGTCCCCATCGCCACCGCAGGAGTACGAGCTTCAGGTCTACCTCCAGCGCCGACGGCGGCGGGAACGAAACGGGCAGCCTGATGTCGCCCTGGCAAGCCGGCGATGACGGCCGACGGGACGACTGCACTGGCGAGCAAGGAGCTTCGCCGTCGCAGCCGCAAGGCCAAGGTGGTCGCGCCGCCGCGGGCATCTCTCCTGAGGGTGCCAAAACCAATCCGCCGCCTGCAGCGCCAGGCGCCCATGTACGCGATCCAGGGCATCAGCGGGCTGTCCAATCGCCTGCGCGAGATGACCGGCCGCGAGGTCATCGACATGAATCGCGTCATGGAGGTCATCCAGTTCCTGTACAAGCAGGGCGAGCTCGCACGGCGAGGTCCCAACTACATCGTCGACGACTTCGGCTTCGATGCGGAGTGGACGGAGTCGTTCCTTTCGTTGTTCAAAGTCCTGTATCGCGACTACTGGCGGGTGGAGACGAGGGGGATCGAGAACGTTCCGGCCACGGGCCGCGCCCTTCTCGTCGCCAACCACGCCGGGGTCCTGCCCTGGGATGGCACGATGATCAAGACGGCGATGTTCGCCGAGCACCCGCATCCTCGACATGTGCGCGCCCTCGTCGCAAGCCTGTTCATGGGCATGCCGATGCTGAGCTGGTTCCTGAGGCGCACCGGCCAGACGGTCGGGCATCCGGACGACACCCGCCGCCTGCTGGAACGGGATGAGCTCGTCCTGGTGTTTCCCGAGGGCGTGAGAGGGACCGGCAAGCCATTCAACGATCGTTATCGCCTGCGCAGGTTCGGCCGGGGAGGCTTCGTTTCGACCGCCATCCGGGCCGGCGCCCCGATCATCCCCGTCTCAGTTGTCGGCTCCGAAGAGATCTATCCGATGATCGCGGACGTCGCGCCACTGGCGAGGATGTTCCGGCTGCCGTACTTCCCCATCACGCCGATGTGGCCGTGGCTGGGGCCGCTGGGCCTGATCCCCCTGCCCAGCAAGTGGCGAATCCAGTTCCACCCACCCGTGCACACGGAGGCGCACCCGCCCTCAGCCGCTGACGACAACCACCTGGTGATGACGATCTCGGACGAGGTGCGCAAGACGATCCAGAAAGGCATCTACGACAACCTGAAGCTGCGCCGAGGCGTCTTCGTCTAACCCACCGCCGGCCGAGGGCGTTCGCGTCCATTGGGATGAGCTGCCGGCAGTAGTGAGGGACGCGTGTCCGCACGGGGGATGGCGCCGGTTACGCCGAGTGTGCGGTTGTGCGAGGTATCAGGCCTTAGCAATAGCCAACGGAACGCACACTCGGCGATGCTGGTGCTGGAGCGGGTGGCGCTCCAATCGCTGCGCCGACCAATGCGATCGGGCGAACCGCCTAGAAGTAGAGCTCTTCTCCGATCGCCGACTGACGTAGGTAGAGCAGACCGCCGGGGACGATGACCCCGAGTGCCGGCGTCACGGCCGAGAACTTGATGACCACCATCGTCTGCAGCCCGTGGGTGGTGCTCCCATCCTGCGGCCTTATTCCCCAGGGCCCGTAGACCGAGCAAGTTCCAAAATCACCGCCGCCGTTGAGGGCGCAGGCGCGCACTGAGAAGCAGGCGAACTGAGTCCCGCTGAAAGCGGTCGAGGGGCAGCCATTCGGGTCGCCGCAAACAGAGGTCGCCGCCGTGCAGACCCCGTTGGGCTGGCCGGGGCCCTCGGGGCCCCAGGCGTTCACCGTGTCCGGGATGCCGCTGTTGGGCTCAGCCCGCACCGCCCCGCCGATGTCGCTGGTGTCGCTGATGATTCCGGTCCTGGTGCCGGCCCGCGCCGCGCCGGCAGCGTCGACCGCCACATAGAACGCGCGTCCCACGTCCACGGTGAGCAAGACGAACAGCAGGAGCACGGGGGTGAGCAGGCAGAATTCCACAAGCGCCTGGCCACGCTCGCGGCGTCGCGATTCGCAGGAGCGCCGCCTGTATGAGCTCATGCGACGAGCGACACCGAACCGATCGTCTGGGTCCCACCTCCAGGCTGTCCGGTGTTCCTGAACGTGTAGTTGGCGATGTCATAGTCGCCGCAGTGATCGCCGTCGGTGGTGAAGAGCGAGATGGAGACGTAGTTGCCGGTGGGGTTCGGGAACGTGTAAAGGATCTGCGCCGTGAAGTTCCCGCGGTTGTTGGAAATATCGCTCTCGTGGCCCCAGGTCCAGCTGCCCTTGACCTCGATCGTGGCTCCGCCGCTGTTCGGGATGTTGTAGACCCAGTCGGGCGGGCTCGTCGAGATGATCGTGTAAGCGCCGGACGAGGTCGGATAGGCCGGGTACTGGTCGCCGGGATTGTTGCCCGGCGGGGGCAACGGCGAGTTCGGACCGGGCGTCGTGTTCCAGATGCCCTGAGAGAAGAAGATCGGGTTCCCGTTGTTGACTTTGATGTAGGTGTCGAAGGCGTCCATCGACCACTCGTCGGTGTAGTTGATGGTCAGCGTCGAGTAGTTGACCTGACTGACTGCGGCAGTCAGCGACACGCTATTGATGATCGAAGGCTCGTTCTTGCCGCTGGTGGCGATCCCGGGCAATGATGAGGTGCCGTATCCGTTCCGGAAGTCCATGGTGCCGGTCTGACCGAAGGCCGTAAAGCTGTAAGCAAGAATCTGTCCAACCAGCGCCGGGTTGCCGCCGTTGGTCATTCCGAGGTTCATCTCCACGCCGCCGGCGGTGGCGCTGGGTGACTGATACACCACGCCGGTGATGAGGTTGTTGTTCGCGGCACGAGCGTCGATATGGATGAACGTGCTGCCCTCGTTGTCCAGAAGCAGGGGTGAGCCGCCGACCGCAGCCAGCGCTCCGACCCCCGCCCCGGAGAGCGTCAGGCCCTGCACCTCGTTGGTCGAGACAAATCCACCGGCGCCTTGCTCGAGTCGAAAGACGGCGCCGCTCCCAGAGATGACGGTGGCGTCGCCACCGCCGCCGCTGCTGCCGCCCCCGAAGCTGCCGAGGCATGTGCCAGAGGTCGGTGGCACATAGGCCCCGGACCACCCGCCGCCGTGCCCTATCCAGACTCCCGCCGTGAGATTCGGACAAGAGTCTGGCTGGCCACCTGTGCACAGGTCGAAATCAGCCGCGGTCTCACGGCTGTGGTCGATCCCGTTGGCGGTGTAACCGCCTCCGGTGATGTTGTTGACCGTGGCGCTGCCGGTGATGTCGAACAGGCCGGTCTCGAAGTCATAGGTGCCGTGGTTGATGACGATGGAGCCGTATCTCCCCGGATTGATCGTGTAGGGCTCCTGGGCGTCGGCGCAGGGCCCGTTGACAGGTCCACCGTTCAAAACCAAAGACCCGCAATTCGCCAGACCGCTCGTGTCCACCGCCGGCGTCCAGTAGAACTGCGGCGAGAAGAACGTCTGGCTGGCGTCGAGCTCCTGGAGGTTGGGCTGGACGGTCGTCAGGCAGGGCGTGAGGATGACCGCCCCGCCCCCGAACCTCTGGCAGTAGAGATTGGAACCGGGGGCGGTTGCAAAACCCCTCGCGCCGACGACCGCATTGCGAGCGCAAGCCCGGCCGTTGTACGGATCGCAGATGGTGGTCCTCTGCTGGATCACCATGTCGCCGTTGGACTGCAGCGTGGTCAGATCGCCCGGCGGGGTCAGCGTCACGCCGTCGAACCCGTAGATGCTGGCGTTGGCTGTGCTCCAGAACGTCGGGCAGTTGTTCGTACCGCTGCACGAGAGCTGAGCGCGGGCGGCCGCCTTGGTCTCGTCGAAGCACTGCTGTTCGCGCTCGACGCAACCAGCTTGGGGCTGGTAAAGGATCAATGCGTTCGGAGGCGGCGTGCTGAAGGCGGACGCGGGCAGCGTGACCTGGGCTGTCGCCGCCACCGTCACATAGGCGGTGGGGATGCCGAGGATGCTCGTGAAGAGCTGTGGAATGGCGGCCTCGATGACGACCTGCACGCATGCGAAACGACCCGATCCCGAGCAGGCGGACGGCACCGGATAACCGGCGAAACCCACCGGCGGAGAGTTGATCGTGACCTTGTTGGTGAACCCAGTAGCCGAATTGCATGGCAGTGAGTTCACGTCGAACCAGGTGGTCGTGAACGATGCGCCGCCCGAGTCACAGGCGTTGGAGTAGATGGTGGCAAAGCCGTTGTTGGCCGCGAAGTCGTGAGCGACTTTGACCGGGTTCGAGTTGGGCGCCAAAGGGCCGCTCAGGTTGCCAGAGAGCGAAAGCTGCTTGGCCGCCGCGAGGGTTGCAAAATCGGCCGCGTTTTGAGCTTGCCTCTTGACCAGATAATCGCGACTCGAGTCGATGGCCAATCCCGCGAGCCCGCACATGAGGAGGAACGCGACGGCCGCGATCGGCAGGAGCTGGCCAGACTGCCTACGACGTGAGCTCCCAAGACCCAGCGAGCCGATGAGAGTCTTCATTCGACCGTGATCACGCTGATGGTCTTGACGATGATTCCGGGCGTGAGCTGGGCGATGAACGGCGTCAGGGCGACGAAGTGGTACTGGACTTCGACGGCGACGTGCCTGACGGATTGGCTCACCGCGCGTGGCTGGCCGGAGTTGCAGTTGCTTTCCGGAGGGTTTGCGGTCGCCACGGCCGGCCAGATGTAGGCGTACCCGACGTTCGGTGGCGGCATGCTGGGCTGCAGCGCTCCGCTCGGGTTGTTGGGATCGCTGTCGCCGGCAACAGAGTTGGGATCCATGCGCACCGGGAATCCCTGGCCGACGAGCTCGACCTCTTGAATGATCTGGCAGTCGCTGTAGATCGCGGTCTGGAAGGATGCCGTGCGGGCGCCGTCTCGCGCCGCGGATGAGATGGCCGTATACGCATAGAGAAGGCGGCTGATGTCGATCGCCGCGAAGATGACGATGAGGAAGATCGGCGCGACCATGGAGAACTCGACCAATGCCTGGCTGCGCCGGGAACGCACCCAGCGGAAAACCAAAGCCCCCCATGCGCCGAATCGCGCACCCATTCCTCTACCCGGCTTAACGACCGAGGGAGAAGGCGGCTTGCGTCGCTAAGAAAACTCGTGCAATCGACCCGGCGTTTTGAACTCGACTCTAAGTTGGCGCGGACGCGGTGGATTCAGGCTTTCGAACCTGAATGTTTGATTAATTGCGCGCGGTCAGTTGACGATTGCGCGCGGCGACGCGCGCTCGGGTTCCTCGATGATGTCCAGAGCGGTCGCCTGGCTGATCCAGTACTGCACGTCCGATCGGCGCGGCGCGCCTGCGAGCCCGACCGCGTCCGCCAGCTTCGCGTGCAGCTCGTCCGCGTCCTGGGCGCGCAGGTCCTTCATGGTCTCGACGCCGAAACGGCGGATGGTCTGAAGGTGGCGCTCCATCCCCGACACCTCCATGAGCGTGCACTGGTGAGCGAAACCGAGCAGACGCTCGGTTGAGATTCCAGTCCGCTTGGACAGGCGCTG
>DASWBB010000002.1:0-1675 GCA_036390875.1 Candidatus Dormiibacterota bacterium
CTCAGTAGTCTAGTTCTCGGGTTTCGCACTTTTGAGGGGTTGAGCTGGGGGGGCTGTCGTCGCCGTGGGGTGGCTGCTGGGTTGATGGCCTGAGCAGTAGGGCGCGGAGCGGAAGGAGCATCGGCGGCTTCCGCGAAGCGGTGGGTGTCAAGTCCGTTTCCGCGGCTGGGTGGGAGGCCCGTTCGCGGCTGCCCACGGAGGTTCGCCGCCGATGCTCTGCCTGCCCTCTTCGCTGAACGAGCTGCTGCTCCTGTTCGCGACATGTTTCTCCCGCCCCACCTACCGGACGTTCTGCGCGCTGGTGGTCGGTCAGATCTCCCGGACCCGGGTGCGGTGCGTGACCGGGATGCTGATCGGCGCGCGGCTGTCCGGGGTCTGGCATCACACTCGTGCGCACCGGTTCTTCAGTCACGCCCGCTGGTGCGCCGATGAGCTTGGGCTCAAGGTGGCCGAGGTGATCGTCTCGCGTCTGCTGTCGCCCGATCAACCGCTTGTTGTCCCGATCGACGACACGTTGGCCAAGCGCCGAGGACGGAAGGTGTTCGGCTGCTTCTGGCATCACGACGCGACCGCCAACAGCCGCAAGGGATCGCTGGCGTGGGGCAACAACTGGGTCACCGCCGGGATCAACGTCAAGCTGCCATTCCTTGAGCGGACCGTCTGTCTGCTGGTGCTTTTCCGGCTCTGGCGCCCGCGGCGCAAGGAGATCCCCAAGCACAAGCCCGACCCCGAGCGACCCTCGAAACCCAGGCTGGGAAGGGAGCTGCTGTGCCTGCTCGCCGCGCAGTTCAAAGACCGGATGATCCATATGGTCGGCGACGCCGCCTACGCCTCGGGCGCGTTCGCCGGCCTGCCTGACAACGTCACGATCACTTCCCGGCTGCGTGCCGACGCCGCGCTGAACGAGCTGCCGCCACCGCGCCCGCCGCAGGGGCAGCGCAAGCAAGGCCGCCCGCCGAAGAAAGGCGCGAGGCTGCCCAAGCTCTCCCAGATCGCGACCGACCCCACCACCCAATGGGTCAAGACGACCGTCCGTCGCTACGGCAAGACAGAGCAGGTCATGGTCCACGCGTTCCGCTGCCTGTGGTACGAGGCGTTCGGCTCCCAGCAAGTGCAGGTCGTGATCATCCAAGACGCCGAGAGGGCCTCCGGGTACGAGCTGGCGCTGATCTCGACCGACCTCGAAGCCGCTCCCGCCAAGCTGATCGAACGCTACGCCGACCGCTGGCCCACCGAGGTCGCCTACGAAGAAGGCAAGGAGCAGTTCGGGGTCGGCGAGGCGCGCAACCGCACCGAGAAAGCCGTTCAGCGAACCGTCCCGTTCCAATTCCTGGCAATGACACTGACGATCACCTGGTATGCGTTGCACGGACACCACCCCGACGACGTCACCGACCACCGCCAACGCTCCCCCTGGTACCTGACCAAGACCACCCCGTCGTTCGCTGACATGCTCGCCAAGCTCCGCCGCGTAATCATCGCCTGCCAATTTCACCCAGGTCAATGCCACGCCCCCAAACCCGCGGAAATAGCGCAAGTCCAGCAGGCATGGGCAGCCGCCGGTCTATGAACTGCGAAACCCGAGGTGCAAGAGGAATCGTCTTAAACGCCCCGGACAGCACCGCCCGGACGGTTACTGACCCACGCCCCTAGCCCTCCGCTCCCGCGTCTCAGT
>DASWBB010000003.1:0-2506 GCA_036390875.1 Candidatus Dormiibacterota bacterium
CACCTGGATGGCGAGGTCCGCCGCCATGCCGAGCCGAGATTCCTGGTCGAGGCCACTCTGGCCCGGCTCGCGGTGGAGGTCGGTCTGACCACGCCAGTGCCGGTCCCGCTCCCCGTTGCTGTGCCAGAGCCAACATCCCCACCGGTCAGCGCCACCGCTGGGGTCCCCGCGCCGCAGGCGCGGGAGGACCCCTCCCCACAAAGTGGGGAGGGAGATGTTTCGGGATGGAGTGACGTGCTGGATAAGTTGAGCCGGACGGTGCGGGCCGCCTACCTTGATGCCAAGCCTGAGGTCGATGGGTCGACGCTCGTGTTGTGGTTCCAGTACGGCTTCCACCACAAGAAGGCGCAGGAGCAATCGGCGCAGCTGCTGCCCCTCGTGCGCGCCTGGCTGGGAGAAAAGGTGAAGGTCGAGTTCAGGCTGCGCGACACGGCCGCCGAGCCGGGCAAGCCCGGCGGCAAGCCGCCCGCCAGTCCCGAGGACGACCCGTTCGTCCGCGAGGTGGTGCGCCGGTTCGATGGGCGCGTGACGCGAGTCAAGGAGGTCTCCGAATGAAGGACCCGATGAAGATGCTGCGTCAGGTCCAGCAGATGCAGGACCGCATGGCCAAGGTCCAGACCGAGCTCGAGAGCGAGACCGTGGAGGCGAGCGCGGGCGGCGGGGCGGTGCGGGTCGTGGCGACCGGCACGCAGAAGGTCGTCTCGGTGACGATCGACCCCGCGGCCGCGGCGGACACCGAGATGCTCCAGGACCTGGTCGTGGCCGCGGTCAACGAAGCCATGGAGGCATCGAAGCAGCTGGCGGCGAAGAGGATGCAGGCGATCGCCGGCGGGCTGGGCCTGCCACCCGGTCTCCTCTGAAGTCCTGGACGTAGCTTGCCTCAGCTCCCCGAACCTCTCGAACGGCTGGTGCAGGAGCTGTCGCGACTGCCGGGCATCGGCCCCAAGACCGCCCAGCGCCTGGCGTTCCACCTGCTTCGCGTCGACCGGCAGCGCGCCGAATCGCTGGCGCAGGCGATCGTGGATGTCAAGGCCAGGATCGGCTACTGCGAGCGCTGCTACAACATCGCCGAAGGCAGCCTGTGCGCGATCTGCTCCTCGTCGCGGCGCGATGCTTCAGTGATCTGCGTGGTCGAGTCGGCGCTGGACGTGCTCGCGATCGAGCGGACGTCGGAGTTCAACGGGTTGTACTTCGTGCTCCACGGTGTGATTTCGCCGATCGATGGGATCGGTCCTGAGCAGATTCACGTTCCGCAGCTGCTCGAGCGTGCGCGCGAAGAAGGCGTGGTCGAGGTGATCGTCGCCACGGACGCAGACATAGAAGGAGAGGCGACCGCGGTCTACCTGCAGCGCGCGCTGGCGCCATTGGGGATCACGGTCACGCGGCCGGCGCATGGTCTCCCTGTGGGTGGCGACCTCGAGTACGCGGACGAGCTGACGCTCGCGCGCGCCATGGCGGGCCGGCGAGCCTTCTGATTGTCGACGCCGAAGCTGTCCGCCCGGCCGGCGCTGCTGTTCGACCTCGACGGCACGCTCGTCGACAGCGTCTATCAGCACGTGCTCTCGTGGAGCGACGCGCTGGAGTCGGAAGGGCTGCATCTTTCGATCTGGCGCATCCATCGGCGGATCGGCATGAGCGGAGGGCTGTTTCTGAAGGCCCTGGATCGGGAGCTCGGCACCAGCCTGACCGAGGCCCAGGCCGAGCGGCTCCGGCACGCGCACGCTTCGGCCCTGCTGGGCCGGCTCGATCAGATCCGCCCCCTGCCAGGCTCGCGCGAGCTGCTGGCCGCCCTGTCATCGATGCATGTGCCGTGGGCGATCGCCACCAGCGGCGCTTCGACGACGGCGCGCCCGACAATCGCGCTGCTGGGGATTCCTGAAGGCACGCCGGTGGTCACCCGCGACCAGGTCGCTTACGCCAAGCCCAACCCCGACCTCTTCCTGGCGGCCGCGGAGCGGCTGGGCGTGCCACCCGGCGACTGCTTCGTGGTCGGCGACAGCATCTGGGATCTCCTCGCCGCCCAGCGGGCCGGCGCCCTGAGCGTGGGGCTGCTGTCGGGCGGCTACGGCCAGGAGGAGCTGGAGCGGGCCGGCGCTTACCGGGTCTATGACGACCCGGCGGGCCTGCTTGCCCACCTGGACGAGCTGGGGATCAGGGCGGCGGACTAGCTTCCGCTCCTTCACCGGGGGCCCGTTGCAAAGGGGACCTGGAGACCGGTACAATTCGCGGGTTGTCCTGACGGAAGGCTTCGCGCGCCCTAAAAGCGCCGGGGTGGTCGGGGGAACCAGCACTTTGACAACTGAAGAGTGGGAAAGACTCTGAGAGTCTTATGACTCAGGGCGAAAGTCTTGGGTCCTCCGTTTTAGACGGAGAGTTTGATCCTGGCTCAGGGTTAACGCTGGCGGCGCGCATAACACATGCAAGTCGAGCGAGGGCTTATTTCTCGCAAGAGAGATAAGTTCCTAGCGGCGAACGGGTGAGTAACACGTGGGCAACCTTTCCTATC
>DASWBB010000004.1:0-2153 GCA_036390875.1 Candidatus Dormiibacterota bacterium
ACCCAACGCCTATTGGCACAAGACCATGGGCCTGAAAGGATTCACCGAACCCTACCGCCGTGTCCGGGAATGCTGAGCGAACCGCCCGGTGCGGACCCGCATGCCGGGTGGTGTGGGAGGGGCCAGGGCGAGCCTGGTCCCTACCCGATGTACGCCCGACATGACCAACGACTCGGGGGTGGAAGTCCCCTGTGGAGGTTGATGGCACCAACCACAAGCCGATGGCAACTGCGTCGTCGTGAGGCGGGGTGGGAAGGAAGCCGGAGGCGAAACCGTGACCCTAGGAACACATGGCCGATCGCCGCTGCGGTGGCGGTGGGCTGCGCGTATGAGGCGCGGCGGTCCGGGCGAGCCAGCATTGCATGGCGAAGCCCGATGTCCATCAAGGGGCCGTCGTGTAGACGCGGTGGGTGTGCGGGGAAGGCCGTTGGTCTTATTCGGGGAGGGCTCTGCGGGTGTCCCAGGATGCCCCGTCACGCGTGGCGTGTTCGCGGGGTGGTGCGGGACGGTTGTGGTCGAGAGGCCACGACTCGCCGCAGAGCAATCAGCAGAGGTCGTAGTACCAGCCGGGATCGTGCCGGTGGCTGGGAAGGGCCGAACGCGAAGCCGAGCGCCAAGACGTCCGTGCTCGTGATCGTGGCGCTGACCGCAGCCAACCCCTTCGGGGGCCTGGCCGGGAGGTCTGAAGGTGAAGCCTGAGGACGCCCGGCCAGAGCGCAGCCACGATCCGGCGCCGGATGACACCGCCGCTCACCCCGCCGACGCGGATTCTCTGTGGGAGCAGTTGTTCTCCCGCGGGAATCTTGCCGAGGCGCTCAGACGCGTCGAGCAGAACGCCGGGGCTTCTGGTCCCGACGGAATGAGCACCGAGGAGCTACGGCCGTGGCTTCATGACCATTGGCCGCAGATCCGCTCACTGCTCGAGGCGGGTACCTACCGGCCGCAACCCGTCAGGAGGGTGATGATCCCCAAGCCCTCGGGTGGTCTGCGGATGCTGGGGGTGCCGGCTGCGGTGGATCGGTTGATCTGCCAGGCCATCGCGCAGGTGCTCACGCCTGTGTTCGATCCACAGTTCCATCCCCACAGCTTCGGCTATCGGCCGGGGCGCTCGCAGCATCACGCTGTCGAGCGGGCACGCCAGTTCATCGCCGATGATGCGGCGTGGTGCGTCGATTTTGATTTGGACTCGTTTTTCGATCGGGTCCAGCACGACGCTTTGATGGCCAGGGTTGCACGACGGGTGCATGACAAGCGAGTGCTCAGGCTGATCCGGCGCTACCTGGAAGCGGGCGTCATGGAGGGCGGGCTGGTGCACGCGAGTGAAGAGGGAACCCCTCAGGGTTCTCCGCTTTCGCCGCTGCTCAGCAACGTCATGCTCGACGACCTCGACTGGGAGCTGGACCGGCGCGGGCACAACTTCGTGCGCTACGCCGACGACGGACGGATCTACGTCCGGAGCCGGCGGGCGGGCAAGCGAGTCATGGAGAGCATCGCGCACTACATCGAGCAGCGCCTAAAGCTCAGGGTCAACCGCGAGAAGTCGGTGGTTGACCGGGCGACGAAGCGACCCCTGCTGGGGTTTCGCTTCGCCTACCGCCGCGAGGAGGTCAGGGTGCTGGTGGACCCCAAACGCGTCAAACGCGCCAAGGACCGCTTGCGCCAACTGACCTCACGCCGCTGGGGCGTCTCGATGGAGCGGCGGATCAAGGAGATCAACCGCTTCACGGTCGGGTGGACGGCCTACTTCGCGTTCGCCGACACACCCTCTCCGTTTCGGGAGCTCGACAAGTGGCTCAGGCGCCGACTGCGGCAGGTTCGATGGAAGGAGTGGAAGCGCGTGCGCACCAAGTTGCGCAAGCTGCGAGCGGCAGGCATCCCCGAGCACGACGCCCGCAGATGGGCGTTCTCACGCAAGGGGTACTGGCGCATCGCAGGCTCTCCGATCCTTGCCACCGCCCTGCCCAACGGCTACTGGTCCCAACTCGGCCTGCAAGGGTTCACCGAACCCTACCGCCGCTTCCGGGATGCTAAGCGAACCGCCCGGTGCGGACCCGCACGCCGGGTGGTGTGGGGGGCGTCGGGGTGAGCTCGGCGCCTACCCGATTCTGAGGGAGCCGGAGGGTGCGATTCCCTCCGGCCACCCGAGTGCGCCC
>DASWBB010000005.1:0-5410 GCA_036390875.1 Candidatus Dormiibacterota bacterium
TCTTCATGATCCCTCCTGACGACGGGGCTCTCCGAAGCGGGATCGGCGCGGCCGCAATCGGATCCAGGATCCGGTGCAGCTCCCGCTCGAGCTCGCTTTCGAAATCGCCTGGTCCGCTCATCGGCAAGAAGGAACCAACTCCGGGGCCGAACTACCCATTTCTCTTTCCGGCCGCACGAGTGCCCGCGAGCAGTTTTTGCAGCCGGCTGCGAGCGGCGGCCAGGCGAGAGGCGACCGTCCGCTCGGGGACGCCGAGCGAGATGGCGATCTCGCGGTTGGTATAGCCGTGATAGTGGCGGAGCACGATCGCGGCCGCCTGCTTCGGCGGCAGCTTGCGCAACGCGGCCACGACGTCGGACTGCTCCGCCACCACAGCGGGATCTGACGGGGAGGCGGGCCTCCCGATGCGGCGCAGGAGCGCGCCCACCTCCTGGAGCCTTTCCCGGCGCTGGCCGTTGATCGCCGTGTTGATCGCGATGCGATGCAGCCACGCTTCGGCCGGCGCGTCAGGGCGCCAAGTCTTCCAGGCCCTGAACGCACGTTCGAAAGCGTCCTGGGTGCAGTCCTCCGCGGCCTCGCGGTCGCGGAGCATCGTGACCAAAGTCCCCAGAATCCGCCGGTAAGAGTTGCGGTAGAGGCGCTCGAAGTCGGCCTCCGAACCCGGCGTGTACTCCGGGACCGCCGCCGGCGGCCCCTTCTCTCTTGACTCCGAACGAATGTTCGTATAACCTCCCCGGCGCGTGATGTCCAGCTCTCCTGCCTTCGTTCCCACTGACTTTCCGGGAGAGATAACCCTGGACCATGTCATTCCCGGTGCCGCAGCCCGATTCGCCCCGCTCCCCGCAGACTTGCGGCCGGAGCTGGCGGCAGCGCTTGCCGCGCGCGGCATCGTACGCCTATACACACACCAGGCCGACGCATATCACGCCGTCCGCAACGGCCGCCACCTCGTCGTGGTCACGCCGACCGCCAGTGGCAAGACGCTGTGCTACAACCTTCCGGTCCTGCAGCGGCTGCTCGAGCATCCCGAGCGCCGAGCCCTCTATGTGTACCCGACCAAGGCCCTCGCCCAGGACCAGCTCGCGGAGCTGAGCGCGCTCAAGTTCGGACTGCCCATCGACGTCCGCGTCGACACGTACGACGGCGACACCGCACCCGGGCGCCGGACCGCGATCCGCGAGGCAGGCCACGTCGTGATGACGAACCCGGACATGCTGCACACCGGGATCCTTCCGCATCACACCCGCTGGCGCCGCCTTTTCTCGAGCCTCGACTTCGTCGTCATCGATGAGCTGCATACATATCGAGGGCTGTTCGGCAGCCAGGTCGCCAACGTCATCCGCCGCCTCAAACGCATCTGCGCCTTCTATGGCTCGAACCCCACGTTCATATGCGCCTCGGCGACGATCGCCAACCCACTCGACCTCGCCACCAGACTGCTCGAAGAGGAGAACATCGAGCTCATCGAGCAGAGCGGCGCGCCGCGAGGCGAGCGGCGCCTGATCTTCTACAACCCGCCCCTGATCAACCGGGAGATGGGCATCCGCCGGAGCTCGATGCTCGAGGCTCGGCGCATCGCGGCGCCCTGGATTCGAGCCGGCGTGCAGACAATCCTGTTCTGCCGCAGCCGGTTGCAGGTCGAGGTGATGCTGAGCTACCTGCGCCAGGACCTGGCCCCGCGCCTCGACGCCGCCCAGCGGGTGCGCGGTTACCGGGCCGGCTACCTGCCCTTGCACCGCCGAGAGATCGAGGCCGGCCTTCGCGACGGAGCGATCACAGGGGTCGTCAGCACCAACGCGCTCGAGCTGGGCATCGACATCGGCAGCCTGCAGGCGGCGATTCTGGTCGGCTATCCCGGCACGATCGCCTCGACCTGGCAGCAGCTCGGGAGGGCGGGGCGTCGCTCCGGATCCGTAGGCGTGTTCGTGGCCTCGAGCTCGCCGCTCGACCAGTTCATCGTCCGCCATCCCGAGTACTTCCTGAGCTCCGATCCCGAGGAAGGACTGATCGACCCTGACAACCTGCTCCTGCTCGCCGGCCACCTCCAGGCCGGTCTTTTCGAGTTGCCGTTCGAGGACGAAGAACGACTGGGGCGCACCGACATCAACGACCTGCTCCGAATGTTCGAAGAAGACGGCTCGGCGACGCGATCCGCCGGACGGTGGTTCTGGAGCCGGCAGGCGTTTCCCGCCGAGGAGATCCACCTCCGGCGCATCGCCGCCGACAACGTCGTCATCATCGACACCTCGCAGCCACGGCCTTCGGTCATCGGCGAGATGGACCAGTTTTCGGCGCCCGTGCTCCTGCACGAGGAAGCGGTCTACCTGCACGAAGGCGCGCAGTTCCACGTCGATCGCCTCGACTGGGATGAGAAGAAGGCTTATCTGCACCCGGTCGACGTGGACTACTACACCGATGCTCTTGCCTCGGTGACCGTGCAGGTGCTCGACACCTTCGCGGGCCCCGACGGCGACGCGATCGCGCGCAGCCATGGCGAGGTGAAGATCACCTCGCTCGCAAGCATGTTCAAGAAGATCCGATTCCACACGCACGAGAACATCGGCTCGGGCCCGATCCACCTGCCCGAGCAGACGCTGCATACGACCGGCTACTGGATCACGGTCGACGAAGAGCTGTGGACCGCGCTCGGCCGCGAAACACTCGAGGCGGGACTGCAGGGGATGGCTCATTCGCTGCGCCATGTCGCCAGCATCCGGTTGATGTGCGACCCGCGCGACCTGGGCGCGGTCGCCGAGGTGCGCTCCACCACCACCCGCCTGCCGACTGTGACCGTGTACGAGGTCTACCCCGGCGGGGTCGGGTACTCGCAGCGCATGTACGAGCTGCACCGCGACCTCCTGGACCACGCCGCCTCGCTCGTGCGCGAATGCCCATGCCTCGCAGGCTGCCCTTCGTGCATCGGTCCGCTGCATCTCGTGGAAGGAGCCAAGAGCGCATGCCTGCGACTGCTGTCCGCGACCTCCGCGAGCGCCTTGACCGTCTAAGCGGGGCGCCGCGGCCGCGGCCGCGCCCGCAGGCGGCAGTGCTGCCGCGCGGGTTCGAAGTCGTGCCGACTCCCTTCGGCGACGCGATGCTGCGCGAAGACGTCATTCCGCTGCCCCCGCTCGACCCCCACCCGGGAGCCGTCGCCTACCTCGACACGGAAACCACCGGCCTCAACGGGGGAGCCGGGACGTACGTGTTCGCGGCCGCGGTGGCGCGGCCGATCGACTGCGGCCTGCGGCTGGCTCAGCTCTTCCTCCCCCAGCCCGGCCTCGAGGCGGCGTTCCTCCATCGACTCCGCGAAGAGCTGGACGCAGCCGATGGGCTGGCGAGCTTCAACGGCGGCTCGTTCGACCTCCCCGTGCTGAGGACCCGGTGGGTGATGGCCCGGATGCCGGGCGAGCTGGCGTCCCTGCCGCATGTCGACCTGCTCACCCTGGTGCGAGCCCTCTACCGGCACCGCATGGAAAGCTGCACTCTGCGGATCGTCGAAGAGCGGCTGCTCGGTTACGAACGCGACGATCCGGTCGCGGGCGCGCTCGTCCCCGACGCCTATTTCGCGTACCTGCAGCGCGGGTCGAGCCCTTTGCTGGAGGCGGTGCTCGAGCACAACCGGCTGGACGTGATCAGCCTCGTCCACCTCCACTCCCGGCTGCTGTCGAGGCTCGACGGCGCCGACGCCGGCATGGACGCCTCCGACTGGCTGGCGCTGGGTCGCCACCGCCTCCGCCGAGGCGCGCGTGCCGACGGCTGGCACGCCCTCCGGAACGCCGCCGGCTTTGCCGGCCGCACTCCCGCCAATGTCGACGAGGACCTGGCCGCCGCCAGCGCCGGCCTGTTGATCGCCCGCCGGCTGGCCCGCCGCCGGACGTCCGTGTCGGGGGCCGAGCGGCTGCTCGGATGGCTGGAGTCTCAGGTCGCCTCCGACATCCGCCTGCCGGTCGCGCGCGCGCGGTTGCTCGAATGGCGGCGCCGCGATCCCCAGCTTGCGCTGGCCGTCGTGGAGGCGGCCCAGGACCGGATTCCGGGGGAGGCAGCCGCCCTGGAGGCGCGCCGAACGCGCCTCCGCCGTAAGGCGGCCAACCAGCGCCGGCTTACAAAGCACACGGAAAGTCGCGCTGCGTCGTTATTCGATTAATGCGCGCAACCGGCAGTCCGATCAGGTTCAATTCCACTGTGCCCAGGAAAGGCGAGACACGCGGCCGCCGCCGGCAGCGTGGGCAATCGCTAGTGGAATTCGCGATCTCCTCGATCGTGCTCCTGCTTTTGATGATGGGACTCCTCGACCTGTCACGCGCGTTCTACTTCGCTGTGAACCTCGATGGAGCTGCCCGCGAAGGGGCTCGCCACGGCGCATGGTTCAGCACCAACCTGCGCGCCAACAACTTCCTGGATGACAACGACATCAGGATCGCCGTCAACCAGTCCCTGGGCGGCGCGGGCCTCGTGGCCACACCCGTGCCGCAGGGTGCCTGCCTGGCCGGGACGGACGGCAATGTCAACAACAACAAACCGTACCCCGCCTCGGCCTTTCCCGCGGCTCCGCAGGCCGTGAACCTGTACATCTGCTACACCCAGCCCGGCGGCGGACCGCAGTTCGGGCAGATGGGCAGCGCTCCTACCGACAACTCGTGGCGCCTCGGTGACGTCAACGTCGCGCTGCTGATGAACTTCCGGCTCATCACGCCGTTCATTCAGAGCCTGTTCGGGAACGGCATCAATGTGGCGTACAACGAGCACTTCACCATCCAGGGCAAGCCATGAGGATGAGATTTCAGCGTCTGACCGAGAGCGCGAAGAGGTCGTTGGCCACCGTGCAGGGCTGGACGCGCAGCGAACGCTCCCAGGGCCTCACGGAATTCGCCTTGATCGCGCCGGTCATCCTGCTCCTGACGTTCGGCATCATCGACTTCGGCCGCGGCCTGTACTTCTACATCACGCTGCAGCAGGCGGCCAACGAAGGCGCGCGCGTGGCCGTGCGGGCTTCCTACTTCGTCGACCCCAATGGTTCCACCCACACGTGGCCGACCGACGCCGACGTCGCCAGCGCCGTGCAGGCGCACGCCGTCACAGAGGTCCTGGCCAACCCCTGCCCCAACGGACCCATTCCCAACGGTGGCATTCCGCAGGGGTCGCCGTCGCTGCCGCCTCCCAACTCCGGCTGGATTTTCATCACCGACCCGAGCCAGGCCGGCAACGGAGTCCCCAACGGCCCGCGTGGTGGCCTCGGCATCCTGCCGGCTCCCGGACCGGGATGCAACACCATCACTCCCGCTGTCGGCAACGAGCCCATCAAGGTGACGCTCTGGTTCAACTTCCAACCCCTTACTCCATTGATTCAGCAAGTTGTCGGCAACCAGATCGTCATCACTGCTTATGCGGTTTATCGCGCCGAGTACAGCAACTA
>DASWBB010000006.1:0-3059 GCA_036390875.1 Candidatus Dormiibacterota bacterium
CGCCTCGACACACACCTCGCTGCCGGTTGGGACGAAGAGGAGCGGCGACGGCTAACTGCTGCTTCCTCGAGGAGCGGCGGCCCTCCGACGCCGGCGTAATGTTGCAGCTCGCCGGGCTCCACCCCGGCTGCTGCTTCGTCCAGGGAAAGGAGTTATCGATCGTCGCCGCTCCTCCTGGTCCAACGCGACAACTCGAACACCGGCGAGCGGGGTGCTCGCAATCCCTGGCGAAGCATCAGCGCTGGCCCGTCGGCGGCTGGCGCCTCCTTCTTGGGCAAGAGCAGAAGTACCGACCCTAACTGCCGCGGCGGCGACAAATGGGCAGTCTCGCACGGTGCCGTCGCCGAAGACGCTTGCGCAAGAGCAGCTTCGAATGTCCTTTCGGATAGTCCGCAAGCACCTCGAGTTTCGGCTTTTTGGGCTTGATTTGAGGATTTGAGGTGGTGCGGCGGCGCCGGTCTGGGCTTTGAGTCAGTGGGCGCGGAGGCAGCACTTCTTGTACTTGCGTTCGCTGCCGCACCAGCAGGGCGCGTTTCGTTGCGGTGGCCATGGTTGGGCGACGTCGTGCCCGATGAGCTCGGTGGCATAGCTCGCTCTGGTGTCGGACTCTGCGGGATCGCGGTCGTGCTCGGCGCACCAGGCGAGATAGTCATCGATCGTGATCGGAGTGAGCGCGAAGCGTCTGACGCCTTGGGAGCCGAGGTCGCGCAGCAGTAGCTCGAGCCGCGCGCAGTACGCGGCGTAGGGACCGTGCTCGTAGTCCTCGGCGAAGCTTGGCCATGTTTGCAGCGCCCGCGGGTACTGGTCGGGCGGGAACCACGCAACGCCGATGGACGTCTGCTGCGGCGCGATCGTCTGTGGCTGGTTCCAGTTGCGCAGGAACTCTCGCTCGTACTCGCGATCCTGCTGCTCCTCGCGTTCGATGATCTCCTCGGCGCGGAGCTGAAGCTCGTCAGGCGCCAGGCCAAGGACGTCCATCGTCTCGCCCCGCTCCCCGGTCAAGTACCACGCCAGCTCGCCCTCGTCCTCTCCCGCCGCGAGCGCCAGCTCGAGTCCCTTGGTCTGCCACGGCAGCGCCTTCTTGTATAGCCCGACCCTGGTGTAGGCGTCGCTTGCGGCGGAGTGCACCCACGGGTTGCGGGAATCCTCGCGCTCGGCCTGCGCCCACGCCTCGTCGGCCTCTTGGTCGCGTCCGGCGCGCAACAGCAGGTCGGCGATCAGTGCCTGCGCGCTGGGGTGATCGTCGAGCTCGCCATCCCAGCCGGCGGCGACCGCTTGGCGCATCGCGTCGATCGCCTCCTCGAAGCGGCCGAGCTTCTCGTAGGCGTAGGCGAGCTCGTCGAGATACCCCGCGCGGTCGGGCTGTGACTCGGGCCGCGCCAGCGCAGCGGTGATCAACCGAACCTGCGCGCGGTGATCATCGCGCTCGCGGGCGGTGTCCAGCTCGCGGTTGATCGTCTGAAGATCCCGCACGCGTGCAGGCTAGCCGCTTGTCCGCCGGCGGAGGAGGGGCGGCGGCGACCCCGAATCCGGTGGGCGATCAAGTCCACTGGCCGCGGGGCGTTGCGAGCGTTCCCGTGGCCTTGCGGTCCGGGAGGTCGCCGCCGTGATTCAGGTTCCCACTTCGCTTGCGGGGCTGCTGTCCCTGCTGGCGCCGTGCTTCACGCAACCAACGTTTCAAACGTTCGGCATGCTGCTGGTGGGGTTCGTCGGCCGGGTTCGGGACTGTACGGTGACGGGGATGCTGCAGGCCTGTGGGCTGGCGGGGGTGTGGCATCACAGCCGCGCGCACGACTTCTTCGCCTACCGGCGCTGGGACCCCGACGAGCTCGGGCTGGCGCTGCTGGACTTCCTGGTCACCGTGTTCGTCAAGGTCGGCCCGATTCGCCTCGCCGTTGACGACACCCTCTTCGGCCGCTCTGGACCCAAGGTGTGGGGCGCGCACTACCTCCACGACGGCGCCCAACCGGAGGGCTCCGGGCGCCGCACCCGGTGGGGAAACTGCTGGGTCGTGGTCGTGCTCGTCGTCGAGCTGCGATGCCTCGGCGGCCGGCAGGTCGGGCTGCCGGTCCTGTTCCGGCTGTTCAGGCCCAAGCACGACGATCACCCCGACCGGCGCTCCCAGCCAGAGCTCGCCAGGACGCTGATCGACATGGTGATCACGCACTTTCCGGGCCGGACGGTCGAGCTGGTGATGGACGGCGCCTACGCCAGCAAGGCGTGGCGAGGACTGCCCGACCAGGTCAGCGTGACGACTCGGATGCGCGCCAACGCCCGCGTGCACGAGCTCGCCCCGAGAGCGCGCACGCCCGGCCGGAAGGGCCGCCCGCCGTTGAAGGGCAGAAAGCTCCCGACGCTGGCCGAGATCGCCAAGACCGCCGTCTTTCAGCCGGTCACGATCACTGGCCCCGACGGCCGCTCGCGCACCGCGCACGTCCACGAGCTGGTCTGCCTCTGGTACAAGCCGTTCTACACCCGGCCGGTCAAGGTGCTCCTGATCCGCAACCCCGGCACCGAGACGGGCTTTGACGTCGCGCTCGCCTCCACCGACGCCGAGATCCCAGCCAGCGAGCTGATCTCCCGCTACGACAGCCGCTGGACGATCGAGACCTGCAACCAAGAAGCCAAGGCGCACGGCGTCGGCGAAGCGCGCAACCGCGTCCAGAAAGCCGTTGAGCGGACCGTCCCGTTCGGGTTCCTCTGCCAGACAATCACGACCACCTGGTACGCCGTTCATGGCGACCCCGGAGCCGACCTCGACCAGCGCCTCCGGGAGTCACCCTGGTATCGCCAGAAGACGACCGTCAGCTACGCAGACATGCTCGCGGCGCTCCGCCGCGAGATGATCCGCCACGAGTTTTGGGCACAAGCACCCCCGATGACCACCAACCCGAAACTCACACAACCCCAGTCACCGCCAGCATCAAAGGCCGCGTGAGATCGCGAAAGTCGAGGTCTACGGATGCAACGAACAAGGGGTCTTGAGAATGCAGAGCTCAGAGCAGATAGTGGCGGCGACTTTCGTCGAGCCACGGGGCATGGTCCGCTCGGTGGTGGCC
>DASWBB010000007.1:0-44410 GCA_036390875.1 Candidatus Dormiibacterota bacterium
CATCGAGAGCGCGCTCGAAGAGCCCTTCCCGGGGTGGCTGGAAGGGTTCCGCATGGCGGAGCCGTTGATCCTCGCGTTCGGGCGCGGCATCCTCCGCGACTTCTCGGGCCTTCCCGATTCGCTGCTCGACATCATCCCCGCTGACTTCGTCGTCAACACCGTTCTCGCCGTCGCGGCGAGCCCACCTCCGGATTCGAAGCCCCGCGTCTACCACGCTGCTTCAGGGAGCCGCAACCCGCTGCGCTTCCGCCAGATGACGGAGGAGGCGACACGCTACTTCACGGAGCATCCGCTCCGCGACCGCTACGGGCAGGCGATCGGCACTCCGACGTGGACCTACCCGACGCGCGGCGAGCTGGCGGCCAAGGGCGAAGCGGCACTGAAAATTGTGAGCGCGGCTCAATGGGCGGTCGAGCGATTGCCCCTGGGCGCGAGCGTCGCGGCCCTGTCGGACGACCTCAACGGCGAGCGCGAGCGCCTCGAGCGCGGCCTCAACCTGATCCAGCTGTACGGCGTCTACACGGAGGTCGACTGCATCTTCGACACGCGCAATCTCATGTCGGTTTGGGAGCGCGTGCCGGCCGCCGAGCGCAAGATTTTTCCCTTCGACGCGGCCCTTTACAAGTGGGAGCACTACTTCCAGGACGTCCACTTCCCGACGGTCGTGCGCATGTCCCGTGCAGAGACTGTTGCGCGCAAAGGCCGCCAGCCCAGCGGCAGCACCACGCCCAAGCCGGAGTCCAATTCCGTGCGCTCAGCCATCGAGAAGCGAAACGGCCGGACCGACGTTCTCGCGGTGTTCGATGTCGACGGGACGCTGGTCGAGACCAACGTCGTCGAGTACTTCCTGTGGATGCGCCTGCGGGCGCAGCCGGTCGACGAGTGGCCGGCCTTCATGGCGCAGATGGCGCGCGAGGCGCCGCGCTGGCTGTACCTCGAGCGGCGGTCGCGGGCAGAGTTCCAGCGGAGCTTCTATCGCGAGTACGACGGCCTGGACTACGACGTCATGAAGCGGCTCGGTCGGGAGGCGCTGAATGCCGTGACGCTTCGGCGTATCTATCCGGAGGGCATGCGCCGGATCCGCGAGCACAAGCGCGCCGGCCACCGGGTGCTGCTCCTGACCGGAGCGCTGGATGTCGTGGTCGAGCCGCTCGCGGAGCTGCTGGAGGTGGAGGTCGACTGCGCGCACCTCCTGGTGAAAGACGGCCGCTTGACCGGAGACCTGGACGCGCCGCCGCCGGCGGGTGAGGCGCGCGGCGTCCTGCTCGAGGAATATGCGTCTCGCAACGGGCTGGTCCTGGCCGAGAGCTTCGCGTATGCGGACTCGTTGTCAGACCTGCCCATGCTGGAGCTCGTCGGAACTCCGGTGGCGGTGAACCCGGACGCGCGCCTGTCGCAGGTCGCCGGACAGCGCGGCTGGCGTGTCGAGCGCTGGCGGATGGCGCCGGGCAACTGGCGCCTGCCGATGCCCGACCCGCGCTCGCCCGAGTACAAGGAGGCGGTCCGACGCTAGCTCTCACGTACGAGAGGTCGATTCCCTCCTACGCCATCGTCAAAGCCGCGGGCGGAAGGCCCGAGGTCGCGACCAGCGCGCTCTCGATGCTGCATCTCGGCGATGTGCCCGAGCCCGAGCTGCCGGCGCAAGACTGGGTGCGCGTGTCGCCCACACTGGCGGGGATCTGCGGCTCCGACCTATCCGCGATCGGCGGCCATGCGTCGCTGTACCTCGATCCGCTGACCAGCTATCCATTCGTACCGGGCCACGAGGTGGTGGGCACTCTTGGCGATGGCTCACGAGTCGTGATCGAACCGGCCCTCGGCTGCAAGGTGCGCGGGGTCGAGCCTGCCTGTCCGCGCTGCGCCGAAGGCCGGCCCGGCCTGTGCTACAACGTCACCGAAGGACCGATCCGGGTTGGTCTCCAGACCGGCTACTGCGCGGACACCGGCGGAGGTTGGGGCGAGACGCTCGTCGCCCACCCGAGCCAGCTGCATCCGGTGCCGGCGGCGCTGTCGGACGAGGCCGCGGTGCTGATCGAGCCGTTTTCTTGCTGCATCCACGCCGCGTTCCGCGGAGGCGCGACCAAGGACGACATCGTCGTCGTGCTCGGGGCGGGCACGATCGGCCTGCTGACGGTGGCGGCGATCCGCCTGTTCACGCCGCCCAAGCGTCTGATCGCGGTCGCCAAGCACCCCACCCAGCGCGAGCTCGCCACCAAGCTTGGCGCCGACCAGGTCATCAATCCAGCCGATGTCTTCCAACGCATCCGTTTCGCCACAGGCGCGCGCAGGCTCGATGGCTTCGACCGCTCGCTCCTGCTCGGCGGAGCCGACGTCACGTTCGAATGCGTGGGCCGTGCCGGCAGCCTCAATGACGCTGTCCGCTTCACGCGGGAGGGAGGCACGCTGGTCGCGGTCGGGATGCCGGGCGAGGAGAAGGTCGACTGGGCCGCGATCTGGCAGCGCGAGCTGACGGTGATGGGCGCATACGCGTATGGCACCGAGCCGAAGCGAAAAGGCAAGCGCACCTTCCAGCTTGCGCTCGACGCGGCGCCGGACCTGCACCTGGAGGAGCTGACCGGTCCGCTGTTCGGTCTTGGTGAGTATCGCGACGCGATCGCGTACGCGATGAGCGCCGGCCGTCTCGGCGCGGTGAAGGTCGCATTCGACCTGCGAGGATTGAAGATCTAAATGGCAAGGCCAGGCGCGGTCATCGAGGTCGACCGCAACACTCCGCCCGTGCTGTTCCATTTCGGAGAGGGGGTGCGGCTCGAGAAGCTGCCGCTCGGCGCACGCATCGTCTACCCACCGGACCCGCTCGAGCCCATCACCAATCCCGAGCGGGCCATCAAGCGGGCGCTCACCAAGCCGCTGGACGACGATCCGCTCAAGTCGCTGCTCCGGAAGGGCATGAAGCTGACGATCGCGTTCGACGACCTTTCCCTGCCGCTCCCCCCGATGGCCGCCCCGGACGTAAGGCAGCTGGTCATGGAAGAGGTGATCGACATGGCCGCCGACGCTGGCGTCGAGGACATCCACCTCATCGCTGCGCTCGGCCTCCATCGCCGCATGACGGCCGACGAGATCCGCCACATCGTCGGCGACCGCATCTTCAGCACGTTCTGGCCCGACCGCCTCTATCAGCACGACGGCGAGGATCCCGAGGCCAACGTCTACATCGGGAAGACCGCAGAGGGCGAGGAGGTCACGCTCCACAAGCGCGCGACGGAGTCGGACCTGGTCGTCTACGTGAACCTGACGCTAGTGCCGATGGACGGCGGGCACAAGTCCATGTCCACCGGGCTGGCCAGCTATCGGGGCATTCGCGCCCATCACAACGTCAAGACGCTGCTGGCTTCGCGCTCGTACATGAACCCGCCCGACTCCGCGCTGCACCATTCCTGCATCCGCCAGGGTCAGCTCATCGAGGACACGGTGCGGGTGTTCCACATCGAGACCACCGTCAACAATCACGCCTTCCCATCCATCGCCAACTTCATGCAGAAGCGCGAGACCGACTGGTCAGCCCAGGACCAGGCGATGTTCCTGGGCATGAAGCAGCTCACCGACCTCGCGCCGACGGCGTTCAAGCGCAACGTCTTCCACGCCATGCGCGCGCCTTACGGACTGACCGGCGTGAACGCGGGCCAGGTCGATGCGGTGCATGAGAAGACGCTGGAGGCAGTGCGCAGCCAGATCGCCGTGCGCGTCGAAGGCCAGACCGACATCGTGACGATCGGCGTTCCCTACCTCGGCCCGTACAACGTGAACGCCCCGATGAACCCGGTGCTCGTCGTGTGCATGGGGTTGGGCTACCTGTTCAATTTCTACCGGAACAAGCCGGTGCTGAGGAAGGGGGGAGTGGTCATCCTCACGCACCCCTGCCGTTATGAGTTCGACGCCGTCCAGCACCCGAGCTACATCGACTTCTACGACGAGGTCCTGGCCGACACGACCGCGCCGGCCGAGATCGAAGCCAAGTACGAGCTCCGGTTCGCCGAAGATCCATGGTTCCGTCAGCTCTACCGCAAGTCCCACGCCTACCACGGCGCGCACCCGTTCTACGCGTGGTACTGGGCCGCGCACGCGATGGAGCACGCAGGCGACATCATCATCGTCGGCGGCGACCGCGAGGTCGTCCACCGCCTCGGCTTCAAGTGCGCGACCACGCTCGAGGATGCGTTCGAGATGGCCGAGCAAACCGTCGGCCGCCATCCGAGCGTGACGCACATGCGGATGCCGCCGATCCTCCTTGCGGACGTCGAGTAGGCGATGCCTTGGTACAGCGGCGACCGCGGGCCCATGCAGCTGGCGCGCGCGATCGGCGGCGTCGTCAATGACGTCCAGCGCGTCCGGCGTGGCTGGCGCTGGGACACGCCCCGCCCCCATACGTGGCCGGAGCAGGGTGCGGTCGTGCCGCCCCCGGCAAGCGACCTCGGATGGGCGCGCCAGGAGCCCGTGCGCACGATCCGGTGGCTGATCCAGCACGGCCTCCTGCTCCCGTTCACCGAGGCGATGGCGCATCCCAAGGTGGAGGGTCGCGAATGGGTCACGGAGCTGGAGCGCCCGGTGATATTTGCCGCCAACCATTCGAGCCACGCCGACACCTCGCTCGTCCTCCACGCGCTTTCCGACCGCGCGCGAGATCGAACGGTCGTCGCGGCGGCGGCCGATTACTGGTACAAGCGACCTCTGCTCGGCAATGTCGTCGGCCTGTTTCTGAACACGTTCCCGTTCTCGCGCACGGGCGGGGCGAAAGAACAGCTCCACAGCGCGAGCCAGCTGCTCAAAGCCGGTTGGAACCTGGTGTTTTTCGCCGAAGGCAGCCGGTCGCCCGACGGCCGCATCCAGGAGTTCAAGCCGGGGGTCGGCTTCCTCGCCAAGGAAACCGGCACGCCGGTGGTGCCGCTGCACATTCGAGGGGCGCATCGGATCATGCCCAAAGGACAGAAGCTGCCGCTGCCCGGGCCTGTGCGCGTGCGGATCGGCAAGCCGATGTCACCGCAGGGAAAGGAGGGCTCGCGCGAGTTCACGGAGCGGGTGGAGAAGGCAGTCCGCGCGCTCGCTGAAGAACCCAGGCAGCCCGAGCTGCAGGGGACCTGGATCGAGCGCTGGCGCGCGCTCAAGCCGCGCGAGCCCGAATACGTCGACTGATTACGATTTAGCGCTGTGACGTACTCGATCGTTGCGCGCGACAAGCAGACGGGCGAGTTCGGCGTCGCGGTCCAGTCGCACTACTTTCAGGTCAGCCCCGCGGTGCCGTGGGCGCTGGCCGGCGTGGGCGCGGTGGCGACCCAATCGCGAGTCAACGTCAGCTTCGGACCGCTGGGCCTCGAGCTGCTGCAGGCGGGATTCACGGCCGAGCAAGCGCTCAAGGCTCTGACCGCCGGCGATCCTGGGGCCGAGATGCGCCAGTGCGCGATCGTCGACGCCAAAGGCGGCGTGGCGGCGCACACCGGTCGTGAGTGCATCCCGGCGGCCGGGCATCACATCGGCGATGGCTTCAGCTGCCAGGCGAACCTCATGGAGAAAGACACGGTCTGGGCGGCGATGGCGCAAGCGTTCACGTCCACCGCGGCCCCGCTCGCGGAGCGGATGATGGCCGCCCTGGAGGCCGCCGAGGCCGAAGGCGGTGACATACGCGGCAAGCAGTCGGCCGCGATGCTCGTCGTCACCGGCTCGCCGACCGGACGCTTCTGGGAAGACCGCATCATCGACCTGCGCGTCGAGGATGCGCCGGAGCCGCTGCCGGAGCTGCGCCGCCTTCTACGCGTCAAACGCGCCTACATGACCCTGTCGGAGGCGGATCGCCTTTCGGAGTCCGGCGACAAGGCAGCGGCCAACGCCAAGTCCGCGGAGGCGATCCGAATCGCGCCGGAAATGGTGGAGATCCGCTTCTGGACCGGGCTCGACATGGCCATCGCCGGTGACATGGACGGTGGCTGCACACTAATGGCCGAGGTCGTGCGCGAGAAGGGCGGTCGCTGGATCGAGACCTTGCGAAGGCTGGCGATGGTCGATCGCGTGCCGGCCGACGTGGCCGCAGCGATCGAGGCCCGGCTCGCCGCCACAGTCGGCTCCACGTAGACTGCACGCGTCTTGGGAAAGTTCAAGAGTCAACGCAGGGGTCCCAGGCGGCCCGAAAAGGCGCGCAAGCCGGAGAAGGACGACGGCGGCCAGAAGGAGCAGGCGGTCGTCATGGACGCGGTCGTCGCGCAGGCGCTGCCCAATGCGATGTTCGAGGTCGAGCTCGAGGGCGGGCACAAGCTCATCGCCTACGCGGCAGGCCGGATGCGTCGCTATTTCATTCGCATCACGCCGGGAGACCGGATCCGCGTCGAGCTCTCGCCTTACGACCTGACACGCGGCCGCATCGTGTACCGCTACCGAGAGTAGTGCCCAGCCTCATCGAGGCGCTCGAATCGGCTCGGGTCTTCGATCTCGAACAGCCTCGGTTCGCCGGCGCGCCCTCGCATCCAGCCCACGCGCCCGGCTTCAACTACTTTCTGCATCGCCATCACGCGCGTGGCGCCCCCGAGGCGAGGACGAGCGCGTCCGGCCTGGTCGTGATGCCAGAGCACTCGGGCACGCACATCGACGCCCTGGCCCACCAGGCCGAGAACATGATCCTGCACGGCGGCGTGCACGTCGACTCGGGCGTCCAGACCTCGGCCGGCTTCCGCACCCACGGTGTCGAGACGCTCGAGCCGCTGGTGAGCCGCGGCGTCCTGCTCGACGTCGCCCGCACCCAGCGCTTGCCGCCCGACCACTCCATCAGCCGCCAGGAGCTGGAACAGGCCGCGAGCGCCGGCGGGGTGGAGGTGCGCGCGGGTGACGTCGTGCTGGTACGCACCGGGTACGGAGCCCTCTGGGCGGACGCGCCGCAGTACCTCCACGCCGCGGGTGTGAGCGCGGGCGGCTCGCGCTGGTTGGTGGAACGGCAGGTGCGCGCAGTCGGCGCGGACAACATCGCCTGGGACGTGATCGGGCCGCCCGACCCGGAGCTTGGCGTGACGCTGCCCGGCCACATGCTGCTTCTCGTGCGGGCCGGCATCCCGATCATCGAGAACCTGAACCTCGAGGAGCTCGCGGAGGCGCGCGCGCACGAGTTCGCGTTCGTCTGCCTGCCGCTCAAGATGCGTGGCGCCACCGGGTCGCCGGTGCGCCCGATCGCCCTCGCCTAGCCTCATGGCTGCCTGCGAAGACTGTGGGCGGGAGATGCTCGAGGCGGACACGTGCAGAGCCCGATCGGTGATGACCTTTCGAGGTGAGGTCTTCAAGCCCGTCGCCTATGGGTCGGAGACGATCTGGCCGGGGAGACTCGTCGGCCGCTGTGGCGATTGCGGCGTGGTCGCCGGGGGCCTCCACCACTTCGGCTGTGACATGGAACAGTGCCCCCGATGTGGTGAGCAGCTGATTGGCTGCGACTGCGTCGAGGAGTTCGACCTGCCGCTGACGCAGAACTAGGTGAAAAGGCTGCGGCCGGGAGGGCCCGGCCGCAAGGCGACACCAAACGAAACGGATCGGGTCTTAGCGGCGACCCACCGTCTGGAAGCAGTCCAGGCAGTACACCGGCCGCGCCCCTGTCGGCACGAACGGCACCTGGGTCTGTTTCCCGCAGTTCGAGCAGATCACGTCGTGCATGACCCGCGCTCGGCCGTTGCCCTCAGTCGAGCGGCGCGCTGCGCGGCACTCTGGACACCGCCTGGGCTCGTTCTGAAGCCCGCGCGTCTGATAGAACTCCTGCTCCCCCGCCGTAAAGATGAAATCGCGCCCGCAGTCGCGGCACTGCAACGTCCTGTCCGAGAAACTCACCGTCTGGCCTCCCCTAGAAAGTCGCTCAGAGGCCCGGACGAAGTTGACCGGTCTACCCCCTCTAGCGGTTCGGGGGCGATTTTAACGCGCTGGGCGGGAATTTGGAGAGAGCGCTTTCCTACGCGGGTACGACCTCGCGCGCCTCAGAGCCCTCGTCCTCAGGTACGGGATCCCCGAATCCGATGCGGGTTGGGGCCGTGGTGAGGGGCACCTCTTTGAGGAAGACCGTCGAGATGAGGGCGATGATCAGGACCAGCCCGGCGAAGAAGTAGATGTCGTGCAGGGTATCGGCAAGGGCAAAACGGATGGCGTTAGCCACCGCCGGCGGGAGCTGGGCCAGAGCGCCCGGCTGAAGAATCGAGTTGGCGCCGCCCGAGGGCAGGTGCTGCAGAGCCTGCGCAGGAAGATGCAGGGCGGTGAGCCTGGTGCCGAGGTAGCCGGGCAGCCGGTTCGCAAGGACTGCGCCGAGGATGGAGCTGCCCACGGTGCCGCCCAGGTTGCGCCAGAACTGGATCTGGCTCGACGCCACGCCCAGGAACTTGCGTGGGAGGGCGACCTGCACCGCGGTCAGGTACAGGGGGAATGTGGTGCCGAGGCCGAGCCCGACCACGACCAGGGCCGCGACCACGCGCCATTCCTGTGAGGAAGGCGTGATCAGCGACAGGAGGTACATGCCGGCGATCATCACGGCCACGCCCAGGGTGCCGAGGAAGCGGTAGTACTTGATCCGGCGCATCACGAAGCCGGTCAGCGTGCTCGCGGCGAGGAGGCCGAACATCATCGGCGTGATGAGCGCGCCTGAGTTGGTGGCGCTGATGCCGAGCACGCCCTGGAAGACGAGAGGCGTGAACAGGATCGAGCCGAACATGCCGAACGCGGTGAGGAAGCCCACGATCATCGACACGGTGAAGGTCGCGTTCTTGAACAGCTCGAGGGGCACGATGGGGTGTTCGACGCGGGCCTCGACGAAGACGAACGCGGCCAGCATCGCGGCTGCGAGGGCAAGCAGGCCGACGACCTCCGGTGACGTCCAGGCGTGGTCGCGGGTGATGGACAGCGCGATCAGCAGGGGCACCACGCCGGCGGCCAGCGTGAACGCGCCCCAGTAATCGATGTCCCGCCACGACGCCTTCGAGCGCACGTACGGAAGGCCGACCATCACCACCGCCACGGCGACCATGCCGACAGGGATGTTGATCTCGAAGACCCAGCGCCAGCTCCAGTGGTCGGTGATGAACCCGCCGGCGGTGGGGCCGATGATGGCGCTGAGCCCGAAGACGCCGCCGAACAGGCCCTGCACGCGGCCGCGGCTCTCGGGCGGGAACAGGTCGCCGATGATCGTGAAGACCGTGGCGAACAGCACCCCGCCGAAGACGCCCTGGATGCCGCGCGCCACGATCAGCTGCGTCATGTCCTGGGACAAGCCGCACAGCGCAGATGTGGCCACGAAGCCGATCATCCCGGCGAGCAGGAACGGCTTGCGGCCGAACAGGTCGCCCAGCTTGCCGGCAATGGGGGTCATGGTGGTCGAGGTCACCAGGTAGGCCGTGGTGACCCACGCGAGCCGGTCGAGCCCGTTGAGGTCCGCGACGATGCGGGGGATGGCGGTGCCGACGATCGTCTGGTCGAGGGCGGCCAGCAGCAACGCCAGCATCGTGCCGGCGGTGGCCAGGATCACGCGCCTGCGCGACAGCCCTTGAGTTATCACTTCCCCAGCTCCTTCCTGGCGCTCTCGACCAGCTGCAGGCACAGGTGTCGAAGTTGCGCCAGGTCGTCTTTGCTCATTCCCTTCACGATCTCGAACTGGCGGTCGATGCCCTCCTTCCAGATGGCCTCGATCCGGGTCCTGCCGGCTTCCGTCAGCCGAGCTCGCACGGATCGCCGGTCAGCGGGGTCGGGGACGCGCTCGACCAGGCCGTCGCGCTCGAGGTGATCCACGAGGCCGGTGATGTTCCTGGGCGTGGATTCCAGGTTTTCCGCCAGATCGCCCAACGGCGTGTCACCGCAGCGATACAGCCGGAAGAGGACTCCCATCCGGCCTGAGCTGAGGCCACGTGCCTCCGCCCAGCGCTCCTGCAGCAAGCCCAGCATGCGCCCCGCAACCTTCAATGCGGCGAGGGCCTCAACAGCGCTCATTTCGACGTGTAGGGGCTCGAACAGCCCCCGCATACCGACGCTGTAGAGGCGCCCGGCTTCGTCGCGCGCCAGCTCGTGAACGTCGCCCAGGTCGCGCGGAACCTTCGGCATTGTGGTGGGATTCATGGTGTTTTGATTCATAGTGAAGGGCTTCATTATCACCCTATACAGGGATTCGCGTCAAGGTATTCTCGATCCGATGTTCGCCGCGTTCGGAGAGGAGGCCGGATTCTGCGACTGGGTCGGCCGCCTGGGCCGCCAGGCCACGCTCGCCGCCCCTACACGCCGCGGGGGCTGGTCCGGAGCGGCGCTGATCTACCTTCGGGCGAACCTCCTGGTCGAGCCGCCCCGCAAGGCCGATTTCCGCGCCACCGTGGAAGCGGCCAGGCGTCAGGGCGCGGTGCTCGCCCTGGAGCTGCCCGACGCGGCCTGGATCCGCCGTCGGGGGCCCCAGGCTGCGTACGAGCTCGCCGAGCTCCACCCGGACATCCTCTTTGCCGGTGAGGAAGCAGCGGCCGAGCTCGGCGTGCCGCTGGAGGGCATTGCGCCGGTGGCCGTGACCAGGCTTGCGGCCGGAGGCTGCAGCGTGCACGGCCGGCGCCTGCTCGGCCCCGCAGTCGACCAGGACCCGGACGCCCTGGCGGCCACCTTCTGCGTCGCGCTGGTCGAAGGAGAGGCTCCGGTCGAGGCGGCCGGCCGCGCCGTGCTCGTGGCCGCGCGATGATCGTCGACGCGCATCTCGACATCGCCTGGAACGCGACCTCCGACGGCCGTGGCTTCCTGGCCCCGCCGGCCCCGGGGTATGTGATCAGCCGGCCTGCGCTCACCTCAGCCGGCGTGGGCCTGGTCTGCGCGACGCTCTACACCGCGCCGGCTCGGGCGCGGCGGGCGATGCGCACCCGTTTCGTCTACGAGAACGCGCACGAGGCCTACATCATGGCCGTCGCGCAGGTCAACTACTACAAGTCCTGCGGCCTCCACCTGATTCGCGACACACACGAGCTGCAGTCGTATGTCCGCGGCTGGAAAAAAGGACAGATCGCCGCGGTCCTGCTCATGGAAGGCGCCGACCCGATCGAGACGCCATCGCAGCTCGGCGCGTGGACGGACATGGGCGTGCGCATCATCGGCCCGGCCTGGAGCCGCACCCGCTACAGCGGCGGCACTCGCGCCCCGGGCGGGCTGACCGACCTTGGCGTGCAGCTCTTGAAAGCGATGAGGCGCAAGCACGTGATCCTCGACCTCAGCCACATGGCCGACCAGGCTGTGGCCGACGCCTTTGAAATGTGGCGCGGGCCGATCATCTGCTCGCACAGCAACGCGCGCGCCATCGTCCCGGGCGATCGGCAGATCACGGATGCGACCGCGGCCGAGGTCGCTCGTCGCGGCGGCATTCTCGGCATCAGCTTCTATCCCTCGCATCTGCGGGCGAAGGGCCGGACCACGCTGGACGATGTGGTTCGCCACGCGGTTCACCTCGCGCGTGCGGCGGGCGGACCCGAGCACGTCGGTCTGGGCACCGACCTCGACGGCGGCATCGATTCGCGATACGGACCGATTCACGACCTTGGCGAGCTCAGGAGGTTCCTGCCAGGCCTGCTGCGCCGCCACTTCGATGCGGCCCAGGTCGAGGGCATCATGGGCGCCAACTGGATCGAATTTCTGGGGCGGTCGTTACCTGGCCTCCCCGCCACGCGGGGAGGTCCCGCCGCGCCGTAGGCGCCGCGGGAGAGGGGAGCCTACAGCGACTCGACGAGCGTCTTCGCGCTGACGAAAGCGAAGCCCATGCCGTGCCCGTTGAAACCGGCGCACAGATAGACGTTCGGCATGCCGTCGACCGGGCCGACCAGCGGCAGCCCTGATTCGGTGAACCCCATGGTCCCGGCCCAGCGATGCGTGACCTGTGCCTTCGCGCCCATCCGCTTCAGCTGCGCATCGAGGTGGGCCTGGATCGCGTCCGTCGGCCGTTCGTCGTATCCGACCTCCGTCTCGTAGGCGGTATCGCGCCAGCCGCCGATGAGAACCTCACCGCTCGGCAGCTGTCGCCAGTAGCGATAACCGAAATGAGAGTAGGTGGGGAGATCGCAAAGACCGGCCGCATCGGGTGCGCTGGCAAGCATCTGCGCGCGGCGCGGTTGGATCTCGACCTGAGCGAGCAGAAGTGGCGTGTAGGCATTGGTGGCGAGGATCACGCAACCGGCATGACACTCGGCGCCATCTGCATGGACCAGGACCTCGGTCGACCGTGCCTCGATGGCGGTCACGTTCACGCCTTCGCGGATCGCTCCAGGCGGCGCTTGGCGCGCGAGCGCACCCACGACCGCGGCGGGATCGACCTCACCGTCGAGCGGGTTGATCAGGGTGCGACCATCCCACGATGCTTCGAACCCGTCCTCATTGAGCAGCTGCGCGGATTCCGCGAGCGAAGCCGCCTCCTCTTCGCCGGACGCGACGATCGCGCTGCCGAGGCGGCGATGCCCGACCGGCTGGCGCGCCACCGCTTCGATCATCGTGGTGTGGTTCACCAGGGTCAGACCCCAGATCTCGCGGGCCCTGGGACGTCCGTAGCTGAGCACCGCCTCGGCGTAGCTGTCGGCCACTCCGGCGAGGAGGAAACCGGCATTCCGCCCGCTCGCGCCCGCGGCGATGTGCGCTCGCTCGACCAGCACGCCGTCCATCCCTCGCGCGCGCAGGTGATGCATGAGGCTGGTGCCGGTGATGCCACCGCCGATCACGAGCACGTCCGCGCGGTCCGGTAACCGCCCCGGATAGCGTTCAGCGGGCCGCGGCCAGTAAGGCGTGCTCGTCAAGGTCGTGTCCGGGTACCGAATAACATCTACCTTCGGCATGGATTTTGAGAGCTACGACGTCCTGGTGGTCGGCGGTGGGCTGGCCGGCATCAGGGCGGCGATCGCCGCGGTGGACGCCAACCCCAGGCTCAAGATCGCGATGGTCTCCAAGGTCTACCCGATGCGCAGCCACACAGTCTCTGCCGAAGGCGGAGCGGCGGCCGCGCTGCGACCGGAGGACAGCTACGAGAACCATGCCTTCGACACCATCAAGGGTTCGGACTATCTCGCCGACCAGGACGTCGTGGAGGCTTTTGTGCGCGAGGCGCCCGTCGAGGTGATCCAGATGGAGCACTGGGGCTGCCCCTGGAGCCGCGACCCCGACGGCAAGATCTCGGCGCGACCTTTCGGCGGCATGACCACGTGGCGTACTTGCTTCGCCGCCGACAAGACCGGCTTCCACATGCTGCACACGGTCTTCCAGACGTCCTTGAAGTACAGCCAGATCCACCGGCACGACGAAGCCTTCGCGACCAAGCTACTCGTCGAAGATTCGCGCTGCGTCGGGGTGGTCGCGATCGACATGCGCAGCGGGCGGTTCCAGGCGATCACGGCGAAATCGGTGATCCTCGCAACTGGCGGCCTGGGCCGCGTCTACGCGTTCACCACCAACGGCAACATCTGCACCGGGGACGGCATGGCCCTCGCCTATCGCGCAGGGGTCGGGCTGAAGGACATGGAGATGGTGCAGTTCCATCCCACCGGGCTTCCGTTCACGGGAATCCTCATCACCGAGGCCGTGCGCGGCGAAGGGGGCTACCTGGTCAACAAGGAAGGGGAGCGGTTCCTCAAGCGTTACGTGCCCAGCAAGATGGAGCTCGGGCCGCGCGACATCATCTCTCGCGCGATGGTCACCGAATTCGAGGCGGGGCGCGGATTCGAGGGGCCCCACGGAAAGTACATGCACCTCGACGTCCGCCATCTCGGCGAAGAGAAGATCGATGCCAAGCTGCCCTTCATGCGTGAGCTGGGCCGCGAGTTCGTCGGGATCGACATCGTCAACGACCCGATCCCTGTGCGGCCGGTCATGCACTACATGATGGGCGGCATCGACGCCGACATCTCCGGCGCCACCCCGATCGCCGGCCTCTACGCGGCGGGGGAGTGCGCCAACGTCGGGCTCAACGGCGGCAACCGGCTCGGCTCGAACTCGCTGTCCGAATGCCTTGTATTCGGGGCCGCCGCCGGTCGCGCGGCGGCTGAGCACGCGAGCTCGACGGTTCCCGTCGGCGCGAACCCGGTCACCGCGCTGCTTGCCGATGAGACCAGGCGGATCGAGTCTTCGTTCCTCGACAAGAAAGGCGGAGAGGAGCGCATCGGCACCATTCGTGAGGAGATGCAGCACGACATGGATGCGGGGGCCGGCGTGTTCCGCACCCGGGAGGGCCTCGAAAAGCTGACCCGGCAGCTGGGCGCGCTGCGTGATCGTTTCGAGAAGATCAAGATCGAGGACTCGAGCCGCACCTTCAACACTGAGCTCACCGCGGCGCTGGAGCTCGACTTCATGCTCGAGGTGTCCGAGACCATCGCCTACTCCGCATTGGCGCGTGAGGAGTCTCGCGGGGCGCACTCCCGCCGCGATTTTCCCGAGCGCGACGACGCGAAGTGGCTGAAGCACACGCTGGCATTTCGCGCCGACCGCGCCGAACCAAGACTTGAGTACACCGACGTCCGAATCACCAACTTCAAACCACAGGCGAGGACCTACTGATGGCAGAAAAGCGGATCACGATCAGGACCACGCGCTTCGATCCCGACAAGGACAAAGCGCCGCGATTGCAGTCCTACGACATTCCGTTCTCGGACGACAGCATGGTGGTCCTGGACGCGCTCAACCACATCAAGGCCCATGTCGACGGCAGCCTCAGCTATCGATGGTCGTGCCGCATGGGCATCTGCGGCAGCTGCGGGATGATGGTCAACGGGGTCCCCAAGCTCACCTGCAGCGCCTTCATGCGCGATTACTGGCCGCGCTCCATCACGGTCGAACCGCTGCAAAACTTCCCGATCGTCCGCGACCTCGTCATCGACATGGAGGACTTCATGCACAAGTTGAAGTCCATCAAGCCGTGGATCATCCGCAAGCAGGAATTGCCCCTCGGCGCCGGCGAGCACCCCCAGACCACGGATCAGATCGACGAGTTCCGCCAGTTCAGCCAATGCATCAACTGCATGCTCTGTTACGCCGCGTGCCCGGTGTACGGCCTGAACAACGAGTTCCTCGGGCCCGCGGCGACCGCGCTCGCGCGGCGTTACAACCTCGATTCGCGCGACCAGGGCCTGAAGGATCGGCTGCCCGTGCTCGCGAACACCGAGGGTGTGTGGGAGTGCAGCTTCGTGGGCGAGTGCTCGGTCGTGTGCCCCAAGGGCGTCGATCCGGCCAAGGCCATCCAGCAGACCAAGCTCGATACGACCACGCGCTTCGTGCTGCCTTACGGAAACCGCGAAGGATGACGGCCCCGGCGGGCGACGAGGCGGCGGCCTCGATCGGCCCAGCGACTCGCGCCTACAAGCCGGAGATGCCTCGCGGCTGGTGGCTGCGCCGGCGCCACTACTTCCTGTACATGGTCCGGGAGTTCACCGCGGTGCCGATGGCGGCCTGGCTGATCTGGTTGCTGTTCGAGATCCGCCGCGCAGCGAACGGGCCGAAGGGCTATTACCCGCCGGCGTCGCCGGCATTCATCGTCTTCAGCGTCATCTGCCTGGGCTTCGCGCTCTACCACAGCTATACGTTCTTGAGCCTGGCCGGCGTGATCATGCACATGAAAGTGATGGGCAAGCCGGTGCCGCCGCGGACGATCATCGCGGCGATGTTCGGGCTCTGGCTGGTGGCGTCGGTCGTGGTCGCGGCGGTTCTGATCGGGTTTGCAAAATGAGCAACGACAGCGCGAAACGGCATAGACCGGCCCTTTCCCACCTGTTCTGGTGGTTTCTGTTCGCCAACGGGGGAGGACTGGCCGCGCTCGTGCTCCCGGTCCACATCCTGGTCCAGGGCGTGCTCGGACCACTGGGCGTGGTCCCCGTGGTGGATCGGCACTACGACACCTGGATCAACGTCCTGGGCAACCCGATCGTGAAGCTTTACATGCTCGCGCTCATCTCGCTCGCGTTCTTCCACTTCGCGCACCGGCTGCGCTACTTCCTGGTCGACGTCGGGGTGCCTGCTGCCCGCACGGTTCCGGCGCAGGTGATTTTTTACGGCGGCGCGGTCGTGGTCACGGCAGTCACGATCTGGGTGCTCCTGACCACCGCTCCGCTCTCGTTCGGGTAGGCATGTACAAGGTCGAGGCGATCTCGGCTCACGAGCTGGGAAACAGCAGCTTCCTCGTCGCCGATCCCGACAGCGGGCTGGGTTTCGTCGTCGACCCCTTGCGCGACATCGAGCGCTACGTCCAGGTCGCGTCCCGGTTGCACGTCAAGCTCAGCCATTCGCTCGACACGCACCTGCACAACGACTTCGTGTCGGGGCGGCGCGAACTGGCCGCGGAAGTGGGAACCAACATCGACGAGCTCGACCCGGGCCGCGATCTCACGATCGGCAATATGACGGTGCAAGCGATCCACACGCCAGGCCACACGCCCGACCACAAGAGCTACCTGCTCAGCGAAGGTGGCCGGCCGCGCGCTCTGTTTTCGGGCGGGGCGGTGATGCTGGGCGCCATCGCGCGAACCGATCTCTTCGGCCCTCATCTCGCGGTGCACCTGGCGCTTGAAGCATTGACCACGCTGCAGGTGCGGCTGCGCGCGCTGCCTGACGACATTCATGTCTATCCCACGCACGGGGCCGGCTCCTTCTGCGCCGCGGGCGGGGGCAGCGGGCACGAGACCACGCTGGGACATGAGCGAAAGACCAATCCCTACTTCCTGACCACGGACGTGATGTCGTTTCTCGCCCGAGCCCTGAACCAGGCTCGATATCCGACCTACTACCGCGACATGTCCGCCATCAATCGCGGCGGGGCGCCGCTGATTGGGATCACGCCGCCGCCGCTGAAAATGCTAAGCGCCGACAGGGTCGGCGCATTGATGAGCGAGGGCGCGGCGGTGGTCGATGTGCGGCCGAGCCGCGAGTACGATCGCGAGCACATCCCTGGGAGCTACAGCATCGGCATCGACGGGCCCGTGAGCGCGTGGGTCGGCTGGCTCATCGCGCGAGGCCGGCAGATCGTGCTGGCAGGTGGAACCGATGCGCAGCACCAGAAGGCGCGCCGCCAACTGCTCCGGATTGGTTTCGACACCATCGCAGGCGCTCTCGACGGCGGCATGGATGCGTGGCGCTCCAGTGGCCGTGAGGTGTCGGCCTTCGAATCGGTTGATATCGAGGACATGGCTGAGTGGGTGATCAGCGCCGAGCCGATGACCGTGATCGATGCGCGGGACGAAAACGAATGGGTGGCCGGGCACGTGCCGGGCGCCGTGCACATGTACGTGCCTGACGTGCCCCATCACGCTGACGAAATTCCGCGCGAGGCGCCGGTGGCCGTGCACTGCGCATCCGGCTATCGCGCGGGCATCGCGGCGAGCCTGCTCGAGCAGGCGGGCCTGAAACGCATCATCCACGTCAACGGCCAGTACTCGGATTGGGACCGGCTGCACCTGGCCGAGGTGCACCCGACGTAGGTTCTAGCGCTTGCGCGCTCGCCAGATCTCCTCGGCCGGCCACCGCTTCGCCCACTCTGCGGGCACCCACTTGTAAAAGGGGTGGTCGACCGCATCGTCAGGAGCGAAGAGCTCGCGGTAATCCATCACCTCGAAACCCGTAGTGCGCAGGAGTCGAAACAGCTCGGATCCGCTGATGTGGAAGTCAGTCGATGGCCCCGTGTCATCGTCCTTCCAGTCGAATCGGTGCATGCCCTTCTGCGGCCGGACCAGGCGCTCGGCGACCACGTCGTCCGCGGGTGAGCACAGCATCTGCAGGGTGCTGTTGCGCATGAACACCAGCTCGCCACCTGGACGCAGCAGGCGCGCTGCCTCCGGGATCCAGCGGTAGGGGTCGCACCAGATCGACGCGCCGTAATCTGAAAACGCGACGTCGAAGGAGGCATCGGGCAGGGGGACGTCCTCCGCGTTGGCCTCGATGAGCTCGAGTCCCAGATCGAATTCGGCGTTCATCTCCTGTGCGGTGGCCAGCTGCGCTGGTGTGATGTCGACACCGACGACTCGGCGCGCGCCACGCTTCTTGAGCCAGGCGCCGAAGTAGGCGGTGCCGCAGCCAAGCTCGATGATCTCGAGGCCCCTGACCTCGGGCAGCACATTGATTTCGTCTTCGGGCACCTTCCACACACCCCAGCGGATGCGTTCCTGCGCCCACGAATCGCGCGCGCTCGCGGCCGTGTACAGAGCGTTGGAAATGGTCCACACCGATCGGTTGCGAACCGCGTAATCCGGCAGCGGGGCCGGCGTACGCGGTTCCTCAGGCATCAGTAGTGGCGGCGTCCATCAAGGCGGCGAACTTCCGTTGCGCCGCCGCCCTGCGCGTGGGCACGTGCTCGCGCGGCCAGATTCCCTTTGGTGCCTGGTAGCCGGCCAGGATCTGGCGCGCCACCGAGACACGATGGACCTCGTCAGGTCCGTCGTACATACGGGCCGCGCGCGCGTGCCGGTACATCTCCTCCAGCGGCATATCGGACGAATAGCCGAGCCCGCCATGGATCTGGATGGCGCGGTCGATCACGTCGTGCAGCACCTTGGCGCCGAAGAACTTGATCAGCGAGATCTCCTTGCGCGCGGCGGACGCGCCCTGCGTGTCGATGACCCAGGCCGCATGCAGCGTCATGAGGCGCGCAGCCTGCATCTCGGCGGCCGAATCGGCGATCCAGTTCTGGACCGTCTCGTGGCCCGCGAGCTTCTTGCCGAATGCTTCACGCTGCAAGGAGCGCTCGCACAGCATGTCGAAGGCGCGCCGCGCCTGGCCGAGCCAGCGCATGCAGTGGTGGATGCGCCCTGGCCCAAGCCGCTTTTGAGCGATGAGGAAACCCTGGCCTCGCTCGCCCAGTAGATAGTCCTTGGGCACGCGCGCGTCCTCATAGATGACCTCGGCGTGCCCGTAGCCGAACCGTTCGTCGCCTCCCATGGTGGGGACGTTGCGCACCTTCTTCAACCCCGGCGTGTCGCCGGGCACGACGATCATCGAGGCGCGCTCATACGCGTCGGCCTGCGGCTCGGTGACGACCATCGCGATCAAGAAGTCGGCGATCATGCCGTTCGACGTGAACCACTTGTGGCCGTTGATCACCCACTCGTCGCCGTCGAGCACCGCGGTGCTGGAGAGCAACGTCGGGTCTGAGCCTGCGGTGTTCGGCTCGGTCATCGAGAAGGCGGAGCGCATCCGGCCGTCGAGCAGCGGGTAGAGCCAGCGCTCCTTCTGCGCCTCTGTGCCGAACTCGGCCAGGATCTCGGAGTTGCCCGAGTCAGGGGCCTGGTTGCCGAAGATGATCGGCCCCCACATGGTGGCGCCCTCGATCTCGTGCATGAGGCCGAGCTTCACCTGTCCGTAGCCCTGGCCGCCCAATGCCGGCGGCAGATGCGTGGCCCACAGCTTCTGCTTCTTCACCTCGGCCTGCAGCGGCCGGATCACGCTCATGAAGCCGGCCTCGTTCGTGTCGAGCAGCTCGAGGGGATAGAGCTCCTCCCGCACGAATTCACGCATCCACACGAGCTTCTTTTCGAACTCCGGCTCGGTCGAGAAGTCCCAGGCCATGGCTCGTCTCCTAGTTGTCGAATACCGCGATGCCGTCGTCGATCATGCCCTTGATCGTATCCGTCAGGCCTTCGTACATGGGGTCCGGTCGCTTGCCCCGGCGATGCAGCATGAGGTTGTAGCCGTAGATCGAAGCGTATTTGTAGATGCTCAGCGCGAGATACCAGCGCATCTCGGCCGCGTCGGTGCCATAGAGGCGGAAGAGGTCTTCCACGGGGACGTCGATCTCTCCGCCTGGGCTCGGCACGTTGCGCCGCTTGTGCCGAACCGAGACGACGCACAGGCAGCCGAGGTCCAGCAGCGGTTGTCCGATCTCGGCGATCTCCCAATCGAGGACGGCCACGACCTCAGCGCCGCGGAACAGCATGTTTCCGTAGTGGAAGTCGCCGTGGACGAGAGTGGGTGCGCGTTCGGCGGGGACGTGGCTCGCAAGCAGGCCGCCCAGCTCACCTGCCCGCATGGTCAGCTCTTCGGGCGCCCGCTGCATGAGCATGGCCCAGCGCATCATCTCGGCCTGCAGGCTCACCGGCTCCTCGTCGCCGATGCCGGTGCCGGCCAGCGGCAGCGCCTGGAGCCGCTTGAGCGTCTCAACCGCCGACGTCGAGATGTCGATGGGCCGCTGCTCCGCTCCGGCCTTCTCGATGCGCGTGCCTTCGACGGCCTCCATCAGCACGAATGGGCGCCCGTCCACGACCGGATCGGCAACCAGGAGAGGAATGTCCGGGGTGGGCTGGCCCGCGGCGTGAAGCGCGGCCATGATCCGGCCCTGGCGGATCACGTCGGCGGGCCCGGCGATCCGCGCGCCCGGAGGCGGCAGGCGGAGGACGTACCGGGTGAGCGTGTGGCCGTCGTCGATGGTGACGAAATAGGTGAAGCCGGAGTGACCTTCCGGGATCGGATCGACCGACACCACCCGCAGCCCGGGCCGGCCGAGCCGCTCGCGACACTGCGCCTCGAGGTCTTCGCGGATGCGCTCGGTCATTCGAGGTGCGAGGTGTCCCCCAGAGTGGTGACCATCTGCCGATCGCCGTGCACCCTCACCACATTGACGGACGTGAAGTAGGGAAGGAAGCGCAGATGACCGGGCTCGAGGTGGAGGACGTGTGTGAGAAACACGATCATCGCCGCGCCGTGCGCGACGACGATCACCCGCCGGCCAGGATGGGCGCGGACGATGTCATCGACAGCCGCGCTCATGCGCTTGATGACGCTGTCCGGCAGCTCTTTGAAGTTGAGCTCGCCACCGTCGCCGAGCTCCATCTCCATCTCGACCAGGCGGTCATCCACGTGCACCTCATCCGCAATCGTCCGCGCCGTCTCGAGCGCCCGGCGATAGGGGCTGCAGTAAATGGCGGCAGGGTTCAGCTTGCGCACACGTTTGGCCAGCAGCTCAGCCTGCTTGCGGCCGAGCGCGCTCAATTGTGGATCGGCGCCTTCCGACATGCCCTCGTAGCAGTCGGCATGGCGGACCAGCCAGACCTCGGTGACGCCTTCGACGCCGATCAAGAAGCTCGCTTCCAGCGACCGCATCGCCTCCGTCATCCGCTCCGGACTCGACGTCATGGGTAACATTCGACCACATGCTTCGGGCAGCGGGCATCGTGGCCCTCATCGTTCTAGCCGCCTGCAACGAGTCATCCCCGAAGCCGTCGCCATCACCGTCGCCGATTGTGGCGCAGGGGAGCTGGAGCCAGAACCTGACCTTCGCCGGTGAGGTGTCAGGCCATATGTCCGGGATCGTTCCCGACATCGGAGTCCAGAAGAGCCAGTGCACCGGCGGTAGGACGCACAACGGCGACACCTGGGCCGACATCTTCTACGGGACGGTGGACGTAAGCGGCGACGTCTGGGGTGTCGTGTTTCAGATCAACAACTTCCGTGGACCGGGCACGTATCAGAACTCGAGCATCACCGTCGAGGTGCATAACCCCGACGCCACCAAGGTGTGGCAGAGCCGGGGCAACGACAAGATCACGTTCGTACTCGACCGCAGCCAGCAATCGGGGACGGTCGACGCGATGTTGACGAACGCCACCACAGGCCTCGACGGCATCCACCTCACCGGAACCTGGAACTGCAGGCAGTAACCGCTCAGCCGGCGCGTCATGGATGGATCTGCGCCGAGTCGAGGTTGTAGGGGTCGTGCAAGACTCCCGGCCAGACTCCCGGTTGGACGAGAAGGTGAAGGGTGCGCTCGCCCGCGGCGGGGTCATCGACATCACGACGGTCGGGCGCCAGAGCGGGCGGCCTCGGCGGATCGAGATCGTTTTTCACAACATCGACGGCAGGATCTACATCAGCGGGATTCCGTCGCCCAGGCGCCGCGCATGGCTGGCCAACCTCGAGGCTCACCCGGACTTCAAAGTCCACCTGAAAGGCGCGGTCCGCGCCGACCTCCCCGCGAAGGCTCGCATCATCGACGAGGAGGCGGAGCGACGCCGGGTGCTGCCGGCGGTGGCCAGGAACTGGAAGCGCAACGACCTCGAAACGATGGTCCGTCAGAGCCCGCTCATCGAGGTGACCTTCGACGGAGCCGACGGCCACACCGGTCCACCGCCGGCTCGCCCTTAACAACTCTTTACGCGATAAGCGCGAGGCTCCAGCGAATACGAGCCCTAGGCTGAGCCCCATCGTGAGCATCGACGCCAGCCCTCCCGCGCAGCCGCCCCAGATGTCGCCCGACGGCAACTGGGTCTGGGACGGCGCTCAGTGGCAGCCGGTCACGGGCGTCGAGCCGACGCACGAAGGCGTGTTCGCGGCTTATGCCCAGAAGGTCGAGGCCGCCGAGCAGACTGTCGCTGCGGCCCCGCCGGTGGCGGTCGCCGCGCCGGTTCGGGCCGCGGCGCCGGCGGTGGACTACGGATACGCGGCGCCGGCGGTGGACTACGGGTACCCTGCCCCCGAGCAGGCCCTGCCGCTGTGGCAGCAGCCGAAGAGCTCTCGAAAGACGGCCTACCTTTACGGAGGTGGCGCCGTCGTCCTGTTCGTGATGGTCCTGATCGTTCTCAACTCCATCAATTTCCTCTCGTTGCCGTTCATCGGAGGAGGAACGTCATCGAACCCAACGCCGGCGGCCGGTCCATCGCCGACCGCAGCCCCGGTCCGCTCGGAATATGGACGTGCAGACGTCCTCGTAAAGGGCTCGCTCACTCCGGCGATAGCCTCCCTCGAAGACACCAAGGCCGCGATGGAATCGTGCACCGCAGAGCTGTCCAACATCTGCTTCAACGCGATAACCGCGAGTGACGAAGCGCTCAAGAATGTCCTCGCGGTCATCGACCACGGCAGCATCCCGAGCTGCATCGCGGCGCCGATGAAGCAGCTGCGGAACGACTTTGCGCAGATGGACTCGGGATTGCAGCTGGGCCTGAAGGGCTTCAAGGACAATCAGACCACCGAGGTCGTCAATGGCGTGCATCAGTTCAGGTCCGTCGCCCAGTCGCAGCAAGGCGACACGAACGCCGTCGTCAACGCCCAGAGCCGGTGCAGCCATGACCTCGAGGGCCCTTAGGCGGATCTCCGACCAATCGTTGACCGGCGACTAGACTCCCGGCGGTGCGCGGCCGCATAGCTCCGTGGATCTACACCGGCGCACTGGTTGCGATTGGAGTCGCCTTCCTGATCGCGGCGCAGGTGCAAAACGGGTCCGCCGATCCGTACCGGAGGGCTCGGGAGTGCCCGGACGCCACAAGTCCCGATTGCTATCAGCTTTCGCCGGGAACGATACGGTCGGTCAGCGTCACCCAGACCAGGAGTGGTGAACGGGACACGACCGTCATCGACACCCGCGATACGTCGGTGACCGTCGTGCTCGAGCCCAGCTCTTCCGAGGCGCCGCATGTGAGGACGGGCGCGACAGTCAGCGTCAAGTGGTACCAGGGCAAGGTGACGCTGGTCGAGGTCGATGGTCTCGGCGTGCCGTCGATCGACAACCCGGCTGCACAGCAGTCAGATTTCCAGTTTTACGGGATCGCCACCCTGGTGCTGGGCGGAGCGAGCGCCCTGGTTCAAATCTGGGTCCGGCGGAGAAGGGCTCAGCGAGAGGCCGCCACGGCCGCCGGCGGCGAGTCTTCAGCCGGCTTGGCGCAATCGTTGCTGCCCGATGGTGAGCTCGGCTGGGTGGTGAGACCGGCGCTGCAGATCCGAGCCGTGGCCGCGCTAGGGTTGGGCCTGGGCTTCCTGGCCCTGACCACTCTGCGCGTCTCCGGCGACCCCACCCGAACCGATCTGGCGATTGCTTTCGATGCCGTCGTTCTGGCCTTTGGCGTGCTGGGGCTGCTCGCCTACTTCCGCAATTCGAAGGTCGTCGCGAGCCACAAGCAGATCACCCGGGTCGACTGGCTCGGACGATCCCGCACCTACCCGATCTCAGACGTTCTCCACGTGGACCGGTTCCGATCGGGGCCCAATCCTTATCTGATCTTCGCGGGTCGAGACGGTCGCCAGCTCTTTCGGGTCAGCGGAATCTACTGGGACTACGAGCGCCTCGATCGGCTCTGCGGTGAGCTCGGCCTGACCCTGGTCGGCGACTTCGGAGACATCGTCGGATCGAGGGGAATCAACAAACGAGCGAAAGCCAGATCCAACTGGGGCGCGACCACCCTCGCGGTCGGGGCTTTGATCGTTGGCATCGCGGTGTACGTCTTGTTGCTGATCGGGCCGACCTCGCGCTAGGTTTCCAACCCAGGGCCGGGGCACGGCGCCCTGAGTTTCCGGGGGCCGCGAACCGGGCGAACCCAAGGCGACCTGGCGGCAATTTGCTGGTATCAGTTGATCACCTGTGGCATCATCTGGACCGGGGGCGGAACGTTCACTGGCTCAACAACGTTGAGTCACCGGGCGAGGGATAGGGAATAAGCGTGGTCGGCAATCGCTCGCTCGCCTCGCGGGTCTCTGGGCTGCCCTCCGTCAGGATCGCCGCCATCTCGATCTTGATCGCGGCTGCCATCGCAGTGTCGGCGATCCTCCAGGGCGAAGTACCGGAAGTCGTCATGTCCGGCATGCGCGGGATAGGGCACTTGCTGCACCGCTACAGCTACGTGGGCGGCTACGGACTTCTCTATCTCGAGGAGTCGGGGGTCCCGCTGCCGGCGCCGGGAGACGTTTTCGTGATGTACGTGGGAGCGCACGTTCCCCGCTACCTGGGGTCCTGGGTCCTCGCGTGGCTCGGTCTCATCGGCGTGGTTGTGCTTGGAGCCACCAACCTCTTCTTCATCTCTAGACGGTTCGGCCGGCGCCTCGCCGAAGGGCGCTTTGCGCATCTGGTCCACCTGAGCCCCGAACGGCTGCAGCGAGCCGAAAGGTGGTTTGAGCGGTATGGGGTCGTGGCGATCATCTTCGGCCGGCACATCCCGGGCTTTCGGGTCCCGATCACCGTGGCGGCCGGTGTATTCAAGGTCGGCTACCCGGTGTTTGCAGCCAGCGTGGCCGTGTCGACAGCCATGTGGGCCGGGGTGGTCATGGCCATCGGCGTCAAGTTCGGTCCCCGAATGGAGGCGTTCTTGAGCCTGCATCGCGAGATGCTCTGGCTCTGGGTGGCTGTCGTCGTGGTGATGCTCACCTTCGTCTTGCTCAACCGGCAGCCGGTGCGGCCGACCGCATTGCTCGCCGAGATGCGGGAACCGTGATCGAGCGCGCCCTCGGCCATGTCGGGCAAGTCGCCGCCTCGGCGCTTGTCGCCGCCGTCCTCATCGGGACAGGTGTGGGGGGGCTCAGTCCTCAATACGCACCGGGAGTGGCCGCCGGCGCCCTCGTCCAACCCGATGGCCGGCGGACCATGCCGACGCCGACGGTGAGCTGGAAGGCGCCGGCTCCGGCCCTGACCCCGAGCTCGCCTGATGCGATCGCCCTCGCTGACGATGTGGCGCATGGCGTGCGGGTGGCTCCTCATCTCGACGCCGTCGCACCCATGACCGCGGAGGTCGGGATCCAGACGGCCATCGTGATGTCTTTCAGCCAGAGGATGAATCGGCAGAGCGTCGAGTCTTCATTCCTGATCCAGCCTGGGGCGGAAGGCCGTTTCGTATGGAGCGATGACTACGCGCTGCGCTTCGAGCCATTCCGGCTTGCATACGCGACTTCGTACCAGGTTGAGGTGGGCGGTCGGTCGGACGTGGGCGCGCAGCTGTCCGGATCGAGGTGGTGGAGCTTCACGACCGTCGCTCGGCCGCCCGACGCCCTGGCGCCTGGGCCCAGCTCCATCAACGTGCCGATTCTCACCTACCACTACATCCGGGTGAATCCGGATCGCAACGATCGGCTGGGCTTCTCCCTGTCGGTCACGCCCAGCGATTTCGCTGCTGAAATGGATTGGCTGGCGCAGAACGGCTACCACACCATCACCACCGAAGACCTGTACACGTATCTCAACCGCTACGGTGGTCTACCGAGCAAGCCGGTGATCCTGACGTTCGACGACGGGTACGAGGACTTCTACACGACCGCGCTCCCGATCCTCCGAAGCCATGGCTTCGTTGCCGTTGCATACGTCGTCTCGGGATTTGTCGGATGGCCCGGGTACATGACCGCGGCGCAGATCCATGAAGCGGATCGCTCGGGTATGGAGATCGGCTCGCATACCGTCAACCACCCGAACCTGGCCAGTCTGCCTGCCGGCGCGGTGCGCACTCAGGTCGTGCAGTCCAAAGAGTTTCTCGAGCAGGTGGTCGGTCACCCGGTCGTGTCGTTCTGCTATCCAAGCGGAAAGTACACCTCGGCGGTCGCGGCGGCGGTGGCCGCCGCGGGTTACCACGACGCCACCACGACCAGGTATGGCTACTCGTACACGCTTGCCGACCGGTACGTCTGGAGCCGGCTGCGGGTGAGCGGCGGGGAGCCCCTCGACCAGTTCGCGGCGGCGGTTCGGGCCGCCGCTTAGCGCGCTTCTCCTATTTCGATCAAGCCCAAACGCACGGCTGCGACCAGGGCCTGGAGCTTGGAGTGGACCTGGAGTTTCTCGATGACGTGCCGCAGGTGCCACTCCACGGTGTGGGGCGCGATGCCCAGGCGGCCAGCGATCGTCGGGGTGTCCAGCCCCTTGGCGAGCACCCGCAGGATCTCGAGCTCGCGTGGAGTGAACTCGGCCAGGACCTTCTCGCGCTCGCCTTGTTCGCAGGCGAGCCGGCGCTGGCGGGCGATCGCACGCGCGAAGAGCGCCACCGGGATCAGGACCTCTCCCTGCTCGGCGCGGCGAACGGCTTCCACAATCTGCTCGCCAGTAGCGGAACCGGTCAGGTACGCGCTGGCGCCGGCGTCGATGGCGTCGAGCAGCGCGGTCTCGCTGTCATCGGCCGTGTGGAAGACGACCGGGGTCTCGGGCCTTGCGGTCCTGATGGCGCCGGCCGCCGCGGCGCCGGTCATGTCAGGCAGGCGGTACTCGATCAGCACGACGCCGACGGCTTCTTGAGTGGCCAGCCGTACCGCCTCGGCGCCGGAACGCGCCACGGCGAAGACGTGCAGCCCTGGGTCGCCTTCGAGGATCTCGGTGATCGCGGAGGCGAGCATGGGGTGGTCCTGGACGAGGAGGACTCGGATCGGGGTCAATCGCAGGTTGCCGCGGCGCCGGGCACAAGATGAAGCTAGTCAGGCGCGATCAGCACCGCTGTGACCAGGGTCGCAGGCGTGATCTAAATCACAAAGGCACGCACGATCGCCGCCAGGCGCCAGGCGCTCCCGCGACATCCTCTCTCCGAGGGCCGGCGCCGACACGGCGCGGTTATGTTCTCTTACTCCGGCCACGGTGAACGACATTGCAGCCCGACGCCTTCAGGCCCAGCGGCTCACCGGCGAGCCGTTCAAGTCTCCGCTCGAAGCGATCCGCTCGCTGACGGCCGTCCAGTCGCAGGATTACGCCGGGGCGAAGTGGGCGCTCGGGCAGCGGAGCCGCAAGACCACCGATGCGGCGATCGATCGCCTCTTCGACGAGGGGGCCATCCTGCGCACGCACGTGCTGCGACCCACGTGGCACTTCGTCCTGCCTGAGGACATCGCCTGGCTGCTCGCACTGACCGGGCCGAGGGTCCGCGCCGGCCTTGTCGCCCGCAATCGCGAGCTGGAGCTGGACGACAAGGTTGCCGCTCGCGCCGAGGGACTGTTCACCGCGGCGCTCGCGGGCGGGCGCCACCTGACTCGAGGCGAGCTCGGCGAAGTCCTGAGCGCGGGCCGCATTTCGCCCGCGGGCCAGCGCCTCCCTCACCTCATCATGCATGCGGAGCTGGACGCTCTGATCGCGAGCGGGCCGCGCCGCGGCAAGCAGTTCACGTACGCGCTGCTGGAGGAGCGGGTGCCCAAGCCGCGCGCCCTCGATCGCGATGAGGCGGTCGCCGAGCTGACCCTGCGGTACTTCCGGAGCCATGGCCCGGCCCAGATCCAGGACTTCGTCTGGTGGTCCGGCCTCAGGATGGCCGACGCCCGCGCCGGCATCGCGATCGCCGGCAGAGCGCTCGAGCGCAGGATCATCGAGGGGAAGGACTACTGGTTCGACTCTGGACCGGATCCCCAAACGAAGGCGGCCACGGTCGCCCACTTGCTGCCCAACTACGACGAGTACACCGTCGCCTTCCGCGATCGAGCCGAGATTCTGCACACCGGTCTTTCGTTCGACACCGCCGTCTTCGCCCGCGCCGGCGCTTCAGGGTCCACGTCGAGCTCGTTTGGCAGCATCCTCGCCAACGTCGTCACCGTGGGGGGCAGAGTCCGCGGCTCCTGGCGTCGGACACCGGCGCGTGATGGAGTGCGAGTGGAGGCCCGCATGCTGGACCGCCTCAAACCGGCAGAGGCTCGCGCGGTCGAGGAAGTTGGAAAACGGTTAGGCGACTTTCTCGAGCGCCCGGTTGAGCTCAGCTGGCGGTAATCGTTGCGATGACAGGCTATCGACCTACCAGCGCTGCGCCACGAGCGGCGCCACCCGTTCGCGATAAAGGCTCGCGATGCGTTCCATGGTCGCGTCGGGCAGGGGAGGGAGATCGGCCGCGGCGGCGTTGGCGCGGGCCTGGTCCGCAGTCTTCGCCCCGGGGATGACCGTGCTGATCCCGTCGTGCATGAGAATCCAGCGCAACGCCATCTGGGCCATGGTCGTCCCTTTCGGTACGAGGGGGCGCAGCTCCTCGACCACCTCGAGCGCCGTGTTGTAGTCGACCCCCGCGAACGTTTCGCCGACGTCGAAGCTCTCGCCGTGGCGGTTGAAGTTGCGGTGATCGGTGGCGGAGAAGTGAGTGTGCCGGTTGAACTTTCCGGTCAGCAGGCCGGACGCCAGCGGCACGCGAGCAATCACCGCGACGTTGCGCGCGTGCGCCTCGCCCAAGAACCGGTCGGCCGGGCGCTGCCGGAAGATGTTGAAGACGATCTGGACGGCGGCGACGTTTGGAAACTCGATCGCCTTGAGCCCTTCCTCGACCCTCTCCACGCTCACGCCATAGCTCGCGATCCGGCCGTCGAGGATGAAGCCGTCCATGGTCGCGAAAATCTCGGGATGGTAGTAGGTGTCAGTGGGCAGGCTGTGCAGCTGAACCAGGTCGAGCCGGTCGACGTCGAGGTTCGCGCGCGACCGGTCGATCCACTCGGTCAGGTTTTCCGGGGTGTACTGCTTCAGGTCGAGTGGAGCGCGGCGGCCGATCTTCGTGGCGACCACAATCGGTTCCTTTCTATCTTTCCGAAAGCGCGCAATCAGCCGTTCGCTGCGGCCATCGCCATAGACGTCGGCAGTGTCGAAGAAGGTCACGCCCGCGTCGGCTGCCGCGTGCAGTGCGCGGAGGCTTTCCTCGTCATCGACGTCGCCCCAGCTGCCCCCGATCGCCCAGGCCCCGAAGCCGATGGCACTGGCTTGAAACCCGGTCTTGCCCAACGGCCGCTGCTGCATCCAGCGGTCAATTTAAGCGAAGGCCGTTGATTGAGGACGCGCGAGCGAGTGGAGCAGCCTCAGGCCAGAGGGAAGCGGGCCGCTCGGCACTTCCGCCATTTCAGCTCAAAGATGTAACGGGCTGGGGAGCGGTCCGCTGTGGCCACCATACACCACTACTGATGCGGCGCAAGCCACCGCGATTGGTAGTCACACAGGAGGGCGGGCGCCAGACAAAAAAGTGACCCCGACGGATCGCCTCTCAGGCTTCGGAACCGGCCTTGCGACCAACTCTGAATCCCTTGAACGTGTCCCTCGGGGCCACCACTGACAATACTGGATTCCAGGGGCTGTGCCCATCGATCTTTTCTCCGTAGCCTGGCTACGCGGCTCTCAACCCCATTGACACCAGCCTGTGAGAGACTTCGGAATCCAGGCATGTCGGAAACAGAAAGGGTCGGCATCACCCCCAAGAGCTGGACGGGACACCAGCGTCATCACGGCGTGCTGCACCTGGGGAAGCGCTGGTATGTGCTTAGTGCCGACCTCGACTCTGCCGGGATCGCCAGGGGCGTGCGCCTGGACGGCCCGTACCCGGATCACGAGACTGCCGAAGCCGAGGTGAAGAAGCACCGAAGCCGGCCGTAGCCAGGTTCGCCGCGCTTACTCCCCGTCGACGAACGGCTTCAAGGTCTCGATGTCTGATTCGTCGAGGTGAGCGAAGAGCGCCATGTCGTCCGCGCGCTCGATGAACCCTGCGGGCAGCACCACGTCACGAGTGAAGAACCCATCCGGCCGGATCACGACCCCGGTCAATTTGCCGTGGTCGAACAGGACATCCTGGACCCGACCCAGGCGGTGCCCGGTCGTCCCCAGCATCACATTCTCTCCGCGGTCGATCTCGATCTGGCCCGTCGCCTTGTTGGCAACCTCCTCCTCTGGGGGCAGTGCGATGTTTCCGCTCAGCACGTCGGCGTCTTCGAGCGCGGCCTCTTCCACCGTGAGGGTCTTTCGTCGATAGCTGAGATATAGGGGCTGGCGGTGGATGTCGGACCCCGACATCGAGAGTCGGATGAGGTCATGGGTCGCAGACTCCACGGCGGTTATCGGGATCACAACCTCGTCGGTCACGAAGAGCGACGTGTCCGCACGCATCCGGCCGCCCAACGATTCCAATTCCTTCACGACCAGCGCGTGAGGGTCGAACCCCTTCTCGTCGACTATGACGCTGACGAGCGTTCCGGCCTTCGTTCCGTCGCTGGCGATGACATCCGAGCCGAGGTGGAAATCGGAGATGCCGGGCATCAAATGTGAATTATCCGGCACCGACCGCAGCGCGCTGGAATCCTGATCGGCGTCGCTCTTACGCGGTCTGCTGGGCGGCCGGAGCGATGGCGACGACCGTCCAACCGGTTTGCTGCCGGAGCGGCGGCAGCAGCGTCTTGCAGTAGCGGCAGATACGCCCCGTGTCGACGTCGATCGGGGCCCCGCAGATCGGGCACTCAGGGCGGCGCTGGGCCAGGGTCGAGGCGCCCGCAGGCCGGCTGAAGGTCCAGTACTCGGAGAAGGGCATCAGCAGCGGCATCTGGATCGCGTCGGGATTGTCGTTCTCTCCCATCGTGTACTGCATGGCCACGCACTGAAACAGGACGGTGATGTTGTCGCCCGCTTCGGTGCGTTCGGCCGCCGCGACGCTGGACTGCCGGATGTCGAGGAGGTCGTAGTAGTGGACCGCGCCTCGCGTGTAAAGGCTCATGATGTCCGACCGGAGATCGTCGTACACGGAATCGGAAACGAGATCGCGCATCTCCGCGGGCTCTCTCGCCTGCAGCGCCGACTTGACGGCGAACAGGGACTTACCGGCTTGCGCGAGAAAGGCGCTGACGTCGAAATCCGGGTCGGCGGCCTGGATCTGGCCCAGGCCGATGGCGGGGTCGGTCAAAGAGCTGCGTGTGGCTGCTCAGCGCCGCAACTCGGACAGAACTTGGCGCCCGCCGCCACCTGGGTCCCGCATTTGGGACACGGCGCGGTCCGCGTCGCATTCGCCGCCGAAAACACGGCGCCGGCCAGGCCCATGCCGGCGACGACCGCCGGCGCTGAACCCTCGCCGCCTTTCGCGGCGCCCTCGCCGATGCCTTCCATCGCCTCGCCCGCGGCCGCTCCCTGGAAGCTGCCCGCCAGCTTCGTGTACTGGACGTCGCGGCGGTACTTCTTGAGCGTCTCCTCGTCCTCCGGCTTGATCGAGATGACGAAGTTGCCCATCCGGGCCACGCTGATGCCATAGCCGTCCAGAACCTTGGCCGCGGCGGCAAGAACTTCCTGCTCGATCAGGGCGTTCTGGCTGGCTATGCCCAGGATCGGCCACCGCTCGTTGGTGATGTGCGTCACGACGTCGGTGCGAAAGACCTTCAGCAGCTGATCGCGCATCCAATCGGTGATCTGGTCGTTGCTCTGGAAGTTCTGCGTGCCGACCAGGTTGACGATCAAGCGATCGGCGCCGACCACTTTGAGCGAATAATCCCCAAACACGCGCAGGCCGATCGCCAGGCCCGTCTCAGGATCGACCACGTTGTCCACCATCCCGCCGAACGGCAGATTGGCGAACTCTCTCGTCGACACGAAATAGAGCTCGGTCTTGAAGTACTTGCCGCCGGTGGCGGCGTCGACCAGGTTGCCGAGAAACGGGATCTCACTGGAGTCGAGAGTGCTCACGCCCGGCTGGATCACCCCGTTGACCTTGCCGTCGCGGAAGAAGACCGCGAGCTCGTCCTGCTCGACCGTGAGCTGGGTGCGGTTGCGGATGTTGGTGTCGGGCCATTTGAAAACGATCGACGCCTTGTAGGCGTCCGGTCGCACGATGAACTCGCGGCGGAGGTTGCTGAAGATGCCCATCAGGAGCCCACAGTACTCTGCGGGACCCCGACCCGCGCTTCCTTAGCCAGGGTACGGAGGAGGCGGCATTTCGGGCGGCGGCGGCGCGATCTTGGCGAGAATGAATCCCAGCGCGACTGCGGCCAGCCGAGTTACAGGGAAGGCTGTGGCTGCTGAACCACCAAGCGGTAACCCTTGCCCTTCTGGTTGACCACCTCGCATACACCCTTGAAGGGCAAGAGCTTTTGTCGAAGCCGCGTCACGTAAGTTCGGAACTGTTCGACAGAGGCTTCGGGGCCCCAGGCCGGCAGAGCCACGTCCTCGGCGGCAAAGAACTGGTTTGGGTTGGTCAGGAAGAAAGACAAAAGCTGCCACTCGCGCTTGGTCACGGAGACGCTGGTCTCGCCGTTGTGGACGGTTCGCTGCTTGGCGTCGAAGGTGAGGCCCCCCAGCTCGATCTTGGTCGCGATCGAAACCACCGAGGCGAGGTCAGGCCCGCGCAGCGCCGACTTGATCGCCCCGATCAGAGCGTCCGGGACGAAAGGTTTGGGCAGCACCTGGCTCGCACCCGCCTCAAAGGTTTCGAGGGTGTCGCCGGCTTCGCCTGACGATTCGTCAATCAGGATGAATGGGCACCGAGCGACGGTCCGCAGATCGGCCAGCTGCTTGGGGGTCACGCGCGAGTCGGCGCTCATGCCCAGGATGACCAGGTCGAACTTCCTCGCTCTATCCAGCTGGCGTTTCGCGGCGTCGAACTCGGCCGCGCTCTCGAACTCGCCTCCCGCCAGCTCGACCACGTGCGATATGACTGAGCGGTAACCGGCATTGGCCTCGACGACCAGGATGCGGGGCAGCTTGGTCCGCAGCCGAGGTCGAGATTCGGGTTTCCTCGTTCCGATAGCGCCCTCCTTCGAACCATTATTGCCGCTGAGGCGGCAGCTCGCTGTCTGGTCCTCGGAACTCCAGGGCATAGCCGCGCCCGGGCCGGTTGACGAGGTCGCAAGGGATTCGCAGCTTCGCGACGACCTGGCGCAATCGCCGTACGTAGTTGCGGACCTCTTCAGGAAAGAGGCTGGGTCCGGACCAGGCCTGGCTGAGGATCTCGGGGACCGTGAAGAACCTGTACGGATGATCGAGAAGGAACTTGAGGAGCTGAAACTCTCGGGCCGTGAGGGCGGCCTCCCTGCCCTTGTAGCGAATCATGCGACCTTCGGGGTCCAACCACAGGCCGCCGAGCTCATGCAGGCGCCGGTTCCAGAGCACCAGGCGCTTCTCGTAGCCCTCCATCTGGCCCGCGATCAGCTGTAGGTCCTGGTCGGCCGCCCTCCGCGCCACCGGTGGCAGCTTCGCCAGGTCAATCCGGATCCGATCGAGGACTCCTCGCTTGAATTCGAGGAGATCGCTATAGATGCTTAACCAATGGCGAGCATCTTCCCAATCGGTGGTTTCAATGTGCTCACCTTCGAGCGGCGTCGAAGCGTCGTCGGTCAAAGGCCAGGCACGTCGGGCAAATGTGCCATCCAGGTCGGCTGATGTCTGCAAAATTCGGGCGTCTGGCCGCATTACAAATTTTGCGCACGTCTCGGTAGGCGCGCCGCCTCTGAGGGTGAGGATTGGGGGCGGTCTTAGTCCGCCCTAGGTGCTTGGGCCGCCGGAGTACACGGACTTGACGCGCACCGGCTCGGGCTGGGTCCACCCTTCGAGCAGTCCCTCATCCAGGTCGTAGACCTCGACGCCGAGCGGCCTGCAGTTCGCGACCGGGTCTGACTGCTCGGAGCCCCAACCCCATTCGGAGAGATCGCCGCTGGGACACGTCGAGATCGCACACAGCAGGTCGATCTCGGCGAAGAACTCGAAGAAGTCGCCTTTCTTCGCCGGGCTCGGCTCCATGAAGTAGATCTCATGAACTGGGTCGAGGCCGGTGACCTGGAACACATTCAACACGTCGTGTACGTCCAGCTCGGTCAAGTGGTACGGAGCGATCGCGCGGGACAGGTTGTTGTGGCATGTGACGTCGTAATCGCGGTCGTCGAGGAGCTTGTAGAGGTAGGGGTCACAACGACTTCCCAGCAGGTCGTGGCACCGGCCGCCGTTGGCGGTCGGCTCTGTCGGCAGGGTGTCGTTGGTGATCGTGACCATGGGCCGAAGGTAAGGGAGGCACGACCAGAGCCGATCGAAGGTCGTTACGTGCGCGCCCTGCAGCTGGCGGGTGCGTGCGGCCCAGAACCGCTCGCGTGGATTGTTCAGGTTCCAGAGGTTGAGGTCGCAGACCTGGGGTCCCTCGACCGCGACGATGCGCACCACGCTGCCCGCTTGCACAGGCCACGCATATCCGCTTCGGATCGGGACTATATGGTCATGCACGCGGCGCCGGCGATCCATCGACCCCGCGATGCGTCGGTAGAAGTCACGGTCGAAATCGAGCCTTCCCGGCGTATCGGGGTCGCGATACAACCTCATCGGCCTCATTCTGCCCGACCCGACTCAGGGGCGGGACGTCAGCGTCAGGCCTTCGACGGGGATCTCCGTTTTGCTTCCGTCGATGAGGTCGGCCGTGATGCGGCTGGTGCCGCACGCCATCGTGAAACCCATGTGTCCGTGGCCGCTGTTGATGTAGAGGTTGTCGTGCCGCGTGGTCCCCAGGATGGGCGGTCCGTCCGGGGTCATGGGCCGGTTGCACGCGCGATAAGTGCCGCGGTCATAGTCCGCGGCCTGCGGCAGCAGGCTCTCGGCGAGCTTCCTGATGATGCGGAAGTCACGATCGCGATACGTAGTCTCGTATCCGGTGAATTCGGCGCTCGAGGTCATGCGCAGCTTGTCGCCCATGCAGCACCAGGCCACCAGCAGCTCCTCGTCCACGGCGCCGACCCGCGGTACCGCAACACCCGCGTTCTTGACCGGAAAAGTCGCGCTGTAACCCTTGGCGGGCGCAATCGGCAGCCTGACCCCGACCGTCCGCGCGATTTGCGGGCTGTGAACCCCGGCGCTGAGCACGAAGACGTCGCCGTCGATGGTCTCGCCGGCCTCGGTCGCCAGCGCCTCGATTCGGTCGCGCCGCGCGATCAGCTTCTTGACGCCGGCGCCAAGCACGAACCTGACGCCCATCCGCTCGCAGACGGACCGCAAGGCACGTGTGAACTTCACGCTGTCGCCGCTCGAATCCGTAGGGCCGTAGATCGCCCCCGCAAGCTTGTGTCTGACGGGCGCCAGCGCCGGCTCGACCTCGGCCACGTCGTCGGGGCTCAGGATTTGTTGCGGTTGGCCATGATCGCGTATCAACTTCCACTTTTCGACGCCGGCCTCCATTCGCTTCGGATCGCGGTACAGGTAAAGCAGTCCGGCGTGGATGTCGTCGTAGTCGATCTTCTCGGTGTCGGCGATCTCGTTCAGCTTGCGCTGGCTGTACTGCGCGAGGCGCAGCTTGACGAGCGTGTTCTTCCGGGTTCGGTCTGCAGTGCACTCGCGAAGGAACTTGATCCCCCAGGCCGCCATGCTCGGTGCCTTGAACGGGTTCACTCGGAGCGCGGTGTCCTCTACGGTGAGCGACCGGAGCAGTTCCATCGGCGCTGTCGGCGACGCCCATCCGAACGAGTGGCTCGGTGCGATCAGGCCGGCGTTGCCGGCGCTTGCCACGGTGGCCACTTCGGACTCCCGCTCGACCACCGTGACTTCATGCCCGCCCTTGGCCAGGTAGTAGGCCGTGGTTACGCCCACGACCCCGCCTCCGATTACAACCGCTTTCATAGAACTAACATCACTAGCGCCACACATTAGTAAGGAAAAGGGACGGATGCCCGACTTCAGTCAGTCCCCCGAGGAGCTCGACCCGCCCACCGTCGTCGACCATGTCCTGCTGCCGGTGGTCGACCTCGAGGAGGGTGCGCGCTTGCTGCGCGAACGCCACGGCCTGCAGGCGATTGCGGGCGGGCGCCACCCCAAGCTGGGCACAGCCAACATGATCGTGCCGCTCGGACGTCAGTATCTGGAGCTGATCGCGATTGCCGACGCGCAAGAGGCAGCGGCGAGCCGTCTCGGCAAGCGTGTGACGCGTGCGCTGCGTGAGGGGAGGATGTTCGTCGACTGGGCCCTCAGGACGCGCAGCGTCGATTCGCTGCGGAGCAAGCTGCTCGCCGCGGGTTGGGAGCTTCCGCCGCCCTGGGAGGGTTCGCGGCGCCGGCCGGACGGACAGGTTCTGCACTGGCGCACCCAGGACATGGATACCGGCGGGGCGTGGATCGCACTCCCGTTTGTCATCGAGTGGGATGTCCCCGACGGCCTCCACCCGGGCGAAGCGGAGGCTCAGCACCCGAGCGGCGCGACCGCCCTGCGTCGCGTGGTCGTGGGCGCGCGCAACCCCGCACATGTTCGCGAGCAGCTCCGGTTGCTCTTGGGCGATTCCGATCTTTACGAGGTCCGCGACGCCGCCACGGATGGGGTCGAGGAGCTCGTGCTCGAATCTCCGCACGGGGACCTGCTCATCGGCGCGATGTAAGGAGGATGAGGTGGCTGTACAGACCAAAGTGAAGCTGCTGACCGACCATGACGTTCCATTCGAAGAGCTCGTCCCAGGCCTCGAGCTGGCTCGCGCGATCACGAGTGCGGGCTCGACCCAGCTCGGCGGAGGCTACATGCGGTTCGTGCAGGATGCCGAATTTGCCGATTGGACGCTCATCTACGACGAGGTGCTCTTCGTCCAGGCCGGCGAGCTCACGGTCGTCAGCGACGGCGGACATACCGTGGCGCACGCCGGTGAGGCAATCCTGATTCCGAAAGGCGCCAAGGTGACGTACCGGGGTCGGGCGGGCACGGTGAGCTTCTTCGTCCTGTGGCCCTTCGACTGGAACAAGAAGGTTGACAGGCCCGCGAAGGGTGCCGATACTGGCCGTGCCTGACGATGGAGTAGGTCGTCTGCCGTCGGCGCACTCTCGCCCCGGCGGGCCGGGAAGAGGGCGGCAGGCAAGGCTTGTGGTCGGAGCGGGGATCGCCTGGTCCGCTGCAAGGCTTGGGAAGTAACCGGTGGAGGGGACAGCCGATGATCAACCGGCGATTCCTGATCGTTAGCCTCGCCTCATGCGGCGCGCTGCTCTTGGCCGCATGCGGGACGTCGAGCAACAACAGCCCGAGCTCCCCGATCATGGTCGGAATCACCGGGCCCTTCTCGGGACCGTACGCGGACCCTGGAAGTGCCATCAGGAACGCGGGGCAGCTCGCAATCGACGACATCAACGCGTCCGGCGGCATCAACGGCCGGAAGCTGCAGGCGCTTCCTGAGGACGACGCTTGCGACGCCCAGACGGGTGTGCAGGCGGCTCAGAAGTTGCTCAACGAAAGCATCGTCGCGATCGTCGGCGGCTACTGCTCCGGGGCGTCGATCCCTGAGAGCGACACGCTGCATCGCAATGGCGACCTCCCCTTTATCACGGCGGCATCCAGCAACCCGAAGTTCACGGAGCAGGGCTACGACAACGTCTTCCGCATGGTCAGCCGCGACGACGCCGAGGCGCCGGCCGACGTGAGCTTCATGAAGGACTGGCTCAAGGCCAGCAAGATCGCGATCATGCACGACAACACCACGTACGCCAAAGGCGTGGCTGATTCGGCCAAGCAGGCGGCCCAGTCCAGCGGCATGACGGTGACGTACTTCGACGCGATCACGCCAGGCCAGAAGGACTACACCGCGGCCCTGGAGAAGGTCGCCACCGGCTCACCAGACGTTCTCTTCTACACGGGCTATTACCCGGAGTTCGGGCTGCTCGCCAAGGAGTACGTCGCGTTGAACCCGGGGTACAAGCTGGACGGGGACTCCGCGACAGTGGATCCGAGCGTGATCAAGGTCGCCGGCACAGCGCTCAACTACCCGGGCATCACCTTCACCACCCTGCCCACGACAGAGTTCATCCACAACGCCCAGAACGACGCTTTCAGCAAGGCGTATCAGAAGCAGTACGGGACCGCGCCAGGCGATTACTCGTCATATGAATACGACGGCATGATGGCGCTCGCCCAGGCATTGAAGAACGACGGCGGCAAGACCGACGCCAAGTCTCTCAACGCCGCCCTGCACGGCGTCAACATCGCCTCCGGCATCACGGGCCCGATCGCCTTCGACACCAAGGGTGACCGGCCCACGCCCACGTTCCTGGCCGTCCACGCGACCGGGGATCCGCCGCAGTTCGTCCCGCTGGCGATCCGGCTGGGCGGCACCTGGAAGGCATCGAGCTAGGTCGAGACCTGAATCGAGCAAAAGAGGGGCGCGCCGCGCGCCCCTCTTTCGAGCAAGAGAAGGGCGCGCCGCGCGCCCTTTTTGTTTGGCGCCTACAAGGGGTCCCCGCGAACTCACGGCGTAGCCTCCGAGTTCGTGGGGCAATCAGCCTGAGGCCATCGCCTCGAAGCCGCCCAGGTACGCCTTCTGGACCCTCTCGTCCTTGGCCAGGGTCGCGGCGTCCCCCTCCAGCACGATGGTGCCCGTCTCGATGACGCATGCGTGGTCGGCGATCGCCAGCGCCTGGCGGGCGTTCTGCTCCACGAGGAGCACGGCCGTGCCCTGATTCGCGACCTGGCGAACTGTCTTGAGCACGCTCCGTGACAGGATGGGCGAGAGGCCGAGGGACGGCTCGTCCAGCATCAGCAGCTTTGGCTCCGACATCAACGCCCGGCCGATTGCGAGCATCTGCTGCTCGCCTCCGGACAGGGTCCCGGCCAGCTGCGCGTGCCTTTCCGCCAGCCTCGGGAAGAGCCTGTATACGGAAGCCTTGCGCGTCCGGACGAGCTCTCGATGGGCCCGGACCATGTAGCCGCCGAGGTTGAGGTTCTCCTCGACCGTGAGGACGTTGAAGATGCGCCTGCCTTCCGGGACCTGGCTCAGACCCATGCCCACGATGACGTGCGCCTCCAGGCCGACGATGCTCCGACCGCCGAACGTGATCGAGCCCGACCGAGGACGAAGGAGGCCCGAGATCGCTCTGAGAGTGGTGCTCTTGCCTGCGCCGTTGCCGCCCAGGATCGCCATGATCTGGCCCGGCTCGGCATCGAGCGAGATGCCCTTGAGGGCCTCGATATTGCCGTAGAAAACGTGGAGGTCGCGGACCTCGAGCAGCGCCACGACTAGGCGCCTCGTGCCTCCGCCAGGTCAAGCTCGTCCTCTTCGCGCCCCAGGTAAGCCGCAATGACGCGTGGGTCCTGCTGGATGTCATCCGGCTTGCCCATGGCGATGAGACGCCCCTGGTCGAGCACCGCGATTCGGTCCGACACCCTCATGACCAGGGACATGTCGTGGTCGATCAAGACCACCGTGATGCCGAGGTCGCGGATCTTGCGGATGGTTCCCACCAGGGCTGCCTTCTCAGGTGGATTCATCCCCGCCGCAGGTTCGTCGAAGAGCACAAGCTGTGGATGCGACGCCAGGGCGCGGGCGATTTCGACCCGGCGTTGGTCCGCGTACGACAACTCCGACGCCAGCCGGCCGGCGGCGTGCTCGAGGCCTACGAAGCTCAGCCACCGGCGCGACTCTTGCAGCGTCTGCACTTCCTCTCTCCTTTCTCCTGGGGTGTGCAGCATGGCCTGCCAGGTCATGGCGCGGTGCCGCGGATAAAGGCCCGCCATCACGTTCTCGAAGACCGCCATCAGCTTGAAAAGTCGGATGCCTTGAAAGGTGCGGCCGATGCCTCGGGACACGATGACGTGCGGGCGCAGCCCGACCACTGAGCGGCCGTTGAACTCGATGCTGCCTTGCCTCGGTTTTTTGACGCCCGTGATGCAGTTGAAGACGGTCGTCTTGCCGGCTCCGTTGGGGCCGATGATGCTGAAGATCTCTCCACGGAGCACCTCGAACGAGAGGTCTTCCACCGCGCGCAGGCCTCCGAACTGCTGCGCCAGATTGCGGACCTTCAGCAGCACCTCGCCTTGACCGACTTCTGGGTGTCCAGCCTTGGCCAGATGGCGGCCCCGGGCCGCCACCTGCAATTGGTGCTCGCGCAGGATCTCCTCCGACACGTCGCGGGCCTCGTCGTCCCTGAGGCCGTAAAAAGGTTTCGGCTTGCGCCGGACTCGCGGCCACAAGCCCTGCGGCCGGAGCAGCATCATGCCGATCAGAAGGATCGCGAAGATGAGAATCCGGTATGTCGCAAACTGCCGGAGCACCTCCGGCAAAGCGACCACGACCAGGGCGCCGAGCAGCACGCCCGGTAGGCTGCCGGTGCCGCCGAGCACGACCACGATCAAGACCAGCACCGACAGCTGGAAGGTGAAGCTGGTGGGGTCGATCGTCCCGATTCGGGTTGCGAAAAATGCTCCGGCCAGCCCCGCCCACATGCCGCCCATCACGTAGGCGAGGAGCTTGAGCCGCAGCGTCGGCACTCCGACGGCCTCGGCGGCAAACTCGTCTTCCCGCATGGCCACCCAGCCGCGCCCGAGCCTCGAATGGTCGAGGTTCTGCGCGAAGATCATCGCGATCGCGAGCAGGCACAAGGAAACGACCAGGAAGGCTGCCTGCGTGTTGAACTCATAGCCGAAGGCGGACGGCCAGGGGATGTTCCAGACGCCATTCGGCCCGCCGGCATAGTCCCAGTTGGTGATCGCGATGCGCGTCATCTCGCCAAAGCCCAGGGTCACGATGGCGAGGTAGTCGCTGCGCAGCCTGAGTGTCGGGTAGCCGAGGATCGCTCCCGCGGTGCCGGTGAAGAGCACAGCCAGCGGCAAGGTGGCGAAAAAGTTCCAGTGCGCCTGCGTCATCAGCAGCGCGCTCGTGTAAGCCCCGATGGCGAAGAAGGCCGCGTAGCCGAGGTCGAGAAGACCCGCAAAGCCGACCACGATATTGAGGCCGAGTCCAAGCATCGCGTAGGTGGCCACGCTGACGGCGACAGCGGTGACGTAGTTGTCGCCGTTCAGCAGCACCACGCCCCCGACGATGGCCAGGAACACTATTACCCGCACCCAGAAAGGGAACCGGGTCAGCTGCTCGCGCGACGACGCGAGCGCGCGTCCGATGCGGCGGTCCGCGAGCAGGCCGATCACATTCGCTCGGCCACGCGCTCGCCGAACAGGCCGGTCGGCTTGACGACGAGGACCCCGATCAGGACCGCGAAAACGACCACGTCCTCCCACTTGCCTGAGACGTAGCCGGTGGTGTAGGCCTCGAGGAGTCCGATCAAGAAGCCGCCGGCCATGGCGCCGGGAATATTGCCGATGCCGCCCAGGACGGCGGCCGTGAAGGCCCGCAGCCCGAGCAGGAAGCCGAAGGTGAACTGGATCTGGATGTAGTAGATGCCGAGCATGACGCCCGACGCGGCAGCGAGCATCGCCCCCAGCACGAAGGCCACGCGGATGATCGCGTCGACGTCGATGCCCATCAGGCGAGCCGCATCATGGTCCTGCGCCAGCGCCCTCATTGCGGTGCCGATCGTCGTGCCCTGAACGAACAGCACCAGGCCGCCCATTAGCAGCAGGCTGACGGCGACCAGGGCCGTCTGAACGTAGGTCACGTGCACCGGACCGACGTAAAACCCGGTTGCCGGCACCAGGTTTGGCGGGTAGGCATCGATGCTCGGTCCGTACACCAGCAGGACCGTGTTCTGGAGCAGCAAGGACATGCCCAGGGCCGTGATCAAGATCGCGAGCAGCGAGCGGCGCAGCAGTGGCTTGTAGGCGAACTGCAGTATGCCGAGGTTGATCACCGCGGTTCCGAGCATCGGGATGAGAAAGGCCGCCACGACCGCCAGATATATGGGGAGGTGTTCAAATCCGAGCGGGACCAGCAGCGTCCAGCCAAGGAACGCCCCGACCATCGAGAGATCTCCCTGGGCGAAATTGATGAGGCGGATGATCCCGTAGACGATCGTGTAACCCAGCGCCACCAACGCGTAGAAGGAACCGACCGTGAGCCCGGTCACCGTGTACTCGAGGAAAGCGTGCATGTCCCTTGATCCCTTCGTCGACGACGCGACTGGGTACCCTCCTTCCCTGGGTGCCAGTTATCGTAAGGGTGCAAGCTGGCCTGCGGGTCGGGGGAATCGAGAAGCACTCGCGAGCGAGGAGGGGGCGTAACGGAGCGGCTCGATGTGGTGGTCTTGGGAGGCGGAGTCGCGGGCCTGACCGCGGCGTACCGACTCCGCGACCTCGAGTTGGAGGTGCTCGACGCCGCCGACCACATCGGAGGCCGCACCCGCTCACTCCAGCAGCCGGACGGCACCTGGCTCAACACCGGCGCTCAGTACGTGTCCACCGATCGCGTCAAGGTCGTCGAGCTGGCCGACGCTGTCGGCGCCAGGCTTCTGACCGACCACAACCTTGAGGAGTATTGGCGAGGGCTCTACCCGGAGAACCCAGACACACTTGCCGAGATCGAGTCTTGCATAGAGCGGATCACCGACGAACAGGCACATCGCCGTCCTCCGACGCTCCCCGAGCTCGACGACCAGCCTTTCGACCAGTGGCTCGGTGAAGTTTCACCCGAGACACATCGGTTCTTCGACCGCTGGTGCCAGGTGATGAACTCGGGCTCCTCGGTCGAGGTCTCGCTGTATGGGGCGCTCTGGCTGTGGGGCGACCAGAGAAGCACCCCCTGGATCGACCGGCCGGTGCCGCGCCACGATCGCGGTGATTGTGTGTTCGATGGCGGCACGAACGAGTTCACCAAGGCGCTGGCCCGCGCGATCGGCGGCCGCGTGTCGCTGCGTTCTCGTGTCGTCTCGGTTCGTGCCGCCGATGATGGATACGTGGTGGAGGTCGACGATGATCGCGGCCGGCGCCAGCTGTGGGGTCGACACGTGGTCTCGGCTCTGCCGGCCCCGGTGGCGGCAGCGGTCATCGATGACCTCCCGGATTGGAAGCGGCAGGCGCTCGGCGCAGTCCGCTACGGCCGCTTCCTGACCACCAACATCGTCGTGAGCCCGAAAGGGGCACCGCCGAGCCACTACCCGCTGACCGGCTCGCGATCAGATGTCGTTTACAGCCTGGACGCCTTTGTGTTCAGGACACCCGGCGACTTCGACGAGCAGGGAGGGTGCTTCCACAGCATTGCCGGCGATCCGACGGCGCGTGTGGTTTGGGACGACCCTGACCACACGATCAAGACAGGCACGCTCCGCGAGCTGTTCCGTGCTCACCCGAAATACCGCGACCGGGTCGTGCGGGTCGAGGTCCAGCGCTGGCCGCTGGGCATGCCGCTCTACAGCGTCGGCCGGATGAAGACCTACGACCTCCTCGCCGAGCCGGTCGGAGGCATCCACTTCTGCGGCGATTACACCTGGGCCTCGAACATGGAGGGCGCCGCGCTGAGCGGCGAGCGCGCGGCGGCCGGTGTGCCGCAGCGGTGAGCAAGAATAGCTTCGTGCAGAAACGGCATTCGGTGCTGGCTCCCGACGGGACTCGAGTGCCCGGCGTCAAGTCACGAATGGAGGAGGAGTTCCTGCTCGAGGCGCTGCGCTGGATGATGAAGTCCCGCCTCTACGACAATCGCGTGATCGCCCTACAGCGCCAGGGCCAGTTCGGGGTCTTCTCCCCGGGAATGGGCCAGGAGGCATCGATCATCGGTTCGGCCATGGGAGTGGATCCCGCTCGAGACTGGATGGTGCCGCAGTATCGCGAGCTGATGGCCACGGTCCATCACGGCCTTCCGCTCGAGGTCATCTCGGCCCAATACCTCGGCAAGATCGGACCGGCCCGGATCCCGGAAGGCGTCAAGGTTTTGCCAACCCAGGTCTCGATCGCGGCTCAGCTGCCGCATGCGACCGGCCTGGCGTGGGGACTGCGCCTCCGCGGCGAAGACGCCGTGGTGCTGACGTACATCGGGGATGGCGGCTCGTCCGAAGGCGACTTCCATGAGGCCCTGAACCTCGCCGGCGTGACCAAGGCACCGGTGATTTTCTTCATGTCGAACAACCAGTGGGCGATCTCCACGTCGCGACGTGTGCAGTCCGCGACCCCGAGCTTCGCGTTGCGAGCGGCCGGCTATGGCTTCGAAGGCGTCGAGGTGGACGGCAATGACGTGATGGCCGTCTACGACGTCGTGGTCAGCGCCGTCGAGAAAGCCAGAAAGGGTGACGGGCCGACCCTTATCGAGGCGGTCACATACCGCATGAGCTTCCACAACACCACCGACAACCCGTCGCGTTACCAGGACCCTGAGGAATACGAAGAAGCCCGCCGGCGCGACCCGATCGAGCGGGTCCAGAAATACCTGGCCGGCCTGGGCCTCTGGGACCAGGGCCG
>DASWBB010000008.1:0-21418 GCA_036390875.1 Candidatus Dormiibacterota bacterium
AGGACACGCCGTCGAGCCGGTTCGGGACCGTGAGGCGCCGGGTTCAAATCCCGCCTCCCCGACCATCGTCCGTGCTGGTTTGAATACGAACAGACCGCGCCAGGCCACGTGAAACCGCGTGAAACCGCGCCCGCTAAAGGGCGCGAATCAGCGTACGGAACCGACTAGTCGTCCAGACACGCCTAACTTGCGGCCGCCCTATCGCCCTCGGAAGGGGAGGATCAGCGCCAGCGCGGTGAATACCACCGAGAGGCCAAGGAAGGACAGGAAAATGAGCAACGCCGGAACATTGATCGCCGTCTCAATCGTCAGCAGGACGAGTGCGCAGGGTAGGAAGAGGAACCAAAATCCATTACGCCACGAATAGACGTCGCCGAGCCGGTCGTAAGAGTAGACGTTGCCGAGCCGGTTGTAAGCGTAGAACGGAGCCCTCGGCCTGTTCGAGCGGTCGTTCGGTCTCGACATATGAGAGCGATTCTACTTCTGGGGTCGCGCCTAGCTCCGACTGAGAAGTCGGGAGATGCCCCTTCTAAGCAAGCCGGGGATTCAGCGCGTCAGCGGAGCGGGGGCATGATTCGTCTACGATTTTTGGCGCCTTGGTCGCGTGGGTGGCGAGTTCGGGTGTCGTCCAGGGTGTGATCATCGGCGCCACCTTGGCGTTCTTGACGACGGTTGTGCTCTTGGACGCGGTGGCGAAGGCGGAGACACGCACCGTCAACGGGTGGAGTTCGATTCGGAAGGCTGGTCAGCCCGGCAACGACCTACTGGTGCGCGCCGCGTTGCAGAAGGCCCTGCCGGTCGTCAACGTGTTTGAAGAGGCCGCCTACTGGACGGCCACTGTTGATGGCGCGGGGAAGCAGCTCAATGGCGAGCATGTCTACCGCCTGCACTTCCCGCCGGGGCAGCTCCCCCCGAACGATGCGTTCTGGTCGCTCACCGCGACGGACACCGTCGGTTACATGGTGAGGCACCCGAGCGGCCGGTCGAGCGTGGATGACCACTCGGGTCTGGTGACGAATTCCGATGGCTCGGTCGACATCCTGCTCCAGGCGCAGCAGCCTGATGGTCCAGCAGAGAATTGGGTTCCTACACCGACCGGCCGATTCAAGCTGATGCTGCGCGCATATCTACCCGGCGCTTCCATCCTGGACGGCAGCTACGAAGTACCTGCCGTCATCGAGGTTGGGTGACATGAATCGCCTCATCCTCAAATACGGCTACCGCATTACCGCCATCATCCTTTTGGTCTTCGCCTGGGTCGTCTACCGACGGCTCGCTGGCGGCGTGGACGCGATTATTCCGCTCGCGGTTGCGGCGATAGTCGTATGGGTGCTCGGCTCGATGGCCTTCATCTACTACTGGCCGCGGATCACCGTCGGCGGGTTCAAGCGCGCAATCCTAAAACGCGGATTTGGCGGGGGCCCGATTCCGGTGAACACGCTGTATGCCGTGCCGGTCCGGTCCTCGGAGGCCGCGCCGACCAGCAGCCTGATGGCAACCGGTACCGATGATGTCCTCTACATCGGCGGTTGGCTCGACGTGAGTGCCGGACCGCGGGTGCTGCATGTGCCCGAGATGAGCGGGCGGTACTACAGCGTGCAATTCACAGATCCGACCAGCGGCGCCAACTTCGCCTATGTCGGCAAACGTGCTACTGGGACCGCCGCCGGCGATTTCCTCGTCTGCGAGCCCGGCTGGAAGGGCGATTCGCCAACTGGGATGACCCGGATCGACGTGCCGCATCGTTCAGCCCTCCTCATCGGGCGGGTGTTCGCGGCCGATGAAGATGACCGACTTGCCGCTTATTCCCTCGCCAAGCAGATTCAGCTCGAACCGCTCAATAACCGCGGTTGAACGCGATTCTGCGACTCTCCGCGCTAAGCACTGAAAGACGCTGAACGTGTCGGGCCGACCCGCACCCGGCACTCCCTGCCGGCGGAAAATAGAAGTTGCGCTTTAATGGGCCCACACCGATGAAGATCGAGAAGAGGCCACCCTTCCGTCGCAAGCCGACCGAGGTGTCAAGCTCGGTCCCGGAGACGGCCACGCCCGCGCCCCCCGCCAACCCGCCGGCCACGTTCTTGGAGCTCAAGGCGTCGATATTCAAACTCCTCCTCCAGCGCGATGTGGCGGAGGTGATCAACGTCGGCGACCGAGAGCAGGTCCGCGCGGTGATCGTGAGCCTGACGGACAGCTATCTCGCCGCCCACTCGCTAACCATCAGCGCAGCCGACCACGACACCCTCGTGGCGTCACTGGTCGGTGACGTGCTTGGGTTCGGACCGCTGGAGCCTCTGTTTTCAGATCCAGACGTCACCGAGATCATGGTTAACAACGCGCACCAGATCTTTGTCGAACGCCATGGCCGCGTCACCCTGAGCCCGATCACCTTCGAGAGCGACGAGCAGCTGATGTCGGTGATTCAGCGTGCGATTGGCAGCGTGGGTCGGCGCGTGGATGAAAGCTCACCGATGGTCGACGCCCGGCTCGAGGACGGCTCGCGCGTGAACGTCGTGCTTCGGCCGCTGGTGCTCAAGGGGCCGGCCGTGACGATCAGGCGGTTCTCGCAGAAGCGGCTCACCGCCGACGACCTGGTCGCTTTCGGCACCGCATCACCCGCGATGATGGCTTACCTCCGTGCGGCGGTTCGCTCGCGCGCCAGCATCATCGTCTCCGGCGGCACCTCGTCGGGCAAGACGACCCTACTGAACGTCCTTTCACGGTTCATCCCCGAAGGCGAGCGCATCATCACGATCGAGGATGCAGCCGAGCTTCAGCTTGAGCACGAGGACCTGATCACGATGCAGTCCAGGCTGCCCAACGTCGAGGGTACCGGGGCGGTCACGATTCGGGATCTGGTGCGCAACGCGTTGCGCATGCGACCCGACCGGATCGTGGTGGGCGAGTGCCGAGGGGGGGAGGCGCTCGACATGCTCCAGGCGATGAACACAGGCCACGAGGGGTCCCTCAGCACGATCCACGCCAATTCGCCCGAGGACGCGCTGAGCCGGCTGGAGACCATGGCCATGATGGCGGGCTCGGAACTTCCCGCGAAAGCCATCGTGAGGCAGATCGCGGCGGCGGTCGACATCATCGTGCAGACGGAGCGGCTCCGTGGCGGGAAGCGGCGCATCGTGAGGATCGCAGAGATCACGGGCCTGCACGAAAGTGAGGTGCAGATCCGCGATCTGTTCGCGTTCAATCAAACTGGCGTTTCGGCTGATGGAGATGCGATCGGCGCGTACACGGCGACCGGCCAAACCTCACGCTTCCTTGAGCGTTTTCGCGTGAGCGGCGAGGAACTGCCCGAATCCATCTTCGAACCAGCCGCCGAATCTGAGCTCAGCAGCTAACAGGCCGGCACGAAGCCGGCCGAGATCTCTCACTGACACGTTTAATGGGGCGGACGACTAGAGGGCCGATCCTCAACTAGGCGAGGCCTACGCGAGACTCGAGACCGGGCATGTTGAGGGCAAATTGGTGGTCGTCGTCTAACGACAGCTGTTGCGAACACGCGGCCGGAGTGCCGACACCAAGGCCGGCTACCTGCCCAGCCCTCTTCCCTAGCGGAGTGCGGCGCCGGCGAGCGTTGCGATGCGCCGCGAGTCGACGATGGCGTCGATCTCGACAATCCGGCCGCCCGCGACGATAAAACCCAGCATCGAGAAGGGCCGCCCGCCGACTGTGATCACCACGCCGGCAGAACCGTTGACGAGGACCGGGATCAGCTTCGCGTTCGGCAAGCGCGCGCCGGTCAGCGCCAGAGCTGCGACCGCGGACGGGCCGGTTGTGACCGCGGGCGCCGCCGCGCGGCGCCTGCCGAAGTCTGCTCGCAAGACCACATTGGGATCCAGAAGGGCTAAGAGGCCATCGAAATCTCCCGCCCGCGCGGCCGCGAAGAACGCATCGACGACCTGCCGCTGGCGCTGTCGATCTTTGTCGGGCGCGAGGGCACTGGCGCCCTTCACGCGCCGCCGCGCACGGCTGGCCAGCTGGCGCGCCGCAGCCGGCGTTCGATCGACCATTGGCGCGATCTCCTCGAAGGGCAGCTTGAACACGTCGTGCAGCACGAACGCAAGCCGCTCCGCCGGCGCGAGCGTGTCGAGCACAACGATCAAGGCGAGTCCGACCGAGTCGGCGAGCAGCGCCTCCTCTTCCGGCTGCGATGAGTTCTCGCCGGTCACGACGAAATCAGGCAGGCGCGCGTCCAGCCACTCTTCGGGGTGGGTCTTACGCGCCCGCAGCATGTTCAAGCAGACGCGCGCGACGATCGTCGTCAGCCAGCCCCTCATGTTCTCGATCGGGGCCCCGTCCGCGCGGCTTGCGCGAAGCCAGGCGTCCTGGACTGCGTCGTCAGCCTCGGCCACCGATCCCAGCATTCGATAAGCAACCGCGCGGAGGTGTCTCCGCTGCTCTTCGAACTGCTTTGCCAGCCACTCGGTTTCAGTCACCCGTCACATCTCCACGTTGTTCAGTGTCAATAGTGATGACACGCAATAGAAGATCGATGTGACAGGGAGGATCGCGCGATGAAACCGAATGGACTGATTGTGGTGACCGGCGGCACCGGCGGGCTGGGACGCCGAGTAGTTGCCCGGCTGCGCGACAAGGGACGAAATGTGCGAGTGCTCAGCCGGCACCCAGGCGATTCGCAGGAGGGAGTCGAATACATGGCCGGCGACCTGGTGACGAACCGAGGCGTCGAGGAGGCGATCTCCGGGGCGGAGATTGTCATCCACTGCGCCGGCGTCGGCAAGATCAAGGAGGACACGGCGCAGGCGCAGAACCTGGTCGCCGCCGCGAAGCGGGCTGGCGTTCGCCACCTGGTGAGCATTTCGGTGGTCGGGGCGGAAAGGATCCCGGTCCGAAGCGCGGTCGACCGCGCGATGTTCGCCTACTTCGCATCGCAACGGGCCAAAGAGCTTGTCATCGAACAGTCGGGGCTGCCGTGGACCAACCTGCGAGCCACCCAGTTCCACGACGGCTTCATCCTGGCGATGGTGCGGGCGATGTCGAAGATGCCCGTCGTGCCGTTGCCGGCGGGCACACGATTCCAACCAGTGGATGCGGATGAGGTATCGGACGCGCTCGTTGAGCTCGCGCTCGATGCGCCTTCCGGGCAGGCGCCGGACATCGCCGGGCCGAAGATCTACGACTCCGAAAGCCTGCTCCGTAGCTACCTGGTGGCCATCGGCAAGCACCGCCCGATCTTGAAGGTCAGGATGCCCGGTGCTGCCGCGGCGGCCATCAGGGAAGGGGCCAACCTCGCGCCCGATCGGGCCGTCGGGCGTCGCACGTGGGAGGAGTTTCTCGCCACCAGCGTGCAAAAGCTCTAGGCGCTCGCCTCGCAGCCGACCGCAGATCCAGCCACTGGCAACCTGGAACAGGGCGATGGGCCTTTAACAGTTCGAGAACGCGGTCGACTGTCTCCTTCATAGAGTTCAACGGTCTGGCAATTCCTAGGCGCGCGATCGTGCGTTAGTCTTTCACGCATCCAGACCCGAGCCGCCGTCGTACGCGAGGTGGGGGCCCCGCTCTCCATCGAGACCCTGGAGCTCGACGAGCCGCGCGAGCGGGAGGCGCTCGTGCGCATCGTCGCCGCCGGCGTCTGCCACTCCGACCTCCACGTCATGAAGGGCGACCTGCCCATCCCGCTGCCGGCCGTGCTGGGCCACGAGGGCTCGGCGGTCGTGGAGCGGGTGGGGCCGGGCGTCACCACGGTCAAGCCGGGCGACCACTGCATCCTGGTCTTCGCACCCAACTGCGGCCACTGCGCCTACTGCACCGCCGGGCGGCCGATGCTATGCACCGGCCACGGCCGGCGGGCGCCCGGCACCATGCTGGACGGTACCTATCGCCTGTCAGTCGGCGGCGCGCCGGTCTCCCACATGGCCGGGATCTCCTGCTTCGCGGAGCACGCCGTGATCGCGGAGGAGCAGCTGCTGGTGATCGACAGCTCGATCCCTCTCGACAAGGCGGCGCTGGTCGGCTGCTCGGTGACCACCGGCATCGGCGCGGTGGTCAACACAGCCCGGGTCGAGCCCGGCGCCACGGTGGCCGTGATCGGGTGCGGCGGTGTGGGCCTGAGCGTGGTCCAGGGCGCGCGGCTCGCCGGAGCGGCCCGCATCGTCGCCATCGACCTTTTTGACGAGAAGCTGGAGAAAGCGACTTCGATGGGGGCCACCGACGTGGTCAACGCCAACGACGGCGACGTGGTCAAGCGGGTGCGCCAGCTCACCGCCGGTGGCGCCGACTACGCGTTCGACGCCATCGGGATGGCGGCCACCGTCAAGCAGTCTCTCGACGTGGTCCGGGCCGGCGGCAAGGCCGTGGTGATCGGGGTCGGGCGCTTCGGCGAAGGGACGCCGATCGACGCCTTCAGCCTGGTAATGCAGGAGAAATCGCTGCTCGGCTGCTTCTATGGGTCCAGCCGTCCGCGCATCGACATGCCGCGGATCCTCGCCCTATACCGGCACGGCCGGCTCCAGCTCGACGAGATGGTGACCCGCCGGTACCCGCTCGAACGGATCAACGAGGCCTACGCGGACCTGCAGGGCAGCCAGGCCGGCCGAGGCGTGATCACGTTCTAGCGTGGCCGCGCGCCGCCGCTAGATGTAGCCAAACCCGTCATCAGGTCATTGGCGCGATTAGGGACCTTTGTAACCGCGCAGGGCTGGTTGCGACACAGGCCTTAACAGCCCTGGCTGACAGTTAAGTTATGGGGGCCAAGATGCAATCTGGAATAGGCGGGATCCCACAAAGAGGGCGTGCTCCGACGCGGCCGATGCATGCCCGGCGGCTGGCACGATCTAGTGATCTGCCCCTGCGTAGAGGCGACACCGTGAATCGCGGTCCTCGGGCCCGACCCGCGGTCGCTTGGTGAAGTCGTGCGGAAGATCGACATCTCTCATTCCGGCCAGACGGTTTCTGAGGCGATGGAGCAGCTAATCGGCGAGATCAGGACTGCTCAGCGCGGTGGCGAGCGCGTCTTGCTGGTCGTTCATGGTTTCGGAGCGTCAGGTGTCGGTGGTGCGATCAAGGAAGCCATGGTGGCGGAGCTGCCCGGGCTGGCCAGGCGATATGGGTTCAAGGCTTACGGTCATTCCGACAAGGACCGCCTCTCTCGAAAACAGAACATCAACGCGCGAATCCTCAACCCAGGATCAACACTGCTGATATTTCCGGAGGTCGGCCTGGATAGGGAGGCGAAGCAGGACTTCCGTCCCAACTTCCGCAACTTACGATCGAAGGTCAGGACGAGTCGCCGACCATAACCTTACGGGCCTCCGTGGACGAGACCCCGAGATTTCGGCACCGTGAGGCCCCGGGTTCAAATCCCGGGCCCCCGACCAGTTTTTGAATACGGACTTGACTCCGCACCCGAAACTTTCGTGACACCGACGCTTCGCTTGTCAATCTCCGGCCAGGCCCAGCGTCTAAGACGGTCACGCTGCGACGCGCAAGGCGCGCTGAGGGTGTCGAATCCTTTCGCTTGACCATGTGGGGCTTCTGCACGAGACTCAAGCGAGTTCATGAGCGAGACGTCTAGCACGCTAGCTGCCCAAGGACGAGATGCATTGTCCGAGGGGACGTACGAGAGCAACGAGCGTGCGGTCACTCTGTTTGAGCGCGCTCTGGCTACTGAACCGCAGTTCGCGCCCGCATACGTCGGACTGGCCACCGCGTACGTTGAACGGGCCGGCGAACCGCAGCTCGGTGAGCAGTGGCTAGAGCGCGCAATAGCCGCAGGGGAGAAGGCGCTCGAACTTGACCCGCTCCCAGCCGAAGCATACCTAGCGCTTGGACGTGCCTATCGGAGTAAGGGCCTGCTACGAAAGGAGAGTGAGCTCTGGCAGCGGCGCGTTCAGATCGATCCAAGCGATGCGATCGCGCGAACTCGCGAGGGCTGGGTTCTCTGGTTTACGGGCCGACCCAACGAGGCTCTTCAGTGGCTCGAAGCAGCAGCTGCTCAGCGGCCCGAAGACGGATGGGTTCAGAGGTGGGTCTACTTCTTCTTGGGCAACGCCAACCTGGCTTTGAGCAATCACGCGGAGGCTCAGCGGTGGTACCGAAAGCAGCTCGACCTGCACCCAGACCACAGCTCAGCTCAGGCGGGTTTGATCTGGTCGCTGCTTGCGGCGAACAAGGACGATGAGGCGCTATCTCAGCAAAGGCGATTCCAGACGAACTCATATGACGGCGACCGACATCCGCTGAAACTCGCCGACATCGAATACTTTCTCAACCAGGACGAACACGCCTCGCGGCACGCGCGGGAGGCCCTCTCTGAGCCCTCCGAGCGGTACTGGCCGCGCGGATTCCTGGCGAGCACCATCCTTGGTGCTCTTTTGTGGCCTTCGGATCGCCTGGCCGCCACGACACATCTTGCGTCAAGCGAGCGAATAGACCGCGAGCGACTCGAGGGCGGAGACGAGGGCTATATGCCGCACATAGATCTCGCTGCGATCCAAGCAGTCCGCGGCGAGATCCGTACCGCTTGCCAATCGCTTCGAGCTGCGATCGCCGCGGGCTGGCGATATCCCGCACTTGCTGTGCGCGACCGGCTGTTCGAAAGTCTGCGCACGGATCCCGAGTTCCTCTCCCTCACGCGTGAGAGCGTTATGAATCAGCCGACGTAGCTGCAAATCATCAGCCGAATTTTTAAAACATCGGCCGACGGCGTTTTGTCGTGCGTCAGTCGAAATTTGCACACATTGTGTGCTGCATGCGCCGGGCGTCGAACCTGAACCTTGGGATTAAGAGTCCATGGGGGTTCGTGGACAGCAAAGGCGACAGCTCTTCAAAACCGTGGGGAGCTTTGGACGACCAAGCCGACGCTCGAGTGCGCTCCCTGCCCCCTTCATGTAGTAGTTCGTGTAGTAATCCTTTGGAAATACGCCTCAAATCTGGACGCTTAGAGGAGGCGCGATCGACGTTTCGAATCGAAAACGGTCAAAACCGCCCTCTCTGGACGAAAGGTCTCAGAGTTCGGGACCGTGAGGCCCGGGGTTCAAATCCCCGGCGCCCCGACCAGTTTTTGAATTCAAGAGTCGCTGCGTCGGACCCGCGTGATGGCCTTTTGGACTCACGGGGCACAGACAGCGGCCATCACACCGCAGTTCAGAGATACTTCTGAGCCAATGCGCTGAGTTCCGATTGCTGCAAGCGTCTTGTGCGCCTGAAGCCCACGCTGCCGAAGGCAATGAAGCCAATACCGGTCGCCAGGTAGATCCCTATCAGGCCCCACAGGAACGCCGGGATGTCTCCTTTTAGGAGAATCGCAGTCAGCAGGATCGTCAGAGAGAAGACTTCAAACGACGCCCCGACACCAAAGATGGAGGAGTAGAAAGTGACCCGATAGGCCTGACTCACCTGCAGCTTGACCATGTCTAGCTGAAAGGCTCGATTACTGCTCGATTCGGTTTCCATCTGTCACCTCAATCAAAGCTCTGACACCTACCTGCTTGGGCCGCGGTCTGACTGCTCGGTGATTCGCCTTATCGCTTCTCCGATGCGGCGCGAGCGTGTAGCTGACCGCTTCGCACTCTCGATCGACCACAGAATGGATTTCTGCGCCGATGCGCTGAGACCATCGAAGGTCTGCTTTGCTCCTGGGTTCGCCGCCAGCGCCTTCGCCAGGTCATCAGGAACAACCAGCGCTTCGACAGCGTCAAGTGCGTGCCAGGATCCGTCACTCTTGGCGGCCCGGATGACCCGCAGTCCAGCGTCCGTCATCAAGCCATGCCTGATCAGCGATGCGACGCGCCGCTTGTTCTGGCGCGACCAGATGCTCTTTGGTCGTCGCGGAGTGAATTTCAGACGGGAGAGTTGGCTGTTGATCGGATTAAGCGTGCTGTCGATCCACCCGAAGCAAAGCGCCTCTTCGAGCGCCTCTTCGAGCGTAATGCCGCTAGCACTGCTTCCTTTCTTGCGCCAGATCAGCCACACACCGGGGGAGTGGTCATGGTGCGCCACCAGCCATGCCCGCCAATCAGCGCGGCCCGCCGGCCGGATCTCGATCAACTCATCAGTACCTCAACTCGCCAAGAAGGTCCGCCGATGACGGCGCGAACGCCACGGTAGGGCGGCCCCCCGGACCATGGCCCAACGGCCCGGGCAGGCTGCGACCACAGAGCCGCGGAAGTCGGCCAGGCTCTTGAACGGGTCCTGCGGGATGCCTCAGGGGTCCGCGCGCGTCGGCGCCAGTAAGTGACGGGTCGAACCCATAGCCCAGGCCGACGAGGGCGGGTAGCGCCGCGGATGGGCTGGCGCCAGCCTGGACTCGAAACTCGTTGATGACCAACTCACCGGTCCTGCCGTTGGTTGCTTCGCAGGGGGACGTTTGGCCCTCGTCAGCGTTGGGCAGCCCTCAATACGCTCCTGCCATGGCCGCTGATCGCGAAACGGGTGCACGCCTCGTCTTCCTGGACAACCTGAAGTGGGTGCTCATCGCCCTCATCATCGCCACACACGCGGCGACTGCCTACGGCGCAGTCGGCGCGTGGTTCTACGTCGAGCCTTCGTTGAACCCGCTCACGCTTGCTGTGGTCTCGGCTCCGAGCGAGGTCGGCATCCTCTTCGGGCTCGGGACTTTCATGCTCGTCGCGGGCCTGCTGACGCCGCCGGCGCTAGCGCGCAAAGGCACCGGTAGGTTTCTCCGCGACCGGCTGCTCCGCCTCGGTCTGCCGCTCCTCGCCACCGTGGTGGTGGTTGTCCCGGCCGTCTACTGGCTGATCGTCGAGGTGACCGGGTACCCGGCGACTTTTCCCCAGATCCTGCACTACCAACTGCAGCATCTCGAACCCGGCCCAATGTGGTTTGTGGCGGTCCTGCTGGTTTTCACGGTCAGCTATGCCGGCTGGCGCTGGATTCGGCCAGCTAGGGGATCCGCCGTCAGGCCCCTGGAGATGCGGCACCTGCTGGTCGCGGCCGGGCTGATGGCGGCGTTCAACTTCCTAACGTGGCTCGTTTTCCCGCTCGCCTCGGTGCAGCCTCTTGGGCTCGACCTATGGGAATGGCCGGAGCTTGCGATCCTGTTCGCCTTCGGCGTCCTCGCCGGAGAACGTGGCTGGCTTGCCCAACGGCCCTCCGCAGCGATCCGCCGGACCTGCTGGTTGGCGCCGCTGCCTGCCGTCGCCGTCTTCGTGTGGTTGCTCGTGGCGTACAGGTCAAGTCAGCCCCCTTACATCGCTTTCGCCGGCGGCTGGCACTGGCAGGTGGTGGTGCTGGCGGCCGTCTGGGGCGTAGTGGCAGTGGGCTTCTCGCTAGGGATTATCGATCTCTTTCGCCAAATTGGTCGCTGGTCCAATCGGCTTGTCCGTGCGCTCGGCCGCGACTCCTACGCCGCCTTTTTCCTCCAGACGCCTGTGCTTGTCGCCCTCGAGCTTGGTCTCAGCCGCTTTGCGTGGCCTGGCGAGGTCAAGCTGGCCCTTGTCGCTCCCGCCGGCATCGCGATCTCGTTCGCGCTCGCCTGGGCCGTCCGACGGACCCTTGCGATCGAGAAGAGCCGACGCCAATGGGGGACAGCCCGACCGCAAGTAGGTTCCTAACCCAACCGACGCGTCGATCAGAGGCCGCGCAGTAGGCCGAGCACCCCACCCGCAAACTCAGCATGCGAGTTCAAGTAGTGTCCCCTTCCCCCGACCAGTCATTGAATTCAAATTCGGCGCCGAGGACCCGTCACACCGCGATTTTCGCCCTAGCGGACACAGGGAGGACACGGAGTCGCGGGCAGCTCACGGTCGGCATAGAGTCGCACCATGAGACTTACGAACGACTGTTACCTCATCAGCCTCAGAGCGAGCAGGGTCGAGTACTACTTCCGCGATGATCGTGGCTGGGTTAAACAGAGCACGACGGGCCGCAGATTCAAGGCTACTGCCGAGCAGGTCCTCAACCATCTTCTGCCTGCTCTGGCCGGAGTGAATACGAAGGTCTCGGTCCGCGTCCAGCACAGAGACCTTGACCCGGGGGCTGGCACGTTGCTCGACGAGCTCCGGGCCTTCGAGACGGCCACCGAGCCGGACAAGGCATAAGACTCCTGTCGGAGCTGGTTCGCCGGGAGCTGTCGAAGAGTTTCGGGTCGAACGAGCCATCGTCCGATGAAGCTGCGCCTACAGTCCGACTCCTATGTGCGCCGCATGAGCTGTCAGCCGAAATGGCATCATCTCGCTGGTGAGCAATGCCTCGCAGGAGATCGACTCGATCATCAAGAAGCTGCGTGACTGGCGAGGCGAGACGCTGGCGCGGCTACGCGCCTCGATCAGGAGGGCGTCCCCTTCGGTGTTCGAAGAGGTGAAGTGGAAGAAGCCCAGCAACCCGGCGGGTGTAGCGGTCTGGTCCAGCGAAGGAATCGTCTGCATCGGGGAAGCGCTCAAGAACTCCGTCAGATTGACCTTTCCCAAAGGCGCTCTGATCGCGGACCCAAAAAAGCTCTTCAATGCGAGACTGGACAGCAAGACAATTCGTGCCATCGACGTCCACGAAGATGAAGCTGTCGATGAACCTGCGCTCGCTGCCTTGATTCGCGACGCGGTGAAACTGAACGTATCAAAGGTGCGCGGGCGGTAACACCCGGCGAGAAATGGGTCGCCAGAGTCTGGCTCCGACCTGAATCAGCGCAACGGCCGCGGTCTTCAGTTGTGGCCGGCGTGCTGGCGAAATCCGTGATGACCAGCCGTGATCTTCACACGCCGAGAATTCGGTGCAGCACCTCGCTGTCCCGAGCCCGCCCGGCCGGAAGCACCTCGACGACCCGCCCCTTCTCCATGAACGCCGCCCGGTCGGCCACCCGCAGGGCCATCTGGTGATTCTGTTCGGCCAGCAGGATTGAGACGCCGGTCGACTTGAGCGTTGCGAGCAGCGCCCCGATCGACTGCACCAGCACTGGCGCCAGGCCTTCGGTCGGCTCATCGAGCAGCATCACACGCGGATTGCTCATGAGCGCGCGCCCGACCGCCAGCATCTGGCGCTCGCCGCCGGAGAGCCCGCCGGCAAGGTTGTTCTTCAAGGGCTCGAGCTTGGGAAACAGCTCCCAGATCCTCTTCTTCGTCCAGCTGCGGCCGTCGCCGTTGGCGTGGGAGGCGATCTCGAGGTTCTCGTCCACGGTCAGGTTCTGGAAGCAGCGCGCACCGGAGGGCACGTAGGCGAGTCCCCCTCGCGTCCGCCGGTGGGCGGGCCAGCCGCTCATGTCGCGACCCCCGACGCTGACCTTTCCTGAAGCGCCTGGGAGGAGTCCGACGATCCCGCGGATGGTGGTCGTCTTGCCCGCTCCGTTGCGGCCCAATACCGCGAGCAGCTCGCCATCCTCGACTTCGACGCTGAAATCGAACAGGACATGGCTCTTGCCGTAACGCACGTTCAAGCCCTCGACTTTGAGCACGGTTAGGCGCCCAGCTCCTCTTGCTCCAGCTCACCGAGATAAACCTTCTGCACATCGGAATTGCGCCGGATCTGCTCCGGCGTGCCGGCGGCCAGGACACGACCCTGATGCATCACCGTGACGGTACGGGCGGTGCTGAAGACGACCGACATGTCGTGCTCGCAGAAGAGCAGTGTCAGGTGCCGCTCTGTCGCCAGCCGCCGTACCAGCTCCATGGCTTTGTCCGTCTCGTACGCGGACATCCCCGCCGTGGGCTCATCGAGCAGCACCAGCTTCGACCCGAGGGCGAGCGAGATCGCGATCTCGATGGCGCGCTGGTCGCCGTGGCTCAACTGGCCGGCGGGAAGGTCTGCCCACGCCCCCAGACCCACCGCCTCCGCAAGCTCCTGTGCCTCGGCCGAGAACATGCGACCGGCAATCCCGAACGGTCGGACGGTGTAACCGCGGTGGGCGAGCATGGCGTACTGCAGGTTCTGACGCACGGTGAGCTTCGGGAATATCGTCGTGATCTGAAACGCGCGGCCGATGCCGATCCGGGCGATCACATGCGGCGGCTTCCCGGTAATGTCGCGACCGTCGAAGATGACCTTGCCAGAGCTGGGCTTCAACTGGCCGGTGATGAGATTGAAGAGAGTGGACTTGCCGGCGCCGTTCGGTCCGATGATGGCGTGACGGTCGCCCTGCATCACCTCGAGGCTGACATCCTCGACTGCGCGCAGGCCGCCGAAGCTCCGGCTCAGGCGCTCGATCCGAAGCAAAGTCTGACCAGAGTGCACCTCCTCGCCCTGGATCGCCTCGGTGGCGAGCGCCTTGCTCACGTCGAACATTCGAATCGCTTCGCCGGTGCTTTCCGCCGGTTGCGCCTCAGCCTCATCGTCGCCGCGGCGGAAACGCTCCCGCAGGCGAAGGAATACAGACGGAATGTCTGAGATGCCGCCGGGCACGGCCAGGACGACGCCCAGCACGATCGCGCCGAGGATGATGTCGAATTGGTAAGGGAACTGCTTCGAGATCGAGTTGTCCAACACGACGTAGATGAAGGCGCCTATGGCCGGCCCGAGGTAGGTGGTGGTGCCGCCCAGAAGAGCAACTACAACGGGCTGCGCGTTGGCGGTCCAGTAGAGCATCTCCGGGTAGGCCTGCTGCTGGTACATGACGAAAAGGCCTCCCGCCACGCCGGCGAAAACGGCGGCGATGGTGTAGACGGCCAGCTCATACGCCCTCACGTTGATGCCGATCGAAGCCGCGCGCTGCCTGTTTTCGCGGATCGACAGCAGGGCTGCGCCGAATGGAGAGCGGACCACGATGAACATCAGAAGCAGACAGATGCCAACCACAGCCGCTGTGAAGTAGTAGAGCGTCGTGTAGTCGTTCAACTGGTCGGGCAGGTTGATCGATATGCCGTTGTCGCCGCCGGTGAAGTCGTACCACGAGAAAACGATCGAGAAGAGCAGCTGTGAGATGGCGAGCGTGAGGAGGGAGAAATAGAGTCGGACCGCCCGCTGCGCCACGAGGCCGGTGATCAGGCCTACGACAGCTGCGGCAAATGGCGCCGCGGCAAGGCCTACCAGGATGGGAAGGTGATAGTTCTTGAACATCACCGCGACCGTATACGCGCCCACACCGTAGTACGCGGCGTGCGCGAAAGAGACCATGCCCGTGTAACCGAGCATCAGGTTGTACGAGACCGCCCACAACGCGAGCACCAGCGCCGAGGTGCCGAGAAAGATCTGGAACCTGGAGCTGGCGTCCGGGTTCAGATTCTCGTTGAGGCCGGCCAGCGGCGGGATCAGGGCCGCGAAGAGAAAGAGGGCCAGTACGACCCCCCAGCGGATCCGGTCGCGAAGGGTGCGGGGAAGCAGCCCGTTCAACTCTCGGGAAGACCGAACAGGCCGCGCGGCCTCACGATCAAGACGGCGGTCATGATGATGAAGACGAAGGCAAGCGCGAACGGGCTGGTGGCGGGGATGACCAGGCCGAACGAGATCACCATGCCGACGATCACCGAACCCACGGCGGAGCCGATGATGCTGCCCAGTCCACCGATGACGCTGATCGCGAAGGCCAGCACCAGCACGTCGGTGTCGATGCTGGAGCCGATCGCCTGGCTTGGCGCCACGATCGCGCCTCCAAGGCCCGCCAGCCCGGCGCCGATCACGAAGACGGTGGTGTAGAGCCGGGTGACATTGACCCCGGTGGAGTTCAAAAGATCCGGATCCGCGACCGCGGCTCGGATGTTCCGGCCGAGGTTCGTCCGGTAGAGCATCGCCCACACGCCCGCGGCGATCATGATCGCGGCGGCGATCATGAAGAGCGAGTAGCTGGCGTAGCTGTAGCCGCCTACGTCGATATGACCCGGGATCGGCGAGGCGACGGTTCGGTAGTTGGCGCCGAAGGCGATGCGCACGCCGCCCGCGATCACCAGGCTCACCGCGTAGGTTCCCAGCAGCTGGACCAGGTGCTCCCTGCCGTAGACGCGCCTGAGGACGAGGACTTCGACGATCCCCCCAATTGCTCCGGCAACGGCCACCGCCACGAGCAGCCCGGCCCAGAAGCCGAGGCCCGCGCCGACCTGGTTGGCGATGACCACGGTCACGAATGCGGCGATCATGTAGAGCGAGCCATGCGCCATGTTGATGACGCGCAAGGCCCCGAACACCAGGGACAGCCCCGCCGCCACGATGAACAGGTAGGCCGCATTGGCCAGCCCGCCCATGGCGAACAGTAGGAGCTGCCCCGGCGTCATTTGGGTGCTTGCTGCTCTAGGTTCTGGCTAGCTCGCCTTCCAGGAAGGACACAGCGCAAAGTTCGCGGTGTTGGGTTGGCCCGCGGTCAGGTCGCACTGGTCGCCTTTGATCTCATTGACCATCTGCAGCGGCATCATCAGGTCGTCACCTTTGAGATTGACCGAGTCCTTGAGCACCGGGAACGGGTACGTGCTCGAGGATGTCGTGGTGCCGACCGTTTCGCCGACGTTGGCCTGCAGCTCATTGGGTCGGATCGTGATCTTGTAGCCGCGCAGGCTGTCGAATGTGTGGCCGGAGATCTGCTTGACAACCTGGTCCGCGTCGAAGCTCTTCGCTGCATTGGCAGCCTGGGCCCACAGCATGAACGCGTCGTAGTCCATCACCGCCCAGTCCGACGGATATTCGTTGTTGTACTTGGCGCGGTAGCGGGTGATGAAGTCGGTCAGCCGCGGGTTGTTGTTTTGCAGCGCGAAGAACGGCGCGCGCATGTACGCGTGCATGCCCAGCGGGTACTGAGAACCGAGGGTGTTGAGCTCGTCGACCGAGACCAGAGTCGTCATCGGGTACTTGACGAAGAACTGCGGGTCGACGGCCAGCGCCTGCTTCACGAAGTTGATCTCGTCAGCGGCGAATATGTTCGAGTAGACAAGATCTGGCTTGGCCGCCTGGATGGCGTTGATGGTCGAGTCCCAGCGCGGATTGGTTGGAAACGGCACGTACCAGGTGCTGGGATTGTTCACGATCTGGGCGCTGGGGTTGGCTTTCTTCAACGCCGCCACGAAGGCGTTGGTCTCTGAGATGCCAAACAGATACTTCGGCGAGACGATGAAGATCTTGTTGACCTTGAGGTCGGCCGCAAGTCTGCCGGCGGCGGTGCCCTCCATATACGTGTTGGGGACGATCGAAACCCAGTAAGGATTGACGACGTCAGACTCCATCGTCAGCTGCCAGCTGTTGCAGGTGGCGTCGATCGTGATGACCTTGTTCTGCTTCGCGATCGGGCTCTCCGCCAGGCACTGGGCAGAGGTGACAGACCCCATCAAAGCGACGACGTTGTCCTGCAGGATCATGTTTTTGGTGTTGCTCACCGCCTGAGGCACCGTGGTGCCGTCGTCCTGGATGTCCATCTGGATCTTGTAGCCGTTGACGCCGCCCTTGGCGTTGATGTCGTCCGCGGCCAGGTTCAGAGACTGGCTGACCGCGTGGCCGTAGAGAGCCGACTGGCCCGTCAGGGGCGCTGAATAGCCGACCATCTTCGTGCCCTTGAAGGTCACGGGCCCGTTGCTCGAGGGTGTGCTCCCGCAGGCGGCGACGATGACCGTCGCGGCCAATGCAACGGCCAGCCCGGAAAGTGGCCTGACGATGCGTGGTACCAACTTCATACCTCCCCGTGTTGGTTGGCGGCCGCCCAGCTCGAATCCGCTGTCTGTCGGGTGCCCCGGAGACGACGATATGGTAGTTCCTGTGGGTGTCGATTCCGCAACCGCCTCCGAGCTGAGGGCGATCCTGGGCGAGCGGCTCTCCGTGAGCGAGGCCGAGAGGGCCGGGCACGGCCGGGACGAGTCCTACCACCGCCCGATGAGTCCGGACATGGTGGGATACCCCGAGAACGCCGGCGAGGTGGCTGCGATCATGCGGGCCTGCGCGCGGACCGTAACCCCTGTGATCCCATATGGAACCGGCACCTCACTCGAGGGCCATATCGCAGCCGTCAACGGCGGCCTGTGCCTCGACATGAGCCGTATGAACCGTGTGATCGAGGTCCGGCCTGCGGATCTCGACGTGACGCTCCAACCCGGGGTCACGCGCGAGGCCCTCAACAAGGAGCTGGCCGAGCACGGCCTGTTCTTCCCAATCGATCCAGGCGCTGATGCCTCGCTGGGCGGAATGGCGGCCACCCGCGCGTCCGGAACCACGACCGTGCGCTACGGCTCGATGCGTGAGAACGTGGTCAGCCTCGAGGTAGTACTTGCCGACGGCCGCATCATCCGGACCGCCTCGCGGGCCCGTAAATCGTCGTCAGGCTATGACCTGACCCGCCTGTTCGTTGGTTCGGAGGGAACGCTCGGCGTGATCACCGAGCTGACCCTCCGGATCTACGGATTGCCGGAGGCGATGAGCGCAGCAGTGTGTTCCTTTCCGGCGCTGGAGGGGGCCGTCTCTTGCGTGACCTCGGTCATTCAGCTCGGCATTCCCGTGGCGAGGGCGGAGCTGCTCGATGAGATCTACATCGATGCCGTCAACCGCCGCAGCGGCCTCGGGCTTGCGACGATGCCCACGATCCTCTTCGAGTTCCACGGGAGCGAGGGATCCGTCAAGCACGACGCCGAGGAGGTCGCCGCCCTGGCGCGGGAGTTCGGGGCTGAATCGGTCGAGTCCGCCACAACTCAGCAAGACCGCAACCGGCTCTGGCGAGCGCGCCATGAGGCGTACTACGCCGGGCTTGCCCTTCGCCCCGGCTCCAGGGGCCTGGTCACGGATGTTTGCGTCCCGCTCTCGAACCTTGCCCGTTGCATCGCCGAGACCAAGGCGGACATCGACAAGACGAATCTCCTCGCGCCGATACTCGGCCACGTGGGCGACGGCAATTTCCACGTCTGCTTCCTCCTCGACCCCGCTCGCGACGACGAGCTTGCGCAGGCACAGGCCATCAATCGGAGGATGGTGGCGCGCGCGATCGAGATGGGCGGCACGTGCTCGGGAGAACACGGCGTCGGCTACGGAAAGGCCGAGTTCCTCGCCGCCGAGCACGGCGAGGCGCTCAACGTGATGGCCGCGATCAAGAAGGCGCTGGATCCGTTGGGGATCATGAACCCCGGCAAGATGACCGAGGCCGCGCTCGACCTGTCGCGCCGCGCGTGAGCAACGCGCCGTGAAGTTCAGTGAGCTGGCTGCGAGCCTGGACCAGATGGAGGCTACGAGCAGCCGCAACGAGCTGGTTCGCATCTTGTCGGAGGTGTACAAGGCCAGTTCGGTAGACGAGCTGATGCCGATCACCTACCTCATCCAGGGCCGGCTTGCGCCGTTTTTCGAGCCGGTTGAAATCGGCCTTGGCGAGCGGCTGCTCATCACGGCGATCGCCGGCGCCTACGCCGCTCCGAAGGAGGACGTGACCAGGCTGAACCGGCAGACGGGCGACCTCGGCGTCACCGCCCAACGCCTGGCGCAGGCCTCGCCCGGCAAGGCACCTTCCGTGGTCGAGGTGCACGAGCGCCTCTCCAAGATCGCCGCTGCGGAGGGCGCCGGCAGCCAGCAGGAGAAGCTCGATGGCTTCACCGGCCTGCTCGGCGACCTGGATGCGGTCTCGGCCAAACACCTCGTGCGCATCACCCTCGGGAAGATGAGGCTGGGAATCGGTGACCCCACCGTCCTCGACGCGCTTTCGTTTGCGAAGAAGGGAGACCGCTCGCTGCGGCCGGTCCTGGAGGCGGCATACAACCGCACCTCCGATTTAGGTCTCATCGCCCGGACGCTATGGGACGAAGGTGAGGCTGGGCTCGACGCACTTAAGGTCAGGGCGGGACATCCGCTCCGGCCCCAGCTGGCGGAGCGCCTTCCCAATCCTGAAGCGGTGATCAAGAAGCTCGGGACAGTCGGCGTGCAGCCGAAGTACGACGGATTACGGGTCCAGATCCACAAGAACGCGAGCGAGGTGAGCATCTTCTCGAGAAACCTGGAGTCGATGACTGAGATGTTCCCTGAGCTGGTCGCCGCCGCCTCCAGCCTGAAGGTCAAAAGCGTGATCCTCGACGGCGAGGCGATCGCGTACGACCCCGATTCGGAGGAGTACGTGCCCTTTCAGGAGACGACCGCCCGCCGGCGCAAAGAGGGTGTCCAGGAGATGGCTGCCCGCGTGCCGATGCGGGCTTTCGTCTTCGATGTGATGTTCCGCGACGGATCCGACCTGACGCCGCTGCCCTATGAGCGCCGCTTCGAGATCGTCAAGGAGCTTCTCCGGAAGCCGGACACGCTGATCCCGGCGCCGCTGACAACGACCGATTCGGCGGAGGTGCTGACCCGCGAGCTGCTGGACAACATCAGCCGCGGCCTGGAAGGGGTTGTCGCCAAACGGCTGGACTCGCCTTACCAGGCGGGCGCACGCAACTTCAACTGGGTGAAGCTGAAGCGCAACACGAGCGGGCAGCTCAACGACACAATCGACGTCGTCCTGCTCGGCTCGTACCGGGGCAAGGGCAAGCGGGCGGAGTTCGGCGCGGGCGCTTTGCTTGCCGGCGTCTACGACACCGACAAGGACGAGTTCGTGACCATCAGCAAGCTCGGCACCGGCCTATCCGACCAGGGATGGCGAGAGATCCACGAGCGGCTGGCCAAGCTGGAGACTGCCGAGAAGCCGGCGCGGGTGAACTCGAACTTTGTCCCCGACGCGTGGCTGGAGCCGGCGGTCGTGGTCGAGGTGCTGGCCGACGAGATCACCCCGAGCCCGCGTCACACCGCGGGCATGAGTGGAGACCAGCCAGGGTTCGCGCTGCGCTTCCCGCGGATCGTGTCCTTACGAACTGCGGACAAGAAGCCCGAGGATGCCACCAGCGTCCGCGAGATCCGGGAGATGTTCGAGCAGCAGCGTCAGCCGGGCCGCGGTCGACCCGGCTGATTGACGCAATGCAGGCGCCGAGCGGCGGCCTTGACGCGCGCACAGGGCGCATCGTGGGCCGGGTCCGCGCGATTCCCGCAGGATTTGTCCGCACCTACGGCGACATCGACCCGAAAGCGCCCCGGCTCGTTGGTCGCATCCTCGCCACCACGAACGAAGACCTCCCATGGCATCGCGTCGTCCATGCCGACGGGAGCATTCCGATGGGAAGGCGACAGCGTCAGCTGCTGGTGGAGGAAGGCGTCCCGATGCGCGGCGACCGCGTCGACCTGCGCCAGGCACGGCTGCCTTCCGGCATCAAGATCCCTTGAGAGGATGGTCGTGATCGATCAGGAGAAGTTGCGCAGCTTTCCCCAGATCGTTGGGATCGGAGCCTTGAGCTGACAGAAGATAACCGGAGCACCCTGCTCCAGTCCTTTGACCTGGTACGGCACGACGAGCTTTGCGATGAGCTGCGGTGACGTGCACATCCACGCCACCTCGGACGGCTGGTAATCCACCATCAGCGCATTGGTCGCTGTGAGGTTGTCCGGCAGCCAGTACCAGTCACTCAGCTGCGGGCTGATGGCAACGGGACGGTCGTTGGGATTGTCATAGACCTGAAGCGCACCCGGCACGCCGTAGTAGGCGGAGATGATGACCGTGCTGGCGCGCTCCGATGCGGGGAGATCGTCATAG
>DASWBB010000009.1:0-17903 GCA_036390875.1 Candidatus Dormiibacterota bacterium
GGCGTAATCCGTGTTCGCGTCCGCTCCCCCGGCCTGGGCGACTCCGAGCCCACCCTTGAAACCGAGCTGTTTGACGCTGATCGTCTGGCCGTTCAGGTTGAGCGCGCCCGCGACGTCGATGGCGAGGATGCCGCCCGCGTGGACCCCTCCATCCCACGCGGCCGCCGTCAGACCCGCTGCCACCGTCGCGCTCGAGTACTGGGGAACGCGTATCACCTGGAAGGTGCGGAAGCCGTTGGTCGCGGTGACAGTGGTCGAGAAGTCGTAGTTGTTGATGAGGCCGCCGCCGCCACCCGACCCGGCGATGTTCACCGTGCCCAGTACGACGGCGCTGGTGGCGGCGACGTACTCGTACAACCCGGTCGAGCCCAGCGCGGTGTACCCGCGACCTGTGGCGCCATCGCCATATGTGATGGCGTTCGTCCCCGAGATGTCCGCGTCCTGCATCTGGATGACAAGGAGCAGGTCTCCGGCCGCGATCGCCGGCGACGAGGCCGGAATCCGAGCGCCGACCTGGATCGCGGTGGCGCCGGCCGCGGCGCTCGCCGTCGCCGGGTAGTACGAGTTGACGACGCCGGTCAGGGCAGCGATCGGGCCGTCGCTCCCCGGAGTGACGCATCCTCGCCCGGCGGCGGCCGCCGACTCGGGCGGCTGGAGCCCGACGCCGGCGACGGCCAGTAGAAAGGCGGTTCCAACGGCGATGCCTGGGCGCAGGACACTGCTCATGGCGTTCCGGACCAGGTTCGGCATGGTATTGGGCGGGATTCTAGGCGTATGGACCCGAACGCATGGAGCCGAATACGAAGCGAATTCCCGGACGCACCACTAAAATTGCCCGGCCGTGTTCAAGGGCTGCCGCGTTGGAGTCGTCGTCCCGGCCTACAACGAGGAGCGGCAGATCGAAGACGTTCTGGTGACCATGCCCGACTTCGTCGACTGCATCTTCGTGATCGACGACTGCAGCGCCGACAAGACCTCCGACATCGTCAAGCACTGGGCCAAACGGCGTGGCCACGCCCATCGTGTCCGGCTGATCCGGCACGAAAACCGCGGAGGGGTCGGCAGGGCGATCACGACCGGCTACAAAGCCGCGCTGGAGGACGGGATGGAGGTCGTGGCCGTGATGGCCGGCGACGGCCAGATGGACCCCAATGAGCTGCCGATGATCCTCGAGCCCGTCGCGGACGGCAAGGCTGCCTACAGCAAGGGCAACCGCCTGACCAGTGGCGTCGCCTGGGAGAAGACCCCGCACGTTCGCTACCTCGGCAACGCTTTTCTATCGCTGCTGACCAAGATCGCCTCCGGCTACTGGCACGTGGCCGACACGCAGTCCGGTTACACGGCCATCAGCGCCGAAGCGCTGCGAGCGATCAACCTGGACGATCTCTATCCGTCATACGGATACCCCAACGACCTGTTGGTGCGCCTCAACGTCCGCAACTTCCGCGTCGCCGACGTCCACATCGCGCCGCGCTATGGGATTGGCGAGCGGTCGTCGATGAAAGTGTGGAAGGTCATCCCGACCGTGTCTTTTCTTCTATTCAGGGGTTTCTTCTACCGCATGTTCGAGAAGTACGTGATCCGCGACTTCCATCCCCTCGTCTTCTTCTATGCGCTTGGTTTCCTGCTGACCACGATCGGCTTCGTCCTGGGCGTCGTGGAAACGATCGCGAAAATCACGCAGGGCAATATCGCGATCGCCACAGTCGTGCTGGTTGCGCTGCTGGGCATATCGGGCTTGCAGCTTCTGCTGTTCGCGATGTGGTTCGACATGGAATACAACAAGGAGCTCCGATAGCCCGGATCCGGCGGATTGCGATCGTCACGAGCTCTTATCCCGCCGGCAGCTCCGACTACGCGGGCGCGTTCGTGCCCGGTTTCGCTGCCGCCTTGAGCGAGCGTGGCTGCGACGTGACGGTGCTCACGCCCGACAAGGCCGGTCCCAAGGAGCCCTGCACGACACATTCGGTGCGATGGTTCGAATGGGCCGGCAGCACCAAACCGCTCGTCGACTTCAGCCTCCGGTCTCCCGGCGACATCCGGTTGATCGTGTCGCTGCTTCGCTCGGGTGAGCGAGCGCTGCGGTCGCTGCTTCCGGAGAAGCGCATCGAGGCCGTTTTGGCCCTGTGGGCTTTGCCTGCCGGGTACCTGGCGTGGCGCGCTTGCCCGCCGCACATCCCTTACTCGGTGTGGGCACTCGGCTCGGACATTCATACGTGGGCGCACCGTCCATTGGTCGGCAGCCTCGTGCGTCGAGTCCTGCGCGACGCGCAGCATCGCTTCGCGGACGGAATCGAGCTGGGCGCCGAGGTGAGCCGCATCTGCGGTCGCGACTGCGACTTCCTGCCGACCACGCGCCGGCTGCCTGCGCCGGCGCCGCTGCCGCGTCCGCTTGGGGTGGGGGTCAACTTCCTGTTCGTCGGCCGCCTCGAGGCGGTCAAGGGCGCGGACGTGATGGTCGAAGCGATGTTGAAGCTGATTCAATCCGGAGCCGACGCTCGGCTCGTCCTGTGCGGCACGGGCAGCATGGAACGATCGCTGAAGGCCCAGGTCGAGGCCGCCGGGGCGGCCGATCGCATCGCGTTCATGTCCAGCCAGCCAGGCGACGTGGTCGCCGGCTATATGTCCGCCTGCGATTGCCTGGTCGTCCCATCCCGAAACGAGAGCATCCCGATCGTCTTCTCGGAAGCGCTCCAGGCAGGATTGCCGATGCTGGTCACCGATGTCGGCGACATGGGCGAGCTCGCCCGCCGCCACGGCCTGGCCGCGCCTGTGCGTCCAGCCGACGCCGGAGCGCTTGCAGCTGCGATGGAGAGGTTCATAAAGGATCGCGAGGGCCAGACGGCCGTGTACAGGAAGGCGAGGGACGAGCTGCTGCGCATCTTCGACGTGGGCGCCACCGCCGACCATTACCTCGCCGCCATCGAGCCGGCTTGACACCCACCGACCACGAGTACTGGGAGGAGCGGACTCGCCTTTATGGCGCGCGGGCCGCCGGCTACAGCGACGTGGCGATGGATGCATACGAAGACCGGCTGCGTCGCGCTGCCATCGAACGCCTGGTGGGTCGGGGCGAGGGGCGGCGCCTGCTCGATGCCGGTTGTGGCAGCGGCCGGTGGAGCATCCGGCTGGCGAAGGCGGGCTGGGTCGTCACCGGCGCCGACATCAGCCACGGCCTGCTCGCCCTGGCGCCATCCGCGCCCAACGTGACCTATGTCCAGGGCTCGATCCAGGACCTCGACCTGCCCACGGCGAGCTTTGACGCGGTCCTGAGCGTGACCGTGCTACAGCACATCACTGACGATCACGCATTCGATGCCGCGGTCGACAACCTGATGAGAATGCTCCGCCCGGCGGGCACGGTCGCCGTGCTCGAGTATGCCCCGCTGCGGGTCTTCGGCACCATGCCTGGCTACATGCGCGCGCGCTCTCGCACCGAATGGGTGCTCGCCTTCACGTCCCGTGGCTGCCGGTTGCGCGCCGAGACCGGCGTGCGTTTCCTGGGCCACGGGCCCTACATGCTCGCGGTCAAGCTCGCGCGCCGGCTGCGGCCCCCGACCGACAAGGAAACACCCCCCGCGGGCCTGAACCCGCTGCGCGTGGTCTGCCAGGCCGTCGACCTGGCCCTGGCCCGCATTCCGGGTCTCACCCTGACAGCCGACGTCCGTCTCCTCGTCTTCGAGAAGGCCTCCTGATGCTGTTCCTGGCCCGCGTGCTGGGGTCGCTCGGGGCCCAGCTGCTGCTCGTCCTCGGCGGGGCCGTTTCCACGATCATCGTCGCCCGCCTCACCGGGACTCACGGCGCGGGCGCGTATTCGGTCGCCGTGCAGATCGGGGCGCTGGTCGTCATCGGAGGCGGACTTGGGATCGACTTCGGCCTCATCTACTTCGCCGCGCGGGATCGCATGAGCCAATCAGACCTGGCCCCCACGCTGTTGTGGTTCGGGTTGGCCTGGGGCGTCCTGCTGGCGGCCGGCGGATACGTTGTCGCCCTGGCCCTGGGCGGGTCGCTTCTCAAAGGTGTCGGCGACACTGTGATCCTGGCCTCGGTCGCCGCGGTTCCATTCATGCTCGCGGTCCGCTACCTTCGCTATTTCCTGCTCGGACGCAACCGGCTGCTTCCATTCAACGCCGTCAACGTCGTCCTGGCCGTGGCCTGGGTGATCCTCGTCACGGTTGCACTCACGCTGCTGCATGGCGGTGTGGCGGGCGCCGTCTGGGCATATGCCGCAGCCAACCTCGTCGCGTTCGCAGCGGCGCTTGTGGTCGTGCCGGCCGCGTTGGCGGTGCCCAACTTGCGGCGGGCTCTTACCGCTTTGCGCACACTGGCTGCGTTCGGCCTTCGCGCTCAGCTCAGCACCGTGCTTCAGTTCTTCAGCTACCGCTTCGACCTGTTCCTCGTCAACGCCACCGCCGGGCTTGGAGCCGCGGGAGTCTACAGCGTCGCGACGCTCCTCGCCGAATCGGTCTGGTACATCCCAAGCGCGGTCGGCCTGGTGCTGGCCCCGCGCGTCGCCGCGGGCGTCGAGGGTGATGACGACGACGTGACCGCGGCCATCTGCCGCGGCACGGTGCTGGTGAGCGTGGCGGGCGCGATCGTCATCGCGGCGCTCGCCCCCCTGCTGGTGTGGTTGCTCTTCGGCTCCTCATTCCTGCCCGCGGTCGTGCCGATATGGGTTCTCCTGCCCGGCGTGGTCGCGCTCGGCCTCGACAAGCCCATCGCCAGCTACCAGCTCGGCAGGGGACGGCCGCAGGTTTCGCTGTACGTGGCGCTGCTCGCCACTCCGATCACGATTGTGGCGTACGTGGTGCTCATCCCCCGGTATGGGATCGTCGGCGCGGCGGCCGGCTCGACGATCTCTTACGTCGCGACTACTGCCATCGAGATCGTCTACCTGCACCGGGTCAGCCCGCTGCGGTTCGGCAGCCTCGTGATTCCCCGCCGTTCCGACTGGCGCCTCTACGCGTCGGCCTGGCAGCGCCTGCGGCCGGCATTGACCGCGGGGATCCCATGGTGAGAGAGCCCGCCGGGCGCGCGCAGGGCGCACTTCGAGCTGACAGGACGGCGAACTTCGTGCTCGCGGCCATCGTGTTGGTGTCCTCCCTGGTCGCGCTGGCCTGGGTCTTCTACGTCCCGATGTTCGAGGCGCCTGACGAGACCGTCCACTACGAATACTCCGCAGCCCTTTACAGCGCCGGCGGCCTCATCGCCCCGCGTGACGCCGCCCACCTCACGGCGCCGGCCGGACGGCCGCTCCCTTACCCGACCTACCTCGAAGACCAGGCGGCGGTGGCCGTGATCGCGGAGAAGCCCGACGTGAAGGCGCCCGCCGGATACGGCGGCAGCTCGTACTACACCGCGGTCGACAGCGGCGCCGGCGGTACGGACCAGCTGCTGTTCAACCCTCCGCTGCTCCGCTACTACCCGTTTGGCTATTACCTGCTGGATGCCTCGGTGATGGGCGCGACAGCGCTCTTCACCCGGAGCCCGGTGGCATTGTTCTTCGCCGCGCGCACTCTGTCGGTCGCGCTGCTGGCCATCAGCCTGGTCCTGACTTACCTGCTGTTGCGCCGGCTCCGCAGCGGGCGCGCGCTGGCGCTCGTGCTGACGGGCGTGATCGGGCTGTTTCCGATGACGACGATGCTCAGCTCGTCCGTGCAGTCGGACAGCCTCAGCTTCACGCTGTCGACGCTCGCCCTGCTGGCCGCGCTCGAGGTGCGCCGCCGTCCTCACGACCTGCGCTGGATCGCGATCCTGGGCCTGGGCCTCGGCCTCCTGCTCGTGACCAAGGTGCACTACTTCGCCATCGTCGGGGCGGCCGTCGGCGCGATGATCGTGACCCAGCGATTCGAAGCCCGCGATGCACGGCGCTGGCCACTCGAGGCGGCGCTGCTGTTCGTGCCCGCGATCGTCCTGGAATCGATCCAGGTCTGGACGCAGTGGGGCTCACCGCCCCTCATCGCCGTCGCCCAGCTGGGGGACATACCCGACTACCGGTCTGCGCTCGCCGGAGGTCTCGCCGGCATCGCCGGCTACATCGGCCGCATCACCACCTTCACCTTTCTCGACCACACGTTCGGCCGCGAGTTCAGCAGCTTCTGGGGCGTCTTCGGCTGGGTGGACACGCCGCTCGTGCTCGGCTCGCCGGCGATCACGGTCGCGGTCTGGTTCCTGCTCGCAGGCATCTCGATCCTCCTCCTCGCCTGCACGCTGGTCCGTCTCGGCCAGGTCGGGTTTCGCCTCCTGCGCGTGGCGCGCCGAGGTCGCCCCCGCCAGGCGCTGCGCATGGCCTTTTCGAACCCCGTCGCCATCTCCTTCTTCCTGCTCGCGGCGTTCCTCTTCAGCGTCGAGGGGTATCCAGGGATCCAGGGTCGCTACTACTTCCCGCTGCTGCCCGCGGTCTTCTGGATCGCGCTCAAGTACGCGCCGCGCGCGCTGCCCGGGAAGTTCGGCCCGGCCCTGTTCCGCATGCAGGTCGCCGGCCTCGTGGTGTACACGGTGGCCGGCGCGGCCTTTGCGTTTCCGACCCTCACTGCTCGCTACTACGCGCACGGGCGCGACCTGGTCCCGGTGGCGCGTGAGACGCTGGCGCCGGACCCCCAGACCGGGCGCTACCAGGTGACCCGCGTCCGGCTGCCCGAGGCCAGCCTCGGGGTGGGCCGGCTGCAGCCCGACCGCGTCGCGGTCGTCGGGTGGGCGATCGACGATCAAGCCGCTGCTCCGGCGACCACCGTCTTCATCGACGTAGACGGGCAGCCCTTCCAGCAAGCGGTTTATGGAGACGACAGCCCGCAAGCGGCGGCCGCACTGAGTAATGCGCGGTACGCGCAGTGTGGTTTCGACGCGATCCTGGACACCACCCGCCTGACTCCGGGCCCGCATATGCTCACGGTGCGCGTGGTCAGCGCCGACGGCCGCCGGCTTTACGCGCCGGGACCGCCGTTGGAATTCGTCGTCGGCGCCACGGTCGGCCCCGGGTCGCCATGAGCAGTCTTCTTGAGGACCCAGATGTAGGTCGGGGCCAGCCAGTACGCAACCCCGAGCGCGAATAGAGCGAACCGTTGCTTGAAGGTGCCTGGCGTCACGACGTCGGTCGCTTCGAAGCGAGCAGGCTCCTGCACGACCCTGGCCGTGTAGTCGTGCAGCTCGAAGCCCGCAGCGAGCCTGCGCAGACCCCATACCGTCCTGGTCGTCTCGTAATAGCGATCGCCTCTGCGCATCGCGCGCATGTAGCGATGCGCGACGGGCTTGGGCAGCAGCGAGAGCAGGGGGAGATGGTTGTCCGCCTCCATCAGGGTCAGGCGGTTGCCGGCGATGAACAGGCACGCGCCCCCGACCCGTAACACTCGGAAGATCTCCGCCATCATCCGCGTCGCGTCCGGGACATGCTCGTAGACGTGGGTACACGTCACGACGTCGACCGATGCCGCGGGCAGCCCCGTGTCCATGGCATCGCCTAAGCGGTAGCGGACGTTGACCGCGGCATTGTGCGCGGTTGCGTACTCGATGCCGGGCTTGTCGAAGTCGATCCCGATCACGTCCTTGAAATGCTCGCCGTAGAAACGGGTCATAAGTCCGTTCGAGCAACCCAGGTCCAGGAGCTGCAGGTCGCCCAGGTTGCCGAGCGCATCCTTCAGGATGGCGACCACCTTGGCCGCTTTGAGCTCCCGGCTCCTGGAGTCGTACATCTCGGCGGCGTGGGTTTCCGAGAAGCGTTCCTGGTACTGCATCCGCCCCTAGGCTAGATCGTCTGTACCCCCTCGGAGTAGAACTGGACGATGCGACCCGTGTCCCCACTGGCGTCTGCCGGACAAACTCTGCTGCTTTCGCTCCTGGTGTTCGTCGTGGCGTTCGCCACCCACGAGGTGATGCACCTGCTCGTTCTCTACGCGGTGGGCGGCACCGGAGCGCTGATCGTCCGGCCCTGGCACCTGGGCCTGTTCGACGCGTCCACCTATGCCCTGCACGTCCAGCCCGATCAGCCCATCGGCCTGACCCGCCAGCTGCTCGTCAATTTCCTCGGCCCTGCGCTGGCGGCCGTGCCGCTCTCCGTCCTTCTTCTATATGTGCGCGGGCGGGCGGTGCGCATCGCGCTGACAGCCAACGTGGCCATCCTCATCTTCTATGCGGTCATCGAGGCCGGCGACCTGTGGCTCGAGTCGGCGTTCGGGTTCGACGCCCCGATCCTGACCGCTCCCGAGTTCAACTACGGAGTGCCGGCCGCGATCATCCTGTCAGCCGTGGTCGTCGCGCTTCGTCAAAGGATGGACGTGCAAGTCGCCACCGGGTGAAGCCCCGGTTGCGAGCCGCCGCCGCAAGCCCACGCGCGCCCCTGGAACATCGCGAGCTCGAACCCGTGCCGTGGCATGAGCATCGCTCCTGCCGAGCTCCAGGCATCGGTGTTCGGCAGCCGGGCGAACTGGTCGTTGATGCTCGTCTCCCCGGCGTCCTGCCCGCCGAGGATCACGGCGCTGCCGTCGTCCAGCGTGATCGCCCCGGCCCCGCTCGTTGGACGGGGCAGGTCCGGCAAGCGGACCCATGCCGAGCTCTCGAAGTTGAAGCAGTCGACGCGGGTGGTCGCCGGCGAGCGGCCGCCGGCGACGCAGACGTTGGCGCCGAAAACGAAACCGGAAACGTGGTTGCGGGGGGCGGGCAGCGCGGGCAGGTCGGACCACCCGTCTGTCGCCGGGTCGTACACCTCTGCGGGCGCAACGTTCGCGGCCAGCCCGGTGTTCCCGCCGATGGCGTACAGCCGGCCCGCGGCCGCGAGCAGCGCATGGCCCCCGCGCGGATATCGCATCGGAGCCACTGGGGTCCACGATGTGCCGTCGAGACGGAAGACCTGTGCGGAGTCACGGCCGGAGCTGTGACCGCCCGCCACGTAAACGTGGTCGTTCAACACGGCGGCGGAGGAGTGATCGAGCCCACGTGGAAGGGGCGGGCCCTCGCTCCAGGCGCCGCCGTCGAACACCCATACCGTCTTGAGGCTGTTGCCGGCGGCGTCGAAGCCACCGATCACATACAGCCTGCCGCCCGCGCTGGCGGCAGCCGACTCTTCCAGCGCTACAGGCAAAGACGCCTCCGCCCGCTGTGCGGGCGGCGGAGGCGGAGATGGCGAGGGCGAAGGCGATGGTGATTGGAGAACGGGGCTTGGACTGGGCGATGGGGAGGGGGCAGGGGTCGCCGCCGCACGCTGCTGGGGAAGCGCACACGAAACCACCAGCAGCGTCATGACCGTGGCGGCCGCGCAGCGGAAACTGAAAACCAAGACGGTCTGAGCCTATCGTGGACGGCATGGACGGTTTCAGCGCCGATCTGCTCGAGGCTGCAAAGCGCGAGCGTGAGGTCAAGCTGACCGCGGTCGGCCGCAAGTCGGGCAAGCCGCACCAGGTGACCGTCTGGATCGGCACCGACGGCAAGCATCTCTACATCCGCTCAGGGCAGGGCCTCCGCCGAAACTGGCCCCAGAACCTGATCGCCCGCGGTGAGGGCTCTTTGCAAATCGGAAAGGCCAACGTCCGGGTCAAGCCGCGCCACATCACGGACCCGGCCGAGGCTCGCACGGTGTCCGGGCTTTACAAGCGCAAATATGGCCCGTTCGTGAAGGCGTCCAGGCCGAACCAGCCCCTGAACCTCGGCGAGCAGGCGACGTTCGAGCTGCTGCCGGCGGAAGGCTGAGAAGAGGGGGGGAAGCCCCGTTGCGGGGGGCCTCCCCGGGGTCGGGCAGGCGTAGCACGGGTGCCTGCAATGTCCGATACCAGGGCGAGTTACGGCGTGATGCTTACTCGCCCAGCTTGCAGATGAACCGGATCACGGCCTCGATTCCCCGGTGATAGTGGTCGACCACCAGCCGCTCGTTGGGTGAATGGGCGGCTGTGTCGGCCTGTGGGATGCCGCTGATGAGCAGGGGCGCGCCCAACGCTTCCTGGAAGTCGACCGCGACCGGGATCGAGCCGCCCACCCGTATCAGCGCCGTCTCCTTGCCGAACACGTCGAGGTAGGCCGCACGCAGCGCCTTCGCCGCCGCGTTGTCCACCGCACAGGTCACCGGCGGTGCGATCCCAAGGACATCCACCTTGATGCCGACCCCTGGCGTTGTCAGCGACTGAATCTGCTTCTCGATCGCCGTGCGGATCGCCGACGGATCCTGGTCGGGCACCAGCCGCAAGCTCACCTTGGCGGACGCGCGAGCCGGGATCACCGTCTTCTTGCCTTCACTCGTAAACCCGCCCACGAAGCCGTTGGCATCGAGCGTCGGGCGGCTGCCGGTCCGCTCGAAGGCCGTAAATTCGGGCTCGCCCTCGAGGGCCCGGGCGCCCGAAGCTTCAAGGAGCGCCTCGACGTAGCCCTTCTCCTTCCGCTTCCACATCGCCACCTCTTCGGAGCTGGGCGCTTTGACACTGTCGTAGAAGCCGGGCACGGTGATGTGCCCATTGCGATCCTTGAGCTCGCCGATGATGCGGGCGAGCGTGTTGATCGGATTCGGCGCCACGCCTCCGAACGTCCCCGAGTGGAGGTCGACCGCGGCGCCCTCCGCATGCAGCTCGAGATACAGAAGCCCGCGCAGCGCAGTGGCGAGCGTCGGGTTGTCTTCCTCATCGAAGCTGCCGTCCCAAACCAGGACGGCGTCAGTCTTCAGCCTCGTGCCATTTGCGCGTAGGTAGCGGGGGAGGGACTCCCCGGTGATCTCCTCCTCGCCTTCGAACAGGAAGCGCAGGTTGACCGGCGGCCCACCCGCGGCGACGAGGTGTTCGACAGCCTTGAGGGTCGCCATGTGGTTGCCCTTGTTGTCGGCGCAGCCCCGCGCATAGATGCGCCCGTCGCGGATCTCCGGCTCGAACGGCGGCGACTTCCATTCGTCCAGAGGATCCGGAGGCTGCACGTCGTAGTGGCCGTAGATGGTGAGGTGCGGCTTGCCCGGCCGGCCGTTCCACTCGCCCACGACCACCGGCAGTCCGCTTTTGATGACATCGACGATCTCGGTCTGGAAACCGAGCCGCTGCAGGCGCGCCCGCAGCCATTCGGCGTTGCGAAGGCAATCCTGGCGGCGCTCAGGCAGAGTGCTGACGGACGGGATGCGGAGCTCCTCGAAAAGGTCCGCCAGGTCGGCCTCCTTGGCCGCTGCGGCCCTGGTCAGCGCCGCCTCCATCAACACCTGCGTGGTCGCCATCGGCGTTGCTACTTGGAGCCGCGCGTCCGCTTGACCTGCGCGGCGTGGTCGTGCCCGTGGGCCGCGTAAATCGTGAGCCAGTCCTCGACCGAATACGGCCCGCTCTCGGAGTGCGTCCCGGCTCGATGCCAATCAGCTTCCGTCAGGCGGTCCAGGATCTGGGCGGACGACTCGCGCACGTAGCGCATCACCTCGAGGGACGGTCCAATGGGCCGATCGGAGGTCAGCTTCTTCGCAAACTCGGCCTCGTCATAGCCCTGGATGACGGGGCTTTCTTCGACGATGAGGCGGCGCAGCCTGATTCCCGATGTCATCTCGCTGTCGGCCAGGTGGTGGGCGATCTGGCGCGGCGTCCACTCGCCGCTCGCCGAGCGATCGAGCTCTTCGTCCGCGATGCCGCGGAACGCGTCCATCACGGCGCGGTGGCCTTCCTTGTAGAGGTTGATCAGCGCAGCCCGTTCATCAGCCTTCATCGCAATGGCACCTCCGGGATTAGAGTAGCGGCTCGAGCGACCGCCTTGTACCTCTGCTCAGCCACGCTCATCTCCCTCATGGCGCGGAGTGTCGTTTAGGTACCGAAGTAGCTGTAGCGAATCAGCCGAAGTAATGTCGCGTAGGAGTCGAAGGCGTTTTGTCTCCTACGTGCCGAACTTGCACACGCAGTTGGAGCCGGCGAACGGAATCGAACCGATAACCTGCTGTTTACAAAACAGCTGCTCTGCCAATTGAGCTACGCCGGCGTCCATCCGGAAAGGGTAGCCGGACTAGTTTCGTTGGACCGCTTCTAGCTGTCCACAGAGCGTGGCTTCACGGTGTGGTTGGGCCGTTCGCATCGTGGAGGTACGTGAGAACGGCTGTCACCCGGCGACTCACCGACCGCTCTTCGGACAGACCGAGCTTCGAGAAGATCGTGTTGATGTACTTCTCGACTGAGGATTCGGACAGGTGGAGAGCCTCTGCGATTGTGGGGTTCGATTTGCCTTCTGCCATTTCACGCAGCACGTCGACTTCGCGCTCGCTGAGCATGCGCAGGGGGGACTCGGTTTGCCGCGCCCGGTAGTCCACCAGGCGCTCCACGACGCCGGGATCGATGACCGAGCGGCCGGCCGCGACTTCTCGAAGGGCGTGGAGAAGCTCGTCCAGCTCACCGACCCTGCTCTTGAGCAAGTAGCCCAGTCCCTCGGTTCCACTCTTGAACAGCTGTAGCGCGTAGGTCGCATCGGAGTGCTGCGAGAGGACAACGACTCCGATCCGCGGGTGGCGCTGGCGGATGGAATGAGCGGCCTGGATTCCCTCAAGATGATGCGCGGGCGGCATGCGAATGTCGGTCAGCACAACATCCGGCCGCAGGCCGTCAACGACTTCGAGCAGCTCTTCGGCGGTGCTCACTGAAGCCAGCACGTCGACCTCGCCCGAGTCTTCGAGCAAACGCCGGGTCCCCTCACGGACGAGGTAGTTGTCCTCCGCTATCACGATGCGAAGACGTTCACGCACTGGTACGAGCCTGCGTTCGCAGATCCATTCGCAGCTTGGTTCCGCTCCCGAGACCGCTCATGATTTCCAGTCGGCCGCCAAGCGTCTCGATACGATCTTGCAGGCCGCGCAATCCAGAGCGCTTCGCGCGACCCGCGTCGAATCCCCGACCGTCGTCCTCCACCTCGACCACGAGTCCAGCGTCCCCGCCCACGAAACGGACCTCAACCCGGTTCGCGTTGGCGTGCTTCAAGACATTCGCCAGTGCTTCCGACACGAAGAAATATGCGGCTCCTTCCAGGTCCGAGGCGAAACGGGCACCAGGTGGTAGGCCGTCAGTACGGACCTCTACCGGGACAGTCATCCTTGTTGCTCGCTCTCGAACTGCTTCTATCAAGCCACGGTCGGTGAGGACCGCCGGGTGTATGCCCCTCGCAAGTTCCTGCACGTTCTCAAGTGCCCTCTGAGCATCGAGTGAGACGTCGCGCAATGTCGAGCCGGCCAACTCTGGATCACGTCGAAGTTGGTTCCGTGCCAGGCCTAATCGCGCGAGCAGGCCGACGAGCTGCTGCTGGACGCCGTCGTGCAGGTCGCGCTCGAGCCGGCGCCGAGCAACGTCGTCCGCCTGCACGAGTCGCATCCTCGACGCCGCCAGCTCCTCGAGACGGTCGGACAGTTCAGCAGTGAGCTGAGAGTTGCGAATCGAAAGGGCCGCTTGCCGCCCCAGCGTGTTCAGCAATTCCTGATCGGCGTGAACGTAGTCGCCTTTCAGTTTCGGCCCGCATTCGATTCGGCCCACGACCTGGTTTGCGTGCACGAGTGGCGCGGAAAGTGCAGCCACCGCGTTCTCGCTTGTTCCGGCGCCCGCCAACGCAACCGCAGTGGGTTGAGGCCGGTTGAGGTCGACCCGGACCCAGCGGGCACCCAGTCCAGTCTGCACGACTGCGGCTACCGTCCCCGCCACGTCCTTGGGCGCCGTCGACGATTCGAGCTCCGCGCCGAGTTGGCTGATGAGCTGATAGCCGCCGAGCCGCCGGCCAAAAACAAGCCGGTCGCCTAGCTGCTCCAACCAGTGCCGCGCTGGCTGAAAGACGAGCGTCGCGGCGATCGTCAACAGGATCGCCAGCTGCAGCGGCACCCGCTGTCCGAGTGCAATGCCAACTGTTGTGCCGATGCCTACATAGGCCGCCGCGATCAACAGCCAGAGGACGCCGTATACGAGCGAACGTCGGATGACCAGGTCGACGTCGAGCCATGGTGGGTTGAGGATGCCGATCGCAAGCGGCACAGGAAGGAGCGCGAGCAGTCCGAAAAAAACAATCCCGTCGACGAGATTCTCCGGTCCGTTTGAGGTCGGCAGAAAGAAGAGAAGGTTCACGGCCCCGAACGTGACCGCGATTCCGAATAACGGCCACCGAATCTGTCGGCGCAACTCGGAGCGTGAGCGTCGGTAGCGCAGGATCAGCAGAGCGAGCGCGATCACGATCGAGAACTGGAAGTAGCCAAGAACGCTCGTTGCCACTGGACCCAACGATCGGAGCGACGTCACGAAGAGCGGATTGGGGGCCCGCAATTGGGTTGCCACGAACTGCTCGGTCGAGAGTATCTCGGATCCAGCTATCTGGGCGGCCTGCAGCAGGACGCCAAACACGAACGCGGCGACCACGATGCCGCGTTCGTACTTCCGCTGGTAAATGCCGTCGGGAAAGACCGCGAAGAGGCCAAGCATGAAGCAGGGAATCGTCCAGCTGAGCGTCTGCAGGAGTACGATCCCTGCCCAGCTCGCGCCTTGAGTGGTCACACCATAGGCGACCGTAAAGCCGAGGACTGAGATTGACGTGACCGCCAGCAAACGCCTTGCCGCGCGGTTGCCCGGGACCAACAGGAACGTGACGGCCCCGGTGACGTAATAGACGGCAGCGAGAAAGAGCTCGCCGACATTCGCCACGAAGTCGCCGCGGACCGCGGTGTCCGCCAGCAGCACTGCCAACCCTGCCGCCCCCGGCACAATGTAGGCAAACCGGAGCCAGGGACGGGCCACGGTGCAATCTTCGCGCTCCGGCGGGCTCCTGTCGTGGAGGTGGGCCGGAAAACGGGCTGCGGAAATCCGCAACGGAAGCCCCAAGCGATTTTGAGCCTGCCCGGATGTGGCGAGGCGTGCGGAATCCCTAGCCTGCCCACATGTCCGAGGTAGCTCCACCCAAACGGGAGCCGGCTTCCTGGCGAATCTGGCTGTTCCGGATCCTGGCCGCACTCTGGGGCCTCTATTTCGGGTCGAACGTGGCAGCGGTGTTAGGACCGTGGATCTCGTCAGCGCCCAACGGCGGGATGGACCCCGCCGTGGGCCGCTGGGAGACCTCGCTCACCGTCGGCCCCGACGCCCTCGCTGGACTTGTCTTTCTCTATGTGGCCTGGCGACCGCGCCGCGCGGCCCTTTTCCTGCAGTGGTACGTGCTTTCGATGGTGTTGCTCATCGTCACGTCCATCCCCAACAAGCTCGGGCCGCCGGGATTCGCGGTGGTGCTGGCTTTGTTTTTCCTGGTCCCCGTTTTCGCGTATCCGTGGCTGCGCGAGCTCCTGGTGCCGCCGTGGCGTGACGGCGTTCGCTGGCCGCTGTTGGTGCTGGCCCTACTCGCCGGTCCCCTGCTGGTGGCCGATGCCTGGAACGCATTTCAGCATGTTCAGGGCGCGAGCAATGTGGCGGGGTCCGATTGGTTGTCGAGTGTCGAGCACTTGGTAGAGCTATGGATTGCGATGCTGGTCGCGGCAAGCCGGCGCCCAAGCCGAGACCCGCTCGCGGTCATGGTCGGAGCGGAGCTTCTATATCTCGGCGCAGCCGCAATTGCGCTTCCGCACGCATTGGGGACCTGGGGCTATCTCTGGGGCTCGCTCTCGGTGTTGGCCGGCCTCGTTTACGTGGCGGACGTGGCGCGGGAGCGATGGATGCCGGCGCGGAAAGCGCCGACCGTACTCGAACATCAGAGTACGTAGTTCGCGATCACGGCTGGTCGCTCTGGAGTTATCCTTTTCGAGCGGCAAAAGTGCTGTTCAGTTGTTTTTGAACAGCTGGTCATATGGCCCTTTTTGGCCGATTTCGTATTCAGCGGCAGACCACCTGTTTACAAAACAGCTGCTCTGCCAATTGAGCTACGCCGGCGTCATCAGGAAGGGTAGCGGAACCTTTCTTGGTCGGTGTTCGACAATGGCGGCCACTTCGCCGCGATGGAAGAACCGGACCCGGCTTGTCGCCGACGTGCGGAAGTTCTTCCGCCGGTTCACCTGATACGAGCGCCAAAGGCCGATGAGCGCTATTGCCTCAGAGCTGACCATCCGCAAATAGACCGTCTCCAGGATCCAGAATGTCGTCGATCCCGGGAATCACGGGTGCCTGCCGCAGCGCGTTGGCGATCTTGGAAAGGGTTGCGCTCGTGATGGCCTGTCCGCGACGAGCTCCCGAGATGGTCGCCGGGCTGCAGCCGGAGGCCTTCGCCAGATCGGTCGCGTTCCAGCCCCGGCGTGCGAGTTCGCGTTCGAGCCTGGTCCGGTTCAAACGAACGGTCATCGGGTTCTCTACGAGTACTGGCGTTGGTTACACGCCGCGCAAACCGCCGGGCCCTCCGGGGGTATTCTTCCGGGGAGCGACCAGTGGCACGGCTACGGCTGACCGAGCGGCAGTGGAGGATCTATCTCGCGGTCTGGCTTGCGATTCTCGCGGCCGTCGTCGGCGTGGCTCTCGGACTGACGATCCAGAGGGCGCTGACTCCATCGCCACAGCCGGTGCTGGGAGGCGGCCTGGTCATGGACGCACACACGGTGCCGGCCCCTGATTTCACGCTGCGGGACCAGCAGGGGTCAACGGTGTCGCTGTCTCAGCTCCGCGGCAAAGTGGTCGCGCTGACTTTTCTGGACACCCAGTGTCTCAATCTGTGTCCTCTCCAGGCGAACCTTCTTGGTAGCGTTCAATCCGACCTCGGCCCTCGCGCGTCCTTCGTCGTCGTGGTGGTCAGCGTCCGGCCTGACGCCGACACCCCCGCCGCCATCTCGGCCTTCGCGACTGCCCATGGGTTGACCGGGCAGTTCTACTGGCTCACGGGCTCCCGAACCGAGCTGGCGGATGTGTGGAATCGCTATGGCGTGGCCGTTCAGATCGCGAACGGTGACCTGGCGCACAGCTCGGTCATTTACCTGATCGATCGCGGCGGCTACGAAAGAGTCGGCTTCCCTGATGTTCCGGAGGGCGCCTCGGTCGAAACCGATGTGAAGATTCTCGAGGCAAGCTAGGAACCCCCCTCGCTTCACGTTTTTTCAAGCAAATTTCGGGGATTTACAAACAGTCGATAGGCTGCTAGTGTCGGCTTGATCGTGGGGGTTGTACGGTCCACGAGTTTCGTTACGCGCCTCGTGGTCCTCGTGCTGTCGGTGGGGCTCCTATCCGCCCTTGTGGCGGCATTCGTCGTCGATTTCGTTTTGCACACCCCGACCGCTATGAGCTCAGAGGTCGCATCCGCCCCGCGGGTCGCCCAGCCGGGCCAGACCGAGACTGTAATCCACCTGGAGACTGTTGGCGCCGTCGGCACGGCTCTCGAGAACCCACGCCCAGACGACCCGCACCCTGACTGGGTCGGTTACCTGCCGACAACCACCTTCAAGGTGCCGGCCAACTCCGTCGTCACCATGGTCATCGACCAGGAGGACTCGCCGTCGGGGCTGCGCAACCCGTTCTGGGCGCAGGCGCGTGGCATCATCGGCCCTTTCCACATGACGTACTTCGACCAGGACGGCAACCCGCAAGAGGGTGACTTCACCAAGCTGGACGATGCGTCGACTCCCGCACATACCTTTTCCATCCCTGATCTCGGCGTCTTCGTTCCGCTGATGGGCGTCCCGGACGCCGCGCCGGCCAACAGCACTAACGTCATCACCTTCTCGTTCCGCGTTGGAAAGGCCGGCGTGTACCGCTGGCAGTGTTTCGTCCCTTGCGGATCGGGCACGATCTACGGCAACGGCGGCCCCATGCAGACACTGGGCTACATGGGCGGCTTTCTCATAGTCCAGTAGCCGCTTGACCGGCCCAAACCGAACTCACGCGCTCCGGCTGCTTATCGCGTGGGCTGTGCTGAGCGTGATCGGGATCGTGATCGCGATGCAGGTCCATATGCCGCCCGGAGACCAGACACGGCAGGGCGCCGACGAGAGCTCGATCCTGCAGCTGATGCTCATCCTGTCGACCCCGGTCTTCATCGGCGTGGTGCTTTTCATC
>DASWBB010000010.1:0-11592 GCA_036390875.1 Candidatus Dormiibacterota bacterium
ACTGGGTGCGCATCAGCTACGCGAGCGCGGTCGCGCTCCGCTTCAAGTCGGGCCGGTTCACCCGCGATTTCGACTTCGGAGGCATCAATCTCTTGCTCAGCTACGACGAGGGCTGCCTCTCCGACTGCGGTTACTGCGGCCTGGCGCGAACGCGGCCGGGGCAGTACGAGGACAAGTCCTTCATTCGCGTGGAGTGGCCCCTGGTGGAAACGGACGAGTTGGTGCGCCGCCTGGCCCGATATGAGGACCGCTTGACCCGGCTCTGCATCTCGATGGTGACGCACGGCAACTCCTACCGCGACACGCTCGAGATCACCAGGCGCATCCGCACCGGCGTCGCCACACCGCTTTCGCTCCTTGTCGCGCCACCAACCCTGAACGAGACTCGGCTGCGAACGCTCAAAGAGGCCGGTGCCGACATCATCGGGATCGGGCTCGACGCGGTCACCGAGGACCTTTTCCGCTCGATACGGACGGATGTTCCACAGGGCGGATTGCGCTGGGATCAGTACTGGCGGATCGTGGACGCCGCACGCGACATCTACGGCCCCTGGCACGTCAACTGCCACACGCTCGTGGGCCTGGGCGAGACCGACCAGGATCTGATGGCAATCTTCGAGCGCCTGCTCGACCGCCAGATCCACTCGTACCTGTTCTGCTTCAACCCGGAACCGGACTCCCGGATGGGCACACACCCGAAGTCCGACCTGACCCGATGGCGCCGGGTTCAGCTGGCGAAATTCCTGCTCGAGGAGCGCGGACTGGACCCAACCGCATTCGGCTACGACGACGACGGTGCGCTGGTCAGCATCAGCGCGCCACCTGCCCTGGTCGAGGAGACCCTTGCGGACGGGTTCGCCTTCATGACCAATGGCTGCCCCGGCGCCGGTGGAGAGCCGGGCTGCACGCGGCCGATGGGAAGCTGGCGTCCCAGCGAAGCGCCGCGGGACTATCCCTGGCAGCCGACCGAGTCAGACCAGCGTCAAATCCGTGCCCAGCTTCGCCTGGACGAGATGCTCCGGGCCGGACCTGGTCCGACGCGGCCTGCCGAACTCTGGGCTCCGCCGGTGGCCGGCCGGCCCGCGCCGGGCGTGCGAGCCGGATATCAGTAACCCAACGCGCACGAATCCCCGAGTCGATGTCGCGATCGGTGGAATCGCGGGGCTCGCGAGCGGTCTTCTGGGAGTCGGCGGGGGCTTTCTGATCGTCCCGCTCCAGATCCTGTGGACGAGGACAGAGCCCCACCGCGCGAGTGGCACTTCGCTGGCGGCGATCCTCCCGATCGCGCTGGTAGGCGCCTCCGCCTACTACTTCGGGCGAGTCCCGGGTCAGGTGGATTTCGCCGTAGCTTTTTTTCTTGTGATCGGGAGCACGGTTGGGGCTTACCTGGGGGCGCGCCTGATCGGCCGGGTTCCCGAACGCAGCTTGAAAGTCGTCGTCGCCGTGGTGCTCGTGGCCGTCGCCCTGGACGAGATCGCCAGTGGCTTCCTGCCGGGCGTGCTGCTGGCCGGCCACCACTCGGTGCCGGTGCAGCTGGCCGCAGGGCAGTACGTCCTGATCGTGGCGGCCGGCCTGCTGTTCGGGACCCTGAGCGGCATCACGGGGGTCGGCGGCGGGATCTTCATCGTGCCGACCCTGGTGATCGGCTTCGGCTTGAGTCACCACCTGGCGCAGGGCACATCGCTGGTCGCGATTCTTCCGACCGCAGCGGTCGGCGCTTTTACGCACCATCGTCGCGGCAACGTCGATGTGCGCGCCGCGGCGTGGATAGGCGTTGCGGGGATCCCAACGGCACTGGCGGGTGCTTTTCTCGCGCTGTCCCTTCCTCAGTCAGCGCTGGCGGTGTTGTTCGGCTTACTACTCCTGTTTGCCGCCAGCCGCATCTGGCCGAAGCAAGACCAGCCGATCTCGCAGCCGGGTGCCGGCTCAGGGTTCCCGAGCCACTGACTGGACGTGCGGTTCAGCGAGATTCAACCGCGCGAAACGGTGACCCCTCCCGACAGCGGTCGGCGCTAAGTGGGCGCGGCTGCGCCTTGGGTCTCGCGGGCGAACTGGCCGTACAGGTTGGCGATGACGGCGCCTGCGTACGGAATGGTGAACAAAAGGCCGATGACCACGACGATGATGCCGAGGAAGCCGACGATGCCGGCCACGATGGCCATCACCCACACCATCACCGTCATGCCCGGCTGCATGCCGGCCCGCCGAAATATGGCGCGAAAATCGAACGCCGCGGAAAAGCCGCCATTCAGGTACTGGCTCCAGATGGCCGGCGTCAGGAGGCCCAGGAAAAGCGAGTAGAGACTGCCGAGCCCGGCCAGCGAGCCGGGATGGTAGCTGCAGGCGTGGTTGGCCGGGCATGAGAACGAGCCGCCGCCCGAAAGGATCGACCCGGGGAGGCCCCAGATGAAGAGGACGACGAACAGCACGAAGCCTTCACCGAGCTTCTTGCCGACGTCAGTCCATGGCGGCAGCTCGCGAGCGCCCTTGCTGATCGCCCGAGCCGTCTCGATGAAGTAGCCGTTGAGGATGAAAACCGGAATCAACAGCAGCCAGAAGAAGAGCACGCAGAGGGCTCCGATCGCCAGCTTGCCGAACCAGTTGGGCGAGCGGAAAACGAAGCCGAACGCGTCCCCGATGTCGACCTGTGGCGGCGAGGCTGCAGCCGTATTCATCGTCGCTGGCCGGATTATGAATGTATTTGGGCGTGCGCTGCAGCCCCGGCCAATCAGTTGGGAATAGTGGCCGACTGCAATCAGTAAGGGCGTTCATGAGGATCGCAATCGTCGGAGCGGGGAATATAGGCGGAACCATCGGCGAGAGGTGGTTGAAGTCGGGACACGATGTCGTCTACGGCCTTCGCGATCCCTCCAAACGCAAGGGGGCGAAGCCGATCGCGCAAGCTCTCGGCGGAGCAGAAGCGATTCTGTTGGCGCTGCCCGGTTCAGCGACCGTCGGGTTCGTTCGCGAGCATGCCAGGGCACTGGACGGCAAGATCCTGATCGACGCCACCAATGACTTTCGCGCCGCGAAATTCAACTCATGGGCAGAGCTGACGACCGCCGTTCCCAGGGCTCAGCTCTATCGGGCGTTCAATACGCTGGGTTGGGACGTGTTTGCCAACCCAACTGTTGGTGGGGTCCAGGCGGATCTCTTCTACTGTGGCCCCGAAGGCCACGGTCGTGAGGTGGTGGAGCAGCTCATCACCGATGCCGGTCTGAGGCCGATATGGGTGGGCGGAGACGACCAGGTCGAGACGGTCGATGGCGTCCTTCGCTTGTGGTACGTGCTGGCGCGCGCACGGGGACGGCGCATCGCCTTCAACCTCATTTCCGACTGACGTCTCGCGACAATAGCGCCAAATGAGCGCCTTCACACCCCGCGAGATCGAATATCTCCAGAGTCAGCTGCTCGGAAGACTGGCCACGGTCGGCGCCGATGGCCAGCCGCATGTAGTACCGGTCAGTTTTCGTTACAGCGCCGAGCTCGATGCCATTGAAATCAGTGGGCACGGTTTTGCAAATCGAAAGAAGTATCGGGACGTTCTGGCCAATCCTAAGGTAGCGTTCGTGGTCGACGACCTGGTCTCTGTTCAGCCTTGGGTGCCCCGCGGCATCGAAATTCGCGGAGAAGCTGAGGTGCTGAAGTCGGGCGGAAAGTCGATCCGGCCTTTCTTCGACGACGACATGTTCCGAATCCGCCCGACGAGGATCGTCAGCTGGGGACTGGATGGCGAAGGTCAGATACCCGGCGGCCGATCGGTCTTGTGAGCAGGAACCGGATCAGCGTCCCATGCCCGCCGTCGCGGCGAATGGCAGCAGGTCGCGGGCGGAGATCATACCGACCAGCCGTCCGTGGTCCATCACAGGCAGGTGCCGGCAGCCGACCGACAGCATCTCCGTCGCCGCGACGGAACAGTCGTCGTCGGGGCACACGGTTTTCGGCGCCTCGGTCATGTGGTCGAACACGGTGGCGGTCTCAGGACGGTCGTCGCCTGCCATCGCCTCGACGACGTCGCGCTCGGTGATGATCCCGATCAGGCCATCGGCAGACACAACCGGCAAGCAACTGAAGCCTCCGGCGTGCATCCGCTTCGCCGCCTCCCGCACGCTTTCCCATCCTTCGATGCACACGACGTCCCGGTGGAAGACCCTCAGCACCTTCATGGGCATGTTTTCCCTCGTCTTGTAGATCGGCGCAAGGGGCTAACGGCCCGCCGCGGCCGGGTCCTCCGCCAATGGCTCTCCAGTCCCGCTGCGGAAGGGGCATCAGGCCCTGTTCACGGCCGGGCGCATTGCCATGCTGAGAGCAGGTAAGTCGCGATTTAGGAGTGTGGAGAATGGGCAACGAAACAGCGTTTGATCGATTTCTCGCCACAGTAGAGAGCGCGGCGAAGGTCGCCGGCATCACAGACCCGTTCGTGCTCGAGCGCATCAAGGTCCCAGAGCGCGTCCACGAGGTTTCCGTGCCGGTGACCCTCGACAACGGCAACCAGCAGCTGTTCACTGCGTATCGCGTCCAGCACAGCTCGGCGCGAGGCCCATACAAGGGAGGTATCCGCTATCACCCCAACGTGTGCCTCGACGAGGTCAAGGCGCTGGCCGGCTGGATGAGCATCAAGACGGCCGTGGCGGACATACCGATGGGCGGCGGAAAGGGCGGAATCAAGGTCGACCCCCACAAGCTGTCGGCCCGTGAGCTCGAGTCGTTGACCCGTGCCTACACCGAGCGCATCTGGCGCGACATTGGGCCCGAGGTCGACATACCGGCGCCCGACGTCAACACCGACTCGCAGACGATGGACTGGCTCGCCGACGAGTATGAGCGACTGGCCGGGGTCCACGGAGGCGCGGTCGTCACCGGCAAGAGCATCGCCCACGGCGGGTCGCTCGGCAGAGACACCGCCACCGCGCAAGGCGGTTACGACGTCCTCGAGGCGGCGCTCAAGGCAAAGGGTGAGACATTCACGGATAAGACCGTTGCGATTCAGGGCTTTGGCAACGCGGGCGCGAACGCGGCTCTCCTGCTCGCCCAGGCCGGGGCTCGCATCGTTGCAGTGTCGGACTCGACCGCTTCCCTGGCCGCACCTGACGGGCTGCCGGTCGGCGAGCTGAAGGAGTTCAAGGAGCGGGGTGGAAGCTTCGCCCAGTTCCCGAGGTTCGAAAAGGGGCCCGCGGATTCGCCGCTGTTCGAGCCCGTCGACATTCTCGTCCCGGCCGCGCTCGAAGGCCAGATCACAGGTGCAAACGCCGAACGGGTCAAGGCGCGGTGGGTGCTGGAGCTCGCCAACGGACCGACGACCCCAGAGGCGGACGCGATCCTCGAGGCGCGCGGCATCACCGTCCTGCCGGACATCCTGGCCAACGCCGGCGGGGTGGTGGTCAGCTACTTCGAGTGGGCGCAGAACATGCACTCCGAGCGCTGGGTGCGAGAAGAGGTGGAGGCTCGCCTGGCCGTGACGATGCGGCGGGCGTTTGAAAACGTGACCGAGCTGGCGGATCGGAAGGACATTTCGCTGCGGGTGGCGGCGTACGCGATCGCGCTCGAGCGGATCGTGGCGGCCATGAAGCAGGCGCGGCCGGCTGCAGTGATCGTTCGCTGAGTGCCGGCGGGAGCGCTGGTGCCACCGCGGCACCGGCGCTCTCTACCTTCCGCTTCGGCGGACCGTCGCGTAGATCCGTCGTGACAACGCGTAGCAGCAGGATCAGAATCTCTGCAATTTCAATGGCGAACGAGCTCAGCGCGCTTGTCGAGGTCGGCGGCGAAGCCGTCGACAGGCTGTTTGTCAGTACTGCCGAGTCGCTTCACACGGCCGTAGCTGCACGGGTCTTTCGGAGCACCGCTCCGTTCTCGGCTCCGACCCGCTTCGTCCACGATGGAATCGCCCGTGCGGCATACGGCTCCGTTCGTCTGGTGACCCGCGCTGCGACAAGAGGCGCCGCGTCTGCGATGAGTCTCGTGATGGGCGATGACAACCGCCCGCTGAGCGCCTCCCGGCGGGGTCGGGCCGCGGTCAGCGCAATGAACGCGCTCATCGGTGACGCCCTCGAAGAGGAGGGCAGCGCGCTGGCGATTCCGATGGCCATCCGTCGGCAAGGCACCGACGTACCCTGCGCACCCGCGGTGCTGCGACGCGCCTTCAGGCGCCCGACTTCTCGGCTGGCGGTGTTCCTTCACGGGCTGGGCGAGACGGAGGAGCGCTGGCGACGCGGCGCTGCTCGGCACGGCGGCCGCCGCCGGCTCCCTTTCGGCGAGCGGTTGCGTCGGGATTTCGATATGACACCGATCGACATCCGCTACAACAGTGGACTTCACATCAGCGACAACGGCCGGCGTCTGAGCGACCTGCTGGAGTACCTGCTCGACGCATGGCCCGTCACGGTTGAAGAACTCGCCCTCATCGGGCACTCGATGGGTGGCCTCGTCGCGCGCTCCGCATGCCATGCGGGAAGCACCACCGGACAACAGTGGCCGTCGCTCGTCCGGCACGTGATCACCCTCGGATCTCCACACACTGGCGTGCCGCTCGAGAAATCGGTGCACGCGGCGGCCTGGGCCCTTCGCGCCGTGCCCGAAACGCGGGCCATCGCCAGGATCCTCGACATGCGCAGCGCCGGCATCCGCGATCTCCGTTTTGGCTATCTCGTCGAGGACGACTGGCGCAACGAGGACCCGGCTCGGCTCTTGCACGACAGCCGCAGCGACGTCCCGACCTTGCCAGGATGCACCCACACCTTCATCGCGGCCACGCTGACCCGAGACCCGAAGCACCCGTTGGGCTGGTTGGGCGGGGACTTCCTGGTTCGCACCGAGAGCGCGGCCGGCCGCAGGAGAGACGGATCTGTCGTGGTGCCGGCCGACGAGGTGATCCATGTCGGCCCGCTGAGCCATTTCGATCTGCTCGACCATCCGCTGGTCTACATGCAGATCCGGGAGACCTTCTCGCGGCGATCAAGAGGAACTTCACCTCCTACGGCCTGACCGCAATGGGGCATTCGGCCCTGCCATGAGGCTTCTGGCCCGCCTAGGGTCAGCTTGAGATGACTCTGGCTGAGAGGGGTGGGCGCCGCGCCTCGCTTTATCCGGGGCTGGGGGATGCACTCGACATCTTCCGAGTCCGCGAGTACTTCGAGGCGATCACGGAGGTCCGGGACATCGCACGGCGGGTCCGCGAAGATGCCGGCTTCGTGAACACATTGCGGAGAGCCCTTTTCAAGCTACCCACCGATGCCGGTCCGAGCCCGGCCGCCAGATCGCTTTGGCCACCGCTCCTGCAGCCGATCCGCCTGCGTCACATTCGTGTGGCCATCGTCGCCACCGGGGGCAGCGGTGCCCTCGCGTCGCTGGTGGGCGTCTTGCGCGCCTGCCAGGAACAGGGCATCCGGCCGCACGCGATGTCGTTCGCGTCCGGCGCGGCGCTGTTCGCGTTTCCGATCGCCGCAGGCAAGACTCCCGATGAGGTCGCGGAGTTCGCGCTCGGGCTCGACCCGACGGACTGGGTCGATCCCAACTGGCGCGGGCTGGCTGGCATTCTGCCGAGTGGCGGCCGCGGCTTTGCCGGCATCATCAAGGGCTCGAAACTTGAGAAGACCTACTCCGGCTTCCTCGGCGGCATCAGGCTGGGCGAGTTGAAGATCCCGGCCTACGCGCCGGTCTGGAACATCGAACACAACCGGATCGAGTACATCGGGCCGCGCACCCACCCGGAGATGAAGGTCGCGCACGCCATCCGTATGTCCATTTCCCTTCCTCTATTCGTGGATCCAGTCAGGTGGCGTGGCGGTCACTGGTGCGATGGCGGCATCGTGGACATCTTTCCGGTGCACCCGGTGCTCGACATCGAGCAGCCGCCCGATGCCGTGCTCGCTGTCAACTGTTTCTACCCGCCCGGTTTCGAAGGAGAGGACGCCACAGGGTGGCAGGAGCATCCCTGGAGCGTTCTCGACATCGCGGACCAGGTTGTCACCGCCCAGCATGTGCAGCTGGCGCGCGAGAACATGCGCCGGCTTCGCGCCGAGGTGCCGACGGTGATGATGATGGAGCCAGTCCCGTACGAGCTCGTGCGGCGGACGGGTTTCTACGCTCAGTTCCTCGAGCGTCGGGACTGGTCGGCGTTCATGCGCTCCGGGAGGCGTGATGCGGCTCGGCTGCTGAAAAAGCTCCCGCAAGCGCACGTCGCCTCGCCCCGACAGCGCGCTCGTGGTCGTAAGGCAACGGCGATCTCAAGTGTGTCTGGGGCGACGACTTCAGGTCACGAGATGCGGATAGAGTCGGCCGGCTAGCGCCACCAGAACACCGGTGATGACGCCCGCAAGTGACCGCAGGCGAGGGTCCCCCAGTTCGCAGGACTGTCGACACTCGTGGACGCGCGGTCGGGTGACGTAGATTCCAAATATGGAAGTGACCGTTCACGATCGGACGCAAAATGTCGAACCGGCGTTTCGCACCTATGCCGCCCAAAAGGTGGCCTCGCTCGCAGATCACTTCGATCTGATCAAGTCAGCCGAGGTCGAGTTCGACCGCGACCTGAAGAAGAGGAGGCAACCGCTGCAGGTTGTCAAGATCACGCTGCACCTGCTTGGTCACCGCCTGGCCGACCTGCGCGCCCACGAGGTCGGCCGCGACCAGCGCGCCACCTTTGACCTGGCGGTCGACAAGCTCGATGGTGAGCTCACGCAGCTCAAGGAGCGGGTCAGGTCGCATCCCTGAAGGCCTTCCGCCAGGCCGGCTAGCTCGGTTTCTCGGCCACGGCGGCCATCAGCCGGTCTATGAAGGCGCGCTGCGCAGGTAGGAGCATGCGGTGGGCGGAATCGATTCCAAACCAGCCCGCTCGGTCGACCTCAGGAAACTGCTGCGTCCTCCCGGAGCGGGGCGGCCACTCGAGCTCGAATGTGTTGCTGCTCAGGCGGTCGACGTCGAACTCGCCCCGCGCCGCCCAGGCGTGAACAGTCTTGCCCCCAGCTTGCCGCACGTCGCCAAGCGAAATGAACGGCGGCTGCGGCGCCGGCGCTCCCAGCTCTTCCTCGAATTCACGAAGGGCCCCGGAAAGAAGCGTTTCGCCGGCTGAGCACTCGCCTTTCGGGATCGACCATGCGCCCTCATCGCGCCGGCGGAAGAATGGGCCGCCCGGATGGATGAGGAGCACTTCGATCTTCCCGTTGCGATGCCGGTAAAGGAGAAGACCGGCGCTCACAGCGGACCGGCTCGTGGACGGCTTGCTCACCCGATCATTGTTGTGGGCTGAGTCGGTTGGATGGGCTGCGACAGGTCGTCGAGGAGGTGGCGCACCTCGTCGTCGGTCGTTGGGCTGAAATCCTCGTACCAGACGCCGACCGCGAGGAACGTCTCGGACCTGATCAGGCACACAAGCCGGTCCGCGATCCGCGCGATCCGTCTGCACGTCGACGTGGCGCCGACCGGAACGGCCACGACGATGGTCGCCGCCTGGCGCTGTCTCAGTGCCGTGACTGCGGCGCGCATGGTGGATCCGGTGGCGAGGCCATCGTCGACCACAACGACCGTGTGTCCCCGAGGATCGATGGGAGGCCGATCTCCTCGGTAGAGGTGCTCCCGGCGCTCGAGCTCCTTCAGCTCCCGGGCGGCCACCTGGTCGATGACCCGCTTGGGCATAGGGAGCTCACCGAGCACCTCCGTGTTGAGCACGCGGACGCCTCCGGACGCGATCGCGCCCATGGCGAGCTCTTCGGCGCCTGGAAAGCCGAGCTTGCGGACGACGATCACGTCCAGTGGGGCATGCAGTGCCTTGGCGACCTCATAGGCGACCGGCACCCCGCCGCGAGGGATTCCCAGGACCAGGAGATCGGAGCGGCCGGCGAGGTCGGATAGCTGCCCCGCCAGGTATCGGCCGGCCTCGGCGCGGTCGCGGAAGCGACTCGTTGCTTCCCCAAGCGTTTCGGCGGCGGGGCTAGCCATTGGCCATGTCACTTCTGACGCAGATGGCGTCACGAGCAGTCTTCTCCACGCCCAGCCTGGTCCGTTGCCACCGTGGTTGCACGTGCCGTAAGGACCTCGGAAGATCGGACATCCGGCCCTGGAAGGTCCCAGCGATGTTCGGTAGTCTGAGCCTGGTTCCGGGAGCCGATGGGCAAGGGCCGGGGCGAACCCCCGCAAGGGAGGGATGCTTGAGCCTCAAACCCACGACTACCCGGGACCAGTGGCATTGCGCAGTGGGGTCTCTCAGCCCTCGACCAGGTATGTCCGTGTTGACACCGTTTAGGCATGAGCGATCGTGGAGCGCTGATCGAGACCCACATCTCCTATGTGCTCTTGATCGGTGATCGGGCCTACAAGCTGAAAAAGCCGATCAAGACCCCCTTCCTCGACTACTCGACACGAGAGGCCCGCTTGTGGGCCTGCGAGCGCGAGGTGGAGTTGAATCGCAGGCTCAGCCCCGACGTGTACCTCGGTGTGGCGCCGGTTCTGGATGTTCAGGGGCAGCCGTGCGACTCGCTGGTCGTGATGCGGCGGATGCCCGCCGAGCGCAGCCTGGCTGCGCTCGTTGGTTCGGGCGTAGATGTCGCCGCCGACGTGCGCAGGATCGCCCGACTGGTCGCGGGTTTTCATTCGGGAGCTCCGAGATCGGCTGTGATATCGATCGCTGCCGGCATCGATTCAGTGCGGTCGAACTGGGAGGCCAACTTCGCCGAGATGCACGATTCCGTTGGCCCGGTCCTCGACCCGGAAATGGCCAGCCGCGTGGAGCTGCTGGTCCGTAGGTACCTGACGGGCCGCGGGCCGCTCTTCGAGGAGCGCCTGGAGCGCGGGATGGCGTGCGACGGCCACGGAGATCTCAAGGCGGACGACATCTTCTGCCTGGAGGACGGTCCTCGCATCCTGGACTGCATCGAGTTCAACGACCAGCTTCGCCACGGAGATGTGCTCGCGGACGTGGCTTTCCTTGCCATGGACCTCGAGCGTCTTGGCGCACCAGACCTGGCACGCGCGTTCATGCGCAGCTACGTCGAGTTCTCCGGCGAGTCGCACCCCGAGTCGCTGATCCATCACTACATCGCGTACCGAGCCCACGTGCGAGCGAAGGTGGCCTGCATCCGCCACCAGCAGGGAGACCGCAAGGCAGCAGTCGAAGCTTTGTCTCTGCTCACGATCTGCCTCCAGCATCTCGAGCAGGCGAGGGTCAGGATGCTCCTGGTGGGAGGTCTGCCCGCGAGCGGGAAGTCGACCCTGGCGGCCAAGCTCGCCGATCGACTCGGCTGGGTTCTCTTCCGTTCAGATGAGGTTCGCAAGGAGCTGGCCGGGCTTGCCCATGACACGCCGGCTGGGGCGGCTCCTGGCGAGGGACTCTACAGGCCGGAGCTGGTCGAATCTGCATATGGCGAGATGTTGCGGCGCGCAAAACTCGCTCTCGAGCGTGGCCTGTCCGTGATCCTCGATGCGACGTGGCGCGAGAAGCGCACGCGTGAGGCTGCGCGGCGTGTGGCGGAAGCGACCTGTGCCGACATGATCGAGATGCGTTGCGTCGCGCCTCACGCGCTGCTACGCCGACGGCTCTCCGGCAGAAGGATTGGCGCTTCGATGTCGTCGGACGCCACGCTCGAGGTCCTTGATCGGATG
>DASWBB010000011.1:0-3234 GCA_036390875.1 Candidatus Dormiibacterota bacterium
CGCCGCGATCGCGTTCATCGTCATCGAGCAGGTCCATGCGCGCGCGACCAGGCGCGCCACTCGAGCCGTGCCCGCGGCCGCGTGGGCACTGCCCGCGGTCGCGCTGCTCGTCTTCGTCCAGCTCGGCTACGCGCCCGCCACCCACTCGATCGCGCGCGGTTCCGCGGAGGTTCTCTCCGCCACCGCCCGCGGCAGCATTCCGGGCGGTGCGCCGGCGCGGCTGCTCGAGCTCACGACCACGTTCGGACTCGCGGCCCTGCCGCTGTTTGCGCTCGGCCTGGTCGGGCTCGTTTGGGCCGTTCGCCGTCCGGCGTCAGCCGGCGGGCCGGCCGCTCTGCGTTTCCTGCACGTGCCGGCGATGGTCTATCTGCTGGCGGTGGTCGGGCTCGTCGCCGCCGGCGCTTACAGCGGAAGCCATCGCTACCTCTACCCGGCGCTCCCGTCGTTGGCGCTGCTGGCCGCGGCCGCCCTCGACCGGCAGAACGCGCTTGCAAGGTTGGGCTCGGTGGCCGCTGGCGCGCTGCTCGCGGTGGCTTTCCTGCCGACCTTCGCGAGCTTCGCCGCCGGGAACACGGGGCTGATCGCCGCCGGACAGGCGGCGAACGGCGATCACGGCCTGTTGATCACCGACTCCCCCGTGGTCGCGTTCTACAGCGGCCGCGCTCCAGGAGAGGTCTCAGGCTCCCAGGTGCTGCCCGCGGACCGGCAGCAGGCGATTGCGTGGATGGGCACACATGGCGTGACCGCCATAGTGCTCGAGGACATCAGCTACTACCGAGCCACCTCGATCTTCCCCGACCTCGCGAGCGGTCATGCCTCCACTCCGTTTGGACCGCTGGGCGAGCAGGCGCGATATCAGGTCCCGGGCGGCAAGCCCGTTTACGCGTACCGGTTCGGAACAGCGCTGCTGACGCAATCGATATATCCAGGTGTCAACGCCTGCATCGAGGGTGCGTTCGGACAGGGCAAGACCGCGCCGCTGGCCAAAGGCCTGGTCCTCGAGGTCGCCGGCCATGACGCTGCCGCCGAGGGCATGGGATTCGGGGTGCCGATCGTCCACTATCCCGACGGGTGGGTCTATTCGAGGACCGCGACCACCGACGACCTCTCGACGCCGACCGCCACGATATGGAGGCGAACCTACGACCTGAACGAGATCGGAGGCGACGCCGCGCACGGCTATGCATTTGTGCCGATCGCGTCGCGTGGCCTCCTCCAGGTGACGTACACCATCGACACCAGCGGCGTTGCCATCACCGTGCACGTGGTCCAGCTCACGCCCGGTTACACCGAGGTCGGGATCCTCAACGAGCAATCCTCCGCCTTCAACGACTTTGCCGCGGAAAAGGGCCCGACCTTGACCGGAGCCGGCTTCGGGAGCTGGGTGCCGGTCGACGGCGCGTGGGGGCGGCTCCAGTCGAAAAGCCTGGGCGTGCAGTTTTCGCTGCCTTCGATCGCAGGCGCCCAGCTGCACGGCGGCCGCGAGCTCATCGCGCCGGACTTCGATTGGGCCGGCCTCGACTACATCTTCGGGCCGTCGTTCACCGACACGAGCTACGTGATCAAGGTTCAGGAAGCGAGGTGAGTCGATTGGAAAGGGCTGACGTCGTTCTCGTTTATCCGCAGCGAGCGCCGGCCCAGGGCCGGCACTGGATCATGCCTTCGCTCGGCCTCATGTACCTGAGCGCTGCCCTTCGACGCGCCGGCTACAGCGTGCGCCACATCGACCACACGTTCCTCGAGCGCAGCGAAGTGCTCGCCGAGATCGACCGCTTGCAGCCGTCGGTGATCGGCATCTACTGCATGATCACGATGCAGGACGAGGCGCTCTCCCTCGCCCAGCAGGTCCGCGACAAGGCGCTGACCGTGGTCGGCGGCCCCTACCCGTCAGGGGAACCAGACACCTTCGTCGACCAGTTCGACCTCGTCGCGGTTGGAGAGGGTGAGGAGACGATCGTCTCGATCATGGAGCACCTCGACGACCGGCGGTTCGAAGAGATCCCCGGCCTCGTCTTCAAGCGCGACGGCGAGATCGTCCACACGACGCCGCGCGTCCGCAGCAAGGACATGTCTCACCTCCCCCTGCCGTATCGCGGCGACATCCCGAACGCCGAGTACATCCACTACTGGCGCAAGCACTGGAAGGACGCGACCACGCCCCTCATGTCCACGCGGGGCTGTCCGTTCCGCTGCGACTTCTGCCACAAATCGGTGTTCGGCGACCTGTTCAGCGCGCGTCCCGTCGAATCCGTGGTGGCCGAGATGCGCGAGATCGCCAAGCTCGGCTACGACCACATATGGATGTCGGACGATCTGTTCACGCTCAACTACAAGCGCACCTTCGAACTGGCGCAAGCGATCGAGAAGGAGCACCTGCCGCTTACATGGGAATGCCTGAGCCGGGTCACTCACGTCGACCAGGCGCTGTTCGAGCAGATGCGCCGCGCCGGCTGCAAGCGGATCTTCTTCGGCATCGAGTCCGGCGACGCCAACGTCCTGAAGGAGATGAAGAAGGGGATCACGCCCGAACAGGCCAGGGCCGCCGTCGAGGCTTGCGTGGCGGCGGGCATCAAAGCGGCCGGCTTCTTCATGGTCGGATACCTGGGCGAGACCACAGATTCCCTGATCCGGAGCATCAACTTTTCCAGCAGCCTGCCCCTCGACTACGTCAGCTACACCATCGCTTACCCGCTGCCGGGCACGGGCTTCTACGATCGCGTCCACGAGCGGCGCCAGAAGGGCGAATGGCACAAGGTCCGGCACAACCGGCTGCTCTTCAACACCGATTTCTCGGAGAACAAGCTGCGCGCGGCGATCCTCAAGGGCGCGATCCAGCACCGGCTGAACAAGCTGCACCTGCGGCCGGCGGCGAGGGCTTTCGAGCTCGCCACCAATCCGTTGCTGCGTGTGCTGCGCTAGCTTGGGCGCGAAGATGACCGCGGCCTGGCCGAGCCTCGTCCGGATCACGGTGGGGCTCTACTGGCTGTACTTCGCCAGCACGAAGTGGCTGGGGGTCGCGTGGGTGCAGCCCCTGATGCAGTCGGCCGGAGCGGCGAATCCGATCCCTGGCCTGCGCGAGCTCCTGACCAACGTGGTGGCGCCCAACTGGTTCGTCTTCGCGGTCGGCCAGACCGCCGGCGAGACGGTCGCCGGGATCCTGCTGATCCTCGGGCTGGCCACACGCTGGGCCGGGATCCTCGGCCTGCTGCTGGCGACCGGGCTGGCGCTCACCGT
>DASWBB010000012.1:0-11686 GCA_036390875.1 Candidatus Dormiibacterota bacterium
AGTCGGCGAGGTCGGCGCCGCCGGTGGGGGCGCACCCCAGGTCGGCGCTGGGGCGGCCGGGGCGGGAGGCGCGGCCGGAGCGGGAGGCGCGACCGGTGGTGGAGCAGCGGCGGGAGGCGCAGGCGCGGGACCCGGAGCCGCCGGAGCAGCGCCTCCACCCCAGGCCGGTGCCGGTGCACCGGGGGGTGGCGAGCCTGGGCCCCATCCGGGCGAGGCGGACCTCGCCGGCGGCTGGTCCCAGCTCGGCGATGGCGGGGCCACGACGGTCGAGGCGACGTGGGTGGCGGCGGGCGGCGGAGCCCATGTCGTGACGGATTGGTTGGGGGCGGCAGCCGCGATTGGGGTGGGCGTAGCCGGACGGACCGGAGGGCCGGCCTTCTTCCGCCTCACGTGGCGCCTGCGCGCCCTCAGGTAGAGAAGGCCCGCGATCAGGGCCGCGACCGCGAGGACTAGATCCGCATAGACGGTTTCAGCTGGCATCCGGTGGGGGGCCTCCCTTGTCCCGAGTCCGTTTATGGATCAATTTCGTAAACACCTGCTTGCGGACCCGCGCTCTGATCGCGTGTCGACGCGCTGTGCTGAAGTATGCCATCCGTACTCGCACCTGGGCCAGACCTTAGCCCTTACACCGTGCCGCTTATCAATACGCGGCCCGACGCTACGCCGGGAATGGTCATGTCGACATCGAGCGAATGACGTCCCGCGCCGAGCGGCTCCCCGGTGACGACGTGGATGCGCAGGCTGCGGCCGACCGGCATGTCCAGGTGGCGCGGGAAGGGTGCGCGGCCCGCGTCGGTTTCGATCTGGACGTCGTGACGGATCATGGGGACTCCATCGAGACGCAGGCTGCTGATTCCTGCCAGCACGGCTGGGCGCGTCCGGTTCTCGAGCACGAAGCTCAAGCCGTCTTCCTCGGCCCGCAGGCTCGCAAGGTCGGCGAGGCCCTCCGCCAGATAGCGCGGAAGCTCCGGCCGCGGCCGCGCTGCCGGCAGGATCGAGGTCACTGTGAAGCGCAACTCCGTGTGATCGACCGCCTGGCCCGAAACGAAAAGAGATGCGTCGAGCCGGTAAGCACCTTCGACCTCGAGCGGAACGCTCAACGTGGTGGCGTTCACGGCGGGCTCGAATGCGGTCGGCAGCTCGACGGCTGCCACGCCCGTAAATTTTCTCTGCAGCGCGTCCGCGAGATGGCTCACGCCGCGGCGCCCGGCGCGTCGCTCGCGCATCAAGGTCCAGCGCACCACTGCTGAACCGCCGACATCCGGGTCGTCGTTGACGACGACGAGTCGAGCGGTGAACGGCACCGAGGGCCGCTGAATGATCCCGATGGGTCGATCCGGATCGAACGCCAGGGGCTCGATGATCAATCGCGTAGCCTTGAACGCCCGCGCCAGGGCATCGAGAGCCGGCCTGGGCACACGCGCGTGGTCGAGCAGGCCGAATCCGATGCCCGGAAACGGGTCGACCAGGTGGTAGGCAAACGCGCCCCAGCAAGGCTCGAACTTGCGCGTTCGAAAATGCTCCGCGGCGACGCGTACGACTTCGGCCTGAAAGGCCTGGGACGCTTCGACATAAGACTCGAGACTCGTGTGCGCGGAGGGTAAGCCCACCCCCCGCTCGGCCCAGTTCACGGGCTGAAAGCCCGCGTACCGCCAGGCGGCGTCGTCGTCGGCGACCGGCCACCGGACGCCGCGGAGAGCCCCGGCGTCGATTGATTCCCACACCGGCGAGTCGAGGGCAGGCAGCGCCTGCGCACCGAAGCCGGTGACCATCACCGGCTCTGCATCGGTCAGATCCCGCCACGCTCCGGACTCCCATCCGAGCAAGAGATCCTGGTCGATGTCTCCCGACGCGGCCAGCGCCGGGCGTGTGCGGTCGAGACGCTCGAACGTCGCTCGCAGCTCCTGGTCGATCGAGATGTTCTGCCGCACCGCGTTGACATCGCCAAGGTCCGAATTGGCTGCGAGCCACGGCGGGTTGTCGTGCGCGACCCATATCGCGACCGACGGGCGGTTGCGCAGGAGCTCGACCATCTCCGCCTGCTGCTCACGCGCGGCGGCATCGAAGAAGCGCCCATCTTCGCTGCGCGCGTGGTACGCGTAAGCGCCGAAGAGCGGGAGCTCTTGAAGCAGCAGCATGCCCGCCTCGTCCGCGCGCCGATAGAACTCGACCGGCAGGACGTTGGCGAGTATGCGAAGCGCATCGAGGTTGGTCTCCTTGGCGACGCGAAGGTCGGCGTCAAAGCGCTCGGCGGTGAGCTCGTCCAGGCGATACGAGGGTGCGTAGCAAGCGCCCCGCAAGAACATCGGGCGGCCGTTGACGGCGAAGCTCCAGCGACGCGGCCCGATGTCCCATTTCAAATCCCTGAATGCGAACGCGTCCTCGATGCGGGTCGACTCCGCGCCGCCGGCCGCGCGGGCAACCATCTCGGCGCGATACATCGGCTGCTCGCCAAAGCGCCATGGTTCCCAGCGCCTGGCGCCAGGCAGCGCGAGCTTCATCGACACCGTTTGCTCTCCCCCGCCAGGCAGCCGCACCTCGCGGTGCAGCCGCAGGGTGGCCGCGGTTCGTTCCTCGCCTGACCCGGAGACGACGATCTCGATCTGCCCGTCCATCTGGCGCCCGTCGAGGTTGCGCAGCCTGGCCTCGACCTCCAGCCGTCCATCGCCGGCTTCGAAACCAGGTTTGAGGCGCATCCACTCGACTGCGATCGGACCGACGTACTCGAGCTCGACCGGGCGCCAGAGCCCCACCGGCACCTCCCAGCGGTACGGGTCGGGCAGGCTCGAATATGCCGATGCCGGATAAGGCTTCAGCTCGCCGTCGTTGAACACGCCCATGATGTGACGCTTCTGGTCGGGCTGGGTCTCGACCGGCGATTCGCAGCAGATGACGAGCAGGTTCTCGTCCTTCAGATAAGAGGTGAGGTCGAAGCCGAACGGAGCGAAGTAGCCGTAGTGCGAGCCGAGCAGCTTGCCGTTGAGCCAGGCGTGGGTGGCGAGAAACGCGCCTCCGATTCGCAGGAGCACGCGGCCGGAATGGTCGGGACGCTGGAACTCGGTGCGATACCACACCGCCTGACGGTCCCTGTGGGCCGCGAGCTGGCGCGGAACCTCGATCGGCTTCCACCCCATGCCCCTGCCGGCGTTGAGACGTTCGGCCTCACCTTCGCCGAGCGGCATCCACATCGCCTCCCAGCCGCTCAGCTCGCGGATACCCCCGGACCGCTGTGGCAGCGGGAGGAAAAGGCAGTCGCTCAACCGGTGTTGACCTGGTGGACGAATGCGCCGTCAGCGGTAGCGCAGAAGATGACCTCGCGCTTCATCGCCTCGGCAAACGATGTTTCGCGGCCTCGCTCGATGAGCGCCAGGATGCTGCCGCCGAAGCCCGCGCCCATGATGCGGGCTCCCAGGCACCCCGCAATCCCCCACGCCTGCTCGACCAGGGCGTCGACCGTCGGCGTCGACACCTCGAAGTCGTCGCGCAGGCTCTGATGCGATTCCTTGAGCAGCACTCCCAATCTTTCGAAACGGCGCTCCTTGAGCGCGTCCACAAAGGCATGGACGCGAGCGACCTCGGTTTCAAAATGGCGCCGCCGTTTCGGGTCGCCCGCCTCGGCTTCGCGTCGGCGCTCGTTGTAAGGCGTGTCGGCAAGCGAACGATGCTCGCCGGAGTCGATGACCGCGATCACGAGCTCGTCGGGGAACGGCACCGCCTGATATTCAAGCGTCGCGCAGTCGAGCAGCAACGCATGCCCGCGGCGGCCGAGGGCAGAAGCGAACTGGTCCATCACACCCACATTCACGCCCGTGGCCGCCTGCTCGGCCCGCTGGCACGCGAGCGCGGCCTCCACGCCGTCGAGCTCGGGACGCAGGCCCGAAGCGATCGCGACGAGGAGCGCAGCCGAAGAGCTGAGGCCTGACCTGGGAGGCACGTCGGACTCCACAGCCACCGATTGCGGGTGAGCGCCAAGCTCGATGCCGATCGCCCTCAGATATTCGAGCCCGCCACCGACGTTGCTTTCGATCGACCACTCCCTTGCCTCGTGCCCGTTGACCCGAGTGTGCCTATCGACCGCGGCGGGCAGCACCACGCCTCCGAGGTAATCGACATGTTCCCCGATGAGGTTCACGCGGCCCGGCGCGCGGCCGTGCCACGCCGCGGAACGTTCGCCCCTAGGCGCCACGAAGCTCCGCGGCCTTGTCCTCTGCGCGCGCATCGACGATGAAGGCGCCGGCGCCAAGCTCCGACCCGGCGAGGTACTTGAGCTTGTCGGCGGTGCGGTTGGGCGGGTAGAACTCGATATGAAAGTGATGGTCGTTGCGAGCGCGGCCGGGCGGCGTCTGGTGCATCGCCATCACATAAGGCAGAGGGCGTTTGAAAAGCCGGTCGTACTTTTGCAACAGCCCTTTCAAGATTCGCGCGAATGACTCGTCGTCGTGCGGGTCGAGGTCAAGCAGCCCCCCGCGGTGTCGCCGCGGCGCGAGATGCACCTCGTACGGCCATCTCGCGAAGGGCGGCACGAAAGCGATCCAGTTCTCATCGCTCATCACGGTCCGCCGGCCGTCGAGCTCGCCCTCGAGAACGTCGCAGTACAGGCAGCGGCCATGTTCGCGGATGTACCTGGCCTCGGCCCGCAGCTCTTTCTTCAAGACCGGCGGGAGGAAGGGATACGCATAGATCTGTCCGTGTGGGTGGCTGAGCGTGACCCCGATCTCCTCGCCGCGATTCTCGAATATGTAGACATAGCGCACGTTGGGCAGGCGACTCAGCTCACTGGTGCGGTCACGCCACACTTCGATGAGGTCGCGAATGTGCTCGACGCTCTGCTCACCGAGCGACGAGTCGTGATCCGGCGTGTAGCAGACGACCTCGCACCGCCCTTGCTCGCCGGTGAACGACGGAAACCGATTCTCGAATACGGCGATGTAGTAGTCGGGCTCGGGGATCTCGGTTTCGGGGTGGCCGGGCCTGGTGGGGCACAGCGGACAGTGGGCCTCGGGCGGGTGGTATGTCCGGTCCTGGCGCCAGGGCGCGACTGTAACCCATTCTTCTAAGAGCGGATGCCAGCGGAGCTCGCTCATGGCTTTTCGTAGTAAATGAGGTACCGCCCATCGGCCTTCTCAACCGTTCGCTTCTTCAAGCTGGTCGGCGGCGGGGCCTTAGTAGCTTTTGACCTGGCAATCGTGCGCGGATGGTGGGGTCGTGGAGTTGCAGCAGCCCCTGTGCGGAGGACGGCACTTCTATTCAAGGGCTCGCCTCACAGCGTCGCGAGGGGTGGCGACAGACTCGAGGCCGTCGACCGACCAGCTGTCCAGCGCGACCACCGGACGTCCGAGACGCCGCGCGACCGCGATCTCGCTCAGCGTGCCCCAGCCCTCGCCGATGGCGATCACGCTCTCGGCGGCGGTGACGATGAGGACGTTGCGGGCCTGGCCCATCCCCGTCGGAAGCGAGATGGAGAGGTGCGGGTTGGCGCCGGCTCGATCGGTGTCGGGCAGGATGCCGACCACCGTGCCGCCGGCCCGCGCGGCGCCTTCGCTGGCAGCGCCCGAAACTCCGCCGAGCCCGCCGTTGATGACCACGACCCCCGATTCGGCCAGGAGCCGTCCCACCTCGCGAGCCGATTCCAGCTGGGAGGCAGTGGCATCGGAGGCGCCACACACGGCGACATATCTGCGTGGCATCGAGGTCAGAGTTTAGTGGTGAAGCGCTGGTACACTCCGCAGCGAAGTTCAACGCCCGTGGGGCAAAGGAGGTGAGGCGGAAGCTTGGATAAACCGAATCGTGGTGCCAACCGCCTCGTTTGCCAGCCGGGAGCTCGGGAGGAAATGAGCCTCTAGGGCCCCCTTTCCGAACCCGACTCCTGGAGTCGGAGGCGGAAGCACTGCGAACGTCGACAAAGCGAGAGCCGGGTCTACCCGGCTCTCGTCTTTTTTTCATCGCAGATACGATTCATTTCGTGGGACAGGACTTCTCCCAGCGGATGAATGAGTTCCCGGAGGGCTGGCCCGGGACGATGGGAATCGTGATCACAATGGCGACGCAGGACGAAGCGCGGGCAGAGCTCACCGTGGAGTCGAAGCACCTGCAGCCATATGGGGTCGTTCACGGCGGCGTTTATTGCGGGCTGATCGAAACCCTGGCGTCGATCGGCGCCGCGTTATACGCGCTTCCGCGCGGCCAATCAGTGGTCGGTCTGGAGAACAACACGAGCTTCATCCGCGCGGTGCGAGGCGGCGCCAAGCTGCATGCGGTCTCGACGCCAATCACCCGCGGCCGGCGCACACAGGTTTGGGAAGCGCGGGTCCTCGACGAAGAGGAGAAGCTGGTGGCGACCGGCCGAGTGCGCCTGCTCTGCCTCGAGGCTGACCACAAGCTCGCCGGCGAGAAGGTCACCACGCCCCTGTATCAACCCTAGCGCGGGTTTCAGCGGCCGGTGAGGTAGCTGAAGATGATCTGGTCGATCAGCTGCTCGATTGGAGCGAGGTCGTCCGTATAGACCTGGCCGTGGTACGGGGACATCCTGAGCTTGCCCTCCTGCAACGCGCTCTTGGCCGCGTCGATCGCGAGCGGGGCCGACACCAGCTGCAGGTTGTGCGTGACATCGTCCACGGTGACGGGACTGGTCGACGCGTAGACAACGGTGTTCGTGTAGTTGGGGTCGTCGACCAGCAGCACGCTTGGGAAGACTGCCGACATCGTGCTCGCCAGCGCGTCTACCAACCTGTAGTCGGTGGCGGTTCGGCCGACGTTCACCGCCACCACGCCGCCTGGATTGAGGTGGGCTTTGACCTGCTGGAAGAACTCCTTGGTGGTCAGGTGGAAAGGTATGTAGGGCTGCCGGTAGGCGTCGAGCACGACCACGTCGAAGCGGCTTGCCTGCGTGTCGAGCCAGTAGCGCGCGTCGGCCACGACCTCATGCGCGCGCGCGTCGTCGAGGTGGAAGAAGCGGTGCCCTACGGCAAGGATGTCTGGGTCGATCTCCACGCCGGTGATGTCGATCTGGTCGCCGAACGCCAGGCGGTACTGGCGCGCGGCCGTGCCCGCGGCCAGGCCCAGGAAGGCTGCCGACCGCGGCGCTGCCGGGCCGGCCTGAGCAGGCCGGAACGCATCTGCCAGGAGGAGGTAGTCCCAGTAACCGTGCGTGAGGTTGCTGTTGCTGTCGTAAATCGAATGGATCGCCTGGCCCTCGTTGAGGATGAGCTCGGTGCTGGTGCCGACCTGCACGACCTGGATGTAGTTGTAGGCCGACTCTCGCTCATAGATAAGAGTTCCAAACTCCGGTGGTCTGATGCCTCCGGGCAAGAAGATCCATGCCAGCAGCACTGCGATCACGAAGGTCGCGTACAGCCGTCGTTTCGGCCACAGTCCGACAGCGGATATGACGACCAGCGCCAGGCCGAAGGCTTCGATGGTCGGACGCGTGCCGTAGGTCGGAATGAACCAGAACACCGGCAAGAACGTGCCGAGGATGCTGCCCACGGTGGACAGCGCGTACACGCGCCCGGCGGTGTTGCCCCCGGTGGCGACATCCTTCAGGAGGAGGCGGATCGCGAACGGGCTCACGCAGCCGAGCAGAGTGACCGGCACCGCGAACAGGAGCACCACCGCCAGCAGCGTGCCGGCGACCAGGCCTACGCTCAGGTCGCGGAAACCCTGCTGTGAAGCGACGAGGATCGGGTAGCTCACGAGCGGGATCACGCCAATCCACAGGCCCGCCCAGGCGGTGATCTGGTAGAGAAGCTCGTCGCGCGGATGGCGGTCGGCGAGCCGTCCGCCGATGACGTAGCCCGCCGAGAGGTAGACCAGGATCAGACCGATGAGCACGCCCCAGACGTAGAGGCTGGTCCCGAAATACGGCGCCAGCAATCGCGAAGCGCCGAATTCGATCCCCAGCGACGCCATGCCCGATACGAACACGAGCGGCAGCAGCAGGCGGCGAGCCAACCCGGCAAGCAAAGTTGCTAGAGGTTAGCTAAGCGGCTGTTCTGACGCCCATTTGCGAGTCTTCTCGTCCATCGGCACCGGCAGCTGCACGTTGACCTCCGCATAGAGATCACCTGGCTGCCCGCCCTTGGGGTCGGGAAGGCCGAGCCCGCGCAGCCTGATCTTCTTTCGATTCTGCGTCTCGGGCGGAACCTTGAACTGGACCTGGCCGCCCTTCAGCGTGGGCGCCGACACCTCGCCTCCGCGGAGCGCGACATGGAGAGGGACGGGCACGGACACGCGTACGTCCTTGCCCTCGCGCGTGAAGACGGGATCGGGTGCGACCTGCACCGTGGCGCGCAGACCTGGCACGCGAAGGATCGTGCCCTCCTTGACTCCGGCCGGGACGTTGACCTCGACGCGCCGCCCACCCGGAAGCTCGACGGTGCGGCTCGTGCCGCGATAGACCTCGCCCAGGCTGACCGTGATCGGAGCCTCGACATCGATCGGCGCCGGCCGGCTTCTAGTTCGCGAGCTGTTGCCGAAGATCGACCCGAAGATGTCTCCGAACGACCCGCTGTCGCCGAACATGTCCTCCATCTCTTCCGGGGTCACCGTCCGGTACTGGACGCCGGGTCCACCGGCCTGCGGCCTGAAACCACCGCCCGCGCTCCGGCCCCCGGTCCCCGGCTGCACGCCGGCCTGCTGCGCAGAACGCCAGTCCGCGCCGAACTCGTCGTACAGCTTCCGGCTCTTCGCATCCGACAGCACGTCGTGTGCCTCTGAGATCTCTTTGAATTTCGCCTCGGCCTGCTTGTCACCCGCGTTCAGGTCCGGGTGATGCTTGCGCGCAAGCTTGCGGAAGGCGGACGTGATCTCCTTCGACGTGGCCGTCCGCGGCACGCCCAGCACCTCGTAGTAGTCCTTGGTCTTGGCCATGTGGATTACGTATCTACCCCCTTAGGGAGGCCGGCGAACCTGACTCTAGAGGTATCACGGTAGGCACTATGGCGCTGCGGCTCACCTCGAGGATTCCGACCGTCGGCGGCTGGTAGTTGCGCATGTGTCGCGCGACCTGGAGCCAGGACCATTCGAACCAACCTGGATCCTGTTTCAGCCGCAGGGCTGCCGTCCGCGGGTTCCACTGGTGCACAGCTCCTGGGTTGAACATCAGGGTGCCATCGAGGGTCTCGACATGCGCCCGGTGTGTGTGACCGAAGACGATCGCGTCGGAGCCGGCGAAGCGGCGGCGCAGCGAACTCGGCAGGCCTGCGTGCGGATGGTAGGCGCCCAGGCTGAGCGTCCACAGCAATGTCTGTGGCTCCTCGATCCACCGGCTCCGGTTGCCATGGACGACGACGATGCGCCTGCCTTCAACCGTGACCAGGCGGCTGAGCGGCAATTCGCTCAAAACCCCGTCGTGGTCCCCGCGCACTGCTTCGACTGGTGCGATGGCGGCCAGCGCCGCGATCGTTTCCCGGCGGTTCACGTCGCCGGCGTGGATGATCAGGTCGACGCCTCGAAGCACCTCGAACACCCGATCCGGCAGGCGTTCGAGGAACTCCGGGCAGTGGGTGTCCGCGACCACCCCGATGCGCGTCGTCAAGGTTTTAGCTTAATTGGAAGCTGGGGCTGTCTATTTTTCAGCTGGACTTGACAAAATGGTAAGTCTCGCTTTCTAATTTGAGTCATGAAAGACCTCAAGCGTGAAATCCTCAACCAGGTTGCCGCGGGCACCATCTCGGCCGAAGAAGGGGCGGCCCGGCTCGACTCCCTTGAATCGGTCGAGCCGGCTTCCCAGCCGGCCCCGCCGGCTTTTCAACCAGCGCCTTCCAGCACCCGCCGTGTTCGGGTGACGAGCGCGATCGGGAGCGCCGAGATCGTCGGCGATCCCAGCGTGGCCTACGCCGTCGCTGAAGGCCCTCATCGGGTCCGGCAGGACGGCGACACGATGATCATCGAGCAAGGCCCGCTCGACGAGCACGACCACTTCACCTTCAGTCGCGCCGACCGCCGCGCCCTGATCGACACCATGGACCTCGGGCGCCGCAAGCTCAAGGTCCGGATGAACCCCGACCTTGCCCTGACCGCGCAGGTCAACGCCGGCTCCCTGCGCATCGAAGGCATTCACGGGGCCATCACGGGCGAGATCCTTGCGGGCAGCGCAAGAATCTCGGATTTCGCCTCCCCTGTGGACCTCTCCTTACAGGCGGGCAACCTTGCCGCGAGCGGCCGGCTGGCCGGAGGCGCGTCGAAGATTCGCTGCGAGATGGGCAATGTCACGATCAACCTCGAGAAGGGTTCGAGCGTCAAGGTCACCGCACGCTCCACGTTGGGCAAGGTCGCGGTCGACGGCACCGACGGTGAGCAGATCATCCTCGGCCAGTCGGGCAAGGAAGTGACCGTCGGTTCCGGCGCGGGCAGTCTCGACATCGAATGCACGATGGGCAACGTTCGGGTGTCCGCGTGACGGCATCCGTCGCCAACCGCCGGCCGCCGCTCAACTGTCCCGTGTGCAGCGAGCGGCTCGCGCTGACCCGACTCACGTGCCCCGCCTGTGACACCGAGCTTTCGGGCGGATTTGCGACCTGCGAGTTCTGCATCCTTTCGAATGAGGACCGCGAGGTGCTGCGGGTTTTCCTCGCGTCGCGCGGAAACATGAAGGAGCTCGAGCGTCATCTCGGCGTCAGCTACCCGACGGCCCGAGCACGATTCGACGCGCTGCTCGGCAAGATCGGCATCGACCGGCCGTCGGGCGCCGCGCCGACTCGCGTGGAGCTCATGGAACAGGTGGCTCGCGGCGAGATCGACATCGAAGAGGCGCTCAAGCGCCTCGAGAACAGCTAAGCCGCTATCGCCTCAGGCCGGCCGCGGCTGCTCCTGCATTGTGGGCAGCGGTTGCATCCGCCCCGGCATCGAGCGCCTTGACGGCTGCGGTGGCGAAGAGATGGGCGCGTGCGTTGTCCAGCTTCATGTCGATGTTCGCCAGCGAGTACCAGGCGCAGTAGGCCTGGCGTTGGGCGTCCACCGCCACCGGCGGGCTCGACATCGCGGCGGTGGCCCACTTGACTGCAGTCGCAACGTCGTGGCCGGTCGAGAGCGCACGGAAAGCGCCCTGCGCGGCTGAATGGCATGCGGGCGACTTGGCCCCGCCACGCTTGGCCCAGGCGAACCACTCCGCGTATGCCTTGTCGTCGGTTGTGGGCACCACCCTGGTGATGTTCACGTCCACATGCCTCTGCTCTATCACCGACCACGACGAGCCCTGCGCTGCCGGCTGGGCGGGGGCGCCAGGCTGCGGTGCCGGAGGCGTCGAAGCGGCGGGCGCCGGTGGGGCGGACGGTGGCGGCGGCGGCGGGGGCGGCGGGGGCGGCTGAGCCGCCTGGGCCGGCGGCTGCGGGACGGGTGGCGCGGGCGCGGGCGCGGGAGGTGGCGCGGTCGAGCCCATGTGAATCTGTGGCGCCCATGCCGGCACAGGCACTGCTCCCGGCCAGTCCGTGTCGAAAGGTGACGCGGCTGAGGGCGCGGCGGGCGCGACGGGCGCTGATGCAGCCGGCGTGGCTGGGGCCGGGGGCGCGGCCGCGGCGGGCGGGGCAGGGGCTGCCGGCGGCGCCGGAGGCACGAGTGGGGTCGAGAAGGTGGAAGGGGACGGCTCCGGCGGGGCGGCTGCAGACGGAGGAGCCGGTGGGGGTGGCGCGGGCGCCGGCGTTGCGGGCGCAGGTGCCGCCGGCGTAGGCCAGGCGGGCGTTGCCGCGGC
>DASWBB010000013.1:0-51918 GCA_036390875.1 Candidatus Dormiibacterota bacterium
GGGCTCGGACCAGTTCCTGTACGGGCAGGTGGGCGGGGACACGGTCACGGCGCGGGTCGATCCCAAGCTCAAGGTGGAGCCGGGCGACCGGGTCAAGCTGGGCCTGGACACGCGGACCCTGCATCTTTTCGCTGCCGAGACGGAGCTCGCCCTGCTTTAGCGGGCCCGCTTCTCCGTGGTTGAGCAGATACGGGCCATCCAGGACTTCGATTCCGCGCGCTTCCGCGCCTTCTGGAGGTCGCTCGGGGCGACGCTCACCGGCCGTTCGCGCCGGCTGCCGTCGCTGGATGCCGTGCTTGCGGCGGCGGGAACGGAGGGGAGGTCGTTCGGCGGTGTCCATGAGATCCCACTGAGCGCCATCGTCGGCTCGGCGTCGTCACTGTCCAAGACCGGCGACTTCGACGCCGGCTTTCTCCCCGTCACCAGGCGGCTCAGGCACCGCTGGACGCGCATATACCGGGAGATGGTCGAGGGCGACGAGCTGCCCCCGATCGATGTGTACAAGGTGGGTGACGGCTACTACGTGATCGACGGCCACCATCGGGTCTCGGTGGCGCGCAACCTTGGTCGCGACACCATCAATGCGCGAGTCATCGAGGTTCAGACTCGCGCACCTCTGGGAACCAACGTGGATCCGGCGCACCTCTTGAGAGCCGCCGAGTTCGCCGCCTTCCTCGAGAGCACCCAGCTTCATCGAACGCGTCCCCAGGCGCGGCTCGAGTGCAGCCGGCTCGGGCGCTACGACGAGATCTTCAAGCACATCCTCGGGCATCGCTACTTCATGGGCCTGGAGGGCGGCCCGCAGCCATCGGTTGTCGAAGCCGCCGCCAGCTGGTACGACAACGTTTACACCCCCATCGCCGAGGTGATCCGCAAGCACAAGGTGCTCGAGCACCTGCCAGGGTGGACCGAGGCGGACGTCTACGTCGAGATCACCAAGCGCTGGCTGGCGCTGAGCCAGGCGGGCAAGCCGTCAGGCCCGGACCCGGCCATGCATGCTCTTCTCGAGGACGCGGAGGCGATGAATTGGTGGCAGCGCCGGCGATCCATATCCCTCCCAGAGCGTAGGGTGTCGACTCGATGATCGGACTCATCTTCGGGCCCCCAGGCAGCGGCAAGGGCACGCAGGCGGCTCGCGTCGAGCGTGAGTTCGGGATGTCACACCTGTCGACCGGCGAGATCCTTCGCTCGGAGGTCGCGCATGGCAGCGCCGTCGGCAAGGAGGCCGCTCGCATCATGGCCGCCGGCGACCTCGTCCCCGACGACCTGATCGACCGGATCGTCGAGAGCCGGCTGAGCCGCATCGACCCCACCTCGAACGTGCTCCTGGATGGCTTCCCGCGGACGATCGAGCAGGCGAAGGCGTTGGATGCGATGCTGGCGCCTCGCAGGGTCGACTTCGTGGTTTCGCTCGACGTGCCCGAGACCTCTCTCATCGACCGCCTGCTGCATCGGGCCGCGGTGGAGGGTCGGGCCGACGACACACGCGAGGCGATCATGGAGCGCATGCGCGAGTACCACCGCCGGACGGCGGCGGTGCTCGACCACTACCGCGAGCAGAAGGTGCCGGTGATGGAGGTCGACGGCGTCGGCGAAGTGGATGCGGTGTTCGATCGTGTGCGCCAGGCGATCAAACGCCTGGTGGCGGGCAAGCCCGGTGCTCGGGGCATATGATCAGCGTCCTCACCCGTTAGAGATGGCAAGAAAAGCGCGCATCGAAGACCTCGGCAAGCCGGTCGAGCCGGCCGGCAACGGCGGCAGCCGGGCGGCGCCGGCGGAGACGGTCGCTCCCTCCATCGGCCACATCGCGAGCGCGTTCCCGCCCATCGCCGAGTACGCCTTCCTCTCCGACTGCGAGGTCAACGCTCTCATCGCGCCCAGCGGCCGGGTGGAGTGGATGTGCCTTCCGCGTCCCGACAGCCCGAGCGTGTTCGCGGCCATCGTCGATCGCGCCGCCGGAGCCTTCCGGTTCGCCCCCAGCGGCATCATGGTGCCGGCGGGACGGCGCTACCTTCCCGGCACACTGGTCCTCGAGACCACCTGGCGGACGCGGACAGGTTGGCTCATCGTCCGCGATGCGCTGTGCATCGGCCCCTGGTACCACAGCCAGCGCCGATCGGGGACGCATCGCCGTCCGCCCACCGACTACGAGGCCGAGCACATTCTCTTACGCACGGCGAAGTGCGTGGTCGGCAGTGTTGAGCTGAGCCTCGACTGTCATCCCACCTTCAATTACGGGCAGACGGCAGCTCAGTGGGAGTACGCCGGGCCGGGTTACGGGGAGGCGGTGGCGAGGGGCGGCGAGGGCGACGTGCCGCTGCGCCTGGTCACAGACTTGCGCATGGGCTTTGAAGGTCCCGGTGCACACGCCACCAAGACACTGCGCCAGGGCGAGAAGGCCTATGTCGCGCTCGCCTGGCCGCGGTCGCAGTATTCGACGACCGATGAGTTCTGGGCCGAGCATCCGCCCCCGGCCGACGCGGATGAAGCGTTCGCCCGGACCGAGCGCACGGCCGACTTCTGGCGGGAGTGGATCAACCGCGGCGAGTTTCCAGAGCATCCGTGGCAGAGCTTCCTGCAGCGCAGCGCCCTGACCCTCAAGGGCTTGACGTACAGCCCCACCGGCGCGCTGCTCGCGGCGCCGACCACGTCGCTGCCCGAAGGGATCGGGGGGGAGCGCAACTGGGACTACCGGTACACATGGATCCGCGACGGCACCTTCATGCTGTGGGGCCTTTACACGCTCGGCTTTGCGCGCGAGGCCAACGACTTCTTCTATTTCATCGCCGATGTCGCCGCCGGCCAGCAGGACCTTCAGATCATGTATGGCATCGGGGGCGAGCGCGAGCTGCCCGAGCGCACGCTCGACCACCTGAGCGGCTATGAGGCCTCGCGGCCGGTGCGCGTCGGCAACGCCGCCTACTCGCAAAAGCAGCACGACGTATGGGGCGCGGTCCTCGACTCCGTCTACCTGCACACGAAATCGCGCGATTATCTGCCGGAGGTCGTGTGGCCGATCCTCAAGCGTTGCGTCGAGGCGGCCATCGAGAACTGGAAGAAGCCCGACCGCGGGATCTGGGAGGTGCGCGGCGAGCCGCAGCACTTCACGTCATCGAAGCTGATGTGCTGGGTGGCGTGCGATCGCGGCGCCCGCCTGGCCGAACTGCACGGCGACCTCGACCTGGCCAAGCGGTGGCAGGCGGTCGCGGATGAGATCAAGACCGACATCTGCACGAATGGCGTCGACTCGCGCGGCGTGTTCGTGCAGCACTACGGGGGGACGGGGCTCGACGCGTCCGTGCTTTTGATCCCGCTGGTGCGCTTCTTGCCGCCCGACGATCCGCGCGTGAAGGCGACCGTGCTCGCCATCGCCGACGAGCTGACGGAGGACGGTATGGTCCTGCGCTATCGCACGGAGGAGACGGACGACGGCCTTTCAGGCGAGGAGGGCACGTTCACGATCTGCTCGTTCTGGATGGTCTCGGCGCTGTGCGAGATCGGAGAGGTCCCCCGCGCGCGGGAGCTCTGCGAGAAGCTGCTGTCTTATGCGAGCCCCCTGCAGCTCTACGCAGAGGAGATCGATCCCCGCAGCGGCCGCCACCTGGGCAACTTCCCACAGGCCTTCTCGCACCTCGCCCTGATCAACGCGGTGATGCACGTGATTCGCGCCGAGAGCGGCTTGACCAATCGGTTCGAGGGACCGCTCACGATCCAGGATTAGGCCCGCCTCCCGGCCAGGCTACGGCGCCGAGATGAGCGGCTGGATGAATGCCACTTGGAGCTCTTGTCTTATCGGCGTGCAGTTACACATGTCGAGATTGCTCAACACGATCAACGTGATCTCCTGGTCTGGGTAGTAGAAGTTCAGTGAGACGAAACCCGGGATCATCCCTACATGCCAGTTGACACGGACGTACCGCGATCCCACTGGGAAGTGCCCAAGGAACCAACCATAGCCATATGAGTAGCAGTTGATTCTCTGTGCATCGCAGTCGGAGGCGGTGCAAAGAGTCCCCAGCCCATCACAGGTCGTCACTTGCGCAGCGAGCATCTGCTGGACGGACTGGCTAGAGGCGAACTTGCGATTGAACAGTGCTTGGTCCCATCGATAGAGGTCGTCAACCGTGGAGTAGAGTGCGCCCGCCGCGTAGGGGACGGACATGTCCACGTAGTCGGCCTTGACCCAGGGCTGCTTGTATCCCGTGGCGTGATCTGGTAGGGACGGAGAATTCTGGTCATAGCCGGTGCTGCTCAGATGAAGCACATCAAGAATCGCTCGTTGAATGAATTTCGAGTACGGCTCACCGGACACGTTTTCGACGATGGATCCGAGAATCGCATAGCCCGCACTGCTGTAGGCGAATTGCGTTCCAGGAACAAAATCAAGTGGACTGCCCTCGAACGCAGCGATCAGCTGGGAGGGAGAGGTCGGTTGCTCCAGCGGAAACGTGGTGACATAGTCGGGGATGCCCGACGTGTGCGTGAGCACGTGCTGGATCGTGATCGCGTTCCAGGCGGCTGGGCATCCGCTGATGTACCTGCAGATCGGATCTTGCACATGCAGCTTGCCATGCTCCTGCAAGAGAAGAATGGCCATGGCGGTGAATTGCTTGGTGACCGAACCAATCCGAAATCTTGTGCTTGGCTGATTGGGCAAGCGCTTACCCTCATCGGCCCACCCATACCCCTTGTCCAGCAGGATCTTGCCGTTCTGCGCGATCAAGACCGTGCCACTGAACACTTCATGCTGCGCCGAGCTCGAAATGAAATGGTCGATGGCATTGATGGGGCTGGCGGGGCCGGCCTTGGGCGCCGGTTTGGAGGTCAGGGTCGGGTACACGTACGCGAATCCCGCCGCGACGATCACGACCACCGCCACGGCCATCACTCCGAGGGCTCGCCTGCCGCGTTTGGAGAGCCCTTCCGACTCGACTGTAGGCTGCATCCCGCTTCGATCCGACTACTGAATGATGGTGCTCAGGCGAGGCTCGTGGCGTGAGCTTCGCGCCGGCAGCTTACGGGGTCCCCGCGAAATCACGGCGAAGCAACCGATTTCGTGGGGTAATCGCAATCATCGCCATCACACCGGCGCCGGCTGTGACGGCCGCGGCCGCCGTGAACATCGCGCCTGACCCAAACGCGCCGAAGATGATTCCCCCTCCGAGGGCCCCAATCACCGGTGCCAGGCCGCCCGACACTGCCTTGACAAGCGCCTGAGCCGTCGCGCGGAGATGAGGAGGAGCGACATCGTCTGCGATCAAGACCGCGCCGACATACGTGAGCGCGAACCCTGCGCCTAGCACCAATTTCAGCAGGGCCGTGGCCAGCGCATCGGAGACAAAGGCCCACCCTATGAAGACGAGCAGGGAGACGCCGGCGCCGGCGACATAGAGCATTCGGTGGCTGAGGAACCGCAGCAGCACATGGGTGTAGGCCATGGTCGGGATCTCGGTCAGGGCCTGAAAGGCTGACGCCGCACCAACCAGGAGGGCGCCGCCACCAAGAAGGTTGATGCGCAGGGTGACGAAGTTCGAGGTCGCCGCGAACGCAGAGCCGAGCAGTAGCACGCTGACGAGAAAGCCGATCAGGGCCATCGGCATCGGGTTGAGGCGCCGTACGCGCGGCGGAATCGGTGCGGGCTCGACGCGCTGATCGGCGGCTCCGCGGGTCCGTGCATGCCACACCCACAGTCCCGCCAGCAGGGCCATCGGCGCGTACACGAACGGAATGAGCCTCAGCCCGGCAACCTGAAACAGCCCGCCCGACAGGACCACGGACGCAGCCCAGCCCGCGCTCATCCGCAACCTGATGCGCGCGTAGCCGACGCGGCTCGCCGTCCGGAGCCTCTGTAGGGCGATGGCATCGAGCAGCGATATGACGGGAGCGCGCGCAACCCAGAACGCGACCGTCACGGCCGCCACCGCGATGGTGGTGTTCGCCGTCGCGAGCAGCAGAGCCACGGCCGCGCCTGTCGAGCCGGCGAGCACCACCGTGTTCTCGAGACCCAGCCTGTGGTCGGCCACGTAGGCCCAGGTGGGGCCGGCGACAAACGACGCCAGTGCCGCCGCGGCCAGGACTATGCCGATCGCCTGGGCGTTGAATCCGCGCTCGAAGAGATAGAGAGGAATGAAAGGCAGGAGGGTCGCATCGGCAGCCCCGACCAGGATGAAGGCCACGTTGAGGTCGCCGATCGCCGCGCTGGCAGCGTGACCCGGTGCTGGGGGATCCGTCACGGACTTCGAGCCGGGCGCGAGACTCAAACGATGCGGTTGGGGTCGGGTTTCAGGAAGACGGCCGCGAGCGGGGGCAGGGTCAGGGTCAGGCTGTGCAGGTGCCCGTGGCGCCCGACCGGCGCCGCGTCGACCCCGCCGAGGTTGCCCTGCCCGCTCCCGCCGTAGATCGGCGCGTCGCTGTTCAGCAGCTCGAGCCACCGGCCGGGCAGAGGCGCCCCGATCTGGTAGTTGTACCGCGGCACTGGCGTGAAGTTGAAAATCGCGATGAGAAGCTCGTCCTTCGTGCTCCGGCGCATGAAGCTGATCACGCTCTGCTCGGAGTCGCTGGCGTCGATCCAGGCGAAGCCGGCAGGGTCGAAATCGAGCTCGTGCAGCGGCCGCTCTTCGCGGATGACGCGGTTCAGGTCGCCCGTCCACCGGCTCAGGCCATCGTGCATCGTCTCGTCGACGAGGTGCCAGTCGAGGCTCGCCTCGTGGTTCCACTCGCTCCACTGCCCGAACTCGATGCCCATGAACATGAGCTTCTTGCCCGGCATCGCGTACATGTACGCGAGCAGCAGACGCATGTTGGCGAACTTCTGCCAATCATCGCCAGGCATCTTCGACAGCAGCGCACCCTTCCCATGCACGACCTCGTCGTGCGAGAGCGGGAGCATGTAGTTCTCCGTGAAGGCGTAAAGCATGCGGAACGTCAGCTGGTTGTGGTCGAAGCGGCGATGGACGGGATCCTTGGACATGTACGCCAGCGTGTCGTGCATCCAGCCCATGTCCCACTTCATGCCGAAGCCGAGCCCGCCCAGGTAAGTCGGCCGTGAAACCAGCGGCCACGCGGTCGATTCCTCCGCGATCGTCTGTACGTCGGGGTGTTCCTTGTACACCTCGATGTTGAAGCGCCGCAGAAAGTCAACCGCCTCGAGGTTCTCGCGGCCGCCGAACTTGTTCGGCAGCCACTGCCCCGCCTTGCGCGAATAGTCGAGGTAGAGCATCGATGCGACAGCGTCGACGCGCAGCCCGTCGGCGTGGTAGCGGTTGAGCCAGGACAGGGCGCTGCTCAGCAGAAATCCCCGCACCTCATTGCGGCCGTAGTTGAAGATCGAGCTGCCCCAGTCCGGGTGGACCCCCAGTCGCGGGTCTGCGTGCTCATAGAGGTGAGTGCCGTCGAAGAGCTGCAACCCGAACTCGTCGGACGGGAAGTGGGACGGCACCCAGTCCAGGATCACGCCGATGCCGTGCTGGTGCAGGTGATCGACCAGGAACATGAAGTCCTGCGGCGTGCCGTAGCGGCTCGTAGGCGCGAAATAGCCGGTGCACTGGTAGCCCCACGATCCGTAGAAGGGGTGCTCCATCACCGGCATGAACTCGACGTGCGTGAAGCCCAACCGGTGCGCGTAGTCGGCCAGGCGCGGGGCAAGCTCGCGATAGGTGAGCCAGCGGTTGCCCTCCTCGGGGACGCGCATCCAGGAGCCGAGGTGAACTTCGTAGACGGACCATGGCGCTTGCCGGCCGTTGGCGCGTGCGCGATTCGACATCCATTCCGCATCGTCCCAGCCATAGCCCAGATCCCACACGATCGAGGCCTGGCGCGGCGGCTGCTCGGCGTACACGGCAAACGGGTCGGCCTTGTCGGCGCCGGTGCGCGTGACACGCGAGTGGACGTGGTACTTGTAGAGCGCCCCATGCTCGATGCCGGGGATGAAGCCCTCCCAGATCCCGGACTGCTCGCGCGGCACGAGCATGTGCTCGTTCCGATTCCAGCCGTTGAAATCGCCGATCACGCTGACCCAGTCCGCGTTGGGCGCCCAGACGGCGAAAGATGCGCCCTTGGGGTCCTCGGACAGGTGGGCTCCGAGCTTCTCGTACAGGTGGCTGTGCGTGCCCTCGTTGAAAAGATGGAGGTCGAACGCCGTCAGGAGCGAAGGCGCGATCATGCCGGATGCACCACTTCAAGGATCCCACGCAACGGGATCCTCACCCAGTCCGGCCGGCTGTTGAGCTCGTAGCGCAGCTCGTACAGAGCCTTCTCCAGCAGCATCGTGGACAGCTGGAGGTCAAGGTCCTCGGCACTCTGGGGCACGAACGACGCGTTGCCTGCGGTCGTCAGGTAGCTGCCCAGAAACGCGGCCGAGACCGAGTCGACCCAGAACCGGGCCCACGCCTCCAGGCGCGCACGGGACTCGGGCTCGAACTTTCCCGAGCGCAGCGCGGCCTGGCTCGCGTAGTCGAACGAGCGCAGCATGCCGGCCACGTCGCGGAGCGCCAGCCGCTTCAACCGGCGCTCGTAGAGGCTTCGTGTCGGCTCGCCCTCGAAGTCGATGATCACGAAATCGTGCCCGGTATATAACACCTGGCCGAGGTGATAATCCCCGTGCACGCGGATCCGGGTCGTCGTCAGCCGCCGGGCGAGGAACGCACGCAGCGCCTGAGCGATGCGTGGCTCGAGTTCGAGTACGCGCTTGGCCTCGTCCCTGGCGTCCTCCGGCAGGCGCTTGAGCTGGCTGCGCAGGAGCTCCATCGAGCGCAGCGCCACGGCGTTGAGGGATTGATAGATGGAGCGCTGGTCCTGGGGCGAGATCCGCTCGGGCGCAAAGGCCTGGTCGGAGGGGTCGGAGGCCAGCGCCGTGTGCAGCTCGGCCGTGCGCCGGCCGAGTAGGCGTGCCGACTCCAGGTAAGCGCCGATCATCCTGGTCGCGACCTCGGGCACCTCCATCGCGCTCGCTTGCAGCAAGGTCTGCGCCCGCGCGGGAGCCTCCCCGCTGGCCGGCTGCTCCGTCGCTTTGAGGTAGTGGTCGAGGGTGGTCAGCGTGTACTGCCACGCGTCGCCCTGGTTGGGCACATAGCCCTGCAGGACGGCGATCGCCACCGGCTCGCCACGGTCGCGCCGGAACTCCAGGCTCCCGGCCAGCGGCGCGATCTGCGCGAAGTTGGTCTTCTCGGTCAGGAAGCGGCCGACCTCGAGCTCCGGGTTGACCCCGTCCTCGAGGCGCCGGAAGACCTTGAGGATCAACCGTTCACCGAACACCACCGAGTTGTTGCTCTGCTCGGCCACCGAAAGCGCCGCTTCGAGCCTGATCGTCTCCGGGCCCCGCAGCCGCGCGAAAGCACGGGTGGTCGATCCAACCAATGTCCCCTTCTCGTTCGGTGAGCGCCGGCGTTTGGCGATGATGTTGAGCAGGCCTTCGGCGAAGCCGGGCGGCCCGAGTGCGTCGTACAGGAGGCCGCGCTGCTCTTCGACCCTCGTGCGCAGCCAGGCCACGGCCGCATGCGGCCAGCGTTCGATGATCTGCGGGGCCTCCGCCGCGTTGGCATATGCGACCGGCAGCAGGTAGGTCTCAGGGTCGCCATCCGCATACGTCACGACGACCGTCAGCAAATATGCGCTCCGGTCGACACCAGGTACCTCGATCGCATCCGAGATCGACATCGACTTCAGGCGGCGCGCCTTGCCCGCAAACCAGCGCCGCTGCTTGATGTACGGGAGCAGGAACGTTTCCAGCCGCTCCTTGGCCGGCCCGACCAGGACTTCGTCCCAGCTGCCCGCCAGCTTGATCTCGGGCAGGACCGCGGTGGTGATGCTCCCATCACTTGAAACGGCACCCGACTGCCGCGGCTGGAGCGAGAACCAAAAGAACGAGTGCGGTCCGAGGGTGAGGAAGTACGGCGCCTCACCGATCGCGGGCAGGTCCGTGGCACCGAACAGCTCGACCGGCACCATGCCCTTCCATTTGCTGAGGTCGAGCTCCACCACCTGCAGGAACCTTGACAGGTTGGCGACGCACAGGATCTGCTCCGATTCATAGCGGCGGACGAAAGCCAGCACCTTGCGGTTGTCGGGCCGAAGCAGCTCGAGCGTGCCGCGTCCGAATGCGCGATGACGTTTGCGGAGCGCGATCAGCCGCTTCATCCATGACAGCAGCGAGTGCGGGTTCTGGGCCTGGGCCTCGACGTTGACGCTCTCGTAGTGGTATTCGGGGTCGGTCACGACCGGCAGGTAGAGGCGCTGCCGGTTGGCGCGAGAGAAGCCGGCGTTGCGGTCGGCGCTCCACTGCATCGGCGTGCGCACGCCGTTGCGATCGCCGAGAAAGATGTTGTCCCCCATCCCGATCTCGTCGCCGTAGTACAGGACCGGTGTCCCCGGGAGCGAGAACAGCAACCCGTTCATGAGCTCGATGCGCCGGCGGTCGTTGCCGAGGAGAGGCGCGAGGCGCCTGCGAATGCCGAGGTTGATGCGCGCCAGCCGGTCCTGCGTATATGCGCGATACATGTAGTCGCGCTCCTCGTCGGTGACCATCTCGAGCGTCAGCTCGTCATGGTTGCGGAGGAACAGCGCCCACTGGGAGTTGTCCGGGATCGGCGGCGTCTGGGCCAGGATGTCGACGATCGGGAAGCGGTCCTCCATGCGGATCGACATGAACAGTCGCGGCATCAGCGGGAAGTGGAAGGCCATGTGGCACTCGTCGCCTTCGCCGAAGTAGGTGACTGCGTCCTCCGGCCACTGGTTGGCCTCCGCAAGCAACATTCGGTTGGAATAACTGCCGTCGACGTGGCGCCGCATCTCCTTGAGGAACTGATGCGTCTCCGGCAGGTTCTCGCCGTTGGTGCCCTCACGCTCGTACAGGTATGGGACGGCGTCTAGCCGGACGCCGTCGACGCCGGAGTCGAGCCAGAAGTCCAGTGCCTTCAGAACCGACTCTTTGACTTTGGGGTTGTCGAAGTTCAGGTCCGGCTGGTGCGAGTAGAAGCGGTGCCAGTAGTACGCGCCCGCGACGTGATCCCAAGTCCAGTTGGAGACCTCGAAGTCCTTGAAGATGATCCGCGCGTCCTGGTAGCGCTGGTTGGTGTCGCTCCAGACGTAGAACTCGCGTGCCGCGCTTCCCCGGCGGGCCCGCCGCGCCCGCTGAAACCACGGATGCTGGTCGGAGGTGTGGTTGCAGACCAGTTCGTTGATGACCCGGATGCCGCGCCTGTGAGCGTCCTTGATGAACTGATGCAGGTCGGCCACGCTGCCGTACATCGGGTTGACGTCGGTGTAGTCGGCGATGTCGTAGCCGTCGTCGCGCATGGGAGACGGGTAGAAGGGCAGAAGCCAGATCGCGCTCACGCCGAGGTCCTGCAGGTACGGCAGCTTCTCCAGGAGGCCGCGGAAGTCGCCGCTGCCGTCGCCGTCGCTGTCCATGAACGCGCGCACGTGGAGCTCGTAGATGAGCGCGTCCTTGTACCACAGCGGGTCGTCGTCGAGCGAATACGTCTCCTGCTTCCGGCGTTTGACCGTCGTCTTGTCTGGAAGTGCGCCCGGCGCGCGCCCGGCGATCACAAGAAATACTCGAAGTCGCGTTCGCTGCGGATGCGGCGGCGAAAACGGAAGATCTGCGCCGGCGAGGAATGGGGATTCAGCTCGATGTAGTTGCGAGGCCCGTTCCAGATATAGCGCGCCCCGCTCAGGAGCTCGTGGGCCTGGTAGCTGCGGTCACGGTCGATGCCGAGAGCCTCGAGCGGGAGCGTGACCATGCCGGTCTGAGTGTGGTGGGGATCGACGTTCACGACCGTGAGCACGACATCGGCCAGATCGTGGGTGCTCTTGGTGTACGCAAGGATCTGGTCGTTCTCGGTGGAGTGGAACATGAGGCCGTCGTCGCTCTGCAGCGCGGGGTTCTGCCGGCGCACCGCGTTGACCAGGGAGATCAGCTCGCGCAGGCTGTCCGGGGCGTCGCGTTGCCAGCTGCGGAGCTGGTACTTCTCCGAGTCGAGGTACTCCTCCGAGCCTGGCTCTTTGGCGCGGTTCTCGCAGAGCTCGAACGCAGGCCCGTAGATGCCATAGCTCGCGCCCAGCGTCGAGGCCAGGACGAAGCGGGCTGCGAAGGCCGGGCGTCCGCCCGTCTGCAGGTACTCGGTGAGGATGTCTGGGGTGTTCGGCCACAGGTTCGGCCGCAAGAACTCGCGGATCGGCGCCGAGCGCAGCTCGTTGAAATACTGGCTCAGCTCCGAGCGTGTGTTGCGCCACGCGAAGTACGTGTAGGACTGGCTGAAACCGACCTTCGCCAGCCGGTACATCAACTTCGGGCGCGTGAACGCTTCGGACAGGAAGATCACGTCGGCGTGTTCGCGCTTGACTTCGCTGATCAGCCACTCCCAGAACGGGAACGGCTTGGTGTGAGGATTGTCGACGCGGAAGATCCGCACGCCCTGGTCGATCCAGAAGACCACGATCGAGAGCAGCTCCGCCCACAGCTCCGGCCACGACTCGCACTCGAAGTCGAACGGATAGATGTCTTCGTACTTCTTAGGTGGGTTCTCGGCGTACTGGATGGAGCCGTCGGGGCGGTGGCGGAACCAATCCGGGTGCTCGCGGGTGTAGGGGTGGTCGGGCGAGCACTGGAAGGCGAGGTCCAGCGCGATCGAGAGGCCGGCGTTCCCAGCCGCCTGGACGAGGTGCTTGAAATCGTCGAGGGTGCCGAGCTGCGGGTGGATGGCCTTGTGCCCGCCCTCCTCGGAACCGATCGCCCACGGGCTCCCCGGCTCGCCCGGCTTGGCCCGCTCGCTGTTGTTGGCGCCCTTGCGGTTCGTGCGGCCGATGGGGTGGATGGGGGGGAAGTAGAGGACGTCGAAGCCCATGCCCGAGATGTACGGCAGCCAGTCTTCGACATTGCGAAACGTTCCGTGCTTGCCCTCTTTGCCGGCCGACCTGGGGAACATCTCGTACCACGCGCCACATCGAGCCCGCTGCGGCTCCACCAACACCTCGACCTGGCGCCCGTACGTGACCGACAGGCTGCGGTCGGCATGCCGTTCCATGAGCTCGGCCAGGTCCGAACCGAGGGCGGCGGTCGCGGCGGCCTTGCCTTTGCGGAGCTGGGCCGCGTAAGCCGTCAGCTTCTCGGAGTCAGGTCCGGTCACCCGGGCGGCCGCGCTTTCGACCAGATTGGCCGCCGCCTCCAGCTCCTGCGCGACGTCCTGGCCGGCTTCCACTCGCTTGGCGAACTGGCGGCTCCAGGTCTCGAAGGGGTCGACCCAGGCCTCGATCGTGAACCGGTAGCGCCCGAGCTCCGTGGCCGTGAACTCGGCCCGCCAGCGGTCGTTGACCAGCGGGACCATCGGCGCCTCGGTCCAGTCCGATTCGCCCTCGTGGCGATAGCGGATGACGCAGGCGAGCGCGTCATGACCGTCGGCGAAGATGTCCGCCTCGACGGCCACCTTCTCGCCCACCGAGCGCTTGGCCGGGAACCGACCGCCGTCGATCTCTGGCGAAACCGATTCGATTGCGACCCGCTGTCTTCCGTCCGCACGCGGCTTGGGGAGGCTGGAAGGCTGCGCCGGTAGGGGTGACGTCGCGGCCGTCCGCTTCACCGGTGCGCGAGCCACGCGTAAATCGTGCCATGCCTGCTCGCGGCCATGTGTTCTGATATCGCTCGTGGGGATGCTGCGCTCGATCGATCCCGCCACCGGCCAGGAGCTCGCCAGCTTCCCAGAGCTCGACGCGGCCGGCATCGAAGCCGCCGTGGCCCGGGCCTGGGGGTCGCGCCACGCCTGGCGCGACGTCGGCGTGGACATGCGAGCGGCCCTGCTCCGCTCAGTGGCTGGAGTCCTGAGGGCCGACAAGGCCCGCTACGCCGCGCTGGCCACCGCCGAGATGGGCAAGCCGATCGTCGAGGCGGAAGGCGAGATCGAGAAGTGCGCCTGGACGGCGGGCTGGATCGCCGACAACGCCGCGCGCCTGCTGGCCGACGAGCCTATCGAGAGTGCCGCGGCCCGGAGCTACGTCAGGTTCCAACCGCTGGGGGTGATCCTGGCGGTGATGCCGTGGAACTTCCCCTTCTGGCAGGCGTTCCGAGCCGGGCTGCCTGCGCTCGCGGCGGGGAACGTGATGCTGCTCAAGCACTCGTCCAACGTGCCCCAGTGCGCGCTCGCGATCGAAGAGGTCTTCCGGGAGGCGGGCGTGCCCCAGGGTGTGTTCCAGACCCTGCTCGTCGGCTCAGGCGCGGTGGACCAGATCATCGCCGACCACCGGGTCGCCGGCGTGACGCTCACCGGGTCCGAGGGCGCCGGTGCGCGCGTGGCCGCGACGGCCGGAAAGACGATCAAGAAGTCGGTGCTCGAGCTGGGCGGCTCGGATCCTTTCATCGTCCTCGCCGACGCCGACCTCAAGGCCGCCGCCGCGGTCGCCGTTCGCGCCCGCAACCAGAACAACGGCCAGAGCTGCATCGCGGCGAAGCGGTTCATCGTGGTGGAGTCCGTCGCGGATGAGTTCGAGTCGCTGTTTGCGGAGGCCGTCGGGGCGCTCACGGTGGGAGATCCCAAGGATCGCGGCGTCCAGGTCGGTCCCCTGGCGCGAGCCGACCTGGTCGACGACCTCGAGCGCCAGGTCAGGGAGTCGGTGCGGCTGGGCGCCAGGTCATTGACCGGAGGCAGGCGCCGGGACGGATCGGGCTACTTCTTCGAGCCGACCGTGCTCGCCGGCGTGCAGCCGGGCATGCCGGTTTACCGCGAGGAGACGTTCGGGCCCGTGGCGGCAGTGATCCGCGTGAGCGATGAGGAAGAGGCACTGCGGGTCGCCAACGATTCGGACTTCGGTCTGGGTTCGAGCATCTGGAGTGGTGACGTCGAGCGCGCGCGCCGGCTCGCGGAGCGGGTCGAGGCCGGCATGGTGTTCATCAACGGGATGGTCGCCTCCGACGCTCGCCTGCCGTTCGGCGGGGTGAAGAAGTCCGGCTACGGGCGCGAGCTGTCGAGCTATGGGATCAAGGAGTTCACCAACATCCAGACGATCTGGGTCGGCCCCGCGAAAAACTAGCGCCCGGGGAAGCCCAGTTCCGCACGATTTGCACTGAAGGCGCGCATCCCGCCCGTCCCAGACGCGCGTTTCGCGCCAAACGTGCGAAATCGAGTGTCTTTAAGACTTCTTCGCGGCCGCGAGATGCTTCCGCGCCAGCACCGAGTAAGAGTCCCTGAGCGCGTCTTTGGGGTCGAAGGCGAGACTGCGGGCCTTTTCGGGCAGCACCTCGAGCGGTCCCTCGAGCTCGACGAACGAGCCGAACTCGAGCGTGTCGAGAGTGACTGAAACCACGCCGTCGAGCGTCCACATCGCGCGGTGCTTCTTGTAGGTGAACTCAACCTGAAACCCCAGCTGCGAAAGCAGGTCGAGGGTCGCGTGCACGTCCTTGACGTCGACCTCGGTCTCCTCTCTGATCTTCACGCCGCCGACGAACCTGGCCGGCCCCTTGGCGGTGAGCACGCCGTGCGGTCCGCCATCGAGCACGCGCAGTCTCAGCGTGGTGCGGCGCGTCGACTTGCCGGGCCCACGGAATCTGTAGTTCTCCTCGTCGTACTTGCCTTCGAGCTTGGCTCCCCGCTTGCGCAGAAGCGAGCGGACGCGAGCGTGGTCGCGCGGCCCTTCGACGCGAAATTTCAGCTCGCATTCGACGCTGCGATCGCGCAGCCGGTGTTGGGGACGTCTCCTGGCCACGGAGGGGAGATTATCCCCTCGACTAAGCTGCGGCTTCTTTCTTGATGCGGTACAGCGAGCTGGTCACGGCGGTGCATTCGTCCTCGACGTAATCCAGTCCGGCGGCTTCAGCGATACGGCGCGCCTCCTCCGAGCGGATGTCGAGCTGCAGCCACAGCCCTTTGGCTCCGACCGCGACCGCCTGCCTCGCGATCTCGGGCGCGTCTGCTGCCGGTCTGAACACATCGACCAGGTCGATCTTCTCGGGCACGTCGGCCAGCGATCGATAGACACGCTCACCGAACAGGGTGTCCGCGTACGGGTTGATGGGGATGATGCGAAAGCCGCGCTTCTGCAGGCCCTCGGGCACCGAACCGCCCGCCTTGCTCGGGTCGCGCGAAGCGCCCACCACGGCGATCACCGTCGCCGCCTCGAGAATCTCGCGGGAGGTGCGTGCCATGTAGGTACCAAGTGTGCCGCCAATTTGAATATTCCGGCCGCGCCGTGTGGCATCCTGACGGCCGCCATGGCCACGACCGCTGATTTCAAGACGTCCGTCCTGGCCACCCTGGACCGCCTCGGCAACGTTCGCGTGCTCGGCTCGCGTGACGCCCTGCTCCTGGGCCAGACCGCGACGGGGAGCTGGAAACGACTCCGGATTCCGGCCCACTACAGCTGGATGGAAGGCGGCATGGTCAGCGGGTTCGTCAGGCATTTTGGCATCGAACGTCTGGCCATCCTGGTGAGCGACGATTTCGCGCAAGGGCGGCCGCGCCGGCTGCGACTCCTGTGCCTCGATCGAGCCAGCACCAAGGACGAGACCCTCGAGGCGTCCCTTGTGGCCATGCCCGGCAATCGCATGGAGCCTGGTCTGTGGGCGCTTAGCTCCGCGGGCACAGGCGCCCGGCTCGCCAAGCTCGCGCACGCCGCACGAACAGAATGGTCCGGCGTGCGGCGGCCAATCTTCGGCTTACTCATGGGCCGGCCCTGGCCGCTCGCCGTCCTTGTACTTGAGCTTTGTCTTGTGATGTCGGCGGACCTGCTTCGGATCAGATGGGTCGTCGCAGGCGCCTACAACTGGCTTCCGATGATTCCCTTGGCCGCTGCCGATGTCGCCTACGCTCTTTACCTGGGGTTGATTGGCGCCACGGTCGTGAGCCTTTGGCGCCAGACCAGGCTGGGCTACGTCCTGGCGCTCTGTCTTGCCGCCGTGCAGTTCGTTCGACCAATCGCTGTCGTGATTCCAGTGGAGGGATCGATGACAGCCCGCGACGTGGCCACCTATCTGGCCTACTCGTGGATATATCCCGCGGCCATCGTGATCATGCTGGGGCTTTTGACCATCGACCGGAAACGATCGGCGGCGGCGAGGAAGAGGGCGGCCTAGGCGTTTCGGGCCGGCTCACCCGCGGTCTCCACTCCGAGCAGCGGCTGCCCCGCCGCGTACCGGCGGATCTGCTCGCCTGCGAAACGATAGCCGCGAGCCTCCCAGCGCGTCACCGAACCCGCGATGTGAGGCGTGATGAGGATGTTCGGCGCGCGCCACAAAGGGTGTTCGGAAGGAAGCGGCTCCGGGTCGGTCACGTCGAGCGCGGCACGAATGCGTCCGGAACTCAACGCTTCCAGCAGCGCCGCGGTGTCCACAGTCCGGCCCCGGCCGGCATTCACGAAAAGCGCGCCGGGCTTCATCCGGGCGAGAAACGCGGCGTCGACGAACTTCTCGGTCTCGGGGGTGAGCGGGAGAAGGTTGACGACCGCATCGGCCTCAGGCAGCAGGTCCGGCAGCGCCGAGACAGGCTGAGCTTCGTCGCGAGCGTGACGGGCGACCCCGATCACGCGTGCGCCGAACGGCGCCAGCCGCGCGGCGAGCGCGCGACCGATCGATCCGTGGCCGACGACGAGCACCGTGTGGCCCTCGAGGTCGTCGATCGTCGCCGGCTCGGCGCCGCTCCGATTCCATTCCGCGCGACGTTGGAACTCGATGAACTCAGGCAGCCGGCGCTGCATCGCGAGGATCGCCGCGACCACCCATTCCGACACCGGTCCGTCGTGGACGCCGACCGCCCTGCATACGACGATCCCCGGAGGCACTGTCGGCAGCAGCCAGTCGACACCCGCGCTGAGAGACTGCGCGACACGCAAACCGGGCAGCTCGTCGAAGAGGCCAGGCAGCCGGTCGGCGATCTGGAAGCTGAGGACCACGAACTCGACGTCGGGTGCCGGCTCGGCGACCAGCTCGACACCCTCCGGCAACGGCTCGAGCTCGTGCCTCAACGGCCCGTCGGGGACGAGAACTTTCATGCGACGAAACGTTGAGTTAGCCGGAGATTCGCGTCAGGCGGACGACCGGGATCTCGCGGTCGGTCTTGGTCGGGTACTTTCCGTACCGGGCCGAAATGGCCGCGATGCGAGCAAGCGCGTCTTCACGCTCACGCCCCTGCAGCGAATCACCACGGACCTTCATCTTTCGGCTGCCAACTTCCAGCCAGATCTCGTCCGGGTGCTTGACCATGTTGTTGAACCAGGCGGGGTGCGTGGCCGACCCACCCTTCGAAGCCACTACGAGCCAGGCGTCGTCTCCGTCGGCAAAGCCGCCGATCGAGACAGTGCGCTCCTCACCCGACTTGGCTCCCTTGGTGGTCAAGAGGACCACGGGGAACCCCATCATCGTGGCCATCCGGTTCGTTCCGCCCGTCTTTCGATACGACGCGATCCCGCGTTTGGCGATCGGCTCCAACAGCCTCTGCAGCCACCTGGGGCCCATCCCCCCGGTGCCGTAGGTTCCTTCTGGGGAGGGCTGGATCGGCACCGTCAGGCCGCGGCGCTTTTGCTGCCGGCAGCCGACTCGAGCGCGTACTTGAGGACTTCCTCGACGCGGCTCGCGAGGTGGAACGTCATCTCGTTGCGCACGCTCTCAGGAACGTCATCGATGTCCTTCTCGTTGCGCTTGGGGAGGATGACCTCCTTGAGCCCCATGCGGTGAGCGGCCAGCACCTTCTGCTTGACGCCTCCGATGGGCAGCACCAGACCCTGCAGCGTGACCTCGCCCGTCATGCCGACCGTGCTCCGAACGGCGCGGCCCGTGAGCAGGCTCACGATCGCGGTCGTCATCGTCACACCGGCCGACGGACCGTCCTTGGGCACTGCGCCCGCGGGCACGTGGATGTGGAACGCCTTTTCGATCGCTTCGGCCTCGATGCCGAGGTCGGCAGCGTGAGACCGGACGTACGAGAGGGCGATCTGCGCCGACTCCTTCATCACGTCGCCGAGCTGGCCCGTGAGGATCAAGCTGCCCTGGCCCTTCGAGGCCGAGGTGGCCGTCGCCTCGACGAACAGCACGTCTCCGCCCGAGCCGGTCACGGCGAGGCCTGTGGCCACGCCTGGAACCGCGGTCCGAGCCGCGACCTCGTTGTCGAACTTGGGCTTGCCGAGGAACTCGCGCACGCGCTGCTGCGTGATCTCGACCGGCGGCGTGAGCGCCGCGGTGGCGATCTTGGTCGCGACCTTCCGCGTGATCTTGCCGAGCTCGCGCTCGAGGTTCCGCACCCCGGCCTCGCGAGTGTGGTCGGTGATGACGCTCATGACCGCCTCGTCGGTCACGGTGACCTCGTCGGCGTTCAATCCGGCCTGCTTCACCTGTCGCGGGAGCAGGTGGTCCTTCGCGATCGCGATCTTCTCCTGCTCGGTGTAGCCGTCGAGCCTGATCAGCTCCATACGGTCGAGCAGCGGCGCGGGGATGGTCTCCGACACGTTGGCGGTCGGGATGAACAGCACCTCCGAGAGGTCCAGGTCGACCTCCAGGTAGTGGTCGCGGAACGTGTTGTTCTGCGCGGGGTCCAGCACCTCGAGCAGCGCCGCCGAAGGGTCGCCCCTCCAGTCGCTGCCCACCTTGTCGATCTCATCGAGCATGATCACCGGGTTCTTGGTCCCGGCTTCTTTCAGGGCGCGAACGATGCGGCCCGGGAGCGCGCCGACGTATGTGCGCCGGTGGCCGCGGATGTCCGCCTCGTCGCGGATGCCGCCCAGCGAAACGCGCGTGAACTTGCGGCCGAGGGCGCGGGCGACCGACTCGCCCAGCGAGGTCTTGCCGACGCCGGGAGGGCCGACCAGGGTGATGATCGCGCCCGAGCCGCGCCCGCCGAGGACTTCAAGGCCCCTCTCCTTGCGGAGCTTGCGGACCGCGAGGAACTCGATGATCCGCTCCTTCACGTCGGCCAGGCCCGTGTGGTCCTGGTCGAGGATTCGGCGCGCTTCGCCGAGGTCGTAGTTGTCGTCGGACCGTACGTTCCAGGGGATGTCCAGCATCCAGTCGAGGTACGTGCGGATCCAGCCGTATTCGGGGTTCTGCTCGCTCGTGCGCTCCAGGCGGCCCAGCTCGCGCTCGACCTCCACCAGCACTGCTTCAGGCATGCCCGCCTTGGCAACCTTTTCGCGGTAGGTGGTGACGACATCGCTGCCGCCCTCGTTGAGCTGCTTCTTGATCGCCTCCATCTGCTGGCGCAGCAGGAACTCGCGCTGAGTCTTCTCCATGCCTTCGGCGACGTCGCTCCGGATCTTCTCCTTCAGCGATGCGTCGGCGAGGATCTGCTTCATCCAGCCGATCAGCTTGGTCAGGCGCTCCTCCAGGTCGACCGTCTCGAGCACCTCGAGCTTCTGCTCGGTGGTGAGGTCGGGCGAGTAGCCGGCCAGGTCGGCCAGGTGGCCGGGTGTCTTGGCCGCGCGGAGGAACTGGACGACCTGCGGGACGCCACGCGACTCGACGAGGTTCTCGAGCATGGCGCGGTACTCGCGCGACAGCTCGATCGCCTTCGGGCTCGCGGGCTCCGGGTCGGGGATCGGCTCAGCCCTGACCCAGAGCGCCCCGCCGATGTCGGCCTGTCCGCTGCCCAAACGGGCGCGGTACTCGCCGCGGAGCATGAAAGCTTCGGCGCCGGTAGGCAGCTCGGCGGAGTCCCCCAGGCGGGCGACGGTGCCGATCGTGCCGTACTTCCCGTCGATACGGGGGACGAGCAGGATCAGCCGGTTGCCCTGACGGGCGGCCTCGATGGCGGCCTTGGCCGTGTCGCCTTCGACGGCGAGGGTGACGGTCATGTGCGGGAGGACGACCACGTCGTCCATGGGCATCACGGGGAGCAGTTCGTTGGTTGGCATCTTGGGGTCTCCTGGGTCTGAAGGGTTCATAGCTAAGGAACGTTTTTCCCACCTCGGCTCATTCCCAATCGCCTCGGGAAACTGGGGCGGCCGGGAGGTCAGACCCGGGTGGCGGTGCCGGAGGAGGCTGCCCTCCGCGAGAGCGAGTCGATTGTCACCGCCGCCAGTAGGACCAGGCCGGTGACGATGAAGATCCTCTGCACGTCCAGGCCCTGCAGGTACATGCCGTTGTAGATGCCGCCGATGACCAGCCCGCCGAGGACCCCGTGGATGACCTTGCCGCGGCCGCCGAACAGGCTCGTGCCGCCGATGACGGCGGCCGCGACGGCAAACAGGACCAACTGGCCGCCCTGGACATTGTTGGACATGCCCCCGATGTACGAGGCATAGAGCAGCAGGCCGATGCCGGCCGTCATCGAGCAGAGGGCGAAGGCTATGGTCCGGATCAGGGCCAGGTTGATGCCGGCCCGGCGTGCGGCTTCCGGGTTGCCCCCGATCGCGTACACGTAGCGCCCAAACTGGGTCCGCTCGAGCAGGATGGTCCAGGCGCCGAGGACTCCGAGCACGATCGGGACCACCCAGGGCACGCCGGCCAGCGTCCCGAAGTTGGCGCGGTTGATGTCGGAGATGGCCACGACGACGATCCCGGCGCCCGCGATCAGGGCGATCTTGATCAGCGTCAGGCTCACCGGCGGCGCGACGAGCCCGCTCCTTCGGCGGCGCTGATCCGAGAACCAGAGGATTGCCCCGAGTCCGAAAACTATCGCCGCCATGGCGATCCAGCTCACCGTCGGATCGATGGTCCCCGCCATCAGGTTGTAAAGCACCTGGACGTTGGGACTCGGCGCGCCGAGATTCGGAAAGCCGGAAAAGGGCCCGAGCAGCAGCAGGATGAGCATGACGCCGTTGAAGATGAGGAAGCCGGCGAGCGTGACGATGAACGAAGGTATGCCCAGGCGCGTGATGATCGTGCCCTGGACGGCTCCCACGGCGGCGCAGAAGGCGAGCGCGGCGGCAATCGCGGCCCACCAGGGCCAGTTGGTGGTCACCGGCTGGACCAGCTGGACGGCGATGACCGCGCCGCACGCTCCGACGTAGCCGACCGACAGGTCGATCTCGCCCAGCAACAGGGCGAAGGTCTCCGCCATCGCGAGCACCATGAACACGGAGCTCTGCTCGAAAAGGTTGACCAGGTTCCCGGCCGACAGGAACACGTGGCGGGGACTGATCACCTCGAAAACCACCATGATCGCGATCAGGCCGACGACGACCGGCAGCACGCCCGCTCCACCATTCCTGACGCGAGAGACGTAAGCCCGGGCGTACTCTCCGAACGTCTGCGCGACGAGCTCGGGTGGAACCTCGGCCTGGGCCGCCTGAGCGGCGGCGGTCAGGTCGGGCGCTTCCTCAGGCGCGCTCGCCATGTCAGCTCGCCGCCTGACCGCCGCTGCGGCTCATGCCGCCGGTGGTCATGTACTCGACGACCTTCTGGCGGTCGAATGCAGCCGCCTTGTCCTGGATCACCATCCGGCCCAGGTACAGCACGGCGATGCGATCGGCGACCTCGAACACGTCGTTGAGGTTGTGCGAGATCACGACCACCGCGAGGCCGCGGTCGCGCAGCCGCTTCAGCAGGTCGAGCACCATCCTGGTCTGGTTCACGCCGAGGGCGGCCGTGGGCTCGTCCATGATCACGAGCTTGGAGTTCCACATGACCGCCTTCGCCACCGCTACCGACTGCCGCTGACCTCCTGACAAGGAGGCCACCGGCTGGCGGATGGACCGTACCGTCGTCACCCTCAACCCAGCAAGGGTCTTGGCTGCGCGGCGCTCCATCTCGTCTTCGTCCAGCAGACGGCGCCGCAAGAGCTCGCGGCCGAGAAACATGTTCTGGACGATGTCGAGGTTGTCGCACAGGGCCAGGTCCTGATAAACCGTCTCGACGCCAAGGCGCGCTGCGTCACGCGTGTTGTGGATGTGAACGGGCTGGCCCTCCCAGAAGATATGGCCGTGGTCCGCCTGATAGACGCCCGAGATGCATTTGATGAGCACCGACTTACCGGCCCCGTTGTCGCCGCAAAGCGCGGTCACCTGGCCGGCCGGCAGATCGAGGTCGACCGCGTACAGCGCCTGCACGGCTCCGAAGTGTTTCTCGAGTCCGCGCACCTTGAGCAGGGGCTCGGTCGCGGGGGGTGAGTCTGCGGTCAGCTGCGCCACCTGGTCAATTGTGCGCCGACCGAGGAGATGCCGCCGCGCACGGTACGCGGCGGCATCGGCAAATTAGCGACTGTGGCTACGAGATGCCGTTGGCGCTGCAAACGGCGGCGGTGACCGCCTGGCAGAGCGCGGCCTTGTCGACGAAGTTGTCCGCGATCACCGTCGAGGCGATCTTGGACTTGTCGACCCACAGCGGAACCAGGAGCGACGCGGGCTGCGTGGTGCCCGGCTTGCCGGCTGCGGGTGACGTGGTGCCGTTAACGAGCGCGGACGGAGGAGTTAGGCCGGCGCGCAGGATCGTCGCGAGCGCGACCGCGTCCTGGGCCTCGAGATATACGGCCTTGTACACCGAGCCGCACTGGTAGCCCTGGAGGACGTTCTGCATGCCCTGAAGGGTGGCGTCCTGGCCGACGGTCGGGATCTTGTTGGCGGGAACGTGGTTGGCCTTGATCACGTTGATCACGGCGTTCGCCAGCCCGTCGTTGGCCTCGATCGTGGCGTTGATCTCCGGGTGGGCAAGGAATGCCGCCTGGGCGTGAGCCTGGCCCTTGCTGTTGTCCCAGCCCTCGGCGACGATGTCAGCCACCAGCGTGTAGCCGTTGGCGGTCTTCCCGGGGGTTTCCTGAGGCACGGCTTCGCCCCAGACGCTGTTGTTGTAGCCCTTGGCGAAGTCGATCGCGTTCGGGTCGGTGTCCTGGCCGCCGTTGAGCGTGAAGACCTTCGGGCTCGTGACGTTCCAGGCCGTGACGCAGGCCTTGAAGCCATCACCGATGAGCTTGCCCACCTGCACGTTGTCGAAGCTGACGTAGTAAGTGTTGGTGCCGGTGAAGGTGGCTCGGTCGTAGCTGATGACCTTGACGCCCTTCGCCGCCGCCGCCGCCTGAATCTGCGTGCCGACCGTGCTGTCGAGCGGGTCCATCACGAGGACTTTCGCGCCCTGCGTGATGTCAGCCTGGGCCTGCGCCAGCTCGGTGGCGTCGTTGCCCTGGGCGTTGTCGATCTTGAACTCAGAGTCGCTGTAGCCCGCCAGCTTGAACGCCTTGGTCAGGTACGGAGCGTCGAAGTTGACGTACCGCACGGAAGATGTCGTGTCGGGAAGGATCACCCCGACGAGGCCGCTACCGGCCGCATGCAGGTCCTTCAACGTGGACATGGCCGTGAAGTTGACGTCGAACGACGACACGCCGAGCCCTGACGGAATGGTGGCCGGGGAAGCCGTCGCGCCGCCTCCGCCTCCACACGCCATCACGACGAGCCCGACGACAAATAGCGTCGGGACGAGTTTCGCAAACCTCATGCTTTCTCCTCTCAAAGGGGTCACCTGTTGCCTTCTTCCCGGCGGTTCCGGGGCGAGAGTGCGCCGGCACACAGGTCCTACTCAGCAGCCGTGGCGATCCGCCACCCCGGAGAGCATTGCTCATGACCGGCAGTTTGTCAAGAGAATGTTAAGGACTGGCCCGATGGCGTCCAGACTCTTGACAAACTCGCTTGGGCGGGGATGATTGCCAGCGGGTGGCGAGGAGAACGACGACCAGACGGGGCGACGGCACGCTCGCGTGGCTGCGCGAGCGCAACCGTGAGCGGGTCATCGGCGTGCTCCGCACCCTCGGGCGCACCAGCCAGGCGGACATCGCCCGGTCGACAGGCCTGTCGCGGACGACCGTCTCCACCCTGGTCGCCGAGCTCAGGGTCTCCGGCCTGGTGTTCGAAGTGGACGGCAAAGCCTCCGGCCAGCGGGGTGGGCGGCCCGGCGTCCAGCTGGTCCTGCAGGACTCGACCCGCGCCGTGGTCGGCATCGACTTCGGGCACAGCCACATCCAGGTCGCGGTCGCCGATCTCGCCCACAACGTGCTGGCGGAGCGCCGGCGCGAGCTCGACGTCGACCATCGGGCCGCCGATGCGCTCGACGCGTCCGCCCAGATCGTCGAGGAAGTGCTGGATGAGGCGGGCGTGCAGCGGGCGTCGGTCATCTGCGCCGGCATCGGCATCCCCGGACCCGTCGACCGAGCGCGTGGAACCGTGGGGTCGGCGAGCATCCTGCCGAGCTGGCGCGGCCTTCACATCCCGACCGAGATGCAGGCGCGTCTTTCCATGCCGGTCGAGATCGAGAACGACGCCAACTGCGGCGCGCTCGCGGAGCTGACGTGGGGCGCCGGCCGCGACTGTTCGAACTTCGCGTACATCAAAGCGGCGACCGGCATCGGCGCCGGGCTGGTGGTCGACGGCAAGCTCCTTCGAGGAGCGTCTGGAACCGCTGGTGAGATCGGGCACACGACCCTCGACGAGAGCGGTCTCCTGTGCTACTGCGGCAACCGGGGATGTCTCGAAACGGTGGCATCGGGGCCCGCCATCCTCCAGCTCGTCGGCCAGGGCCGAGAGGAGGCGCTGACCCTCGGCCGCGTCATCGAACTCGCGATCGAAGGCGACGTCCGCTGCCGCCGCGCGATATCAGATGCCGGCCTGCAGATCGGCATCGCGGTCGCCGGCCTGTGCAACCTCATCAACCCTGAGCGCGTGATCGTCGGCGGCATCCTGAGCCGAGCCGGCGACCTTTTGCTTCATCCCATCCGAGAATCAATCCGCCGCCATGCCGTCCTCGCCGCCGCGGAACGCGTGGTGGTCGTGCCGGCCGACTTCGTGGAACGGGCCGAGCTGCTGGGTTCGCTTGCGTTGGCGTTCACGGCCTGGAATCCGGCTTTAGCAGCCCGAGTTTAGGCTCCCCGCTTGCGGGGAGCTCCCCCGCGAAGGCGGGGGTGAGGGGAGAATCGTGACCAGTGCAATTTCCCGCAGAACGATGGGGTTGATCTGACCATGCATCTCACCGCCGCGCTCGTCGGCCTGGTCATGGTGTTCGTCGTTTTGCGCGACGCCTTCGAGACCATCGTGCTGCCGCGCCGCGTGGCCGGAGGCCTGCGCGTGTCGAAGGTCTTCTACCAGGTCACCTGGAAACCCTGGGCGGCGATCGGCCGCCGGATGCCCCCGTCGGAGCGGCGCGAAAGCTACCTCAGCACGTATGGACCGATCTCTCTGCTCATCCTGATCGGCCTGTGGGGAGTCATCCTCATCACAGGTTTTGCGCTCCTGCTGTGGGCGGGCGGGTTCGACTTTGCATCACCGATCACCGCCCTGTACGTGAGCGGCTGGACGTTCACCACCCTGGGCATCGGCGACCTCGCGCCCAAGACCGACCTCGCGCGCCTGATCACCGTGGCCGAGGCCGGCATGGGATTCGGCTTCCTCGCCATCGTGATCTCTTATCTCCCCGTCCTCTACCAGGGGTTCTCCCGCCGCGAGACCAGGATCTCGATGCTGGACGAGTGGGCGGGCTCTCCGCCCAGCGCCGGCGACCTGATGCGCCGGGCGAGCGCCGCAGGCGAGATCGAGGAGCTGATCCCGCTGATGGAGACGTGGGAGCTGTGGACCGCGGAGCTGCTGGAGAGCCACCTTTCTTACCAGGTGCTCTGCTACTTCCGCTCGCAGCACGAGAACCAGTCGTGGGTCGCCGCACTGACGGCGATCCTCGACTTCTCGGCGGTGTGGCAGGCCGCCAAGGCGACGGGTCATACCTGGCAAGCACGCCGCGTGTACGCGATGGGCCGCCACGCGCTGGGCGACCTCAGCCAGGTCATGCGAGCGGCCCCGCAGTTCGACATGCCCGACCGCTTGTCGGAGCCAGAGCTCGCCGCCATGATCCAGGTTCTGTTGGAGGCTGGCATCGCAGTCGACGCGGTCGCATTTCGCGAGCGGCTGAAGAAGCTGCGGAAGGGTTACGAGCCGTATGCGATGGCCCTGGCCCATGAGCTGCTGATGGACCTGCCGCCGTGGATGCCGCTGAAGACGCGGCAGGACAACTGGGAGACCACTGCGTGGGAAGGCGCGGCCCCGGGAGAGAGTCTCCACTAGCTATCTGAACTGGGCCGAGCGTTCGGACCGACAATGCTCGGAGTGGCCGCGACTCCCGACATCGCCGATTCCACCCGCAGCTTCGAGCGCTGGCTTAAAGGTCACACCCGGCTGCGACAGCACGAGCTCGACTACAAGCACGAGATCATGGCCGCCGATGCGTTCAGCTTCCTTCGCGCGACCTTCTATAGGTGGGCCCAGCTGGCCCCGCAGGCTCTCCCCGAGCTGGCCGATGCCACGCGGGTGCTCGCGGTCGGCGACCTTCACGTCGAGAACTACGGGACCTGGCGAGACGCTGAGGGCAGGCTGGTGTGGGGCGTCAGCGACTTCGACGAGTCGTACCGGATGCCTTTCACGTTCGATCTCGTACGTCTGGCCACCAGCGCGGGCCTGGCCGCCTCGGAAGGCCAGCTGAACATCGATCTCAAGCAGGCGTGCGCGGCCGTAATCGCCGGCTACAAAGCCTCGTTGCGAGCCGGCGGCACGCCGATGGTCCTGGCTGAGAACGATCGGTGGCTGCGCAAGATGGCGACCTCCCGGTTGCGCGACCCGGTCACCTTCTGGGCACGCATGCAAGCCCTGCCCACGGCGCGCGGCTCACTGCCGCCAAATCTCAAAGCGCTGCTCGTGCGACGGCTCCCCGATGGCGCGGGGACGGTGCGATTCGTCCGTCGGCGCTCCGGTCTTGGAAGCCTCGGTCGCGAGCGGTTGGTCGCGGTCGCCGACTGGCACGGTTCGGCGGTGGCACACGAGGCGAAGGCGCTGGCGCCTTCCGCGTGGGAATGGGCGCACGGGGATCACGCCGCCGGCCGGATCTTCTATCTCGACCTGGCCGCCGCGGCGGTGCGCTGCCCCGATCCCCTGACGGAGGTGCGCGAGGGCTGGCTCGTCCGGCGCCTGTCGCCCGACTGCAGCCGCATCGAGCTCGCGACCCTTCCGAAGCCGCGTGACGAGGGGTTGCTGCTGCGGGCGATGGGTTGGGAGGCGGGCAACATCCACCTCGGCACCCGCGGCGCGGGCAAGGCCATCCTCGCCGACCTCAAGCGCCGCAAGTCGGCGTGGCTGCGCGAGGCGGCGACGAAGATGGGCCGGCTCGTGCGCGCCGACTTGAAGGAGTGGCGGGCGACCAGACCCAAAGGGCTTTAGACCGAGAGGCTACGCTGGGAAGGTGCCTTGGCTCGTCATCACCGATCCGTTCCCACCCAGCTTCAACGTCGGTCCCCTGCCGATTCGGTTCTACGGCCTCGCCTACGCGATCGCATTCCTGGTGGGGACGGCCGTCGCCGGCCGCCACCTGGCGCGCCGAGGGGTGCCGACGAACGTCACCAACGACATCGCGTTCTGGGCGATCGTCTTCGGCCTCATCGGGGCGCGCCTCTACTTCGACGTTCAGTCGGGCTGGTGGTTCTACCTCACCCACCCCCAGCACATCCTCGCGTTCTGGGAGGGCGGGATGGCGTTCTTCGGCGCGATCTTCGCCGCGGTCACCGTCCTGGTGGTGATGGCGTGGCGCCGCCACATCAACTTCTGGGATCTGCTCGACGCCGGCGTGCTGTTCGCAGCCGTCGGCCAGCCCATCGGCAGGCTCGGCAATGTCATGAACGGAGAGATTCTCGGCCCGCCCTCTGATCTGCCCTGGGCGATTCGCTATACCAACCCGGCCTCGATGGCTCCGCACCTCGGTGTCGCCTATCAGCCGGCGAACCTGTACGAGGCGATCGGCGTCTTGTTGATCCTGGGAGTGCTGCTCTATCTGCGGCGGCGTGGCGTGCCGCCGGGGATCCTGGGACTGACCTATCTCACCCTGTACCCGGTGAGCCAGCTGATCCTCTTCTACTGGCGCACCGACTCCGAGACCCCGGCCATCCTGTGGGGTCTGAAGCAGGCGCAGCTGACCGCGATCGTGATGCTGCTGACGATCGTCCCGATCTTCACCGTCATCTGGCTGCGGTCTCGCAGCGCGAGCCGGGCGCTCGTAGCGACTGCTTAGCGGCCCTTACGCATCGCTTATGGACGCATAGAGGAGGAGATACATGCGTCGCTTTCGACAACCGATCATCGCCGGCCTGTTCTTGCTCGTCTTCGTCGTAGGCGGTTACATCTGGACCACTCACCTTTCGAGCGGCCCTGTCACGAGCAAGAGGATCGACGTGACTGTCACAGGCGGGACGTCGATGTCGCCGAGCACCTGGACGGCCCACCAAAACGACCTCGTCATCATCAACATCACCAGCGACACCACCGGCGAGGTTCACCTCCATGGCTACGACATCGCGTTCGAGCTCACCAAGGATCTCCCCTGGACAAAGTCGTTCACCGCTGACAAGACGGGCGACTTTCCGATCGAGTGGGAGACGACCAGCACCCCACTTGGGGACTTCAAGGTGTCGCCTTGATGCCGGCGGCGGGCATCCTTCTGCACGGATTCGGGCAGCGCTACGACCTGCCCGCCTCGCTCGCCCTTTACCTGTTCACGGCCGGTGGGGTCGTCGTCATCTCGTTCGTTCTGGTCGTGCTCTTCGCCGGCGACCAGGTCGGCGCGAAGGCGATCCAGTACCCTCGCCGCCCTCTACCGTTCCTGCTGCCGATCGCGCGTTCACGGTGGCCGCGCGTCGTGGGCGGCACGATCGGGGTTCTCGGTCTGGCCGCGATCATCATCACCGGGCTGTTTGGCTCCAACAGGCCCGAGCTGAACCCCGCCGAGTACCTCACGTGGATCTACTTCTGGGCGGCCACTGTGATCCTGTCCGGACTGGTCGGCAACCTCTGGTACCTGGTCAACCCATGGGCCGCGCTTTATGACTCGCTGACCCGCCTTGTCCGCCTCGGCCCACTTTGGAAGTTGCCGGACAAGGTAGGAATCTGGCCCGCCGTGGTCGCTTACTCCTTGTTCGCCTGCCTCGAGCTGACGACAGGGATGGCCAACCGGCCATGGCTCATCGGCACATTGGCCCTTGTCTATTCGGCCGTGACCCTGGCCGGGATGTACTTCTTCGGACGGGACGAATGGCTCGGGCACTGCGAGGCCTTCACGGTCCTGTTCGGGATCGTCGGGAGGTTCAGCCCGCTGGAAGCCGAGCGGGACGGCCAGGGCCGCATCACCGCCGTTTACCTGCGGCCTTGGGGAGTTGGGTTGCTCCAGCCAACCCCGTCCGCCTGGGACAGGGTGTTCTTTGTGATCCTCATGCTCAGCACTCTCGCTTTCGACGGCATCGAGTCAACGCCGGCATGGAGCGACATCACAATCACATTCGAGCCGCTCTGGCAGCCGTATGGGGCGGTTGGCCTCTTTCTGCTCAAGACAGTTGGCCTGGCGCTCCTCACCGCGGCCTTCCTCCTTGTCTTCATCGCCTTCATGGAGATGGTCATCTACTTCGGGGGCCGCAAGCTGGACCTCAAGGCGACCGTCACCGCCTTCGCCCTGACGTTGGTGCCCATCGCCCTCGTCTACAACGCCGCCCACAACTACAGCTATGTGGTGGTGCAGTCGCAGGGCCTGATACCGCTGCTCAACGACCCGCTCGCGAAGGGATGGCATCTGTTGCCTGCGCTCGCCGGCTACAAGCCAAGCTTCGCGCTCGCGCAAGCGTCGACGGTCTGGTTCGCTCAGATCATCCTGATCGTCGTCGGGCACGTCATCGCCGTTTACCTCTCACACCTGAAGGCGGGCGAGAAATTCCGCACGGCCCAGCGGGCGCTGCTGAGCCAGTACCCGATGCTGCTGCTGATGGTGATGTACACGATGACCAGCCTCTGGATCCTCGCCCAACCCATCACAGCCGGGGGATGATGGCGGGTCACACACCTCGTCCTCGCCGGCCGGCAACCAAGCGTGCGCGCAAGCAGCCCGTGCGCAAGCCCATTTCGCGCACGCCAGAGTGGCTCGCCCCGGTGGGGGTGGTGGCTGGGGTCGCGCTTCTGGTCGGCGTCTTTCTCGTGATCAGATATATGAATACGCCGGCGCCTCCGCGGGCGATCGACTCGACCTCGACGACAGCCGTGGTCGCCGCCATCACAAGCCTCCCGGCTTCAGAGCTCGACCAGGTCGGCTTGGGGTCCGCCACCAACCCAATCAAGAGGATTTCAGGTTCGCTGCTTACCGATTCGACCGGCAAGCCCGTGGTCTTCTACCTCGGCGCCGAATTCTGTCCGTTCTGCGCGTTCGAGCGCTGGGGAATGATCATCGCCCTCTCACGTTTCGGCACGTTTTCCGGGCTTCAGGCCACGACTTCATCGGCAACCGACGCCTACCCGAACACGCCGACTTTCACGTTTCGCAACGCTACCTTCACGAGCCACTACATAGATTTTCAGCCCATCGAGACATCGGACCGAAACGGAAGCCCGCTGCAATCGCCGACTGCGGCGCAACAAGCGCTGCTGTCGCGCTACGACACCTCGGACGCCATCCCGTTCGTCGACTTCGGCAACCAGTATGCCTTCACTGGCGCCACGTATACCAACCCGGGCATCCTCGATGGGATGAGCTGGTCACAGATCGCCGCAGCCCTCGAGCAGCCGGGTTCCGCCCAGGCCATGGCGATTCTCGGTTCGGCCAATCTCATCACCGCCGCCACGTGCCAGCTGACCGGCCAGCAGCCGGCGTCGGTCTGCTCCCGGGCGATCATCCAGGCCATCGAAGCCAAGCTCTAATGAGTCACGACCGCCTCCCGGTTGTGATTGCCGCCGCGGCCGGGGTGGCCGGGCTCGCCATCTCCATCTATCTCACGGTCGTTCACTACTCCGCCCTTCCGCTGGTTTGCTCGACGACCGCCGCCGTCGACTGCGGGCGGGTGCTGAGCAGCGGCTACGCCGTCATCGCCGGTACGGGCGTGCCCACATCCATGGCCGGCGTGGCCTGGTTTGCTGTGAGCACGACGCTGGCCACCGCCCAGCTCGCGCGTCCGTCGTCGCAAAACCTCGCGCACATTCACCTTGTGTGGTCGGGCCTCGGCCTGGCGACCGTCCTGTACCTGGTGTTCGTCGAGATCGTCCAGCTGGGCGCCATCTGCATCTGGTGCACCGTCGTACACATCCTCGTTCTCGTGACATTCCTCGTTGTTTGGATACATCGTTCTAGGCTCACGATGTGAGCTGGCCTTTCGACCCGACCGTCTACGCCGGTCTCGTCGCACTCTTCCTCGGACATGCGTGGCTGGCGAGCCGCGCCGGCGACGCCAGGCCCAAGCACACGCTGTACTTCGTCCTCGGGCTGCTCACGCTCTGGGTCGCGCTCGAAACCCCGATCGACACGATCAGCGACTACTACCTCGACAGCGTCCACATGCTTCAGCACGTCCTGCTCGGCTTCGTCGCGCCGCCGTTGATGCTGCTCGGCCTGTCGCCGCGGATGGCAGGTCTCCTGTCACGGGTCCCGTTCGTGAGGGCGATCACCGAGCCGATCCCAGCCCAGGTCGTCGCCGCCGGCGTGATGATCGCCTGGCACCTGCCGCCGCTCTATGACGCGGCCCTTCGCTCCGAATCGCTGCATGTCGTGGAGCACCTCATGTTCATCGGCGCCGGGCTCGTGCTGTACTGGCCGATGCTCGAAGCGACGTCAGCTCACGCCCGGTGGCAGATGTCGCCCGGCGCCAAGCTCCTGTACATGCTCGCCGCGACCCTGCCACAGGACGGGGTCGCCCTCGTCCTTCTATTCTCCAGAGAGCCGTTCTACGACTTTTACACACAGGTGCCCAGGCTCGTCCCCTCCATCACCCCACTCATCGATCAGACCCTCGCGGGCGCGACCTTGATGGTCCTGGGCAAAGCCACGATGGGGATCGCCGCGCTGGCGGTGTTATTCCGCTGGTTCGGCGGCGAGCAGCTGGCCGACCGGGCGCGGCTGAGCTGGCTACGGTAAGCCCAAGGTGGCGGCCCGCTGCGCCGAATGCCGCTTGCGATACCACGCCCATGTCGCCGCGAGCCCTGCGTTGACGGAGACCTTCGCCTTCCAGCCCAGGTGGCGATGCGCGCGTGTCGGGTCGAGGCAGACACGGCGAACTTCGAACTCGCGCGCAGGCAGAAACTCGGTCTTCGTGTGCCGGCCCGAATCCTCGAGCAGGCGCTTGACGATCGCGTTGATGCTCGTCTCGCGCCCTGTGCCGATGTTGACCTCGCCCGATACGCGGCCCAACACGGCGGCCAGGTTCGCGGCGGCGACATCGCTCACGTAAACGAAATCGCGCGTCTGCCCGCCGTCTCCGTAGATACGCAGAGCGGCGCGTTCGAGCATCCGGTAGCACGTGATCGCGACGACGCCCGTATCGCCGGTGCCGTCCTGGCGCGGCCCGTACACGTTGCCGTAGCGCAGCGCGAGCGTGGAGATCCCGTGCCGCAACCCCAACGCGGTCATAAAGATCTCCTCCGATCGCTTGGACGCGCCGTGCGCGGAGAGCGGGTTCGGCTTGTAGATCTCCCTCGCGGGCAACCGCGCTCCTTCGCCGTAGATGGTGCCTCCAGACGACGCGATCACCAGCCGGCGCGCGCCGGCCTTCACGGCCGAATCGAACAGACCCACCGAGCTGGCGAGGCTGGACTTCACGTGCTCGCCCGGATCACGAGCCGCCTTCTGCACGCCGCCTTTCGAGGCCAGGTGCAGGACCACTTCCGGCTTGAAACCGGCCAATGCTTTGGCGGCCGCCGCCGATCCGCAGTCAGCTGAAAGCACCTCGACCTCGCCGGGGAGCGGCTCGCCGCAGGGGTGACTGTGGTCGTCGATGACCAGCACGTTGGCGCCGGCCGCCACCAGCACCTCGACCGAGTGCGAGCCGATGAAGCCCGCCCCACCGGTAACTGCCACTCGGATGTTCGCCGCGGCGCCCTTTGTAATGACGGGAGAGCATACCGGAGTGGGCGGGCGTGCAAGTTTGTTATCTGGACCCCCGGCAAGTTCCGTACAGGAGTCCCAAATTGGACGGGCCATGAGGCTCTGGCGAGGCGCTCTCCGCGAGCCAATCTGGTTTGTTGTGGTCTTTCGTTGGCCCCTTTATGGGTGGAGGTGTGTAATGGTCGAGGGTAGGTTCCAAGAGATACGTCGCCTACTGGTAGCCATTCCATTCTCAGCGCTTCTGGTGGGTGCGATGGCAACTGGGGTCGCTGCCGGCAAGCCTGGGCCGCCCCCGCCGCCATTCCCGCCCAACAGCTGCGGTAGCTTCGACGTTGTCCTCGCCATCACGATGTCCAACATCGTGTTGAAGAATGTCACGCACCTGCCGGACGGTACGGTCGTTTACCACTACGGCGGGACCTTTCACTCGACGTTGACCAACCAAACGACCGGAAAATCGATCGCTGTGAATGCGAGCGGGGCCGAAACTGACACCTATTACCCGGACGGCAGCCTTACTGTCTTCGATCGAGGACAGACGATCGGCCCGGCGTTCTTCGCCAGCCTGCTGGACCCTGGTCTCCTTTTCGCGATGAACGACGGCACGGTTACGTGGACCTACGATTCTTCTGGCAACCTGATTGGTTTCTCCCACACCGGGCAAGTCACAGATCTCTGCGCCGCCGTGTCCTAGTCCCATCCAGCGGAGAGGGCCAATCGCTTGACGTTGTGACAATTCGCCGGCAGGCGGTCAGCGAGTTCCGCTGCCGCCTGCTCCGGTGCCGCCCGGGGTAGTCATCCGGTCGTGCCTCATGCTCCTTTCGCGGCCCTGCACGCCGGCCGCCGGAAACGTTTCACACTTTGCTCCTTGGCTCGCATTGCGCTGGTCCACGATGTCGCGGGCGTAGCCGCGATTCAGGCCCACCTGCTTCGACAGGCCGGACACGAGGTCGATCAGATCTCGCTACCTCATTTCGGCGCGTCCTGGAGCTGGCCCGCGAAGGCGATCGCCATCCCGATTCGACTGGTCGGATACCTCCCAGCCGTCAGCCGGCTGAGAAGCGGCCGGTATGACGTCATCCACATCCACTGGTTGACGCAGGGGATCGTCGGCCTGCTGGTGGGGGCGCCGTTCTTCGTGCAGGCGCATGGTTCCGACCTGCACGTCAATCTGCAAAACCGTCTTCTCCGCTGGTTGACCCGGCGGGTCTTGCGCAAAGCCAAATTGGTGTTCTACGTCACTCCGAATCTTCTCGGCTACCTGGCCGGCTTCGAGGAGAAGGCTCGATATCTTCCGAACCCGGTGGAGGTGGACGTCGTCGCGCCCGACTCCCGGCCGCCGGTCGGCGTCGCCAATGCTGTGATCTTCACCCGGCTGGACCCCGTGAAGGGGGTAGAAGCGATCTTTGCAGTCGCCGACAAGCTGAGTCGTGGGCTCGAGCTGACCGCGCTCGACTGGGGTCCCCTGGCCCATGAATACGTCGAGCGCTACAGGGGGCTCGTTCGGTTCGTGCAGCCCATTCCGCACGACCAGATCGGATCGTTCCTGCAGCGGTTCGATGTTGTGATCGGGCAGATGCGACAGGGAATCCTCAGCCTGATGGAGATCGAGGCCCTCGCCACCGGTCGACCGCTCATCACCGCCATCGACTCGAGCCTTTACCGCGACGACCCGCCACCGGTGATCGCAGTCTCCGGAGGCGATGGGATCGACGTGGCCATCGCGCAGCTCAAGGCAGATCACAACCGGCTGGCCGGCCTCTGGAGCGAAGGACGCGAATGGGTGCGCCGCAATCACGGCTACGCCCGGCACCTCGAGCTCCTTCAAGCCAGCTACTTCGCGTAACCGATACTGAAGGGGTGCAGGCGGTCGAGACCGAGGCGATGACGGCGGTGGCCGCGAGCACCCCTCGCCGAAGTGGGTTCGCCGCCGCCGTGACCGCCGTCGTGGCCGCGTCCTGGCTTCCTGTTCTCGCCGGCGCGACGACTCGCACCGCCGTTGGTTGGGTGGCCGCGGTCGCGCTGGCGGTGGCGGTCGAGTGGTTGACACGCCGTTTCACCGCAGGTGTGCTCGTGTGCAGCCTGGTCGTGTCGAGCGCGTTCGTCGCGAGCGGGCTCGTGACCGATTCCACCCACTACATGCCGGTGGCCGTGACCGGCGGAGCGCTCGGGCTCCGAGCCGCGCTCGAGGCGTGGAGGAGCCGACGCCTCGTCTCTCTGACCCCGCGCATCGTCCTGGTTGCGGCCGGCCTTTACCTGGCGTGGGCGGCGCTGGCGACGCTCACCTCGATCGATCACCGAGTCAGCGCCGTCTACCTGGCCGGCATGGTCGCGGTGATTGCGCTGGCCATCTGGTGGATCCCGGGAGCGCTTTCAGAACGGTCGGATCGCGAGAACCTGCTGGCTTCGGTGGGTGTGCTTGGGTTGATCATCGCGCTGTCGGTCTATGTCGTTGCGATCGCCGGCAGCGTGAACGTTTTCGGGCGCGCGGTGGGCGATTACCAGCTCGCGGAACTCACCCTCGGCGGGCATTCGACGGGTCTTCTGTTCGGCCGGTCTTCGGGCATGTATCTGGCCCCCTTCGAAGCGGGCATGACGATGGCTGTGAGCGTCGGCACGCTGCTCGGATGGAGCGCGGGGCGCGCCGGGAGACCCCTGGCCCCGGCGCTGCTCGGCATTTTCATCATGGTGCCGGCCATGCTCCTGACCCTCGACCGCACCGCCTGGCTCGCCGTCATCCTCTCCGCGGGAGCGATCGCCGTTCTGACCCGCGCCGGGCGTTTCCACACCGTGACGGCCACCGTCGTCTGCCTCGTATTCGCGGCGGTCTTCCTGGCCGTCCTGGTCGGTGGGGTCGGGGCCAACTCGATATTCGGTTCCTGCCGTGTGAACTGCCCGACCAGCCCTGACAGCACGCTCCGCGGGGGCACCGGCCTGAGTGGTCGCGAGACTCTCTGGAGAGCCTCCATATACGCGATCGAGAAGCGCCCGATCGTCGGCTACGGGCCGGGCAACAACGTGCCCGCGCTCTATCCCTACCTGAAGGGCGGCGCCAACCAGATCGAAACCCTCACCTCGCACAGCGCTTGGTTCAGAGCCGGCGTCGAGATGGGCATTCCCGGTCTTGCGTTCTTGGTTTGGGTGCTCGCGATCGTGGCGTGGATCTTCATCCGCGGGCAGCTCCGCGGCGAGTCGGTCCGCGATCCGGTCGACCTCGCGCTGGGCGCGTCCTTGGCCGGCCTCATCCCGGCGCTGACCTTCGAAAGCCTCCTGCTCGGGGGCGTGACATTCACGAGCCTGATTCTCGCGGTGGCGTTGGGCCTGGTCGCCGTACCCCTAAGCCGGCTCCCCTCGCCGCAGGCGACGTTCTGACCCCTGTGACGGCTTGGCTGCCAGAGGGCTGAGCCTCCCGAGCACATTGCGAGTGTCGATGATCATCGGCGAGTACTGGAGGACGAGCGTCCAGTCGATGGCATCATGGTCCGCCACCACCACCGCACAGTCCTGACTCGCGAGGAAGTTGCGCAGGACCCGCTCGGACCGGAGCTCGTGCCCGTTGACGTTGAAAGAAGGCACGTGCGGGTCGTGGTAGCTGACGACAGCGCCCTCCTGCAGCAGGAGCTCGATGATCTTGATCGACGGCGACTCGCGCACGTCTGAGCTGTTCTTCTTGTACGCGACCCCAAGCAGGCCGACGCGTGACCCATTGAGCGCCTTGTGGTTGGCGTTCAGCAAGCGCATGACCTTCTGCACGACGTAGTTCGGCATGGCGGCGTTGACGCGGCCCGAGAGCTCGATGAACTCGGTGTTCACGCCGAGCTGCCGTGCCTTCCAGGCGAGATAGAACGGATCGACGGGGACGCAGTGGCCGCCAAGGCCAGGCCCCGGATAAAAGGCCGTGAAGCCGTACGGCTTGGTCGAGCACGCGTGGATGACTTCCCAAACGTCGATTCCAAACGCATCGCAGATCACCTGGAACTCGTTGACCAGCGCGATGTTCACGCCTCGGAAGATGTTCTCGAACAGCTTTGTGATCTCGGCGGTGCGGATGTTCGAGACGGGTACGAGCTGATCGACGATGGTGCCGTACAGCGCGATCGTCGCGTCCAGGCAGTCCTTGGTCAGCCCGCAAACCACCTTGGGTGTGTTGTGGATGCTCCAGGTCTTGTTGCCCGGGTCGATGCGCTCGGGCGAATAGCCGATGTATACGTCCACACCCGGCATGTACCCGCGGTCGCGGAACGCGGGAACGAGCACCTCTTCGGTGGTCCCGGGGTAGGTCGTGCTCTCCAGGATGACCAGGCTTCCTTTCGGCATCACCTCGGCCAGGCTGAGCGCGGCGGAGCGCACGTAAGTCAGGTCAGGCACGCGGAACTCGTCGATCGGCGTGGGCACCGCGATGATTGCGGCGTCCGCGACGCGCGCGGCGTTGTAATCCGCCGTCGCGGTCAGGTGGCCGGACTCGGTCAGCCGCTGTACCTGTTCCGCGGGGACGTCCTCGATATGAGAGCGGCCCTGGTTGATGCCGTCGACCCGCGTCCCGGAGGTATCGATGCCGACAACGTGATGGCCGGCCTCCGCGAGCGCGCAGGCCAGCGGCAGCCCGACATAGCCCAGGCCGACGATGACGATGGTGGCTTTGCGGTCGGTGAGCTTCTCGAGAAGAGCGCTAGGTCCCTGTTTCGTCACGATAAACCTCGATTCTTGGTTGATTTGCGACTGCGTACGGATCGACCCTGAGCAGGAGCACCCACGCCGCGACGAACGCCAGCGCGATCGGCACCGCGAGCCAGGCCTCAGCCAGAGGATAGAGCAGCGCGAGGGCGGCGCACGCCCACGCGATCGAGGAGCCCCAGACCGTCACCCCCAGGATCACGTAAGGGGACATGCCGAGCAGCCGCAGCCGGTGCGAGAAGTGATCCTGTCCCCCGAGCTGGACCGGCCGTCCGGTCATGAGCCTGGAAACGATCACGAGCGAGGTGTCGAAGATCGCGATGGCGACCGGAAAGGAAAGGATCACGAAGGAGTGAAGGCCGTGGGTGCTGTTGGCCGCCCAGATGGAGCCGATGGCGACCCCAAAGCCCAGCATCAGGCTGCCCGTGTCGCCCATGTACATCTTCGCGTACGGGCGGTTGATGATCAGAAAGCCGATCGCCGCGCCGGCCAGCGGCAGCGTCAGACCTGCGGTCGCGGGGACCAGGGCGGCGGTCATGATCAGCGAGCAGGCCGCCACGGTGGACGCGAGCCCGTCCATGTTGTCGAGCAGATTCAAGGAGTTGGTCAGGCCGACGATCCACAGGAGCGAGAAGCCGGCATTGAGCACGAACGAGTCGGTGAGATGCCATGAATATCCAAGCGCGATCGCGGTCGAGGCCAGGGCGACCTCGCCGACCAGCTTGACCCAGACAGGCAGAGCCTTGATGTCGTCGACGAAGCCGAGGCACGCCATGATCGCCAGCAAGCCGAGCACGGGCCACAGGTCGGGCTTCAGCAGCAGGATGGCGACTCCGGCTCCGACCAGGATGGCGATGCCGCCCAGGTACGGGACGGGCTCCTTGTGGCCCTTGCGAGGGCCGGGCACGTCCATGATCCGGAAGCCGAGCGCGATGCGGCGCAGCGGCCACAATGCCGTGGCGGCGATCACAAATGACACCCCGAGGAGAGGAATCACCGTTGTCATCTGGGGATGGACTCTCTCGCAAACTCGATCATCGTGTCCAGCGTTTCGACCAGGGTCGTGTCGCAGCTGAAATTGATCGCGGCCTCCAGCTTGGTCGTGTCGGCAGCGCGTCGCGACATCTCTTCGAAGCCTTCGCCGTAGACCTCTGTGAAGGGTACGAAGGCGATGCCCGATGACGAGCCTGATCGCTCGATCACGAGCTCAGCAAGATCGCGGATGTTGATCTCGGTGTGTCCCGCGACATTGAAGACCTCGCCCTCCGCGCTCGGAGTCGTCATCAGCAGGTGCAGCGCCTTGACCACGTCGAACACCGATGTAAACGAGCGCGACTGCTCACCATCGCCGTAGACCGTGAGGTCTACTCCACGAAGAGCCTGCGAGATGAAGCGGGGCACGACCATCCCGTACTGGCCGACCTGGCGCGGCCCGATCGTGTTGAACAGGCGCACCACGACGGTCGGTAGGCCGAGCTCCTTGTAGTACACGAACGCGAGGATCTCGTCGACCGCCTTCGAAGTCGAGTAGCTCCACCTGAGCTTGCGCGGCGAGCCCAGAAGGCGGTCGTCCTCTTCTTTGAAGGGTCCGTCATTGCTCTTCCCATAGATTTCGCTCGTCGAGGCGATGAGGATCTTCACCCGGTGTTTCTCCGCCGCCTCGAGCATGTTCTCGGTGCCTTTGATGTTGGTGATCATCGACTGGAGCGGGCGGTCGACGATCAGCTGTACGCCCACCGCCGCCGCAAGGTGGTAGACCGCATCCGCCCTCGCCACCTCGCTCTGCACGACGTGGAGGTCGAGGACGGAGCCCTCGACGAATCGGAACTTTGGATTGTTGAGAAGGTGGCGGATGTTCGGATAGCGCCCGGTCGAAAGGTTGTCGAGGGCGGTGACTTCGTCGCCGTTGCTGATCAGGTGATCGACGAGGTGGGAGCCGATGAAGCCGGCCCCGCCGGTGACCAGAATTCGCATCAGACCGGCCTCGGGTTCAACGCAGGCGTGGCCAGAAGGTTTCTGTAGAGATCCTCGAGTTCCTTAACCATGCGGTCGGCGTCATGTCGCTCCAGCACCAGGCGGCGCCCTGCCGCGCCCATTTCTGCGCGGCGGGCTGGATCCGCAATCAGGTCCTTGATGGCCGTCGCGAGGGAGGCGACGTCCCCGCTGGGGACCAGGAGCCCATTCACGCCTGGCGAGATGATATCCGGCATGCCCCCCACCCGTGTCCCGATCACCGGCCGCTCGGCCGCGCAAGCCTCGATCAAAGACACCGGGGTGCCCTCGTTCCGGGAGCAGCAGACGACGACGTCGAGATCGCTGTAGACATCGCCCAGGTCCTTGCGCCAACCCGTGAAGTGCACACTGCCGTCCAGCCCGCGGGCGGAGGCCTGGCGGTGCAGCTCGGTCCACAGCTCACCGTCACCGACGATGATGAAATGAGCGTCGGGATCGCTTTCGACCACTCTTGCGGCCGCCTCGAGGAAGAGGTCGTGCGCCTTGATCGGCACCAGCCGGCCGACGATGCCGACCACTGGCGCCTCCGCGGCGATTCCGAGCTCGCGCCGCAGCGTGCCCCGGGGATGGCCGGCCAGGTGTTCGAGCTCGAGCCCAAGCCGGACCACCGTGGTCTTGCCGCGGCCGATCCCCAGCCGCTCCAGGTCCCCGGCGATCTCGGGGCTGATGGCGACGAAGTGGGTGGTGTGGCGGCTGAGGAAGCGCTCGATGCTCAGAAAGAAAAAGGTGCTCACCCGGCCGAAATAGCCGTCGAGCACATGTCCGTGAAACGTGTGGACCCTGACCGGCACGCGAGCAAGCGCGGCGGCCAGGCGGCCCAACGTCCCGGCTTTCGCCAGATGGGTCGCGACGACCGCCGGGCGCTCGCGGCGGAAATAGCGATAGAGCCACACCGCCGCCTGCATGTCGGCGAGCGGTGAGACGCTGCGTCGAAGGCCCGAGACGTGGATCACGCGCGCGCCGCGCTGGATCGCCTCCTCCTCCAGCGAACCCTCGCGCTCGTCGGGCCTGCCGGTAAGCAACGTCGAATCAAAGTCGGGTCCGCCTCGAGTGGTCAGGATGGTCACGTGACGCGATGGTCCGCCGACGTTCATGCGCGTAATGACGCGGGCGAGCTTAATCGGACCGGTAGTCGGCAAAAACCCTCCGCAGGCCTTCTGAAAACGTCACCTTCGGGCGGTATCCGATCTTGGCCCCGGCCAGCGAGATGTCGGCCAGCGAGTGTTTGATGTCGCCCTCGCGCGGCGGGCCGAAAACGGTCTGCAGCTTGCGCCCGTTGAGCGCCGAGATCGAGTCGATCAGGTCGAGCAGGGTATGGCTGTCGCCACAGGCGACGTTCATTGCCACACCTGACGCGTCGCTGTCCATCGCGCGCATGTTGGCATCGACCACGTTGTCCACGTGCGTGAAGTCGCGGCTCTGCGTCCCGTCGCCGTAGACCGTCGCCGGGGTGCCGGCGAGCGCGTGAGTGATGAACAAGGGGATGACCGCGGCATACGGAGAGTTCGGGTCCTGGCGGGCGCCGAACACGTTGAAGTAGCGGAGCGCGACCACCCGCATGCCCTGAGGGGCGCGGGCGTGTGCCAGGGCGATCATCTCGCCCAGCAGCTTGGAGTAGCCATATGGAGAGATCGGCCGGGGCTCCAGGTCCTCCGATTTCTTCTCCGCCGCCTGGTCGCCATAGATCGAAGAGGAAGAGGAGTAGATCAGCGCCGACACGCCGTTGGCCGCGGCCGCCTCGGCCACGTTGGCCGTCCCGTGCGCGTTGACCGCGAGCGACCCGACGGGATCGGTCCACGAACGCGCCACGGACGGGAGCGCGGCGAGGTGGAAGACCACGTCGATGCCACGCATGGCGCTCGCCACGTCGGATCGCGACCGGACGTCGCCTTCGTGCAGCTCGGCTTCCTTGATCGCGTCGAGGTTCGAGCGGCGGCCCGTGGCGAAGTTGTCGAAAACGCGGACTCGGCATCCCATGTCGATCAGCCGCCTGGCCACGTGCGATCCAATGAAGCCGGCGCCCCCTGTGACGAGGACCGACCCCGAGCCCGAGTCAGGCATGTCGCCGGGCTGCGGTTCCCGCGACCCCCACCGCAAGGTAGTCGGCTCCCGCTCGATGGATCTGGTCTGGATCGATCGAGCCTCGGCCGTCGAAAACCACTTTCAGCCCGCGAAAACGCGACCAGTCAAGGCGGCGATAGTCGTCATGGAAAGCCTGCACGATGACCGCATCCACCTGGAGTGGTTGGGTGGACTCCAGGTCGGCGATGTGCGCCTCGAACCCGGCCAGCTCCGCGGGGCTGAACAGAGGATCGTGAATCAGCACCTCGGCGCCCTTTCTGTGCAGATGCTCGACGAGCGGAATCGCCGATGAGAACGCCAGCTCCTTCACGTCTTCGCGATAGGCCGCGCCCAGCACCAGCACCCTGCGCCCCTCGAGGCCTCCCAGCGCCTCGGTGAGCGCCTCGATCGACAGGCCGGCCATGGCGTCGTTGATCTTCCGGCTCGTGCGCGCGAGCTCAAGCTCACTGTCCGACGCATCGGTCAGCAGGAAATGCGGATAGACGGGGATGCAATGGCCGCCGACTCCGACCCCCGGTCGGTGCAGGTGTGAGTAGGGCTGTGAGTTGGCGGCCTTGAAAGCCTGCGTCACATTTACGTTTCGAGCGCCGCCGTACAGGGCCAGCTCGTTGGCGAGGGCGATGTTGACGTCCCGATAGGTCGTCTCGGCGAGCTTTGTGAACTCGGCGGTCTCTGCGTTCTCCACCGGCCACACCTCTGCATCGAGCGCACGGCTGTAGAACTCGACCGCCCTGTCCGTGCTGCGCGCGTCGATCCCTCCGACAATTTTCGGGTAGCGCTTCAGGTCGTCGAAGATGCGGCCCGCATACAGCCGCTCCGGGCTGAACGCAAGCTGGAAGTCGTCGCCTGCGCGCAAGCCCGAGCGCTCCTCGAGCATCGGAGCCAGGTGGTTCCGCGTGGTGCCCACGGGCACGGTGGTTTCGCACAGGACCAGGCTGCCGCGATGCAGACCGCTGCCGATTGCCTTCGTGGCTGCGTCCAGCTGGCCGAAGTCGATGTGGTGAGCGCGGTCGGTGAGAAGAGGCACGATCAACACGACCGTGCTCGCGCCCTCCACCGCGGCGGTGGTGTCGAGGGTCGCGCGCAACCTGCCGTCTGCCACCGCCAGCGCCACCGCTTCCGCGAGCCCCGGCTCCTCCAGGACATGGGAACGTCCGGCGTTGACGGCGGCGATCACCTCCGGCCTGACGTCGCAGCCGACCACCGACAAGCCCTTGGCCGCGTACTGCGCCGCCAGCGGCAGGCCGATCTTCCCCAACCCGACCACGGCCACGATTGATTCGCTCGTGCTGCCTCGATCGCCGGCCATCGGGAGCAGGATACCGGTTGCCCCTCGGCTCATTTGGACGCCCTGGCTCGTTCAGATGACGTGCACGTCGGCTACGCTGGCATTGGATCCCGCATGCCCACACCTGTGAGACGACGCATTTCGCACTACGCCAAAGGCCTGGCTCGATACGGCCCCATCTACCTCCTCGAGGTGCTGGTGTTCTGGCTGATCATCGAGGCGGTCGACCAGTCCGGATACGGGCATCCGAGCGCGACGTTCGCGCCCGTTTGGTATCCGATCGTATCGCTGGTCATCGTGGCCGCGGCGATGGGCGCGGGCGAGGCACGATTCCGGCTCTACGGCCGCGTGTGGTCGGTCGCCGGGCTCAGTGACGCTTTTGCGGTGGGGCTTGCAGTGGTCGAGGCGTCGCTGCTGATCACCATCGTCAACCTGCTTTTCCCTGACGGCTACCGGCCGTTCCGAGTGCTCGCCCCCGTGCTGGCCGCCCCGGCGGTGGTGATCGCCATCGGGTTGGTGCGGCTGCTGCCGCGGCTGCGTTCCGCGGCGCGACCCACGGGCAACCGGCTCCTGGTCGTCATTCCCGACGCCAGCGGTTACGACACGGTCAGGGCTCTGCTGCAGCATCCCGGCCCCGACTGGCTCCCGATCGCGGTGGTCACGACCGGACCGGCCGACGTCGGACTCACCGTGATGGGAGTTCCGGTCCTTGGCACCGCCGACCACCTCGCGCGGTGGATCAAGACGACCGAAGCGCAGGGCGTGGCTTTCGTGCACACGCGCAAGTCCGATCGCGCCCATGAGCGCGACCTGTACGCGCTGTGCCTTGCGGCCCAGCTGCCGGTCTTCATCGTGCCCACGGCCGATGAATGGTTTCCGCGGCCCAGCTCGGGTTCGCGACTGCGGCAGCTGTCGGCCGACGACCTGGTCGGCCGCGACCAGCGCGAGATCGACCTCGCGCTCGCGAGCAGCGAGATCAAGGGCCGGACGGTGCTCGTAACCGGGGCCGCGGGCTCGATCGGATCGGAGTTGTGCCGCCTGCTCGCGGGCATGGGTCCACGCCGGCTGGTTCTCGTCGACACGAACGAAAGCGGCCTGTTCGACATCGCCGAAGAGCTGCGGGTGGGCGGCACGATCGATTTGCGTGAAGCGCTTGTTTCGATCGTCGACCGCGAGCTTCTGCTCGGCGTGTTTTCAGACGAGAGGCCCGACATCGTGTTCCACGCCGCCGCGTACAAGCACGTACCCATGCTCGAGACGCATCCGATCCAGGCGGTGCTCACCAACGTGATCGGGACGTCGAACACCCTACGCTGCGCCGATGCGGCCGGCGTCAAGCGCTTCATCCTGATCTCCACTGACAAGGCGGCCACGAAGCATTCGGTGATGGGCTGCACCAAGCGGCTGTGCGAGCAGGTGGTGCTGGCCTACCGAGGGCCGATGAGCTGCTGGGCGGTCCGCTTCGGCAACGTCGTCGGCAGCCGCGGCAGCGTGGTGCCGCTGTTCGAGCGCCAGATCGAGGTGGGGGGGCCGGTCACGATCACCCACCCCGATGTGTCGCGGTACATGATGACGATCCGCGAAGCCGCGTCGCTGGTGCTGAGCACCGTGTCGATGAGCAGCCCCAGCCACCTCTACATGCTCGACATGGGCGAGCCGATCCGGATCCTGGACCTGGCGAACGATCTCATCCGCTCTCGCGGGCTGCGGCCGGGCACCGACATCGAGATCGTGTACACCGGCCTGCGCCCGGGCGAGCGCATGACCGAAGAGCTGCTCGGCACAGACGAGTCCTGGCGCCCGACCATCCACCCGGTCATCCGTGAGGTCGTGTCACCCGTGCTTGGCAGTCAGGAGGACCTCGCGTGGACCGTCGAGCGGCTGGAGACGCTGGCGCGCGAGGGGAGGCCTGACGACCTGGCTCGGGCCCTCAAGAAAGCCGTCCAGTCGGCGGCTAAACCTACCGAGGAGCAGGGCCCGGTGCAGCCGCCCGAAGACAAGCGGCGCAGCCAGGCTCGCCCAGTCCAGGATCGATAGCGGGGCTCGGACCCGGATCGGCCGACATGTCGATGTACGGCAGCGCCAGTGACGCGTCGAACAGCGATCGCCAGCCCCGGAGCAAGCCCGCGATGGGGGCGAACGAGCGGCTCGTCAAGCTCCTGCGCGCGGCGTTGACCATCAATCCCACCGACAGCCATGCGAACGCGGGCATGAGGGTCCAGTTCGTGAGCACGTGCTTGCGCATGAAAAAGATCCAGGCGGCCGCCGCGGCCTGGTAGCGGGCGCCCCCAACCGACCTGGCCTCTGAGAAGTTGTGCCACGCCGACGCCTTCGGCCAGATGCCGAACTTCTGCTCGCCGCGCACCTCCCAGCAGAGGTCGATGTCCTCGAGGAGAGCCGAGCGCCATCTCTCGTCGAATCGATGCCGGGCCAGAAACTCGCGCCGGAACCCGGCCAGGCAGGTCTTGAGGCCGGTGACCCGCTGGATGCCGTGCAGGCGCCGCCAGCTCCGGCTGATCCGGTACTTGCGGTCTCGGAAAGGCCCGACGAAGAAGATGTCGTAATAGAGGATGTAGGAGAGCGCGCTGTGCTCCATCTGGAGCTCGACTCCCCCAATCCCGGTGTAGTCAGGGTTGGCGACAAACGCCGACTCCATCTCCTCCATGCAATCGGCCGTGAGCACCACGTCGTCATCGAGAAAAACGACCACGTCGGCCGCAGCGGCGGCGATGCCGGCATTCCTCGCCGCCGAGACACCGCGGATCGAACTGTTGTGCAGGTATGTGCAGCGGGCCCACAGCTCCGCGCCCATCGAATCTCTCGCGAGGTCATGCGACTCGCCTGCCGGGCTCTGGTCGACCACGATGAGCTGGTCTGGAAGACGCGTCTGGTCACGAAGGCTCGCCAGCAGCTTCTGGAGGTCTTGAGGGCGCTCACGTGTGGGCACGACGACGGAGATCAGCATGCTGCAGCATGATTATCGAATGACTTCCGATTCGGCCTTCATCCACCCGACGGCCGAGGTTTCGGCGAAAGCCAGAGTCGGCGCCGGTACCCGCGTGTGGAATCAGGCGCAGGTGCGCGAGGGCGCCGTCATCGGTACCAACTGCATCCTCGGCAAGGGCGTCTACATCGACAAGGACGTCCGGATAGGAAACAACTGCAAGCTGCAGAACGGCGTGTTCGTGTTCCGTGGCTTCGACCTGGAGGACGGCGTCTTCCTCGGCCCTGGCGTGATGCTGCTCAACGACAAGCACCCACGGGCCATCAATCCGGACGGGTCGCCCAAGGACGAATCGGACTGGGTCGTCAGCCAAGGCACGGTCCGGTACGGAGCGGCAGTCGGCGGCGGCGCCGTCGTACTACCTGGAATCAATATCGGCCGCATGGCACTGGTTGGCTCGGGGGCGGTGGTCAGCCACGACGTCGTCGATCGCGGTGTCGTCTACGGCAACCCGGCTCGCCTGCATGGATTCGCGTGCGACTGCGGGCACAAGCTCACAAAGCATGGCGTCTCACATTTCGTGTGCCCCAACTGCGCCCGCGAATACGACATTCCCGCGGCCGAGCCTTCAGAGCTCGACGCCGGCATATCCCGATGAGCGAGGCCGAGCGCATCGCCGGCGTTTACCGCGACCAGGCCCAAAAGCGCGGCGACTCGCGGTGGGACCTTCGCAACCGCGGAAACCGCGCGATCCTCGCGGAGCGCCGCGAGCTGTCGGGCCGCCTCCTCGAACGCCAGGGCTGGCTTCCGCTGGCCGACCGAAGAGTGCTCGAGGTCGGCTGCGGCGGCGGCGGCGAGCTTGCATACCTTCTCAACCTTGGCGCCTCCGCGCCGCGACTCGTCGGCGTCGACCTCCTGCCCGAGCGTATCGACGCGGCCCGCAAGGCTTTTCCCGAGCTCGACTTTCGAGTCGGCAATGCCGACCACCTCGAGTTTGCAGACGGCAGCTTCGACCTGGTGCTAGCCATCACCCTCTTCACGTCCATCCTCGACACGACGATGGCGCGCAAGGTGGCATCCGAGGTCCGGCGCGTCCTGCGGCCGGGCGGCGGCCTGCTCTGGTACGACTTCCGCTATGACAGCCCGGCCAATCGGAACGTGCGCGGGGTCGGGGCGGCACGTGTGCGCGAGCTGTTCCCAGGCTTCAAGGGCGAACTGCACACCGTGACCGTGATTCCGCCGCTGGCCCGACGCCTCGGCCCTTTCACGACCGCGGGCTACCGTTGGCTGGCCTCGATACCACCACTGCGGAGCCACCTGCTCGGACTTCTCGTCAAGGGCGACTCGAATGCGATCTGAGTTCTTGCCCTTCGCGCCTCCGATGATCGCCGACGAAGACATCGACGAGGTGGTGCAGGCGCTGCGCGAGGGGTGGATCACGACCGGGCCCCGGGCGGCGCGCTTCGAGACGGAATTCGCCCGCTACGTGGGCGCGCCCGCTGCGCTTGCCCTCAACTCCGCCACCTCAGCCCTGCACGTCGCGCTGGCGATTCTTGGGATCGGCGAGGGCGACGCGGTGGTGGCCACCACCATGACCTTCTGCTCCTCGATCCATGTGATCGAACACCGGCGCGCCACGCCGGTGCTGGTCGACATCGAGCCCGACACCCTCAACATCGACCCGGATCAGGTCGAGGCCGCGGTGCGACGGACGCCGGGAGTCAAAGCCATCATGCCGGTTCATCTCTACGGCCACCCGTGCGACATGCCCGCCATCTACGACATCGCGCGCCGCCACCACCTGGCCGTGATCGAAGACGCCGCCCATTCGCTGCCCGCGGTGATCGGCGGGCGGATGATCGGGGCGCCCGAGCCGGGATTCGACCTCCCCAACCTCGTGGCGTTCTCGTTCTACGCGACCAAGAACCTCACGACCGGTGAAGGCGGCATGCTGACCGGCCCGCCCGCTTTGATCGAGGAGGCGCGTGTGTGGGGCCTCCATGGGATGAGTCGCGACGCCTACAAGCGCTACACGTCAGACGGGTCATGGCGCTACGACGTCCTCCTGCCCGGATTCAAATACAACATGCCCGACATCCAGGCGGCGCTCGGCCTTCATCAGCTGCGCCGCCTCGACGACATGCAGCGCCGGCGCCGCGCGATCGTGGCGCAATACGACGAGGCCCTAGGGCACCTCGACGAGCTCGAGACACCCACCGTGCGCCCCGACGTCGACCCCGCGTGGCACATCTATCTGCTGCGTCTGAAGCTGGACCGTCTCGCGATCACCCGGGACGATTTCATCGATGAGCTGCGCAAGCGCAACATCGGCTCCAGCGTTCATTTCATCCCGGTCCATCACCTCGCCTACTATCGCGAGCGCTATGACCTCCGGCCGGAGTCCTTTCCGGTCGCGGAGCGCGAGTTCAATCGGATGCTTTCGCTGCCGCTGAGCCCCGCGCATTCGGATGAGGACATCGCCGACGTCGTCGAGGCCGTGACCGACATCGTTCATCGCCACCGGGCCTAAGAGCGCTTCGCGATCAGCCTCCCGGCCACCACCACGGCGGTCCTGCCGAGGATCCGCAGATCCCCGCCAAAGCTGTGGCGCGCGACGTAATCGAGGTCGAGGGCCAGCTTGCGGGGCATGACGTCCCGCTCATATATCGTCTGCGCGTGGTCCCCGCTCAGCAAGGCCTCCTCGTCGATGTACGTGATCGCCGCAGGCCCCGTGATGCCCGGCCTCACCGACAGCACAGCCCTTTGCTCCGGCGTGAAGAGCTTGACGTAGTCCGGATGCTCGGGGCGAGGTCCGACCAGGCTCATGTCGCCCCTGACGACGTTGATCATCTGCGGGAGCTCGTCCACTTTGGATCGTCGGAGAAATCGGCCCACCCTGGTCACCCGCGGATCCGCAGCCACGGTCACAGCAGGACCCTCGCGGTCGGACCCGACCCTCATGGACCGGAGCTTGATGACGTTGAACGGCCGGCCGTCGAGTCCCACCCGGGCACCTCGATAGAAGGCCGGTCCAGGCGATTCGAGCTTCACCGCCAGAGCGGCGAGAAGCACGAACGGTGAGGTCACAACGAGGCAGATCAGCGCGCCCGCCACGTCGAACGTCCGCTTCAGCACTACGCGGCGATTCTGACTGAATGAGCTCAGAACGCGGGCGCGAGATGGGCCTGCTGCAGGCAAGCACCATCACCTTCGCGAGCCGCGTAGCCGTCTTCATCCTGTCGCTGGTCGCGGGCGTGATCCTGGCCCGCGCCCTCGGGCCGACCGGGCGGGGCGTCTACGCGCTGGCGCTGCTGGTGCCCTCCGTCCTGGTTCTCCTCGCGAACCTCGGAGTCGGCAACGCGCTGATCTATTACCTCGCCCGCCGCACGTACGACATCGAGAAGATGATCGGCCAGCTCATATCCCTCGCCCTGCTGCTGGGCGTGTCAGCGACCATCGTGCTGGTCGCATTCACCGCCCTCTTCGGGCGGGTGGCGCTGCCGGGTGTGCCACTGAACCTGGTCCTGATCGCAGGGGCGGCGATCCCGCTCGGCCTCTTCTTCTACTTCTGTCTGTCGTTCACCCAGGGGATGCAGGCATTCGTGGCCTTCAACAGCCTCTACCTGGTCAACGCGGGCGCGTTGGTCGTCTTCCTGCTCGGCCTGCTGGTGGTGCCCGGCAGCGTGACGATCGCGGTCGCGGCCTGGTCGTTGAGCTGGGTGCCCACCGCACTCCTCGGCATCTTCTGGCTCTCGCGATGGGGGCGGCTCAACATCCGGTTCGACCGCCGCCTGTCGCGCTCGCTGCTGCGCTTCGGGATCGTGGGCTATCTCGCGTTCATCACCAACTACCTCAACTTCAGGCTCGACACATTTCTCGTCAACATCTTCAAGAACGCGACCCAGGTCGGCTACTACGCCGTCGCGGTCAGCCTCGCGGAGACGATCTGGTACGTCTCCACGTCGGCGGCGACCGTCCTGGCGCCAAGGGTCGCGGCCGGCGAGAAGCAGGAATCCGATGACACCACCGCGCGCGTCAGCCGCACCGTGTTCGTTGTCAGCCTCGCGGCAGCGGTTGTTCTCGGCCTCACGGCTCCGCTGATAATCCGCATCCTCTTCGGGGCCGGATTTGCGCCCAGCGTCGCGGCGGTGTGGCTCCTGCTGCCTGGCGTCGTGACTCTCAGCGTGGCCCGGGTTCTGTCGAGCTACCTGCTCGGCCGCAATCGCCAGCAGGTCGACCTCGTGGCCTCTCTCGCGGGACTGGTGGTGACGCTGGCGCTGGACCTCGTGCTCATCCCGCGCTATGGCTTTCCCGGAGCGGCGGCGGCGTCATCGGTGGCGTACACGGCCACGCTGGCGGTGAACCTGACATGGGTCATTCGCCATTCCACCCTGAGCGCACGAGACCTCCTGGTCCCGCGCCGGTCGGATTTCCTGTCCGTGCTCAGCCTTTGGCCGCGGTCGGCGCGCCCGCGATAGCCACCACCCGGAGGAGCTCGACGAACCGTTCTGCGATGTCCTTGCGCTCGAAATTGCGGATCGCATAGGCCCGCCCGCTCTCACCGAGCCGCCGGGCGAGCGCCGGGTCTGCCGCCAGCTTCTCGACCGCCAGATGGACGGCGGCGGCATCCTCGGGCTCCACCACGATTCCGCACTCGGCCCGGTCGACGAGGGTGGCGGCCTCACCCCATAGAGCGGCCACGATCGGGCGGCCCACGGCCATCGATTCGAACATCTTCGACGGCAGCGCCGACTTGAAGAGGTCAAGTCGCTTCAAGGGGATGATCGTCGCGTAGGCGAGATTCAAAAGGGCCGGCATCGTCGACTTCGGCTGGTTGGGGAGGAACCGCACGTTGGCGATTCCCTCTGCGTTCGCCCTGGCCACCAGGGCGTCTTTCTCGGCGCCTTCTCCGGCGAGCACGAAAATGACCTCGGCGTTGGTGGTGAGCCTGGCCGCGTCGAGGATGACGTCGAGACCCTGGGCCAGGCCGTGGGTGCCGGCATACAGAAAAACCTTGTGGTCGCTCCAGCCGAGCCGGGCGGCGAGCTCCCGGTCCGGGTCCGCCGGTTTGTACGTGGTCGTGTCGACCCCGTTGGTGAGCAAGAACAGCTTCTCGCGCGGGACGCCACGCGCCGCGAGCCTGTCGATCAT
>DASWBB010000014.1:0-50874 GCA_036390875.1 Candidatus Dormiibacterota bacterium
CAACGCCGGCCTGTGCTCGATCAACTCAGCGACGGCTCCGCAGACTCTGAGCTGCGGTCCGACGACTCTGGCCAGCCTCGCCACCTTCAGCGTCCACATCACGGCGACCACATCGGCCGCCGAGTGCACCCTCTACGCCAACACCGCCACTGCGACAACTACTAACGACGGGGGCGGCAACAGCAGCGCAACGATCACCTGCAACCTCGCCTCCATCACCGTCACCAAGACCGCCGACGCCCCGAGTGTCTCCGCAGGGACACCAATCGGCTTCACAGTGACACTGACCGACGCCGGCGCCGGGACCGCCACCGGGGTCACCCTCACCGACGCCCTGCCCGGGGGCAACGCGCTCACCCCGGTGCACTGGAGCATTGACAGCTCGACCGGCAACCCGGCCGCATTCAGCATCTCCGGCCCCGACGGCAGCCAGGCCTTGAGCCTGGCCGGGCAGCCCATCAGCCTGGGGCCGGGGGCGAGCCTGAGCGTGCATGTCACCGCGCCGACCACCGCAACGAGCTGTGCCGTCTATAACAACAGCGCCAGCGTGACCACGACCAACGACGGCAGCGACTCGATGCCCGCGTCGGAGACGGTGCTCTGCGCCAACGTGACCATCCTCAAGACTCGCGACGCAGTCGTCGTCAACGCTGGCGACCCGATTGGCTTCACGGTCACCGTGAGCAACACCGGCGCCGGGACTGCCACTGGGGTCACGGTCAGCGACCCCCTGCCGGCCGGCGGGGGTTCGGGCTTGAGTTGGTCCATCGACATCCAGAGCAACCCCGGTCTGTGCTCGGTCACGGGCAGCAAACCGAGCCAGGTCCTGAGCTGTGGTCCGATCAGCCTGGGCGCCGGCGGCAGCTTCAACGTCCACATCACGGCGACCACCTCGGCCGGCGAGTGCACCATCTACGACAACACCGCCACCGCGACCACAACCGGTTACAGCGGTGTCAACAGCAGTGCCATCATCGTCTGCCGACCCGCCAACGTCACCATCTTCAAGAGCGCCGACGCCGCAAGCGTCTCGGCAGGGACACCGATTGGCTTCACCGTGACGGTTCGCAACAGAGGCGCCGGTATCGCCAAGGGGGTCATGGTCAGTGACCCTCTGCCGGCCGGTTCTGGTTCGGGCCTCACCTGGTCCATCAACAGCCAGACCAACGCCGGCCTGTGCTCGATCAACCCAGCGACGGCTCCGCAGACTTTGAGCTGTGGTCCGACGAACGTAGCCGGCGGCACCAGCTTCAGCGTCCACATCACGGCGACCACCTCGGCCGGCGAATGCACCCTCTACGCCAACACCGCCAGCGTGACCACGACCAACGACGGCAGTGGAGTCAGCAGCGCCACGATCACCTGCAATGCCGCCGACCCGGCACTGCCCGGCTTGCCGAACACGTCGGCCCTGGACGTGAGCCTGGGTGGTGCGATTCCCGACGCGCCGATGCGGATTCCAGATCTGGCCCTCACCATCCTGGCGCTGATCGCCGGCCTTGGAATGGTCGTCGTGTCCCGCGCTGGATTGAGGCGCCATTACCCCGGATTCTTGGCCGTGGGTCTGCTCGCAATCATGCTTGGCCTCGCTCCAACCTCCCTTTCTGTGGGTGACCTTCCATCCCAGCCCGTAGTCGCCCTTGCGCCAGCCACGCAACTGATCGGCAGCAAGGCGGTTTCAGTGGTTCCACCCGCGAGGCCGGCGGTTGAGATCTTTCACAGGGTCACGGTCCCGATCATCCCGTCTCGTCTTCGTATCCCCTCGATCGGTGTGGATGCCGCCGTTGGTGCGGTCGGCCTGCGAGCCGACGGCTCGATGGACGTCCCCGACAACTTGTGGACCTCGTCCTGGTGGGCGGCCGGCTCTCGACCGGGCCAGGCTGGCAACGCTGTGATCGCCGGCCATCGAGGCGTTGGCACGCCTGCCCTTTTCAGCCACCTCGAGAACGTGAAGCCAGGTGACTGGATCTACATCTCGGACGGAGCGGGCGACGAGCTGATTTATGTGGTGACGCGCGTGGCCTCCCTCGATCTGAGCAACTCAACGCGGGTCGCGGTGTTCGAAAACGGACCGTCCTCACAGCTGGTTTTGATCACTTGTTTTGGCGCCTACATCGCGAACGCGCGCACGTATGACCATCGGCTCGTCGTCTTCGGCAGGCCGCTTCTGCCTATCACCTGATCAAGGTCGCTATCCGAAATACTTCTCCAAGTGAATGAACCTTGCGTTCAATGATCGCTGGAGCGGGCCGCTTTCTGACCGACAACCTGTAGGCCCGCGCAGTACCTTAGCCACTGATGGCCGCGCGCCCGCGTTCTCTCAGCGAATCGCTCCTGCGCTCGTACGGGGTCGCGCATAGGCGGCTGTTGACCGCGGCGGAAGGCCTGTCTCCCGAGCAATTTGCCTGGAGCGCCGGTCCAAGCCTTCACTCCGTCGCATGGCAGCTGTGGCACGCCGCGCGCTGGGACGACGTCTTTGCCTCCTACCTTCACAGGGCTTTCGCTCGTGATCCACGTACCCAGGTATGGGAAAGAGAATCGCTGGCGGCTCGTTGGTCCCTGACCCCCGAAACGTTGGGGCGCCGTGACACAGGCACCGAGATGTCGGACGAGATGGCCGAGCAGGTTCGGTTCCCGGATCAAAAGGAGGTCGTCGGCTACGCCCGACTCGCGTTCGCATACACCGAGGAGGGGATCACCCTCATTCCCAACGATCGGTTCATGGCCGTTGAGAAGGATGATCCAGACGGCGACAGCCTCCTCGACAACGTCCTCATATACGCCGAACACCTGAGCCGCCACCTTGGGATGATCGAGTCGATTCGCGGGCTTCAGGCGCGCTCTTCCACGCACTGATGCCTGATCAGAGGTTCGCAAACGGGCGCGACCAGCGCGGCTGGCACCAGTGCGTTGATCGCGCGATCCCACCAGCTAGACCGGCCCGATACCGGAAGATGTGGTAGCCCCGGCGGGATTCGAACCCGCGATCTCAGCCTTGAGAGGGCTGCGTCCTAGTCCACTAGACGACGGGGCCACGAACCGGTGGTGGGCGGCGTTGGGTTTGAACCAACGACCTCTTGCGTGTGAGGCAAGCGCTCTCCCGCTGAGCTAGCCGCCCTTTGGAGTGCGCCCTGCGCGCGCCCGGCGGGAGTGATCATTCTACCCAAGGCCTTACGATCATCCCCGTGGCGTCCGAGACCAAACCCCTCCACGAGCGGCACTGCGTCAAGTGCGAGCCAGGCACTCCGCCGCTTTCGAGCCACGAGGTCGGCCAGCTCCTGGAGCGGCTCGACGGCTGGATGGTTGAAGACGCCGACGGCCACATGCGACTCACGAAGCAGTACAGGTTCAAGGGCTTCATGCCGGCCGTCGAGTTCGTCAAAAAGATCGCCCCGATCGCCGAGGCGGAGGGCCATCATCCCGACCTGCTGGTCAGCTACGGGTCGGTGACGGTCCACCTGTTCACCCACGCCGCCGGCGGCCTCACCGAGAACGACTTCATCCTCGCCTCGAAGATCGACCGCCTTCTCACAAAGTCTTAACAGTCTTTCCTTTGCATTGTCGTTGCGCCCGTGTTAGGTTCTTCCGGCTCGATGGGCTACATCATGTGCTGGCTGCTGCACCGTCGCGAGCGAGAGGTACTGCTGCAAGGGATCCTGCCCTGGGGAATCGACGCCGTGGTTTTCTGCTGGCGCTGCGACCGCATGCGGGGCCGCGCGGTACGCGTCCTGCAGCTGAACCACACGCACGCCCGCTGGTAGTCGCGCGGGCCTAACGCCTGAGCACGACAGCGTGGTAGTAAGCAGGTAGCAGCGTCAGGCGCGGGAACTCCTGCGCCGCCAGGTCGCGCAGCGCCGGATCGACGTTCCAGCTCACGATGACGACCTCGGAGCACCCGTTCAATTGGTCGGCCGTCGTGACCACGGTGAACGCCGTCGTATAAGCGGCGAGGACCGACTCGTCCGAATGGATCACGCAGGGATTGCCGCCTCCGGCTCGCGCACTCTCCACTGCATTCGCGGCCTGAGGCAGGGCGAGCGGGTCCTCCGTGTAACCAGGCGTCTGGGCCCCGATCGCAACGATCGCGCCCGCCACCACGACTGGCGCCAGCACCCACCAGCGCCTGATGGCAGCCGCCATCAGGTATGCGACGCCCGGGATGAGAAAGATGAAGAAGCGCGGGTAGAGGTAGGCCGGCTGCAGGACGAGCCATAGGATCGCGACCACGACCGCAACGACAGCAATCGCGGCCCAGACCCAGGCCTCGCGCCTTGCCGCCCATAAGCCGAGCCCCGCCGTGCTCAGCCAGAGGCCCAGGGGAAGCACGGCCGGCGCGCCGGCAAGAAAGAGGACGAGGTAAAGGGGGAAGGCAGGGTTGAACACGCTCGGTGGAAAACCGTGCTGCACGAACTCCATGATTTCGATGTTGGCGTTGGCCGCCACGCCGATCGCGAGCGCTCCGATCCACGCGGGCACGAGCCGTGTGATGTCGGCCCGTGACCTGCGCATCGCGATCCAGACGATGTGAATCGCGAGCACCACGATCGCAAACACGTGCGTTGCGATCGCCAGGCCGAGCAGGACCGCGTAGCCAACCTGAGCCCCTCTCCCTAACCCACTCCCCTTAGCGGAGAGGGAATTCACCAGCACAATCGTTGCCACCAGCGCGAGGAGCGCGGCCAGGCTGTAGCCGCGGAGGTCACGGCTGTTCTCCACGAACATCGGATTGGTGGCGACGAAGAGCCCGGCGCATACGCCGGCGAGCAGGCCGAACCGCCTCGCCAGCATCGCCGCCGACACGCCAACCGACCCTCCTGCCGCGAGGGTGGGCACGAGCCGGTAGACCACCTCGCTCCGCGATCCGGTCAGTGAGTAGATGACGTGGCTGATGAGCGAGAGGAACACATGGTCGTTGGACGCGATGCTCTTCAGGGGCATGCTCGGCATGGCCGAATGGACGGCGAAGGCGTCGATGAGGTTGGGCGTGGCGACGAAGTTGCCGAAGGTCGCGGCCGCGTCGTATCCGAAGGAACGGCCGGAGCCGATCAGATACGCGGCTGTGGTGGCGATGCCAAGGGCTGCTCCGACCACGATCGGGGCCCTGGGGTGCGATAACGCCGGGCGAAGCACGGCGGGAACTCTACAGGGCGGTAATTACACCTTCACATCTTCTGGTTCCGGAACCACGTCTTCGCCGGTGTATGCCGACGCCTGCATGCGGAACAGGCGGGCGTAGCGGCCGTTGAGCTTCATCAACTCCGCGTGGGTACCTTCCTCCACCAGACGGCCATGTTCCAGGAAGACGATGCGGTCCGCGCGTCTCACGGTTGAGAAGCGGTGGGAGATGTAGACGGCGGTGCGGCCCCGCGTGAGCGATCGCAGCCGTTCGAAAAGGTCGTACTCGGCCTGCGCGTCGAGCGCCGACGTGGGCTCATCGAGCAGGAGGACCTTCGCGTCACGCATGAACGCGCGCGCCAGCGCGACCTTCTGCCACTCGCCCCCGGACAGATTCACACCCTGGTCGAACCACTTGCCCAGCGCGGTGTCATAGCCCTCTGGAAGGCCTGAGATGAGCTCGGCAGCGCCGGCCTGAGCGCCGGCAATCTCGATGCGCTCGCGATCGTTGATGTCCTGGACGTTGCCGAGGCCGATGTTCTCCGCCGCGGTCGCCTGGTAGGTGACGTAGTCCTGGAACATGGCGCCGATCTGGGCGCGGAGCTCGCTCGGATCGAAGTCCCTGATGTCGATCCCGTCGATGAGGATCCGGCCGGCATTGGGGTCGTACAGGCGGCAGATCAGCTTGAAAAGCGTCGTCTTGCCGGCGCCGTTCCGCCCCACGATGGCCAGCGTCTCGCCGGGCTTGACCGTGAAGCTGAGGTCGGTCAGCGCGTTGGCCTCGGCGCCGGGGTAGGCGAAGGTCACATTGTCGAAACGGATCTCGCCCCGCATCGGCTGTGGGACCTTCACAGGGTCGGCCGGAGCCATCATCGACGGTTTCGTCTCCATGAGCTCGAACAGGTTGTTCAGGTACAGGTTGTGCTCGTACATCCCGGAAAAGCCGGCGAGGATGCCCTGGATCGAGCCCTGGACCGAGGACGCGGCGGTCGTGTACAGCGTGAGGTCGCCAAGCGTTAGCCGGCCGACGATCGCCTGCAGCGCCACATACAGATAGGTCAAGGAGGTGGCGATCGTGCTCAGGTTCCCCCACGCGAACCCGGTCATGTAGCGGCGGGCGACCTGTGCGCGCTGGGTGCCGTAGTAGGCCTTGGCGATGAGTCGGTAGCGAGCTATGAAATACCCGCCGAGGCCGAAAAGCTTCACCTCTTTCGCATAGCTGTCGGTGGTGACGAGCGTGACCAGATAGTTCATCCGCCTCAAGAGGCGGGAGCCCCACCGGGCGATGTTGTAGCCACGCCAGCCATAGCGCGTGTCCGCGATGAACGCGGGAATCGGCGTCACCAGCGCGAGCAGCGCGAGGAGCGGGCTCACAACGAGCAGCACCGCGACCATGGTCACGAAGGTGAGCAGCGTTTGGACGAGGCCGAAGGCGGTCGAGATCATCATCACCGGCCGGTTGATGGAGTCGGTCTGCGCCCGGCGGAGCAGGTCATAGGACGCGGGGTCTTCGTAAAAGGCCAGGTCAAGGGAAGCCGACTTCTCCATGACCATCAGCTGGATTCGCATCGAGACGTCGTTCTGCAGCAGCTGTTGCGTAATGTTCCGCAGCGTTCCGAGCAGCGCCGTGATGGCGAAGAGCGCGAGCTGAAGCACGGCCAGCAAGACGATCCAGTTGACTGCGGTCAGCACCGGTGGCGACCAGAACAACAGCGAGCCGGGGCCCCCGATTGCCTTGAGGGTCAAGCTGTCCGGCTGGTGAAAGTTGTGGATGCCGATGCCCTGCACAACCGCGTTGGTCAAGAGCTTGGCGGTGAAGGCGGCGGCAGCCGGGATCACCCCGGCGATCGCGGTGGTGATGAACAGCGCCAGGGTGGTCGCGGGGCTGGCGTCCCAAACCAATCTGAGGACGCGCGGCAGCGCGGCGGTCGTGCCGGTGACGGACTGCTTGAAGTTGAGCCATCTGCCTCGGAGGTCCTTGGGGCCTTCCTGTACGGGCGGCAGCTCAGGCTCGGCGTCGCCGGTGAGGCCGCTGTTGGCAGGACCGCTGTCGGCCTGCTTTCGCCGTCCCAGCCACCAGTGAATCATCGGCGGCCCGCTTCCAGGCCCCATCATCCCCATTTCACTGGCAGCTTACGTGAGGCAACTTGACAAACTCAAATATACGTCGTAATTATGTAATCATGGACGAAAAAGAGCTCGGTTCGATCAAGGGTTGGTTTGCCGGAAGACTCCCAGACGGCTGGTTCCAGGGAGTAGAGGTCACGGTCGAGGACGACCAGATCGTGGTCCTGGGCTCGCTGCCGGAGGCGAATCTCGGCAGCACGCCCGAAGAGAAGGAAGGCGCGGCCGCGGGGCGGATCGCCCGCTTCCGAGATGAGACCCGCGGGGAGCGGATCGGGATCGCCCAGGAAGCCGAGGAGCGCTTTCACAAGTACGTCACGTGGGGCGCGAAGATGGGCGGCATAACCAAGCGGTTCAATCCCGGTGGCGGCGGCGGCCGGTCGAGCGGCGATCGCAAGGTCATGATCGGCCGGTGGCTGCGGCGTCGCGGCCGCGGCCGCGGCGCGGGCACACCCAACGCGCCGTCGTCGACGTCCCAGGTCTTTTAGGCATTTCGTTTCGGAACCCCCTCTCCCCTACCCTCTCGTTGATGGGGAGAGGGGGTGACTCATGAACACCTCGAGGCTCGAGGCATTTTCCGACGGCGTCTTCGCCGTCGCGATCACCCTGCTGGTCCTGCAGTTCGTCGTACCCAACGTCCAATCCGGCAAGCTGCTGGCGGCGGTGCTCGGCCAGTGGCCACAGCTGGTCACCTACGTCGCGAGCTTCCTCACGGTCGGTGTCATCTGGGTCAACCACCACACCATCTTCAACGGCCTGCGGGCCGTAGATCGGACCATCCAGTTCGTCAACCTGGTCCTCTTGATGTTCGTCGTGCTTGTGCCTTACCCCACGCAGCTGCTCGGTCACTACCTGAACTCCGGCTTCAACGGGTCGGTCGCGGCCGCCTTCTACGGCGTGGTCATGACCGGCATGGGCGTCTCCTTCCAGGTGCTCGTGGCGTGGGCGATCACCCATCCGAAGCTGTTGAAGCCATCGGTCGATGCAGTCAAGATCCGTTCGGCCATTCCACGATATTCGCTGGGGCTGATCGTCTATGTGGCTTCGATTGGACTGGCGTTCGTCAGCGCCTGGCTCGTCGTCATCTTTTACGCGGCCTCTGCGATTTACTACGCGTTCAATCAGCTGCCGTGGTCGCCTGAGGACGGAGCGTAGGAAAGCGCCGAGTACATGCTGCCCAGGTAGCGGCTTGGCACCGTACTCAGCAGCCGTGTGCGCTCGAAACCCGCATCGGCGGCCATCTGCACCCATCGTTCGTACGAGAACGGGTGGGGCACCCACGGGTTGCCGCGATCGGAGCCGTACTCCACGACGATGAGGCTGCCGCCCGGCTTCAGCATTTGGCGGACACGAGCAAGGACGGGACGCTTATCGCGCAGGAAATGCAAAGAGTTGGCCATGACGATTCCGTCGAGCCCGCTCAGCGCGATCGCCCGTGTGAAGTCGGCAGCAACGACCTCGAGCCTCGTGCCAGGAAACCTCTTGCCCATCTCGGCGGCGAGCCCGCCCATCGAGCGGGCGTCGCGGTCGACCGCGGTTATGTGCGCGCCTGATCCCAGCAGGTCAGCAAGCGCCAGGGTGAATGCGCCTCCGCCCGCCCCGAGGTCCGCCCACCTCCCGCCCCGGACAGTGACGCCGTCTTGCAAAAGACCTACGAGGTCAGTGTGATTCACGACCCTTCGCGACCAGCTCGCGCACCTTCGGCGCGACGTTCTCCAGGAATTCCCTCAGCTCGGCTTCGACATCCTCCTGCGTCTCGCCGATTACGAACGTGTCGAATCCATGCTCGAGCGCGAGCTCGGAGACTTCGTCCGCGCTCAGGTTGCCGGCGACGTTGAGGACGCGGCGGATGGCGGCTGGGTCGCGACCGGCTGCGCGGGCGGCATCGTCGATCCGGGCGTTGGCCTCCGGCATGGCCTCCGGCCTCAGGTAACCGAGAGACGGCACCCAGCCGTCGGCGGCGCCTCCGACCAGCCGCAGCATCCTCGGCTTGTACGCGCCAAGCCAGATGCCGATCGGGTGCGGAGGCACGGGACCCGCGTTGAGGCCGGCGAGCTGATAGAACTTGCCATCGAATCGGACGCCTCGCCCGCCGCTCCACACGAGCCGGATCACCTCGATCGCCTCTTCGAGCGCGCTGACGGCCTCGCCTGGAGTGCGTGCCGGGCCGCCCATCGCCGCAATGGCCTCCCAGAAACCGCCGGCTCCGAGTCCGAGCTCGACGCGGCCGCCGGACAGGAGGTCCAGCGAGGCCGCCGCCTTGGCCAGCATCGCGGGCGGGCGCAGGGGAAGGTTGGCGACGTCCGGGAAAACGGACACGCGTGTCGTGCGCATCGCGATCGCGGTCAGCAAGGTCCAGACGTCGTAGAAGCGGCGCTGGTAGGGGTGGTCCTGGGCGCCGATCAGATCGATCCCGAGCTCCTCGGCGCGGACCGCCAGCTCGAGCGGCCGCAACGGGCGCATCGAGTCCGGAAGCACGAAGTAGCCGAACTGGATGGGCCGGCCGTAGTCCATATGTGGCTAGAAGGCATTTCGGGCCGGGCCTATTTCGTGGTCAAACTCCCCGCCGCGGCGAACGCTCGCTCGGCGGCGGCCCCGATGCCGCGGCTCGCGCCTGTGACGATGGCGACCTTGCCGTCGAGCACCTTGCGGCTGCTCACGCTGTCTTCGACTGGGGCGCGCCCAGTCGCTTCATCCGCTGCGCAAGGCCTTCACCGGTTCCGATGGTGGCCAGGCCGACCAGCAGGTGCACGACCTGGATGACCCAGTGCCAGCCGTTGTCGAGCAGGTTCGCCTGCGTCAGGCCGAGGACGGGCGCGATCAAGCCCCACGCGACGGCCGCCGCCACCATGCCCTTCGGGACGCCTGCTCGTGCTCCAAAGTAAGCCAGGGTCCACAAGGACAGAACGAGCACGAAACCGAGGAACTCGTGGACCAGGATGATCCCGCCGGCCCGGCCGGTCCAGATCGCGAGACCAAGCAAAATGAGCAGCAGGCCGGACCCTCTGAGAGTCATGTGCGCCACGGTGATCGCCCTGTTCATCTGATTGCCTCCCCAGCGCCGCTCCAGGCGGCATTAGTTGAATGATCTCAACCATACAACATCTTCAACTATCGAAGTTGTTCCGGCTAGAATTGAGGGATGCCCCGAGCACCCACGGTGAAGGAGAATGCCGCCGCCACCGCCTGGCGGCACATCTTCGATTACATCATCGCCACGGCGCCTGATCGCGTAGCGGTGCTGGACCGGCTGGGATTGACCCCCGCCGAAAGCCGCTCGCTGGTCAGCCTCGACCCGAAGGCGGGCCGGTCGATGCGGTCGCTGGCGGACGAGTGGAGGTGCGATCCGTCCAACGCAACCTGGTTGGTGGACCGCCTCGAGCATCAGGGCCTGGCCCGACGCATCGCGAGGGACGGCGACCGGCGCGTGAAGGCCGTCGTGCTGACCGCCAAAGGAAAAAGGCTTCGGAGCGAGCTCCTCGCATCTCAATACACGCCTCCCCGCGACCTGTTGTCGCTACCGCAGCGCGACCTCGAAGCGCTCAGCGCGGCCGCCAGCAAGCTGCCCGCGCGCCGCCGCATCTTGGATTGAACGTCCTATATTCACGCGATGGGAACAGAGCAATATCACGAGCCGCCGGGGGAACTCAGCCAGGACATCAGGACCTTCGCGCGGATGGCCGCATCGCTGCAGGAGGAAGCCGAGGCGATCGGGTGGTATGAACAGCGCATATCGCTCGAGCGCGACCCGCAAGCCAAGGCGATCATGGAAGACGCCCAGGGCGAGGAGTTCAAGCACTTTGCGATGGCGCTGGAGTTTCTGTCACGCCGGAAACCGAAGTGGCAGGTGGTGTTGAAGGACGTCCTGTTCAAGAAGGGCGACATCGTCGAGCACGGCGAAGAAGCCGAAGAGGACGAGAAAAAAGTCTAGCCGGCGACCCCTTTCACGATCGCTCGCACGGCCTCGATTTCGTCCGCATTGGTCGTGTGTCCCATCCCGGGGTACAGACGCACCGTCACTTCCGCCCCCATCCGCTCGAAGACGTGGCCGGCTTCGATCACCCTCTCCTTTGGAATGTGCGGATCGACGTCGCTGCAGCCCAGGAACACGGGCGTCCGCGCGAAGTCCCCGGGATAGTCGCGCGGCGCACCGTCGGGCCCGATCAACCCGCCGCTCAGCCCGACCACGCCGCCATATCTGTTCGCGTTGCGGACAGCAAATTCCAAAGCCAGGCATGCACCTTGCGAGAAACCGAGGAGGATGAGGCGGCCGGCCGGCACCGTGGCCTCCACCTTCGCCCCCAACGACGACAGGACCTGCAGGGCCGAGCTGAGATAGGGCTCGTTGGCCTCGAGCGGCGCGGTGAAAGGGTACGGGTACCAGGCTGAACCGGCAGCCTGCGGCGCCAGGTAAGCGACGCCGGGGAACATCACCTCGGCGGCGATCGTCATGATGTCGGCCGCGCTCGCGCCGCGACCGTGGACCAAAATCATCGCCGCCCGCGCCTGCTCCAGCGGTTCGCCTGCGTGGAGCACGGGTTGACCTTCGTGTGGACCGGCCATATGCGTCCTCTCGAAAGTAACGTATTGCCTGACGTGGCGATCGAGAGCGGGTCCTTCCACTACGCCAACCCGCGCGCGATCCATTGGGGCCCCGGCTCGCTGGCGCAGCTCGCGCCGGAATTGAGCCGGTTGCAGGTCACGCGGGTGGCGCTCATCACGACGCGTTCCCTGGTCGTCCAGGAGAAGCTGCTGAGCCAGGTCCGAGGCGCGCTGGGCGCGGTGGAGGCACCGGCCACGGAGGTCATCGGCCAGCACGCTCCGGCGTCGGAGATCGAGGAGGCGATCGCGCACACCACCGAGATCGGCGTCGACGGCATCGTCAGCTTTGGGGGAGGCAGCGCCATCGACGCCGCCAAGATGATCGCGGTCAGGCTCGCCGATCGACACGGTCTTGCGTACCGGGGTCTTCCCCACATCGCCATCCCGACGACGCTTTCGGTGGCGGAGCTCGCAGGCAGCGCGGGCTACACCGAGGCCGCGGGCGACAAGGCCGGCATGCGGGACGTCAGGCTCCTGCTCGACTCGGTGATCTACGACGCCGAGCTCACGCTCGCGACCCCGATGTCGCTCTGGCTGTCGACCGGGATCAGGGCTCTCGACCACGCGGTGGAGGGATTCCTGGCCGACGGGTCCCATCCATTTTCGGATGTATTGGCCCTCGAGGCCGTGCGCCGTCTGTTCGCCTCGCTTCCGCGCGCCAAGGCCGCTCCTGATGACCTCGACGTGCGGACCGAGAATCAGCTCGCGGCCTGGTTCTCGTACACGCTCACCGGGCCATCGGCGACAGGTCTCAGCCATGTCATGGGCAAGCAGATCGGCGCACGCCACGGCATCCCGCATGGCGTCACGTCCTGCCTGCTCATGCCGCATGTCATGCGTTACATGGAGCGGACCAAGCCCGACCGCATGGCTGAGCTGGCGAAGGCGACAGGGTCGGGCCGGGACGCCGCGGTGGACGTGCGCGAGCTGATTTCGTTGCTGGGATTGCCGCAGCACATCGCCGAGTTCGGGATCGGCGAGCCCGAGCTCCGGAGGGCCGCCACCCAGCTGGCCGGCAAGTACCCCGCGGAGGATCTGCTCGAGATCTATCTGGCCGCGTTGTAGGCCTTTCGGGAGCCCGACGTTAGGTCAGTGGCGCCGCGGCTGGGCACGCACCATCCAGGTATCCAGCCGCAGCGGCCGCCCGCCCACCGCAAGCACGTCGCGCCCCGCTGCCAGCAGACCGGGCTCCACCGCCTCATCGGGGCGGACCTTCAGCCAGCGGATGCCCGACAGCACCTCGCTCGAAAAACGCAGGACGGGAGCGAAGCCCGCGCGAGGTATGACCTTCTCGGCCGGGATGGCGACGCTGCCGATCCACAGCCGGGATAGTCCCTCATTCCTCGCGCGTACGGCCACGCCCGCCACCATCGCCCCGAACACGCCCTGGCGCCGGTGCGGGGGCAAGGTCACGCAGTTCCAGAGGTACGCCTCACCCTCGCTGGGCCTGATCTCGAGGTCGATCTCGCCGATCCATTCGGTGCCGCTCGAAAACCAGGCATAGCCAAGCAGCTCGTCGCCGGCCCAGGCGCCGAAACAGCGGCAGCCGCGTGAGAGGCGCGCGGCGACGAGATCCCCCTCGGGGCCCATCGCCTCGGCTACCTGCCGAGAGGTTTCGGCAGTTACCTCACTTATGTCTGGGCCTCCCCGCTCGCGTGGCGGGGAGGTCAGAGCCCAAAGTGTCGAACGGATCAGAAGGCGAAGAAGAGGTGGCGCACCTTGTGGATCACCTCGGGGTCGCCGGTAGCCGAGCCACCTGGGAAACGGCCGAAGAACGTCAGCACGTGGTCTGCTGCGCTGTTGAAATGGAACAGGGCATCGCAGCCCTCGAAGTTGCCCTTCTCCGCCTCCGATGACCACTTGCCATCCTTGATCGTCGCGCGCCACTTGCCGCCCCACGGACCATCGGTTTCGATTCCGTACTGTGCGTCCACTCCGGCCGCCACCTTCTGGTCGACGGTGTACATCCAGAAAATGAAGGAGTAAGGCAGGATGAGCCCGGCGGTCGCTTCGTCGATGGTCGCCAGCTTGTTGCCCAGCCCGTACTCGATGTCGTAGGGGTGGACGCCGTAGTCCATGATCTGGAATGTGCCGTAGAAACCGGCCGGCACCGGCCCCGCGAACGGGTGGTAGACCATGAACCCGGTCCACTCCTCCGGCGTGAGCGCCTCGAGGATGCCGTCGAGCTTCTCCGCATCCTTCTTGAAGCGCGCGAGCGCCTCCTCGCGCGGCAGCTTGCGGAAGTCGAGGGCGTGGTCGTTCAGCGTCTCCCCCATCACCGGCAGGCCGAGGGCAGTTCCCTCCTTGCCGGCCTTGGCCGCGTCCCAGTTCTTGAAGTAACCCTCCATGACGTCGATCATGTGGCCGACCAGGTCGCGCGTCTCCCACCCGGTGCAGCGGGTCATGACGTTCCAGTTCTTGGGGTCGGAGACCAAACGTGTGAAGTTGGCGCGGTCCCTCCGCATCACGGTCATGACCGTGTCCTTGCCTTCGGCCGACATCGGGTTGACCGGTGTGATCGTTGCGGTGCTCATCAGCTCACTTTCCTCCAGAGGTCAAACTTCCAGACCACCCCAAAATCGTGTCAGTGTCCTGCGCCCCGCGCCGCGGTGGTCGGGACGACGATGGGCGTCAGGTTGAACTTCAAGTCCTCGCGCCGCCCTTCGTACTGCGGCGGCAGCTGAAGCGAAGAGCCGAGCGCCTCGGCGGGCTCGTCGACGGTGAAGCCTGGCTGATCGGTGGCGATCTCGAAGAGGACCCCGCCCGGCTCGCGGAAATAGATCGATCGGAAGTATTTGCGCTCGATCACCGGCGTCACGTTGCGTCCGGACTTGACCAGCACTTCACGCCAGTCGACCTCATGCGCATCGTTGGTGGCGCGCCAGGCGACATGGTGGACGGTTCCGACCGCCTCCTCCCCCACCGGCGCTTCCGGCGCATCCAGCACGTCGAGCACCGAGCTCGGGCCGCCGGCGCCGGTTTCGAAGCGGGTGCGGTTGTCTTCACTGCCCACCTTGCGAAAGCCCATGGTCTCGGTCAGGAACTGGATGGTGTTGAGGTCGGACTCCTCGCACAGGGTCACCGAATGGAAGCTGCGAATCTGGTGATGGGGATCGACCGGGCTGTCCGGCCACGGCTGCCATCGCTCATCAGACGCCTCGCCCACGAGCTCGATCTGGATGGAGTCGGAGTCCTTGAGGACGAGGGTGTCGATGCCGAAGCGAGTCACGCGCGAGGTTTCCACGTTGAGATCGCGAAGGCGCCCGGTCCAGAACTGCAGCGAGCGGGCCGGGACCGCGAACGAGACCACGGTCACCTGCCCGTTGCCTGCGGGCCGCCACGGCAGGTGGGGCCAGCCGAAGAAGGTCATCGCGCTCCCGGGCGTGCCGAGGTAATCGCCGAAATAGATGTGGTAGGTGTCGGGCACGTCGAAGTTGACGGTCTTCTTGATGAAGCGAAGACCGAGCACGCCGACGTAGAAGTCGACGTTCTTCTGCACGTCACCGGTGATGCAGGTCACGTGGTGGATTCCGGGAACGTTGGCGGGCACCGAATCGCCTCCTCTCCAGCGGGTCAGACGAGCGAACCTATGTTAGTCCGTACACGTACTACCTGACCTCGCACCTATTGGTTTCGATTGTGCTCGGACGCCTCGTCCTCGACGCGGCTCCAGATCTCGGCCGCCAGGGGTTCGTTGATCTCCTCCTGGATGTGGGCGACGAGGCCGATCGCGCGCGCCATCACCGCCAGCCCGCGGCCCACCTGCCACGGGAAGTCGAGCTCGCAGAGGATCGCGCCGATGGCGCCGGTCGCGTTGACCGGCAGCTCCCTCCCGTAGGCTCGGCCGGCCTCCTCGGAGATGAGCCTCATGAGCTCGACATACCGTCCAGACAGCCCGTTTTCGAGAGCGATCGCGAAGAGGCGCGGGGTCCGCGGGTCGATCGGTTTGTGGATCGGGTGGCCCAGACCGGCGATGGGCTGCTTCGACTTCTTGTACGCAGCGACCACGTGGCGCGCAACCTCACCGAGGTCCGTTTCGGGGCCTGCTGAGGCCAGGGCTTCCTGGAGCGTCCGCGCGGCCTCCTCGATCGAGCCGCCGAAACGCGATCCCATGCCGAGCAGCCCCGCTGCAACCGCAGCCTGCAGCGACTCGGGCGCCCCGAAATAGGTGAGGCGGGCGGCGATCGCGCTCGGGGTCATGCCGTGCTCGACCAGGGTGACTGCGATGGCGTTGAAGACGGTGGATTCTTCCGGAGTCGGCAGCCTGCCCTTGAGCTCGAGGAACGCGAAATCTCCGAGCGAGACCTTGCCTATGAGGTCGACGAGGTCGTGACCCTGAACGACTACGCGATTCGCGGTGCTCCACCCCAGGTCCGACTTCAACCGCTTTCGTTTCGCGGTCACGGCCGGTCCACGGTGAGCCTAGTCTTGTAGCCACTCTCGCCGAACGCCGTCTCGGGGATGAGAACGACCTTGGCGCGGAAGGTCAACGCGGAGTGGATCGCCGTCTCGATCTCCGCTGTGAGCCCGGCGTCTGCGCCATCGCCGTCCGGCACCTCGACCTCGATCGGCACCGGCGGCGGCACGCTCACGTCCGCGGTCTTGCGGATCACGCGCGCGCGGCCGGTGACGCGCGGCCGGAACCTGCCCACCACCGCAAGGATGGCCGAGGGGTACACATTGACGCCGCGCACGATGAACATGTCGTCGCGCCGGCCGATGACCCGCATCCGAAACGTATTCCGGCCGCACTCGCATGGCGAGGGCCCGATCCTGACGATGTCGCCGCTGAGGAAACGCACCACCGGCATCGCCTCGCGAGTGAGATGTGTGTACACGAGCTCGCCGACCGCGCCCGCCTCGATCATCATCGGCTCGCGCGTTTCGGGGTGGACGAGCTCCGCCCAGACGTGGCCGTCGCCGCAGAAATGCATTCCCTCCTGCTGCGGGCACTCACCGAACAGAGAGGGAGCGATGTCGCCGATCCCCATCACCTCGGTCACCGTCGCCCCGAGGACGGTCTGGATATGGTCGCGGATGGCCGGGATGCCACCACCCGGCTCGCCTCCGGTAACGACGTGCGTGAGCTTCATCTCGCTTGGATCGGGCTCGGATTTCTCAAGGCGATTGGCAAGATACTGGGCGAAGGACGGCGTGCTCAGGAGTGTGTCGGCGAGGCCGGCCTTCAATCCGAAAAGGACGCGTTCGGTGTCGCCCGGAGCGACCGGCACCGAACGCGACCCGATTCGCGACAGCACGAAATGCGTATGCCCCGCAACAAACGGCCCCGCGCCAAAAGTCGTGAGCACGCTGCTGTGGTCGTGAATGCCGGTCGCAAAGTAAGTGCGCGCGCCGATCACCGTCCATGCCTCGATGTCCGAACGAGACAGCGCGAGCACGCTGGGCGCGCCCGTGGTGCCGCTGGTCTGGTACACGCGCTTGACTTGCTCAGGCGGCACGCAGAGGTTGCTCCCGAAGGGCGGACTTTCGTCGATCGCGTGCTTCAGCTCCTGTTTCGTGCTGAAGGGAAGTCTGGCCATGTCCTTGAGCCGCACCTTCGCCTGGCCGATGCCCGCTTCGCGGAATTTGAGCGAGTAGAAGGGCGACCTCTCCATGAGATACGCGAATTGCTTTTCCCAGACCGCCGACGCGCGCTCCACAGCCTGCTCGTATGAAGCGGTCTCGAGCTCGCGGTCCCAGATCGCATCTCGGACGCAGGTGTCGTCGGGCAGCCGACCAGGTGCGTGCGCAGTCATATGGCGCGTCGAGTTTAAGGTGAAGCCATCGCGGGACCGTCCGGCATCTGGGCTGGATCCAACCAGGTGCGCAGGTGCGCCTCGGCGATCCGGCGCGCTCCCGCCAGCGGGCCCTGGGGGTCCTCGAGGCTTTCGCGCGTGAGGTCGCGAACCCGTTTCTCGACCGCGGCCACCGCCTGGTCCGGGGTCTTTAGACCGGACGTGATGTAGCCGATGGTCGCGCCCGAGTTGCAGACGAAATCAGCCAGGGCCGGGATCTTGCGCTCTCTCAAAATCTCGAGCGCGCGAGCTGTGTATGGAACGTTGGCGCCTGGCGCGACCACGCGGGCTCGGAGGGTTCCCGCGCGAGCCTCGTCGATGACCCCGATGCGCGCGCCGGGAACCAGCACGTCCGCCTCTACGGCAAACAGCTCTGACACCGGAAGCACTTCTGTGTCCAGGTGTTCGACCAGCCGATCACCATGCTGTGCGCGAAGCGCGAGCAGCTCGTCGACGTCGAAGCCCGCCGGACGCTGGACGCAGCCGTGGATGGTTGAGAACGCCACCAGCCGGGCTCCGCGCATCCCCAGCTCCACCGCGGTGGCGCCGCCGACCTTGCCGAAGCCTTCGATGGCCGCAGTGCGATCTTCGAGCCCGCCCAGGACGATCTCGGCGGCGGTCGCGACCCCGAGGCCGGTCAGAAATGCATCGAGCGGCATGCCCATGTAGTCGGTGTGCATGAGGTCCGCCTGATCGGTGCCGGGAAGCGAGCGGAAATCGTCAGGCACCGTCCCGAGGTCGGTGGCGGTGAGGAACTTCGCCGACTCGACCAGCGGCCGGATCTCGTCGACGTAGCGGGCGACAGCAGCTTCGCGTTCGGCGGGCGTGGCCCGAATGGTCCCCTTGCCACCCCCGAAGTTGACGCCCAGGACGGCGAACTTGTAGGTCATGGCACGGGCCAGCAGCTGGGTCTCGTGTTCGGTCACGTCCGGTGCGAGGCGCGTGCCTCCGGCGCTGGTCGGGCACTCGAAGTCGAAGGCCACGAACGCGTCCACAGTCTTGAGCCGCAGCGTCTTCATAGCGTCCACTAAGGTTGGCACGATGTCAGACGTGCTGTTGACGTCCGTGGTCGGCAGCTATCCCCAACCGGACTGGCTCGTCGACCGCAACCTGCTGGGCAGCCGCCTGCCGCCGCGGACGCGCGCGCTCGAAATCTGGCGGGTCGCACCCGAATATCTCGAGCAGGCGCAGGACGACGCAACCGTGCTGGCGATCCGCGACCTTGAGCGCGCCGGCATCGACATCATCACCGACGGCGAGATCCGCCGCGAGAGCTACTCCAACCGCTTCGCGACCGCACTCGATGGGATGGACCTCGACCACCCCGGCACGGCGCTCGACCGGACCGGCCATCCCAATCCTGTGCCTCGCGTGGTCGGACCGCTCCGGCGCTCACGCCCCGTCGAGGTGCGCGACGTCGAGTTCCTGCGCGCGGCCACCACGCGAACCATCAAGGCGACGCTGCCCGGACCTTTCACCATGTCACAGCAGGCGCAGGACGACTACTACCACGACGAAGAGGCGCTGGCGATGGCGCTGGCCGAGGTCGTCAACGACGAGGTGCGCGACCTGTTCTCAGCCGGCGCGGACGTCGTCCAGCTCGACGAGCCATACCTGCAGGCGCGGGCCGAGAAGGCGCAACGATTCGCGGTCAAGGCGATCAACCGGGCGCTGAAAGGCGTCGCCGGAACCACCGCCCTCCACACATGCTTCGGGTACGCGCACATCGTGCACTCGCGTCCCAACGGGTACCCGTTCCTCGAAGAGTTGGCCGATGTCTCGGCGAACCAGATCTCGATGGAGTCGGCTCAGCAGAAGGTCGATCTGTCTGTTCTCAAGAGCCTAGCCAACAAGACCCTGATCGTCGGGGTGATCGACCTCGCCGACGACAGCCCGGTCGAAGACGTCGACACGATCGTCGAGCGGATCCGCGACGCAATGCGCTTTGTACCGCCGGAGCGGCTCATCCTCGCGCCCGACTGCGGGATGAAGTATCTGTCGCGGCCGAAGGCTTTCGGGAAGCTGACTGCGCTGGCCCGGGCCGCGGCCAAGGTCCGGGCAGAACTTTAGCCGGCTCTAGTTGTGCGTTCCTTTTCGTGACCTCGGAGCCAGGGAGATCAACTCCTCCATGGCCTGCCTCGCCAGCTTCACAGCGCGCGCATAGGCCGCCTTGCTCGGTTTGGCGGAACGGCCGAGGCGCGCGCGCGTCTTGAGTGCGCCGTCTATGTAGTCGCGCGCCATCTGCGATGAATCTTTAGCCATGTCCTGTTCCTCCTCCGGCCAGTTCGGTCCAGAAACGGTCGACGATCAGTTCCGCAAACCAGGGATACCAGTATTTCTGAGTGAGCTTCTTCTTGGCCAGGAAGGTCCTGAGCTCAGGAGCCACCTCGAGCTCCGCCACCAGCAGGCTGATCACGTCGTCGGGTCGAATTCCCTTGATGAAGGCATGAGTTGCGTTATACGCGTGCTTGGCCTTGGCGCGCCACAGCGCCAGGTCGGCCTCGAGAAGGCCGACCAGCCCGGCGTCAGCGAGGTCCTGCAGCTTCTTCTGGGTGAGCGCCACGGCTAGGGCCAGAGGACCATCCGCGTTGTCCAACCGGCCGCAACGAAAGCTGCGACCAGCTGCAAGACGAAAAACCCGACCGTCCATCCATACAGCCAGTTGGGACCGCCGAGCGCAAGCCAGGCCATGCACAGGGCGACCGTCACCAGGCTGAGGCCGAAGGTTCCGAACAAGGCGGTGCCGGCGATTCTGTACGGCCTGACAACCGATGCCGGCGCATTGCCGGCGTACGACTGATAAGCAGCGATGATGATGCCGAGGAAGACGAGGACGAGACCGGCGAGCGCAGCCGCCGCGCCCAGGGCGCCGAGAACCACGTCTTTCGACTCAATCATGGTTTGGCGGAGCGCAATCGTGGCCGGACCACTCGAGCTTTGTCAAGCCGACCGTCCGACCGTCGTCGACCGATCAGGTCAGTGAGCGAGCCACTCCCTGGCCTGCTCGACCGAATCGAAGTATTCGACCTCCAAGCTGGTGCTGGGAATCGCGTCCAGGCTGTCTTTCAGGTTCATCCTCGCCAGACCGCTGACCGGGAGGATGACGGCGAACCGCTTCAGGCCCGCGGCCAGGGCTCGGGGGAGCCATTCGCGGTCCGCGCGCTCCTGGTCCGCCGGGAGGAGCACCTTCTGCAACCGGCAGTCTGCCAGCACGCGCGAGCCGGAGTGGGCTTTCAAGGCTCGGAACCCGGCGTCGAGCAAGGCCGCGAACTCCGTCGAATTCGCCCAGCCCTCCCACTCGACCACCACGGTCGCCGCGCCCGCATCCCACCTGACGGACGCGGTCCCAGGAGCGTTGAAGTAGAGATCGCCGTCGGCCTCGATCACGGGCTGATTCTGGGCGCTGGCGGGCGGATTCGCCCTGCTTAACCAAAAGGACCGGGTATAGCAAAGGTTTACAAAGGTGCGCTAAGACTACCGATCGGCTAAGTATTAGCTTTACAGTTGCACTTGGTGTTGAAATGACATCGAGAGCGACGGACGGCGCGCGGGCTGTTGCCTTCGACAGTAACGGGTGACGACCGTGCGCAATGCTGAGCCGGTAGCCACGATGGAACCGGCCGACCGGCGGGTACGGGTCCTCATCGTGCAGGACCACCCGCTGCTGGCCTCCGCCATCTCCCGCGTGCTTGAAGGGCAGCCCGACCTGGCCGTCTCCGGCGTTTCCAGCTCGGGAGCCGACGCCGTCCAGGCGGCGACCAACAACCGTCCGGATGTGGTCCTGATGGACTTCCGGCTCCCGGACGTCACCGGGCCGGCCGCCGCGCGCATGATCAAGAGCGCCCACGCAGAGGCCGCGATCGTGTTCCACAGCGCCGATGAGTCAGAGACCGCGCTGTTGGACGCGATCGACGCCGGCGCCACGGCCTATCTCACGAAAAACGCCACCGCCGATCAGATCATCGAAGCCGTTCGCCGGGCATCCACCGGCGAGGTCCTCATTCCGGCTGAGCTTTTCGCCCGCGCGATCGCCAGGCAGCGCGGCGTGGTGACACGCAAGCGGGAGCGGGACCAATTGCTCGCCGAGTTCACACCGAGAGAGCTCGACATCCTCCACCTGCTCGCCGAAGGCCTGGACACCACCGCGATGGCCCAGCGCCTTGCCATCGCCCCCCACACGGTCGAGTGGCACGTGCGGCACGTGATCGAGAAGCTGCAGGTCCATTCCAAGCTGCAGGCCGTCATCGCCGCCGCCCACAAGGGCCTTATCGAGCTATAACGACGCTCCGGCGCGTCTAACCCCATCCTCTTATAGGGGTGGCACCCTCTGCCGACCGGTGGCGACAACGCGGGCGCTGGCGCGTAAGAAAGGGGCGTGCTCAATAACAATCGCCACTCCTGGAGTCGCCGCGAGATCAAGAATGTCCTGGCCGCCATGGCTGTCGGCGTGGCGGTCGCCGCCTGCGGCGGTACGGCCGCCTCGACGCCTCCAAAGCCCAACACTGTCACCATGACCGCCCAAAACGGCAGCGGCGTATCCGGCACAGCCGAAGTGGTCAAGGCGAACGCCTCGTTCACCCTCACGGTCAAGCTCACCGGGATGACCCCAGGCTCGATCCACGTATCACACGTGCATGCCGGCGGTTGCTCCCACCCGGGAGGCATCGTCTACAAGCTGACATCGGTCGTCGCCGACTCCTCGGGGGTCGCCACCACGACGACCATCGTGCCGGCTGAGTACCTGGTGCCTGCGTCAGGTTGGTATGTGAACATTCATTTCGGTCCGGATTTCACCGAGGCCGAGTACGCGCCGAGCATCTCGTGCGGAGACCTGCAGGCAGCCTGAGCTGATCGGCCGGTCTCCCGAAGCCATCCCCTTAGAGGGGTGGTCCGCCGTGCTCACCCATGGCGACAAAGCAAACCTTTCGGCGTAGTACCAAGGCATGCAGCTACGAAGAGGGCCACCGCAGGTCCGCCCACCTCAAGCCGGAACGCCCGCGCTTCGCCTGGTCAGAGCCCCCCATAAGGCCGTAGGCACGAAACTGCGCGGTTCACGGTCGAGGTGGTTTCAAAGCTATTCGGTCCGAGTCGTGGCCGGCCTGCTGCTGGTGTCGATCCCGATCGCGATCTTGCTTGGTTTCGTGATGGCCACCTGGAGCGCCCAGACCGCGATCGACCAGGCCAAGGCACGCGTTGAGGCGAGCGCCCAGAGCAGCGCCGTCCGCATCGAAGACTGGGTGGGCGAGCGTCAGGCAGAGCTTCGCCACGTGGCGGGGGAACAGGCCGGCCGGATTTCGAGCCCGGGCATCAACGCCGACCTGGTCGCCTCGATGGCCTCCCATTCGAACTTCGCAGCCATCCAGGTCTCCGACGCGAAGGGAATGGTGGTCGCGTCGTCACGGCCGGAGATCGGGCTCACCAACACTCCGTCCGGGGCGGCATTCGCCACCAGCCTGAGCATCGAAACTATGGGGCCGCTCGGCTTTGGGGAGTCAGGCCTCGACTGGCTGATGACCACGCCGATCCTTGGCCCGGACGAAAAGCCGCAAGGAGTCGTGGTCGGCGACTTGAACGTCGCGGCGCTGGCGAAGCTGATCAATCCGTACGGAAAGGGCGGCGCGACCACACAGGAGACACACATCGTCAACGCGCACCACCTGCTCATCTTCACCTCGGACTGGGGCGTGGTTGCCAACAATGCCGCCCTTCTGGCCGACGGAATACTCAAAACCGTTGCCGAAGGTTCGATCTATGAGCAGGCGATGCAATCCGGCGGCGGCGCCGCCCAGATCACCGATTACAGGAACAGGTCGGTCCTCGCCGGATATGAACCGATCACGGGCCTCGGCTGGGTGGTGATCGCATCGGTCGACGTCGCGACCGCCCTGGCGCCGGTTCAGCAGCAGGAGGTCCGCACCTCGCTGCTCCAGGGCCTGAGCACGGTCCTGCTGATCGTGTTTGCGGTCGCGCTCGCGGTTTACACGACCCGGCCCATCGTTGCTCTCTCACGGGCGGCGTCGAGTGTTGAAGGCGGAGATCTGACCGCACGCGTGCGCCTCACCGGTGGCCTCGAGGTCGGGCGCCTGGGCGACAGCTTCAACGCCATGGTCGATCGCCTGAGCGATGTCTTTTTCCGACTCCGCGGCGAGGTCACCGAAGCGGCGGCCCAGCTATCAGCCGCCGCTGAGCAGCTCGCCTCCGCGACCCTGGAGCAGACCACCGCCGCCACCGCGACGTCGGCAAGCATGGAAGAAGTCGCGCGATCTTCGGCATCGATTGCCGACACGGTCGATCGTGTCGCCATCCAGGCCGGCGAGGCGCAGACCAACCTGGAGCTTGCGCAGAGCGACCTCAAGGCATCGGGCGATCGCACCCTCGCCCTGGCCGGACGTGTCAACGAGATCGAGGGAATCCTCGAGCTCATCAACGACATCGCCGACCAGACCAACCTCCTCGCCCTCAACGCCGCCATCGAAGCCGCCCGCGCGGGTGATGCCGGTCGTGGTTTTGCCGTCGTGGCCGACGAGGTACGCAGGCTGGCCGAGCGTTCGAAGGCGGCCGCGGCCCAGATCGCCAAGCTCGTCGAAGGCGCCCAGTCCCAAAGCAGCGAGACGGTCATGGCATTGGAGAAAGGCGTCAAGCAGATGGAGCGAGGGCTGAACATGATGCGCGCGATCACCGAGGTCAGCAGCCAGGTGCAGCTGGCCAGCCAGCAGCAGCGCACCTCCACCCAGGAGGTCGTGCTGGCGATCGAGCACATCGCAGAGGGCAGCCGCTCGGTGGCCGCCACCGCGCAGGAGATCGCCTCCGCGGCGGCTCGACAGGGTGTGCTTGCCGCCGAGCTGGCAGACTCCGGCTGGGAGAGGGCTGCTGGGCCCGATCGTGGAACTTAAGAAGGCCGCGCCGGATCGCGTCGCCGCCAGGGGTGCCGGCGACCCTCTGGTGTTGAAGATCGTGCCCGCCCAATCGGACGCCTCAGGGCTGCAGCTGACCCGCCACAAACCATGGGACAGCTTCTTCGTGAGGATGCTGGTGACCTTGCTGGCTGTCGGGATCCCGTTCGTCGTGATCGGGCGGCACATACGCAGCGCGCTCGACGGTTGGGGCACCGGTGTGGATGTGGCCGGCATTGTTCTTCTCGTCGCTGTCACGGCCATCACGACACGTTTCGTGATGCGCCCGGTCACCGCCCTTTCACAGGCGGCGGCTCGGGCGGAGGCGGGCGATCTTTCAGCTCGAGTCGTGCCCGGTGGAGGCGGCGAGATGCGCTTGCTTGGCCAAACCTTCAACGCGATGCTTGAGCGACTCGCCGGCATGCGGTTCCGCCTTCAGGGCGAGGTGGCCGACTCGTCGGCCGAGCTGGTGGCAGCAGCGCAGCGGCTCGCGGCAGCCACACTGGAGCAGACGACCGCCGCGAGTCAGACCTCGTCGAGCATGGAGGAACTGAGTCGCTCTGCGGCCACGATCGCCGACACCGCTGACGGCGTCGCCACCCAGGCTGGTGAGGTCCGAGCCAGGATTGCGACCGCCCGCAACGAGCTCAAAGTCGCAACCCAAAACGTATCGGCGCTGGCACAGCGGGTGGGCGAGATCGAGGGCATCCTCGTTTTCATCGATGACATCGCCGATCAGACCAACCTCCTTGCTCTCAATGCGGCCATCGAGGCCGCCCGAGCCGGGGACGCAGGGCGTGGCTTCGCGGTCGTCGCAGACGAGGTGCGGCGGCTGGCCGAGCGCTCCAAAACCGCTGCCGCGCAGATCGCCACCCTGGTCCAAGCCGCCCAGGTCCAGAGCCAGTCGTCCGTGGTGTCGATCGAGACTCGAGCCAGCCAGATGGACCTATGGCTCGTGATGATGGGGACGATGGCCGAAGCAAGCGCCGGCGTTCGGCTCGCCACCCAGGAGCAGAAGTTGACCGTCGAACAGGCGGTGGCTGACATCGAAGGCATCGCCTTGAGCAGCCGGTCCGTCGCGGGCACCGCCCATGAGATTGCGCTGGCCGCCTCCCGCCAGAGTGATCTATCGACTGACGTTGCCAGGTCCGATGACCGCGGTGCGCTTGGCGAGACCAAGGAGACATACCGTGGAGCTTGAGAGCCCGCAGGCGACGGCCTTCGATCCCAACGTGGCGCCCAACCTGCGAGTGTTGAGGCCGGCCGACCTGGTGAATCCGACTGGAGATCCGGATCTCCCCGACCACCAGAATCCCTGGGACAGCTTTTTCCTGAGGATGATCTTCAGCTCGCTGGTCGTAGTCGTGCCCCTAATCGTCCTGGCCGCCCTCTTCAATCTGGCGCAGCTGGGGTTGTGGTTGGAAGTCGCGACATTGCTCTTGCTCGTCGCAATCCTCGCGCTGTCGACGTGGTGGGTCGCCCGACCGGTGCTCGCGCTTGCCAAGGTGGCGGCCGCGATCGAGTCCGGGGATCTTTCGCGACGTGCCGTTCCCGGCGGCGGCGGCGAGACCCGCCGGCTGGCGCGCGCGGTCAATCGGCTCCTTGATCGCGTCGTGTTGGAGCTGCCTCTGCTGCGCGGCCGGGGGGGCGAATCCACCCGCCGTCTGGCGGTTTCGGTGGAGCTGCTCGGCACCGCCACCGCCGAACAGACCGAGGCTGCCTCCGAGACGTCCGCTGAGCTGCGGGTGCTGGCAGCCGGCGCCGACTCGATCGCGGAGACGGTTGCCGCCGTCGCCGTCCAGGCGGCCGAGCTGCGCGCAAACATCCAGCGCACGCTGACCGACCTGCAGGCTTCCAGCGACCGCACACTGGCGAACTCGAGGCGCGTCGACGAGATCCGGGGAGTCATCGGTCTGCTCAACGACATCGCCGACCAGACCGCCCTGCTTGCGCTCAACGCGGCCATCGAAGCAGCTCGCGCTGGAGAGGCCGGGCGTGGCTTTGCCGTGGTCGCCGACGAGGTGCGCCGGCTGGCCGAGCGTTCCAAGGCCGCCGCCGCGCAGATCTCCAACCTCGCCGATGGCGCGAAGGTGACCAGCGGCGAGGCGGTGCTCGCCATCGAGAGACGTGGCCAGCAGCTGGACCGCTGGATGGGCATGACCCAGGCCATGGCCGACGCGACCGCCAAGGTCCAGCCGGCAGCGATGAACCAACACGCAGCCGTTGACAGTGTGCAGCTCGCCGTTCAACTCATCACGGACAGATGTCGCACGGTGGCGGCTGCTGCTCAGGAAATCAGGTCGGCTGCCGAGGAGAGCAATTGATGCGTGTGCTGGTGCTGGCGGTCAACGCCGCTTACTTCGCGGTGCCTATGGCGACAGTGCGTCAGGTGCTGCGGCATCCGGTTGTGACCCGAGTCCCCCTCTCGCCCCCCGGCCTGCTCGGCGTCGTCAACGTTCGGGGTGAGATCGTTCCGCTGCTCGACACCGGTGTGATCACAGCCACCGGCGCCCTCAGCGATCCACCCTTCGCCGTGCTGGTGACCAGCGAGAAGGACGTCGTGGCGCTGGCCGCGGAGGAATTGCCGACCGCCACCGACTTCGCAGAACCGGTCGGCGCCGGGACCAGGCCGGGTGAGCTCGGCGTCTACAGCCATGATGGACGGCTCGCCGTGCTGGTCGATGTCGAGGAGCTGGTCAAGAACCGGCTGGATTTGAAATGGGCGAGCTAGAGGACGAGTTCCGGCCACTGTTTGTGGAGGAGGCCAAGGGTCACCTCGAGCGCATCGCCTCCGGGCTGCTCGCGCTCGAGTCGGCGCCGGACGACCAGGCCACGATCGACGGGATCTTTCGCGAAGCGCACACCATGAAGGGAGCCGCCGGAATGGTGGGCATGATGCGTGTGAGCCGCCTCGCGCACCGGCTCGAGGACCTGCTCGTCGAGCTGCGGGCGGGGACGCGTCGGTCGAGCCCGGAGCTCACAGATGCGATGCTCCTCGTCCTCGACGGCATGGGCCGGCTCATCGCGAGCCCCTCCAGCGGCGATCAAGACGCCAGCGATGAGGCGGCCCTCGAGCGCCTGCTGCCGAGCGCCCCCACGCCAATCGCCGTGGCTGACAGCCAACCCGCCGTTTCTGTCCCGGCGGCTCCCCTCCCGACCGCGGCCGCAGAGCGGCCGGGGTCAACCTCCCCACAAGTGGGGAGGCCACCGCCCGCCGCCAGCACACCCGCAGTGGCGGTGGTTTCGCCCGTACCACCGGCCGCCATTCCGATCGCGGCACCAGCCATATCCCCATCGCCGGCATCTCCACAACCATCAGCGCCGCCCTCGCCGGCCGCCCCGGTTGCGCAGCCGGCGGCGGCTCATCTGGATCGGAAGCAGCCGGACTCGGCGACGCTCGAGGTGCCGGTGGCTCGGATCGACGAGCTCAACCGGCTCGTCGGCGAGGCCTCCGCCGCCCAGCTGAGGGTGGGCCACGTGTTCGGTTCCGAGCTGCATCTGGACCCGGCCGCCGTCACCGAGTATCGCGAGCTGACGAAAGTGATCAACCAGCTCCAGGAGGTCACCGAGCGGACGCGCATGGTGCCGGTAGGGACGCTCGAGCCCATCCTCCATCGCACGGTGCGAGACGTGGCGCGGGCCGCCGGCAAGGACGTGCGCTGGGAGGTCAGCGGTGAAGACGTCGAGGTCGACCGGGGCGTGCTCGAGGAGCTCGTCTCGCCTCTCCTTCACCTGGTCCGCAACTCGGTCGGGCACGGCGTCGAGATGCCCGAAGCGCGGCTGGCGGCGGGCAAGACGACCCAGGCGGTGGTCGGGCTGCACGCGGCCCAGGTCGGATCCAAGGTCGTGATCTCGATCAGCGACGACGGCGCCGGCATCAACGTGGCCGCGGTGCGGGCTTCCGCGGCCAAGGCCGGCGTCGACGTCAGTACGCTCGACGAAGAGCAATCGTTGAACCTGATCTTCCGTTCCGGCATCTCGACCGCCAAAGTCCTCACGGAAGACTCCGGTCGCGGCGTGGGACTCGACGTGGTCGCCACGGCCGTCGCGGCCATCCACGGCACGGTCCAGGTTGTCAACCATCCCGGCCTGGGGGCCGAGTTCCGGATTGTCGTGCCGATCACCCTGACGGTGGTTCCCTGCCTGATCGTGTCGATCTCCGGCCAGTCTTTCGCACTGCCGCTGCAGGGCATCGTCCGCATGTTGGAGGCCCAGCACGTCCAGGTCGTGGGCGGGCGGCGGCTGGCCCTCGTCGATGGGCGCGCAATTCCGGTTTCCGACCTCGCCGCGCTTCTGGGTCTGCCCTCCGCCGAGGGAGGGCCGTGGGTCCTACTCGGCACGGCGGAGAGCTCGCATGCCTTCCAGGTCGAGACGGTGCTGCAGAAGCGAGACGTGGTTGTCCGCGGCTTGACAGGCCGCCTTCGGGATCTAAAGTCCGTGAGCGGGGCGAGCATCGAGCCGAACGGCACCATCCTGCTGGTGCTCGACGTTCCGAATCTGCTCACGCGTGCGGCTTCGACGAGCACTGCTGCGGAGGTCTCGGAGAAGCCCGCCGCGCCCCCGGCGCAGCTGTCCGTCATGGTCGTCGATGACGCCCTGATGGTGCGGGAGCTGCAGCGTTCGATACTGGAACGCGGGGGCTACTCGGTGCGCACCGCCAGCGACGGAGCCGAGGCGCTGGGCATGCTGGCCGAGCTGCCCGCCGACCTGGTGGTAACGGACGTGGAGATGCCCAATCTCGACGGCCTTCATCTGATCCAAAACATCAGACGGCATCCTCGCCTGGCCAACATTCCGGTGCTGATCGTCTCTTCGCATGGGAGCGACGAGGATCACCAGCGCGGCCTCGACGCGGGCGCCGATGCCTACATAGTCAAGACCTCGTTCGACGAAGTGGGTCTCCTCAGCGCCGTATCGCGTCTGCTGGGTCGGACGGCGGGGGCGGCGCCGCACCGGCACAACGGTGCACGCGTGCGAGAGCAGGGCGCAAGCATCCGGCCCGACGAGGCGGCGACGCGGAGGTGATTGTGAACGCGGTCGATCACGCTACGCGGCTCCTGCGCTCGAGGGCGGGACTCAAGGAAGAGCCGGCCAGCCGCGCCCGGCTCGAGAGGCTGCTCCAGGACAGCGCGCACCTCGCGGGGATACCAATGCCTGCTTACGTCGACATGCTCGAAAGCAAACCGGCTGCATTTGACGAGCTGCTGGACCGGGTCACGGTTCAGCACAGCGCCTTTTTCAGAGACCCTGCTCAATTCGCTGCGCTCACCGACCTCGTGCGCAAAGCCAGCGGTGCGCCTCATACCGTCTGGAGCGCCGGATGTGGAAACGGCCAGGAACCGTACAGCCTGGCCATGCTCCTCGATGAGATCGGTCGCCACAACTGGAAGGTCGTCGCCACCGACGTCTCCTTCCGTGCCCTCGCGCGCACCGAGATTGCTCGGTACGCCGAGGGTGAGCTGCGCGGGTTGTCGCCTGGGCGCCAGAAGCGGTTTCTGACCCCGGTTCCCGGCGGCTACGAGATCGCCCCATTCATTCGACGCTACGTGCACATCGCCCACCACAACCTCGCACGTGCCGATGCTGCAACGCTCATGCCCAGGTCAGACGTGGTCTTCTGCCGCAACGTCCTCATGTACTTCGGGCGCGAAGAGTCGGAGGCCTGCATTGAACGCATCGCCGACCGCATCGTCCCGGGCGGATTTCTGTTCCTTGGCCATTCCGACTCACCCGGGCGCATGACCCGATTCTTCGAACCCGTGAGGGTAGCCGATGCGTTTTGCTACCGGCGTCTGAGCGCCCCTGCCCCGACAGCCGCCCCCACCGTCGGACGGCGCGAGGCCGACGTGCACGCACGTCCCAACCTGGCGGGCCTCATGGCCGAAGGTGATCACGCCGCGGCGAGCGGCGATCTTCATGCCGCGGTCCGCGCGTTTCGCCAGGCGACTTACCTCAACCCCAACCTGGCGATCGCCTACTTTCAGCTAGGGGCTGCCCTGGAGCTGGCCGGCGATCCCCGCGAAGCGAGGCGCTCGTTCGCGGCGGCCGGGCTGGCGATGATGAGCGGGGACGGCGCCGAGGATCTTTCGGGGCTCGAGGGTTATTCGCAGCGCGACCTGGCCCGGGCCATCGCCTCCAAGCTCACCGAGGTGCATTAAGTGTCCAGCCCCCGAAGTTACTTGCAGCTGCGAGCAGGACACTGATGGCGGTCCAGGACATCGTGCTCGTCGACGACGACCGCGTGATCCAGAAGATGGTCGGCGGCTTCCTGGAGCGAAGGGGCTACCGGGTGCGCAAAGCCAGCGATGGCATCGAAGCCCTCCAGCTCATTCACGCCAGCGTGCCGGACATGGTCATCACCGATGTGCGCATGCCCGAGCTGAACGGCATCGAGCTGACCGCTCGACTCCGCGGCCATCACCGAACCGCGGGCGTTCCCATCCTCATGTTCTCCGAGATGGGATCGCCGCCCGATGCCCTCGCCGGCTATGCGGTCGGCGCCGACGACTACCTGCCCAAGCCTTTCGAGCTCGCAATCCTCGAAGCCAAGGTCCAATCCTTGTTGCGGCGCTCGGCGGGCACGGCCGCCAGGGTCAACCGGGGCCGGGTGATCCTCTTTGCCCATGCGAAGGGAGGCGTCGGCACGACCTGCCTCGCGGTCAACACCGCCGTGCTTCTGGCCGCGCGGTCTTCTCGGCCGGTCGGCCTGCTCGACCTCGATGTCGAGTTCGGCGACTCGGCGGTGTACCTCAACCTCCATCCGAACCAGACCTTGGCCGACCTCAAACCCGCGCCGGGGACTGTTGTCGACGAGGCGCTGTTCGAGGGCTTCGTCACGGAGTCGGGCAGCGTGAGGCTGGTGGTGGGCGCCGACCTGCCGGAGCGCGCTGAGCTGGTGACCCTGCCTGCGATCCAGCTCGCGATCGATCGCCTCAGCGCCACCTGCCAATTCGTGCTCATCGACGCACCCGCGTCGTTCAGCGAACGCACGCTGACGGCTCTCGACACCAGCGACATGATCTGCCTGGTCACGTCCGCATCGCTGCCTTCACTCAAGGCCACTCGGCGCTGCATCGGTCTGTTCGAGAAGCTCGGCGTCGCGGACGCGCGTGTCCGCGTGATCCTCAACTACAGCACCACCCACGCGATGGACGTAGAGGCGGCGGCCCGAGTCCTTGGACGCCGGCCGGACTTCGTAGTGCAGCGATACGAGAGCCTGGATGCGGCTGCCAACAGCGGCCGGCCCCTGGTCACATCCGATCCGACTGATCCCCTCGTCGCCGACCTGTCGCGATTGGCTGACGCGATCGTGGCGGGGATACCGATGAACGCGGACCTTATCGCCTAGGCGAGACTGCGGACCGCGTTCGCGACCTCCGCAGTTGCGACGGTCCGACCATTCAGGTGCGCGTGGCCGTTGTGGAGTGCAATCGGGGTGGCGCCCCTGGCCAGGATCACATGCATCTGATCGTCATAGGCCCGAGCGATACGCAGAATGCCCGTGTCGGCGCTCGAGCGGATGATCATCCTGGCCTCTTCGGCGACCGCCGCCGCGGTGCCAAGTCGCGTGGCCTCCTCGTTGAGGATGCGCAGGTTGGTGTCACGCCACAGAAAGTAGGAGCGATTGAGAGTGGTGGACGACAGGCCGTGCGCGGCGGCAATGACCCCCAGCCGGCCCAAGAACCTTCGCTCCGTGTCGCTGGTGCCCTGGCCGGTGACCAGGAACCTCGCGATGGCACGCGTGGTCAGGTTGTGAACGTCGTGGATCAGCTTCGCAAATCGGTGTGAGGCCAGCTCCAGCAGGCCGGCGGCGGCAACAGCCTCGGCCGTCATCCGGGTGGCCGCGGTGACCCGCAATGCCAGCGCTTGACCCAACGCAACCTGATCCGGGTGCGCCGCGAAGGTCGCCGGCGCGCCAGGCGACCTGGCAGTGCGGCTCCACGCGAAGACCCCGGCGGGCACACCCCTTCTGATCTCCATGATCATCGGCTCTCGGCGCGTGCCTACGAGTAAAACGTTCGGTGCCGGATTACCCCACGCGAGCCCATGCGCAAGTAATACAGGTCGCCGAGCGTTATGTCTCCCTGCGAAATCAGGTCTTGCGCCCACGCAAGAAATCGGGCCATATCCCCATCCAAATCAATGGGCGCCTGAGTCTCCCCTCCGGTCTGCGCCTGCGGCGGAGCCCACCTCCCCACGGGGTGGGGAGGCCAGGGCTTCTAGTTCAGGAGACCTCCGAGGTGCTGCTGGAACATGTCGGGGTGGGCCTTTAGCACCCGTAGGATGACTTCGCCGTTGAACTCACGCGCGTCGTACTGGCACAGGGTGACCGCCGGGTAGCGCCGGATCATGACTTCGTAGCCTTCCTCGTACGCCAGCATTTCGGCGTCGGACGAAAACATGGCGCGTTCGCACGACATCTCGCCGACGATGCGCAGGATGGTGGGGCCGCCGGCCAGCGCCTTCCCGAAAAGCGTTTCCCAGTTGGCCAGAGCCTCCGCCGCCGTCCCGCCCGGCCATCCGACGACGGTCCAGCGACCGGCGCGCGTCGCGGCGTCGAGGTCGAGGGCGGGCTCCTGGCTGAGAGCCCTGACGTAGCGCTCGAGAACATCACCCGTCGCGGCCAGAAAGCATGGCTGCCCGGCCGCCAGCCCCTCGGCGAGGAAGGGAATCGAGAGCCTCAGGCCGCCTGGATCTGTGCTGAAGATCGGGGCCAGATGGGTGCGGGGGGAGATCGGTGCGCCTCCGACGCTGACCGTCAAAGCCGGCTTCGGCGGCTGAGGGTCGCCGCTGCGCTGGCCGAGAAACTGGACCAGATCGGCGGTCGCGAATCGCCGTTCGCGACGCCGCCCCACGCGACGGGCAGGCAGCAGGCCGGCGTCGCTCCAGCGGCGAATCGAGGCCTGGCTCACCCGCAGGAAGCGGGCCGCCTCTTCCGTATTCAGCAGACTATTACTTAGCATGACTCCCTAGTCAATTTGGGCGTATTATTGCACATCATTGTGGGGTACACTTCTGAGTAACGTGTCTGTTCGACACTTCCTGTGCAAGCGTCCGGGCCGATTTGGCCAAGGCGCCGGCATCCACTAGCCGCTCTGAGCTTCCGGTGTCCCTATTGGAGCCGCCCTTGAGCGACGCCCCCACTTCCCCGGTCCGGGTGCTGGTCGTCCAGGACCACCCACTCCTGGCCTCTGCGATCGCCAGGGTCCTGGAGAGCGAGGACGACATGACCGTGGTCGGCATCGCCCGGCGTGGCGATCAGGCCGCCGACATGGCGGCCGGTGAAAAGCCCTCGGTGGTGCTCATGGACTTTCGACTCCCCGACTCGAGCGGGCCCGTCGCCGCCGCCAGGATCCGGTCTGCCGTCCCTCTGGCCGCGATCGTGTTCCACAGCGCCGACGAGTCCGAAACCGCGCTACTGGACGCCATCGACGCCGGCGCGACGGCCTACCTGACCAAGAAGGCGACCGCGGACCAGATCGTCGAGGCCGTCCGCAGAGCGTCCGTGGGCGAGGTCCTGATCCCAGTCGCGCTCTTCGCCAAAGCCATTGCGCGGCAGCGCAAGGTGGTCACCGAAAAGCTGGCCCGCGAAAAGCTGGTGGCCCAATTCACCCCCCGCGAGCTCGACGTGCTGCGGCTGCTGGCAGAAGGGCTCGACACCGCCACGATGGCGGAGCGCTTGGGCATCGCCTCGCACACCGTGGAGTGGCATGTCCGCCACCTGATCGAGAAGCTGGAGGTGCACTCCAAGCTCCAGGCGGTGATCGCGGCCGCCCGCATGGGACTCATCGAGCTCTAAAGCCCGGTGCTACTACCAGGCTGAGGGCACCAGCACCCTCTGCATAGAGGGCATGTGGGCAATGCGGCCCCATGGCGACTTTGGGACGCTCTGCGCGTAAACCTGACTGATGGGCTTCATTGGCGTTGTTTTCGCCCTCTTTACTGTCGGCTACGTGCTCGGGGTGTGGACCGGGGGCGTGGTCTTCAGGAAGCGACAGCGCGCGTATGAAGCCGGGAAGAAGCAATCGTGACGCGTGCTCGCCCGCCCACCCTGGACAGCCTGGTCGAATCAAGCCCGCCCGTCATCGACCACGCTCATGAGGACCTGGTGTGGCTGAAAAGCCACGACCTCAGCGATGCCCTGTCGAGCATTGTCGGCTCGGCCGAGCTGATCGACTCCGGCGACCTCACTGACGACCAACGCCGTCTCTTCGCAGGCATCCTGCTGCGAAAAGCAGGGCGGCTCAGTGCGCTCGTCAACACTGCGCTCGCGCTGCAGCGTCTCGAGACCGGTCACCGCGAGCTGAGCCTCGCCCCCGTGGACCTGGGCTCGCTGATCGAGCGCGCCGCATCGAACGCCGGCGAAGATGACGAACGCCCGATCGAGGTGCGCATTCCGACGCAGCTGCCGCTCGTGTCAGCCGAGGCCGAAGCCATCCTCGAGGTACTGACCAACTTCCTGTCGAACGCCCGCAGGTTCTCACCCGATGGTGGCGCGATCAGGATCTCAGCGCGCGCAATCGCGGACAAGGTCGAGGTCAGCATTGTGGACCACGGCATCGGCATCGAAGCCGAGTCGCTACCCAAGGTTTTTCATAAGTTCTATCGTGCCGACCGCGGAGTGGGCCGGCACACCCCCGGCGCGGGCCTCGGACTGGCCATCACCCACACGATGGTCGAAGCCCATGGTGGCCGTGTCGGCGCCACCTCCAGGGGTCTCGGCAAAGGCGCGCGGTTCTGGTTCACGCTGCCGATCGCACGACCGGACGCAACGCCGGCGGACGTGCTCATCGTCGATGACGAGGCCTGGTTCGCCGGCATTCTGAAGGCGGAGTTTGCGGCTAAAGGGCTCCGCACAGTGCGCGTCACCGACGCAGAGACCGCCGAGCGCCTGCTCGTGGACATGACGCCGCGGGCGATCGTCCTCGACCTGGGGCTGCCGAGCCGCCAGGGCGAGGATTTTCTCGCTCGCATGGTGGCGAGCGGAGGCAAGCGCATCCCGGCCGTGGTCCTGACGGAGAAGAACCTCGAGCCAGACGAGATATCCGCGCTCGAATCGGAGGGTGCGATTGCCGTCCTGCCGCGAGAGGCCGGCGCTCCCGAGGCCGCGGTCACGCTGATCGCCGAGGCGTTGGCCCTCGATGGTGTGGGCGAATGAGAACTCGAACGCCGCCCGGGCTGCAGGTCATGCGGACGGTCGTCATCGCCGACGACGAGTCGAGCATGCGCCTCCTGGTCCATGCCACGATCGAATCCGACGATTACCTGGTGGTCGAGGCGGCGGACGGCGCCGAGGCCTGGGCGCTCGTCCAGACCCACAAGCCTGCGCTGGTGCTGCTGGACGTGCAGATGCCGGGGCGAAGTGGCCTCGAGGTGCTGCGGTCGATCAAGGCCGATCCGAGCCTCGCGGCGACCAAGGTCATCCTCCTGACCGCCAAAGCTCAAGAGTCGGACATCGAGTCAGGGCTGATCGCCGGCGCCGACTTCTACCTGACCAAGCCTTTCTCGCCACTGGACCTCCTGACCCGGGTTGAAGAAGCGCTTCAGCTCTGATGGTTGTGCAGCAGCGCGAGCGCGAACTGAGGCGCGGTCCGCCTCGCCGTCCAGACTGGTCGCTTCGCAACTACATGGCCTTGTTCATGGCCGTGCTTTTTATAGTGGCCATCCTCGCCGCCTTCGCGGTCCGGAGCATGGCCGAGCAGGACGCAGTGCAGGCCGCTGTGGCGGACGCGAATTTTGCCGCCCAAACGGCGGCGACCGAAATCGCCAGGGACCTGGTCCTGCTCCAGCAAACCTCCGCCCAGCTGGCCGCGAACCCACAGGCTGCGGCGATCCTCTCTTCGCCCGGGTCTTGCGGCCTGACGTTCTCAGGCGGGGACTTTTCGAACGGGCATCTCGACATCATCACGCCTGATGGTTCGGTGAAATGTTCGTCCAAACCTCTTCCCGTCGGGCCCGTGTACGGTGCAGCCGAGTGGCTGCCCACAGCAGTCCATACTCCGGTGACCGCGGCCCCCGTCCTCGATCCGGTAACCGGGCAAATCTCCGCAGTCGTTGCCAGTCCGATCGGCGCTGGACTTGGCACCGTGGCCGCGATCGTGACGCTGGCTCCGCTCGGCGCCAACCTTGCGGGCAGCCTCGGAGGTCCGCGCCACCTCGAGTTCATGGTCACAACCAGGGACGGCCGGACGGCGCTCACGCGCTCGCTCGCACCCGAACGCTGGGTCGGCACGGCACTCGGCGGCACTGCGTTTGCGCGCTCTGTAAGCCAGGTCGAACGGCCCGACGTCGATGGCACCGTCCGACTGTATGGCCGGTTCATGGTCGCCTCGACGTCCTGGATTGTCTTTGCCGGCGCCGACAAGGCGACCGCCCTATCGGCCGCCGACCAGCTTTCGAATCGCGACCTGGCCGTAATCCTGGCCGGCGTCGGCGTCATGTTGGTGGTCACTTTCGTCGTCTACCGGCGCATCGCCGAGCCGGTCCGGCGGCTGAGCCTGGTCATCCGCGGTCGGTCCGCTGGCGGCGCGGTCAATGCCGTCGGCACCACCGGCGCCGCCGAAGTGACCAACCTGGCCTGGGACTTCGACCGGCTCATGGCGACCGTGAAGAATGAGCTCGCCGACCGGCTTACCAAGGAGCGGCAGGCGGTCGACTCGGAACGCAACTATCGGCTGCTGTTCGAGGGCCACCCCCAACCGATGTGGCTGTACGACGTGTCGACTCTTCGCTTTTTGAAGGTGAACGACGCGGCTGTCGAGCGGTATGGGTACTCACGCGACGAGTTCCTGACCATGACCATCAAAGACATCCGGCCGCGTCAGGACGTCCCGAAGTTTCTCGAGCTCATCGCCGGCACCCAACCCTACTTCGACAAGACCGGTCCGTGGCGACACCTGATGAAGGATGGCTCGACCGCGCAGGTCTTGGTCACCTCGCACGCGACCACTTTCGACGACCACGATGCGCGCTTCGTGCTGGCCGAGGACCTCACCGAGAGCCAGCAGCTTGAGCTCGAGCTTCATCAGGCGCGCGCTCGCGCCGAAGCCAACGCGGAGCTGAGCAAGGCCAAGGACGAGATGGTTTCGATGGTGAGCCACGAGATGCGTACCCCGCTGGCCAGCATCGTCGGCTTTGCGGAGCTGCTCGTCACACGCAAGGTCACCCCCGAGCAGCGCAGCGAGTACCTCGGGGTGATGCTCCAGGAAGGCCGGCGCCTGACAGCGCTCATCAGCGACTTCCTCGACCTCCGCCGCATCGAGGGCGGCCACCTCACGATGCGTTATGCACCTGCCGACATCAAGGCTCTCATCAAGCGCGGGGTCGCGCTGATCGCCGATCCGACCGGTACCCCGATTGAGATTCGCGTACCGGACGACATGCCGCTCGTTCGTATCGACGGAGACTCCATATTCCGTGTCGTCGCCAACCTGCTTTCGAATGCGCACAAGTACTCCCCCAACGGCGGCGCGATCGTCATCGGCGCCGGCGTGGTGGCGGACATGGTCGAGGTCTACGTCGAAGACAAAGGCCTCGGCATCCCCGCCGACGCGCTCCCCAATGTGTTTCGCAGGTTCTTTCGCGTCGACAACCCTGATCGCAACGGAATCAAGGGCACCGGGCTGGGCCTGGCGATCTGCAAGAACATCGTCGAAGCGCACGGCGGCACCATCAGCGTGCGCTCGGACGGCCTGGGCAAAGGTTCTTACTTCTCATTCACGGTCCCACTTGCACGCGACATCGCGCAAACGGGAGATGTTCTAGTCGTCGAAGACGACTCGGGTTTCGCCCACCTGCTGCAAGCGGAGCTGACGGGACTGGGTGTCAGCTCGATCTGGGCCGCGGATGCGGAAACGGCCGAGCGGCTGATGATCAAGAAGAAGGCTCGAGCCGTCGTCTTGGACCTGCTGCTACCCGGGCTTCAGGGCGAGGCTTTTCTGGAACGACTGCGCGTCCAACATGGAGCCGGGATCCCGGTCGTTGTCGTCACGCTCAAAGACCTCGGCCCGGCCGAGAGCCTGGTGTTGCACAAGGCCGGAGTCACAGCGATCCTGCGCAAGGGACCCGGGATGGCCGAGACGGCCGCGAACATGATCGCCACATCGCTGACGGCCGAACTGGTGGCCAGTTGATCGCGAACGAGGTCGTCGGACGCGCATTGTCGGCGGACCCGGACGACCTTACCCGCCTGCTGCTCCTGCGCCAGACATACGAGGACCGCGGCCCTGGTCTGCTCGCAGGCCCCAGCGTTCCGATGCCCGTGGTGTGCACCGCATCCATCCTGTTCACCGACATCCGCGGTTTCAGCCGCTTGACCGAGCGGTTCGCGCACGACCCCGCCGGCCTTCTTGATGTGCTCAACGCCCATCTCAAAAGAGTCCTCCGCTCGATCTCCATCTGCGGAGGCGTGGTCGAGAAGTTCGTCGGCGACGGAGTCATGGCGACGTTCGGCGCCAGCGGAGATGGCGGCCTGCACGCGGACCACGTGAATCGAGCGATGGCGGCCGCGATCGGACTGATCGGAGCCAATGAGGCCTTGAACCGCCGCTGCGCCGACGAGTGGGGATTCCGGCTCGAGGTCGGCGTCGGCATCGCGTCGGGACCGGTGGTGGTGGGCGCGGTCGGCTCACCCGACCGCTCCGAGCTGGGCGTTCTCGGCGATGCGGTCAACGTCGCCGCGAGGCTGGTGACACACGCGGGCCCCGGCGAGGTCCTGATGACGGGAACCGTCTACCACGAGGTGGCCGCCATGCTGCAGAGCGAGCTGACCAACCAGTCGGCCGTGCGTGGGCGGTCGGGCGCGCTCGAGATCTATCGGATGTCTCTGCTCGGGGGACGCAGCGCCCTGACTTAAGTGGATCAGATCATCGCGTCAAGGTTGTGCTGTAGAAATCCGCGCTCGGCGGCGTTCTCGGTGAGTGCAAGGGCCGCCCTGTACGCCAGCGCCGCCTCGTCGTTGCGCCCGAGCCGCCGAAGCAGGTCGGCGCGAATCGCGTGGAACAGCCGGTAGCCGGCCAGATCGAGCCCGTCGACAAGGTTGAGTCCCGCATCCGGTCCCTCGACCTCGGCCACCGCGACTGCGCGGTTGAGCGCGACGACGGGGCCCGGGGCGACGGCCAGGAGCTGGTTGTAGAGCTGCAGAATCTGCCACCAGTCGGTTGCGGACGCGTCCGGCGCGTCGCTGTGGACGGCATTGATCGCGGCCTGCAGCTGGTACGGACCGGGCTGATTGCGCTCGAGGCACCGCCGGACGATGTCCTGGCCTTCGGCGATGAGGGCTCGATCCCACAGGCCGCGGTCCTGGTCGACCAGCCGCACGAGCTCGCCGCCGGCGGTCGTGCGGGCGGCCCGGCGCGACTCCACGAGCAGCATCAGCGCGAGCAGACCCATGACCTCGGGTTCGTTCGGCATCAGGCCGGAGAGCAGCCGCCCGAGGCGGATGGCCTCCGCGCACAGGTCCTCGCGGACGAGCCGGTCGCCGGAGCTCGCCGTGTAGCCCTCGTTGAAGATGAGGTAGATGACTGCCTGCACGGCCCGAAGGCGGCCCGGAAGGTCTTGCGCGTTCGGAACCCGGTACGGGATCCTCGCGTCGCGGATCTTGCCTTTGGCACGGACCAGCCGCTGGGCCATCGTCGACTCCGGGACCAGGAACGCGCTCGCGATCTCGGCGGTGGTAAGCCCGCCCAGAAGCCGCAGCGTCAGCGCGACCTGGACGCCGGTAGACAGGGCCGGGTGACAGCAGGTGAAGATCAAGCGCAGCCGGTCGTCGCCCACAGCTCCCTCCTCTGCTGGTTCATCTCGGGCATGCAGCAGCGCGGCCTGCGCGTGGCGGTCCTCGCGGGACGACTCCCGGCGCAGGCGGTCGATCGCCCGGTTGCGGGCGGTCGTGATGATCCATCCCGCCGGGCTCGGCGGAAGTCCGGCGGCCGGCCATCGCCGCACCGCCGCGGTGAACGCATCCTGGACGGCTTCCTCGGCGACGTCGATGTCGCCGAAGACGCGGACCAGGACGGCGACGGCACGGCCATACTCCTCGCGGAAAACACGTTCGATCTCCGAGGCCGGGAGAGCCGGCACGTCGGCGATGCTCAGGCTTCTTCCTGGAACGGCCGGACTTCGATCGGAACCGTGCACGCCCGGGCGGCCTTGCGCCCCCACTCGAGCGCAGCGTCGAGGTCAGGCGCTTTGATGACCCAGAAGCCGCCGATGTGCTCCTTCCCCTCGACGAACGGGCCGTCGGTCACGAGCACGTCGCCCTCGTTGAGCCGGACCACGGTGGCCGTGCTGGAGGGGTGCAGCCCGCCCGCGAAGACCCACGCGCCCTTGGCCTTGAGCTCCTGGTTCAAGAGGTCCACGTCCCGGATGATCTTGTCGAGGACCTCAGGCGGGGGAGTGCCGCCCTCGGGTGAATAGACGCTGAGCAGGTACTGCTTCATTGGGCGCTCTTCGATGACTTTACCGCCGGCCGGTAGGTGGCGATCACGACGCCGGTGGTGGTGGACTTGGTGTCGATGAGCTCGAGGGCGGCGCGCGAATCGCCTTCGTTGAACAGACGGCGTCCCGACCCGAGTATCAACGGGTGGATCTGAAGCACGTACTCGTCAATCAGGTTGGAGCGCATCAGCGACTGGAGGAGGTCTCCGCTACCGAGCACGACAATATCTCTGCCCGGCTGCTCCTTGAGCCTGGCCACAGCTGCCGCGGCGTCGCCCTCGAGAAGCGTGGAGTTGATCCAGGGCAGCGGCTCCTTCAGGGTCGTGGACGCCACGAACTTCTGGGTGTTGTTGAGCACGTCGGTGAAGGGGTTGTCTGTTCGGTTGGGCCAGACCGAGTAGAAGTCCTCATACGTCCGCCGCCCGAAGAGGAGGCCACCAGTCGTGGCCATGCTCTCCCCTGCCGCCTTGCCCATCTCCGGATCGGCGTACGGCAGCGCCCAGCCGCCATGCTCGAAACCGCCGCGGCGATCCTCGTCCGGCCGGCCCGGCGCCTGCATGACCCCATCCAGGGTCAGGCTCATGAACACAACGATCTTGCGCATTCGTTCCTCCTTGATCTGGCGCGGCATGGGGCCGCCTCCTCACCCTTTACACGAACGGGTTCGGGCCAAATCGACAGCGAGGCGCTCAGCGGCTGGCCCTGCCTAGAATCCAGGAGCGGATGCTTGCACACAACCGATCTGGCAATTACCGGTTCCTGGCCGCCGAAGGAAAGCCCTTTTCGGGCGGCGCCGTGGCCGACGACGGGTACGACCTCGTTCATGCGGCATTCGAGCGTCCGCGTCCCCTGGAAGCAGGTCTCGCAGCCGCATCGCGACACGTCGTGGCCGCGGGCAGGCCGGTGCATGCCATCGCAGGTTTCGAGCTCCGGATTCCCAGGCCGCTGACCCAGGCGGCCTTCACTGCTTTCAACGAGCGATATGTCGCGAGCTTGAAGCGTCTCGGCCTCGAGGTCGACGGGCTCATGCCGGCCGCGCGCACCAACGTCGCAGATGTCGTCGGATCGGTTTCGGAGCCGAGCCTGTTCGCGGTGTCCTACACGATGGTTGGGCACCGCACTCACCGGGCATTTGTGCTCTCCGGCGTCCCCGAGGAGGAGGGCGCCGACACCGCCGCGAGGCTGGATTCGATCATGCGAGTGCTATCGGGCCGGCTCGATGCGCTGGGCGTCAATTGGGAGGACGCGACGGCGATCCAGATGTATGGAGTCGATGACTTTCAGGACCTCGTGGTGGAAAGGGTGCTGAAAGCCACCGGCGCGGCGGCAGTCCATGGGATTCGTTGGTTTCCGTCGCTCCCGCCGATAGAGGATTTGAGGCTCGAGATCGATGTTCGGTCGGCTGGTACAGAGCTGGTTATAGGCGCTTAACTCGGCACGCGCTGTTTGAAAGGGCAGCTTGTCACATGGTCGTCGACGATGCCCACCGACTGGATCAGCGAGTAGACGATCGTCGACCCCACGAAAGTGAAGCCCCGGCGCTTGAGGTCCTTGCTGATGCGGTCGGACAGCTCTGTGGTGGCGGGGAGATCGGCGAGCCTGCGCGGGTGGTTGATCACAGGGGCTCCGTCGACCCACCCCCATAAATAGGTAGAGAACGAGCCGGTTTCGCGCTGGACCCGGATGAGGGCCTGGGCATTGCTGCGGGTGCTGTAGATCTTGAGCCGGTTCCGGATGATGCCCGGGTCCGCGCGGAGCCGCTCGAGCCGGCTGTCGGTGAACCTGGCCACCTTTGCGGGGTCGAAACCGGCGAAGGCACGGCGGTATCCGTCCCGGCGGTTGAGGATGGTGGCCCAGGACAGACCGGCCTGGGCCCCTTCCAGGGTCAGCATCTCGAAGTGGTGCCGGTCGTCGTGCGACGGAACACCCCATTCGAGGTCGTGGTACTCGCGCATGGCCGGCGAGCTGTTCGCCCACGCGCATCTCCCATCGTCTGACGCCGGTGTCTTAGCCAACCGAGGTCATCGTAGATTTGTCTGGGGGATGCGCAAGGTCTATCGGGGGCGGGATATCGAGGTCAGCTTCGACCTGGACCTCTGCATCCACGTCGCCGAGTGTCTGATCCAGCTCAGCCCGGTCCGCCCGCGGCTGGATCAACCCATCACCAAGGCCGAGGATCCGCGCGGCCGGTGAATCGCCAAGCCGGCGCCGAGGCGTGGCCCGAGCTGCCTTACGGCGCCTGGAAAGACACGCTCGAGACGCTGCACATGAACCTCCAGATCGTGGGCAAGGTCCGCCTTGTCCTGACACCGTTCGAACCGCAATGGGCCAACGTTCCCTTTTATCTGAGCGCGCGTGGGCTCACGACGACGCCGATGGCGTCGGCAGGCCTGATATTCCAGATCGACGTCGACCTCATCGACCACCAGGTCGTCATCAAGACCGTGCGGAGCGAGACGAGACGAGTCGCGCTCACCGCGCGCCCGGTGGCCGAGTTCTACGCCGATTTCATGTCCAACCTGCGCGCGCTGGGGATCGACGCCAGGATCCGGCCCATCCCCGACGAGGTCGGTGATCCGATTCCTTTCGCAGATGACACCGTCCACGCGTCGTACGAGCCGGAGTGGGCCAATCGTTTCTGGAGAGTGCTGTCACGGATCGACCTCTTGCTCAAAGACCACCGCTCCCGATTCCGAGGGAGGACGTCGCCGGTGCATTTCTTCTGGGGCACTTTTGACCTTGCCAACTCCAGGTTCTCAGGCCGAGCCGTCGAGCCGCGACCCGGCGCCGGACTCATCGAGCGCAAAGGCGGTGACGCCGAGCAGGTCTGCGCGGGGTTCTGGGCCGGGCACCCACAATTTCCACAACCCGCCTTCTTCTCCTACACCTACCCGAAACCGGATGGAATCGAGTCGCAGGTGATCGAGCCGGCGCAGGCGGGTTGGAGCTCGACCCTCGGCGAGTTTGCACTCCTCTACGACGACGCCCGCTCGACTCCATCGCCGGAAGAAGTGATCCTCCGGTTCTTCGAGAGCACCTATGCCGCGGGTGCCCGCCTCGCCGGGTGGGACCCGAGCCTGCTAAGCGATCAGGAGAAGGGCGAGACCGGGCGCTCCTGCAGCACCCCGTCCACGTAGAGGTCGACCTTCTCGTTGTAGAAGCAGAGCAGGTTTTCGATCTTGGGGATCTCCGGAATCGGCCTGAGATAGCTCCAGACGAAGTCCTTGTAGGTCTTGTCGCCCAACCGCAACGACCAGTAGCTGGCGTCGCCCTTGTAGGGGCAGTGCGTCACCGTGTTGGTCTCGTCAAGGAGGTCCATGCGGACGTCCAGCTTGGGGATGTAGTAGCGGGTGGGCAGGCCGGTCTCGAAAAGCAGCACCGGCCGCTCGGTGTCCGCAATCACCTGACCGTCGACCTCGACCCGCACGTGCCGCGAGCTGTGGACGGTGTCCACCCTCGTGTATGGGTCGCGAGGGTGAACGAAGACTTCCTCGTCCTCTTCGTACCAGGCGTCGACCGCATTCCAGTAGAAGGCGATGTGGTCCTTCAGCGGGGCGAGGTCGCCGGCGGGCTCGGCGTAGCTCCAGGCCAGATTGTCAACCGAGCGACTGTCCGTGTTGGAGCGCCACCGCACGGTTCCCGAGGTGGCGTCGGGTGACGATTCTTTGCGGGCGAGCAGCTTCATGTTCACGTCCGACGTTGGAAACCAGTAGACAGGCGGGCGCTTGGTCTCGAACACGAGCAGCACCTTCTGGCTGTCGGCCAGCAGCTGGTTCGCGTAGTAGGCACGAACCCGTCGCGGGCTCAGCTCGATGTGCACCCCGTCCTTGAGTCGAGCCCGGGCGGCGGCTGACGGTACCTGGGTCTCTGTCTGTGCGGAGGAGCTCATGTGTATGGAACCGTCCGTATGAGGTATACCTTCCGTCCGCGTCCAGGGGCCGGCGTAATTCGCTCTAAGGAGAAACGCAATGGCAAAAAGCAGTCCCAAGCGCCCTCAACCCACGATGAGAATCCTCGCCATCGATGTCGGCGGCACCCACGTCAAGGTGCTCGCCACGGGCCGAACAAAGGAGCTCGAGATTCCATCGGGTCCGAAGATGACCGCCCAGGAGATGGTGCGAAAGGTTCAACAGGGGACGGCCGGGTGGCGGTACTCCGTGGTGTCGATCGGCTATCCGGGACCGGTCCTGCACGGCAAGCCGGTGAGCGAGCCTAGCAACCTGGGAGGCGGATGGGTCGGGTTCGACTTCACGAAGGCGTTCGGTTGTCCCGTGCGCGTCATCAACGACGCCGCCATGCAGGCGCTGGGCAGCTACAAAGGCGGCCGCATGCTGTTCCTGGGGCTGGGCACCGGCCTCGGCTCAGCGTTGATCGTCGACGGCGTGCTCGAACCGATGGAACTGGCGCACCTGCCGTTCAAGAACGGACAGACGTATGAAGATCGCGTCGGCAAGCGAGCACTGAAACGAGCCGGCAAGAAGAAGTGGCGCCGGAACGTCGCCGATGTCGTGACGCGACTGCAAGCCGCCCTCGAAGCCGACGACGTCGTCATCGGCGGCGGCAACGCGAAACTGCTGCGCACGCTGCCGAAAGGAGTCAGGCTCGGGTCCAATGCCGATGCGTTCGTCGGCGGCTATCGATTGTGGCAAGGTCACGTGGCCAGGGGGCTCGACGATGGCGGGAGTTGAGATGACCCGATTTGCGGCTATGCCAAAGGCGGGACCAGCGGCGATGGATGCTTGGGCTGATAGAGACGAATGTCGCCTCCACCCGGAAGCTTGATCGTGGTCACGGAGCCCCACCTGACCTCTTCCACGCCGGAACACCGGACGTTCTTGTCCGCCAGCGCCGCGATGTCGGCCTTCAGATCGTCGGACATCAAAAAGAGCTCGTGCCCAACATTCTCTTCCGCCGGATGAACGGCCACTTCGGCCGGAGGCAGGGCGAATATCAGCCAATCGTTTCCGGCATCCACGAATGAGAATCCGAGTACGTCTCGAAAGAAGGCGCGGTCGGCAGTCGGGTCCTTGCTGTAAACGATCACGTGGGCACCAAAGATCATGTCTTCGCTCCTTTCGGACACCGCCTCATACGGTCATGACGACGTTCCCGGTCTTCTGCTCCGTTTCAACGTACCTCGTCGCCTCGATAACTTCTGCCATCGGGTAGGTCCGGTCGATGACCGGTCGGAACTTCCCGGCCTCGATGAGCTCCTTGAGGAGGAGGACATCCTGCTTTGTCTGCCGGGGCGGGATCTGGAACACCACCTTCTTGCCTCCGAACCATGGGGTCCACAAGGCCAGGACGAGATTCTCGAACCCGTCGGTGGGCAGGTAGAGACCGCCCGGCTCCAGCGAGCCCTTGCAGCGCTTGAACGAGTGCTTGCCGACCGCGTCGAAGATGACGTGGTACGTCTGTCCGTTCTTGGTGAAGTCTTCCTTGGTGTAGTCGATCACCCTGTCTGCTCCGAGCGATCTGACGAGCTCGACGTTCTTGGTGTTGCACACCGCGGTGACGTCCGCCTCGAAGTACCTGGCGAGCTGCACACCCGCTGTGCCGATCGCCCCCGACGCCCCGTAGACGAGGATCCTGCGCCCCTTCCGGAGGTCGGCCGCGGTCAGACAGGTCAGCGCGTTGAGCGCCCCGTCGGTGATGGGCGCGGCCTCCTCAAAGCTCAAGCCGGCGGGCATCTGAGCGATCCGGCCGCTCGCGCGCATGCACATGAACTCCGCGTGGGCACCGAACCTGAGCCCGCTGTTCCCGAAGACGCGGTCACCGACCGCGAACTCCTTGACACCGGCGCCGAGGGCTTCCACCTCGCCTGCAAACTCGCTGCCGAGGATTCGCTGCCGAGGACCGCCGAGGCCGGACACCATGCGGCTCAGAACGGACACCGCCAGTCCACCGCGCCGGTTGGCTTCGCGAGTGTGGACGTCCAACCGGTTGACCGTGGTGGCGTGGACCCTGATGAGGACCTCGTCCTCCTTGGGGACAGGCCGCTCGACGTCTTCGAGGCGCTGGACCTCTGGCGGCCCGTACCTGTCGTAGACCACCGCTTTCATGCTGTTTCCGCCTCGTAGGAACGCTTGATGGTTACAGCGCCGGTCGAGAGCAGGTAGAGCCCGAAGAGCACGGCCATCAACGCAAAGCTGGGTGGAAGGGTCGGAACCAGATAACTGAGGGTGAGTCCCGACCATGTTGCTACCAGGCCGATGCCCGCACTGAGCGCCATGCCGGCATAAGGGCGGGTGGTCAGGTTGCGGGCCACAGCCGCCGGGGTCGCCATCAGGCCGAGGATGAGCAGGGCTCCGGTGACCTGCACGGCTTCGCTGGCGACCATTGCCACCACGACGAGGAAGGCGCCGCCGAGCACGCCCACGCGGATCCCCTGCGCAGCGGCGGCGGCGGAGTCCACCGAGGCAAAGAGCAGCGGGCGCGCGATCACCAGTAGGCAGGCGACCGCTCCGATGCTGACGAAGACGGCGGTTCGCGCCTGGCCGGCCGAGATCCCGAACACGCTTCCGAACAGGACCCCGACTCCGCCGGTGCTGTTGGAGGTCGCATGGCCGGAGACGTAGATCGAAATGAAAAGAACCCCCAGGCCGAGGATCAAAGCGAAGAACACTCCGATCTCGACGTCGCCTGCGCGTGAAGCCACCGACAGCGAGTTGAGCAGCACCGCCGCGAGCACCGTGGCTACGAGCAGGCCGGCAAGCTCGTTGACTCCGAAGGCAAGCGCGGCGACACCGCCGGTGAACGCCACATGGCTGAGGGCGTCAGTGGCGAAGACCTGGCCGCGGAGGACCAGGAAGTAGCCGGCGAGGCCCGCCGCGAGCGCGATCGCGGTCGAGGCCAGCAGCGCGTTGCGCATGAACTCGTGCGCGAACATGCCGTTCAGGACATCCATGTCAGGCCCTGGTCAAGCGTCGCGCCAGGCGCGCCGCCAGATAAATGACGAATCCCACCGTTGTGACCAGGAAACCGATCGGAAGGTCGGTGAAGTAAGAAATCAGCAGGCCGCTCCAAACGATCACCAGCGCGAGCGCCGTCGACACGATCATCGCGAGCCCGGGCCGAACGACCAGCTCATTGGCGGCGGCCGCGGGCATCACCAGTAGGGCAAACACCAGCAGCGCGCCGGTGATCAAGGCCGTGCTCGCGATCGCAAGTCCGAGAAGGACCAGGAACCCGATCGACAGCGCCCGCACGGGAACTCCGGCGGCGGCCGCGGCCGGCCCGTCCACCGAGACGTACAGCAGCGGCCTGCCGATCACCACCAGGACCGCGAGCGCGACGACCGCGATGGCGAGCAACAGCAGCGCCTGGTCCCGCGTGATGCCGAGGAAGGTGCCGAAGAGGATGCCGTAGACCCCGACGAGCAGTCCTTTGTACAGGCTCACGAACAGAAAGCCGAGGGCGAGCAGGAAGGCCTGGATGGTCCCGATCGCGGCCGACTCCGCGTGCCGATCCCGCACCGCTCCCTGCCCAAACGCCCCGATCCCAAGGCCCGATGCAGTGCACAGGACCGCGAGCCCCACCAATTGCGGCAGGCCGAACAGAATCGCGCCCGCAGCGCCGGGGAATCCAACGACCGCCAGCGTGTGGCCGGCGAAAGCCTCGCCGCGGAGGACCACGAAGTAGCCGACGATCCCGGCCAGCACTGCAGCCGTGGTTCCTGCCAAAAAGGCGTTCTGCATGAACTGGTAGGAAAAGAGCTGGTCGAGGGCGTCAATCATGGCCGTGGTACGAGATCGCTTCGGGCTGCTGGCCGACGACGAAGAGCCGGCCGTCGCTGGTCCGGAGCACCTCGATGTGCGCGTTGTAGAGCGCGCTCAGCTTCTCGCTTGTGATGACTTCCTCGGGCCGTCCGATCACGGCGCTCCCACCCGCCATGTAGATCACTCGGTCGAGGTCGCCGAGGATCGGGTTGACATCGTGGGCGACCATGATCACGGTCACGCCCTCGGTTCGGCAGATGTCCCGCGCCAGCGAGGAGATCGCCTGCTGGTTGCCCAGGTCCAGGCTTTCCAATGGCTCGTCCATGAGCAGCATTCGGGGACGGCGCACCAGGGCGCGCGCGATCAGGATGCGCTGAAGCTCGCCACCGCTCAGCTCTCCGACTGGACGGCCGGAATATGCAGTCGCCCCGACCACCTCGAGGACCTCGTCGATTCGCTTTGCGACCTCGCGGCCGCCCGGCGCGAACGGGAGCGGCACGCCCCAACGGTTGCCATCGAAACCGAGGCGCACCAGGTCACGAGCGCGCATTCGCAACGATGAATCGAAGCTGCGTCGCTGGGGGAGATACCCGAGCAAGCCTGCGGCCTGGTGTGGCGGGCGGCCGAACACTTCGATGCTGCCCGCGGTCAGTGGCAGGAGGCCGAGGATGGCCTGCAGCAGGGTCGACTTGCCGACGCCGTTGGGACCGAGCACCGCGACGTACTCGCCGGGTTCGACGCGGAGGGTCACTGCGCGGAAGATGGATCGCCCACCCCGGCTGACGGCCGCGTCCTCCAGCTGCAGCGCCGCCGTCCCGACGGCCGCCTCCTGATCGTGCGTTGCGGCTTGCACCTTGCTTACCTGGCGCCCGCAAGCGCGTCGCGCAGCGCTTGCAGCTGCTTCGACTGCCAATCCTGGAAGTTGAGGTTGGCGGGCTCGAGAGTCTCGGTCACCGAAGTCACCGGGATGCCCTTGGCTGTGGCCTTGTCGACCAGCGCTTGCACGTCAGGCGTCGAGTTCTGGCCGTTGAAGACCAGGACCTTGATCTGCTTGCTTGCGATCTGGCCGTCCATGGTCGCCTTGTCTGCGGCGGTGGGATCCGTGCCTTCGCTGATGGCCTTCAAGAAGCCGGGCGGGCTGATCAGGTTGAGCCCGAGGTCTGCGGCCAGGTAGGCGAAGATGCTCTCGGTCGCGCCGACGGGTGTGCCGGAGTACTTCTGCTTGATCTCGGCGCGAAGATCGTCGTACTGCTTCAAGCCGGTCGACACGTATGTGTCGTGCTGGGTCGCGAAGTAGGCGCTGTCGGCCTGGTCGAGCCGGCTCAGGCGTGAGCTGATCGCGTCGATCACCTGACGGACAAAGGTCGGGCTGTACCAGATGTGCGGGTTGCCGCCCTCGGCGACGCCGCTCAGCTTGCCCACGTCCAGGACCGCGCGCGAGCTGCTCGGGCTGGCGTCTATGAGCTTCTGCGCCCATGGGTCGTAGCCGGCGCCGTTCTCGATCACGAAGGCCGCCCCGGCGATGGCGCGCGCATCAGAGGCCGTAGGTTCGTAGGCGTGAGGGTCGGTCTGCGGGTTCGTGATGATGCTCCGGACCGTGGCGTGCGAGCCGGCGAGCTGGGTCGCGATGCTGCCCCAGAAGTTCTCGGCGGCGACCACGCTGATGCTTCCTGAGCCTGACGATGTCGGGCTGCCACATGCCGTCCCCAACGAACCGATGGCGCCAAGAACCGCCACGGCCGCCACTGCCTGCATGCGCACCGCATACACCGCACTCGACCGCCGCCGGGACATGGCTTGATCTCCGCTCGTTGACCTGCAACCCGAGCAGCATACCAGTTGCGCATGTAACATGCGCAACTCCATTGCGTTAGAATGGGAGCCATGCCCAGGCCCAGTCCGGTGCGCGACCGGGTTCGCGACCTCGTCCTCGGCGGTTCTCTACCCGCGTGGACGATCGAGGAGCTGCTGGCGCGTGTCCGCAAGGATGTGGCGACCGCCGATTACTCGACCGTCTTCCGTGCCGTGTCTTACCTGGAGGAGAAGAGCCTGATCCGCAGGGTCGACATCGGCGATGGACGCGGCCGGTACGAGACCGCGGACCGGCATCACGATCACGTGCAGTGCGAGCGCTGCGGACGGATCTCGGAGAGCGGGACCAGATGTCTGCTCGAGAACGCCGCCGAGAAGGTC
>DASWBB010000015.1:0-14815 GCA_036390875.1 Candidatus Dormiibacterota bacterium
GGGCTACTACTGGGTCATGCGCGGGACCACAGAGAGCATTCGCTGGTTCGACCAGCTTCTCGTATCGGACGAGGGTTCCCCCAGCACGCTGATCCGGGCGTATTACTTGCGTGCTTGGCTGAGCCTGCTCAAGGGTGACACGGTGACCGCCGACCGATGGGCCGAGCGGGCCATAGAGATGGCTCGCGAGAACGCGCAGCATGCCCTGCTGTCCGAATCATTGTCGCTAGCCGCGACGATCGAGAGCGTGGCCGGCCTAACTCAAGATGCGAGACGTCACCTCGACGAGGCTGAAGCGATGACCCCCGGCCTTCATGACGTCCCATCGACAATCGAACTGGTGCAGGCGCAGGCCGTTGAGGCGTTGCTCCGGGGCGATATGGACACCGCTAAAGTCGCATCCGCAGAGGGTCTGCGCCTAAGCCGGGAAGCCGGCGACGTGTACCAGATTGAAGCGATGGTACGTAACCTGGGCATGATCGGGACGCTGACTGGCGATACCCAATCCGCCAAGACCGAATTTCTTGAAGAGCTTCGGTTAGCTCGGCAAATCGACAATCGGCCGGCTCAGTACTGGGGCCTCGCGTTTTTGGGCTGGCATGCCGCCAACGATGGTCGGCCCCGGCTCGCAGCTCAGTTGCTGGGAGCAGCTCATACCTTGGCGACGCAGACGGGCGCCGGGATGTTGGGACCGGCTGGCCACATGCTGGCTCAGGCCAAAGAGTCCACGATCGTTGCATTGGGTGTATCGGCCTTCGACACTGAGTTCGATACCGGGAAACAGTTGAGCCGTGAGGCAGCACTGCACCTGGCGCTAGGCGAATCCGAGGGCGCAGGCGGTCAGCCTGCGGAGGGCTTGGTCGCTGGGCCGCTCGCCAAGCGTGAAGTCGAAGTCGCACGCCTGGTCGCCGAGGGGCTCAGCAACAAGCAGATCGCGGCGCGCTTGTTCATTTCCGACCGGACGGTTGCGACTCACGTCAGCAACATCATGAACAAGCTCGGCCTCAACTCCCGTGCCCAGATCGCCGTCTGGATGACGTCGTCGAGATAGAAACGCGAAGCGGGCTCACACGGCCCCGGCCTCTCGCTCTGGTGCTTGTGTCAGCCGGCCAGGTCGGGCTGGAATCCGCGATCACATAGATACGTCTGTCGAGTGGAGGAATTAACCTGCGCCGGGGCACAGCCGGGGCACAGAATCGCGGAACCGCGCGGACCTTGGAGGACACTAGAGGACACGACGAGCCCGGCGATTGAGTTCAGGTGGGCACTGAAGGAGCCGGTCGGATACGGCAGGACATGTAACCAACAAGGTTCGGGACCGTGAGGCCCCGGGGTCAAATCCCGGGCCCCCGACCAAATTTCTGATTGTTGAACCGCAACGACTGGAACATCGATGGCTCTGCCCGGCCGGGAAAGGCGATCAGCGGCATCAGCCTCTTGAAACCTCACACCCCTTTCAGCATGTGGGCCGTGGCAGTCGAGTCGCGTTCTCTCGCCAAGCTTCGCGCGACGACAGTCGCATCTTCACCCACGCCCAGGAGCAGGGACGACTTCCGCTTCCGGAGAAAGTGGACCCCCACGAAGTAGAGGCCCGGCACCACCAGGCTCGCGCCGTCCTCTTGAATAGGAAACCCCATTTCGTCGAAGGCTGGAAACTGGACCCAGCGAGCGTAGTCGGGTCGAAATCCCGAAGTCACGATCACGGCGCCCAGGCCTCCCAACGGGATCGAATCCGGCGGGTTGGCGATGAACGGGTCCGGGACCGGGCAGTCGGGGGTCGGGAGTCCGCGGGCCGCGCACGTCTTCCGAATCAGCTGGCAGAAATCGGCATAGCGTTGGTCGCCGAAGGCGACCGACTCATGGAGGTCGGCGGCGAAGTGAGCCCGCCTCCGATCAACACCGACCAGGTGACCCAACAACGTCACTCCCATCGCCTGCAAGGTCCGGTAGTTGAGGTCATGGCCGCGCCGGTGGCCGCTCGCCTGTGGGTTGGCGATCAGACGTGCCGCGGGGGAGGGCAGCGAGGCAGGCGGGGCGTCCATGAAACCGGTGTCTACCATCCAGCGAACAACGTCGTGACCGCCGATCCGCCGCGGCAGCCATGGGGTTCGCCCTCCTGCGAGAAACACTTCGCGGCCTGCCTCATTGGCTTCCTCCGCCAGCTGGCACCCGGTCTGGCCCGCGCCGACGATCAACAGCGCCCCGGGCGGCAACGCGCTGAGGTTCGTGTAGCGCTCGGCGTCGATGACCACCAGATCATCCGGGAAGCCCTCAGCTGCGGCCGGTCGGTGCGGGCGTTGGTAGGCTCCCGTCGCAAGCACAACGGAATCCGCCTCGAAGTCACCGCTTGTCGTGCGGAGCCGGAACCGTGAACTCGACCCGTGCTCCAGAGACGTGACCGTCACCCCTTCGTGAATCGGGGGGTGAAACGAGGCGGCGTAATCCTCGAGGTGGGTGACGATTGCATCGCGCTCGAGGAACCCGTCCGGGTCGTTCCCCGCGTAGTGATGGCCGGGCAGCCGGATCGTCCAGTTGGGCGTGACAAGGCAGAAGCTGTCCCACCGCCCGCGCCAGGTCTGACCGATCCTCCCTCTCTCTAGGACAAGATGGTCGACGCCGTTCTCGTTCAGCTCGTGGCTGACCGCCAGTCCTGCCTGGCCTCCGCCGATGACGACGATCCCGGCCATGCTCATGCCTCCGGGGCCGGCAGCCTGGCGTCGCCGACGCCGGCTGAGGGGCGGATCGAATCATTCCGAGTGGCGTGCTCGTCGATGTAGGCGAACAGGTTGCGCAGGCCTCGCTCGGAAAGCTTCGGGAAGACGATTCGCCAGACCAGCTGTCGGAGCACGGGAAGGCTGTATCGCAGCGTTGGGTTGGCGACCGCCAGCTGGCTGACGGTGTAGGTGATGCGGGACCCCGCAGCTTCTGGAGCAATCTCGAAGCGGTGCTGGTAGCGCCCTGTCATCGGGTTGCGCTCACCCAATGTGCCCTCGGTCACGAACTCGAAGGCCCGTGGTCGATCGGCAACGGTCACTGTGGAGCGGTCCTCCCAGCGCCGCTTTGACATAGGTTGCGAGCCAGTACTGGTGAAGACGGTTCCTTCGATCGCTGCGCTGGGCGGCGCCGCGAGGCTCAATACCCGGAAGCTCCTTGGCTGTCGAGTTCCGCCCCACTCGAGATGCGTCTGGAGATCAGCGAGGACGTCGTAGACCTCCCCTGGGCCGGCTGGGCAGGAAAGTGAGACTCGTAGGCTCGGTTGCTGGCGTGCCATCTCGAGACGCAGGTTACTTCCAGCGACGAGCAATGGCATCAACCGTTCGGTTGATCTTTCGGTGAGATGAGAAATTCGATCATGTCGACTGAGCACGTAGTAGCGTCAACGCGTCGTGCTCAGCTCATCAGCGGTGCCTTCGTCGGCTGGCGCATCTGTCAGGCTGGCAGAGCTGCTGGCCGCTGTCTCCCTGGCCACCGATCTTGCAGACGGGGCTCCGATCGAGACCGCGCTGACCGACTGTCTCGTTTCGATCGAGTTCGCCCGTCTCGCCCAGATGCCCGAGGATGCCTTGGCCGACGTCTACTATCTGGCGCTTCTTTACAACCTTGGGTGCACATCAGCCTCGGTGCTGCAGGCGTCAGTGGCGGCCGGCGACGATATCACCGCCCGACACTGGTACGGCACCGCCGACTACACCGACCCCGTTGAGATGCTCCGCCTGGCGGCGACAAGGGTGACACGTCAGTTCGGTCCGTTCGATCGCGCACAAGCGCTGATCGCTCTCGCCACCGCCCCGAAGTCGCTCGTGCCTGATGCCTACGACAGCATCTGCGAAGTCGGAGCCCACCTGGGTAAGCGGATCGGCGCCGGTCCTCGCGTGGTCGAAGCCCTTCCGCATGCCTACGCACGATGGGACGGTCGCGTCCTCACGTCTCTGCCCTCAGGCGAGGCAATATCCGCACTAGGCCGGCTGGTCCACATCGTTCACATCGCATGCGCCTTTTACCGCATCGGCGGTCGTGATGCGGCGGACGAGGTCGTGCGCAAGCGACGCGGCCGGGAGTTCGATCCTCAACTCGCCGACCTCTGGCTTCGGCACAGCCATGACCTGCTGGAGAAGATCCATCTGGGATCCGTCTGGGATGAGGCCCTTGCTGCTGAGCCTGAGCCGCACCGCCACGTCGCCGCCTCGCACGTCGATGCCATCGCGAGCGCTCTCGGCGACTTCTGCGATCTCAAAGTGCCACGGATGGCCGGACACTCTGTGCGGGTCGCTGCCTTGGCTTTAGAGGCTGCGGCCGCCGCCGGAATATCAAACGACGAACGGCTGATATTGGGTCGGGCGGCGTACGTCCACGACCTTGGCAACGTCAGCGTACCCAACAGAACGTGGGACAAGCCGGCAAAGCTCAACCGCACAGAGTGGGAGCAAGTCAGGCTGCACCCCTACCACACTCAGCACGTCTTGACGGTGGCCGAACCACTGCGCGAGATGGCGGTGATTGCGGGTGCACATCACGAGAGATTGGATGGATCAGGCTACTTCCGCGGTCTCAGGGCGCCCGCGATTCCGCCGACCGCCCGTATTCTTGCCGCCGTCGAGGCCTTCCAGTCAATGCTCGAAGAGAGACCATGGCGACCGCCACTGACACGAGCGGATGCCGCGGCAAACCTGCGCGAGGGAGCTCGCGCAGGCCAGCTAGACCGTCGGGCCGTCGACGCAGTACTCACAGCGGCGGGCGAGCTTGGAAGGAGAACGCGTGTGGCACGCGCGTGGCCCGCCGGCCTCACCGACCGTGAAGTTGACGTCCTGAGACTGCTGGCGCGGGGCCGCTCCAATCGTGAAATCGCGCACGAGCTACACGTTTCAGAGGCGACGGTCCACACGCATGTCATCAATGTCTATGGCAAGACCGAGGTCAAAACGCGCGCGGGCGCGACGCTTTTTGCTGTCGAGAACGACCTCATCCAGCTCTAAAGCCATAGACATTGGGTGTAGTAGTTCATGTAGTAACCCAGTTGATCCAGCGGCTGAAACAGGCCTCGAATCCGCTGGTTAGCGTCGAAAGGAGTCCAAGAACCCACGATAACGACATCCGTGGACGAAACCACTCAGGTTTCGGGACCGTGAGGCCGAGCGTTCAAATCCCTCGCCCCCGACCAAATTCTCAGCTGGAACCACCCAATGTACGCTCGAAGGTGCAGGCGCCGAGCCCCAGTTTTGGATCGGGGCACTCCCCAAAGCAGACCAGCGCCACCTCCGTCTGCCCACAGGCTTGAACCACTTCCTTAATTGGTACAGGGCGGCTCGTTTCGACATCAAGCATCAGAAATCGAAACTGAGCCCGACGCGAGTATGAAGTTGGCGAACATTCCCCAGCGCCAAACTAGAGAAGTTCGGCGATCAGCTTTGCGGCACGGGCCGCTCCTCCCTTTTCGACCTCCAGGTAATCGACCGGCTGTGATAGCAGGGACTCGATCGCCGTGGCCAGGTTGTCGGGTGTCGCATCATCAAAGTCCATACATTTGCCGGCGCGATATCGCTCGAGTCGGTGCCTGACATGGAAGGCCTGCTCGCAGTGGTCTCGCAGCGGGATGTAGATAAAAGGACGGCGGGAGGCGGTCAGCTCCATGGTCGTGCTCAGCCCGCCCTGCGTCAGGCCGATATCGCATGCGGCCAGATGGAGGTCCAGGTCGGGGACGAACGGTTGCACCTCGACGCCCTTGACGCTCGGAAGGGTGCTCATGTCGATGCGCGGGCCTCCGACAGCGATCATGCGCAACCCAGGAATCCGGCGCTTAGCCGTTGGAAATGCCTTCATGAGTCGAGCCATGAGCTCTGCTCCCACGCCTGAGCCCCCGACCGACGCGATGCAGACCACCTCGCCGTCGCGGTAGCCCAGCCGGCGTCGCAGTTCGCTGCGATCGCTGACCGCGTTCTGGTCCAGACCGAGGATGTAGCCGCGCGTAAAGTCGTAGTGCTTCTCCGTCCACGCGCGAATTTCTGGCAGCCCAGGTCCGAACGCGCCACCGACGATGTCGTCGGGCCGACCGATGAAGATCGCCCGATCACGCAGCCACGGGAAGCGCTCGATCTGCTCGATCATCTCGGCGTTGTAGTCCGCAGTGAGCGCAATGTCATGTTCGCCAAGTGCGGGCATCGGCAACCAGCCAACGAAGTCCGTCAACCAGACATAAGCAGCCCGCTTGAGCCCGGGGTTTTCGTGGAGGTAATAGTCGAGCTCCCATGCTTCGTCGCCGATCCAGACGTCGTAGTCGCGTTCGCGCACCGCGTCCAGGAACACCATGAAGTTGGACAGCAGGATCTCATCCATGCGGCGCCACGCCTCGAAAACATGCAAGCGATGAGGGCCCGACTCTGATTCGATGTGCTGCGACTCGATGGCCAGCTCCCTGCTGGCCGGGTGAATCCGTTCGCCATGGGCCTCGAGCACTCGAGTCACCGGATCCTGCGCGAGCCAGTCGATCTCGAGGTCTGGGACGAGCTTGCGAAGCTCCTCGGCGATGGCGACGTCTCTGCGCGCATGGCCAAGGCCGATCGGAGATGAGATATAGATCGCCCGGCGCCGGCGGCTGCGCGCCCGGGTATGAGTTGGAGCCGGCGTCGACGGAAGCAGGAACTCGCGAATTGCGAGGTTGACCGCCACGGGATCGCGAACATGCGGGCAGTGCCCCGACCCTTCCATGGTCAAGAGGCGGCCTCGGGTCAGGTCGGCCAGCGCGACGCCGTTCTCGTGGAGAACGATCTCATCCTCGTCGCCGTGGATGACCAGGACAGGGCACCGAATGCGTTCCCCGAGGTCCGTCGCGCGTGCCTCGTCCACGTTCTCCGCCCGGTTGGTCGCGATGAGCACCTCTGGTGTCGTGTCAAGACCCCAGCTGATGGTGTCTTCGATCGGCTTCGTCGAATGCGGTTCTACAAAGACCCGCCCGAAGAAGAATTCCAGGAAACCGCGATGGTTTTGCGTCCAGTAATGGGAGTTCCACTTCATCCAGTCGTCGTACTCGTCGTACTCGTAGTCAAAAGCGGTCTTGGTGGCCGTCCACATCGGTTTCCACGGCGCAAGCGGTACCGCAGGGCCGATGAACACGACCGAAACAATCCGCTCCGGGTGCTGCCCGGCCAGCAGCATGGCCCAGCGTGCGCCAGCGGACACCGCGACCAGGGCGACAGAGCCGGTGTCGGTGTCGTCCATCACCGCCAGAGCATCCTTCGCGAACTCCTCATCGGCATAGGCTTTCGGATCAAGCGGCCGGTCGGAGAGTCCATTGCCCCTCCCATCCATCACAAGCACGCGACAATGCCGCGCGAGGTAGGCGACCTGGAATTTCCAGTGCCGCGAGTGGATGATCGACCACGTCGGCAGCAGGAACACCGTCGGTTCGCCCTGACCGTGCAGCTCCCAGTGCAGCCGAACACCATCGCGAACCGTGTAGCCCTGACGGTCAGGCTGTCTGGCTCTCATGCTTCGTTGCTTTCAGGTTTGCCGCAGCAACGGAGCGATGAACCCCGCCGCGCGCGCCGCCCCGCCGGGTTCCACCGGCGCATAGCTCACTCGCGCCCGCATTCGCTCCGCCATCTGTCGCGCCAGCCGCTCTGGTGTCGCTTCCTCGTAGTCGGTCGGTGGCGGCGCGCCATAGCGCCGCAGCCTGTGAGCGACGTGGTAGTTCTGCTCGAAGTGGTTGCGCAGCGGGAGGTAGATGAACGGACGGCGGTTGGCAACCAGCTCCATCGTCGTCGACAGCCCACCCTGCACGACGGCAAGGTCGCAACACGCGAGCGTCCGCGACAGGTCGTGAACGTAACCAACCGCCCGTACGCCGGTCAAGCCCGCGAACTCGGACGGATCGATGCGCGGTCCGCTCACGATCAGCAGCTCGGCGTCGGGCATCGACGAGCGCAGCGTGCCGAATGCCGCGGCGATCCGCCGCAAGAGATGGATACCGACCGCCGACCCGCCCACGCTGGCCACGATCAACGTCGCATCAGGGTGGTATCCGAGCTCGGCGCGCAGTGCCAAGCGGTCGCGCAACGTCGCAGGATCGAAGGGCAGGACGTAGCCCGAGAACTTGAAGTGCGCCTCCGTCCACTCGCGGATCGACGGCAACCCGGGTCCGAAATCCCGCGGCACGATGTCCGCACTGTCGCCGATGAAGATCGACAGGTCGCGCAGTCCTGGGTGCCCATCGACGTGTTCGATCATCTCCGCGTTGAGGTCGGAGACCAGGAACTCCTCGCGCTCGCCGCCTGCGGGCATCGGCACGAACCCGCAGAAGTCCGCGATCCACACGTAGGGCGACGTTTTCAGCTGTGGCTCCTCGTGCAGGAAGTGGTCGATCTCCCAGCCTTCGTCCGCGATCCACAAGTCGAACCTCTCCTGCTTGACGACGTCGTGGAACACCATGAAGTTCGCGCAGAGGATCTCGTCCATCCGCCGGATCATCTGGAAGGCGTGAAGCTCGTGCTCGCGGGCTTCGTTGTCGACGTGTGCCGACTCGGCCGCAAGCTCCTTCGAGGCTGGGTGGACCTTCTCGCCGGCGGCAGCGAGCAGCGTCGTCAGCGGCGGCTGCGCGAGCCACTCGACCTCGAGGCCAGGTACCTGCCGCCGCAGCTCGCGTGCGATTGCGACATCGCGCCAAGCGTGCCCGAGGCCGATCGGCGAGCTCACCAAGAGCGCGCGCTTGCCGCCGCGCCGCCCGCGCATCGCGGGCCACGACACAGCGCCGTCGCCGGCGAACTCGCTGATCAGCTGGTTCGCCTTCACCGGCCTCCGCGCCACAGGAATGTGTCCCGACCCCGGAAGCACGATGCGCTGCGCGCTGGTCAGCTCCGCCGTCCGAACGGCGCGATCGAAAGGTTGGCAGTTATCGCGATCCCCGTGGACAACCAGAACGGGGCATCGCACCTGCGCGCAGACGGCCTCGATCTCCTCCACAGAATCCGCGACCGGCTCGCCATCGTCCATGAGGAATGTCTCGACGCGCCCGTCGAGCGCGTACGCCACGGTGTCCTCGATCTGCTTGGTCGAGTGGGGCTCCGGATACATCTCGCCGAAGAAGAATTCCATGAAGTCGCGGAAGTTCTTCTCGATGTAGTGGCGGTTTTGCTTGAACCATCCCTCGTAGCTCGCGAGCTCCTGGTCATATACCGCGACCGCGGCGGCGCGTTCCGGTCTCGGCGGTGTAAGCCGTGGAACACCGGGCGCGAAGGCGACAATGCCCTGCACCCGCCCGGGGTCGGATGCTGCAAGCTGGATCGCCGGCCACACGCCGTCGGCACACAACCCGACGAGGATCGCACTCTGAGTATCTGAGGCGTCCATCACGGTGAGGCAGTCGTTCGCGTAATTGCTTGCCGAAAACAGAGTCTTCGGGTCGGGGTGGTCCGAGAGACCATTGCCGATCCCGTCGTACGCGATCAGGCGGAAGTGCCGCGCCAGATAGTGAATCTGTCCCTTCCACATCCGCGAGTGGGAGATGGGGTAGCAGGGCATGAGCACGATGGTCTTGGGACCCTCTCCGAAGACCTCGTAGTAGAGCCGCAGCCCGTCGCGTCTGGTGGCGTATCCACTCTGATCGGCAAGCCGCGCCCGCATCCCCGTATTTGCGTGTGGCATATCGGAACCCCTAATAAAGGTAAGGGCGGGCGGCGTGTGAAACCGCCCGCCTTCGGGAGATCAGGCTCGGGCTTCGTAGACGGCGTTGAACGGCGTCTCGGCGATACGGCGAAAGCGCGTGAACCCGCCGGCGGTCACCACGTCGCGGATCCGCGCTTCGCCGGCCTGCGCCCCGAGCGCCAGGCCGACATCCTGGGAAAGCGAGTTGGGCGTGCACAGGAAGTTTGAGAACGCGTAGTAGGCGCGCCCGACCGGGTTCAGGTTCTGCTCCACCCTGTCGCCCGCGATCGGCTCGACGATGAGCCACGTGCCGTCCGGCGCCAGGGTCTGCCGCACGTGCTTCGCGGCGCCGATGGGGTCGCCCATGTCGTGCAGGCAGTCGAACATCGCGACAAGGTCATAGCCGGCGCCGGGGTAGGCCGCCGCCTCGGCGACCTCGAACACCGTGTTTTTGAGGCTTGCCGTCTTGCCGCGGGCCAACTCGATCGACTCCGCGTCGTAGTCGAAGCCGATGAACTGTGAGCGCGGGTACGCCTCGGCCATCAGGCGGGTCGACGCGCCCAGACCGCAGCCGACGTCGGCCACCTTCGCGCCGACGCGCAGCTTGGATTCCACGCCCTCGAGCGCCGGCAGCCACGCCGACACGAGGTTCGCGTTGTAGCCGGGGCGGAAGAACCGCTCACAGCCGGTGGCCACCCCCTGGTCGTGCTCGTGCCAGCCGAAGCCGCGCCCGCTCTTGAACGCGGCCTGGATCTCGGCGCCCGCCCGAAGCGTCGCCGTCGCGAGCTCGAAAGCGCCGCACACGAACGCGGGGCTGTCCTCGTTGGCCAGCGCCATCGCCTGCTCCGCGGGCAGCTGGTAGCGCTGACTGGAGGCGTCGTACGTCACGAATCCGCCGGCCGCCTGCGCGTTCAACCACTCGCGGATGTACCGCTCGGCCGTGCCCGTCGTCTCAGCCAGCTCCTGCGGAGTCACGGGCTTGCCGTCCGCCATCGCCTTGTAGAGCCCGAGTTTGTCGCCGATCACGATCAGGCCCGCATTCACCGTCGCTCCAAGCTCGCCGATCGCCTGGCCGAGAAAGGCGTTGAGCTTGTCCATGTTGATCGCCTGGGTCTGTACCGCCATCTGAAACACCTCCTGAAAATGGGATGCTCCGAACGTAGGTGCGGCGGCGGGGGCGTCGCATCAGGGGCCCCACCTAGTAGTTGGCCGCGGGCCCCCTGGCCGCCTGGAGACGCGCGACACTAGGACCCGGTGCTGCTCGGACGAGAGCGGGAGCTTATTGCGATCGACCAGGCCCTGGCCGCGGCGCGGCTGGGGAAGAGCGCGCGCCTGGTCATCCGCGGCGAGCCCGGAATCGGGAAGACCGCGCTGCTCGAGTACGCGGTCGAGCATGCCGGATCTATGACAGTGCTCACGGCCCGCGGCGTCGAGTTCGAGGCCGACGTTCCGTTCGCGGGCCTCAATGAGCTTCTTCACCCGGCGCTCGATCGCCTCGATCGCCTGCCCGCCTTCCACGCCGACGCGCTGCGCTCGTCGCTTGGCCTCGGCCCGCGTATCGAGCCCGACCGGTTGATCATCGGCGCCGCGGTGCTCGGTCTGATCTCGGCCTACGCGGACGAGGCACCGCTGCTGCTCACCATCGACGACGCTCAATGGCTCGACCGAGCCTCGGCCGAGGCGATCGGCTTCGCCGCCCGACGGCTCGTGGCCGACCCGGTTGCGGTGATCATCGCCGTGCGTGAGGGGGAGGAGTCGCCTCTGCTGGCGGCCGGGCTGCCCGAGCTGAGGCCCGCGGGCCTCAATCGCGAATCGGCGGCCGAGCTGCTTTCTCGTTCCGGAGCTGGGGCCGTGTCGGCCGAGGTCGCAGACAGGCTGGTCGATGCCACAGGTGGCAATCCGCTCGCGCTGCTGGAGCTCGGGCCGGAGGCGCACCGGGTGCACGCAGCGCCCTATGACAACCTCCCCGTGGCGACGAACGTCGAGCGCGCCTACCTGCGGCGTGCGGTGGGACTGTCGGAGAGCGCGCGCCGTGTGCTCGTGCTGCTGGCAACCTCTGGAACGATGGACACAGGCCAGGTCCGTCGGGCCGCTGCGTCGATGGGCCTCGGTGCGAAAGCGGTCGAGGAGGCTGAGGACGCCGCGACGCTGGTCGTTCTGCGCGCCGGCCACATCGAGTTCGTCCATCCCCTTGCACGCGCGTCTATCTATCACTCCGCCTCGCCCGCCGACCGCCGCGCAGCCCATCGCGCTCTGGCTGGCGTGATGACGGGCACCGATGATGCAGACCGCCGCGCCTGGCACCTTGCGGGAGCCGCGGCGGACTGGGACGCAGAGGCCGCGACCGCGCTCGAGGCCGCCGCACGCCGCGCGAGGGAAAGCTCCGGCTACGCCGCCGCCGCGCGCGCCTGGGCGGAATCCGCCCGGGTCACCGAGGACGAGGGCCTGCGCGCGGAGCGCCTGTTCCAGGCTGCCGATAACGCGTGGCTCGGCGGCCGAGCGGAGGATGCCGAGGAGTATCTGCGCGCTGCGCGCGAGCTTGCCGGCGATGACCTGCAGGTTGAGATAGACATCCTCGGCGGCCATATCGCAATGAGACGCGGGGCGGTGGTCGAGGGTTACCGCACGCTCGTCGCCGCAGCCGCCGCGATCGAACCGCGCGACCGGCTGAAGGCCATCCGCATCCTCGCCGACGCGACGATCGCAACGTTCGGCGCCGGCAACCCCGTTCAAATGATGGCGGCCGCGGAGCGCGCGATCGAGCTGCTGCGCCCGGACGACCCCCCGGAGTCGGGCATCTTCGCCAACGTCGCATATGGGGCCCTTGCCGTCCTCGCCGGACGCGGCGACGACGGCCCGCGGCACCTGCACCGGAGCGTGCCGCTGTTCCAGCTGCTGCCCGAGGACGCCACCGATCCCTTGCTGCTGATGTGTGCGGGTGTGACCGGACTTTGGCTTCGGGAGGCGCAGGCGGGGCGCGACCTGCTCGACCGCGCGCTAGTCCGCGCCCGAGACCGAGCGCCCACTGCCGCACTGCCCGTGGTTCTCTTCTTTCTCGGGCGCGATGCGTTCGCGACCAACCGCTGGCCTCTGGCGCGGGCGATGTATGAGGACGCGATGCGGGTGGCGCGTGAGACGACGCAGTTGACGTGGCTCCCGGGCCCTGTATCAGGGCTGGCATGGCTCGACGCACTGGAGGGCCGGGCCGAAGAGTGCCGCGCCCACGCCGCCGAGGGCCTACAGCTGTCCGAGATGCTGGGCATGGGCTTCTACAAGGCGTGGGCGATGATCGCCCTGGGCATGCTCGAGCTCGGGCTGGGGCACCCGGAAGAGGCGCTAGGCCACCTGGCCGCATGTGAAGCCTGGCTGCAGGAGACTTCGATCAGCGACCCGGACCTTTCGCCTGCTCCGGACATCGTCGAGGCGCTGGTGCGTCTCGGCCGGGAGTCAGAGGCGCGTGAGATGGCCGCCCGTTATGAGGCCTCGGCCGGCGCCAAGGGTCAGCCGTTCGCGCTTGCGCGGGCCGCCCGGGCGCGTGGGCTTCTGGCAGGCGATTCGGAGTTCGCCGATCACTTCGCGACCGCACTGCGACACCATGAGTCAACGCCCGACACGTTCGAGCGCGCCCGCACGCAGCTCTATTACGGAGAGCGGCTGCGGCGTGCGCGAAAGCGCGTCGAGGCGCGCAAGCACCTGCGCTCGGCGCTGAAGGCGTTCGACGAGCTCGGCGCCTCACCGTGGGGCGAGCGGGCGATCGGCGAGCTGCAGGCGAGCGGCGAGACCGCGCGCGTTCGCGACGAGCGCTATCGCCAGCAGCTGACGCCGCAAGAGCTGCAGGTCGCACTGACCCTTGCCGAGGGCACGACGACCCGCGAGGCGGCGACAAGGCTGTACCTGAGCCCGAAGACGGTCGAGTACCACTTGCGCCACGTTTACGACAAACTCGAGATCCGCTCGCGTGACGAGCTGCGCGCAGCGCTGACGGCGCATTCGCGTCTGAATTCTGTGCGCAAGGCGCTGATGTTCACCGACCTCACGGGTTCGACGCCACTGGTCGAGGCGATCGGCGACGCCGCATGGCACGATCTCAGTGCGTGGCTCGACGGCGAGCTGCGTCGCTGCTTCGCCGAGCATCACGGGGGCGAAGTCGACCACGCTGGCGACGGCTTCTTCGTCATTTTCGACGCTGCGGGCGACGCCATCGACTGCGCGGTCACGATTCAGCGCCGCCTGGTGGCACATCGCCGGCTCCACGGCTATGCGCCCCAAGTGCGGATTGGCATCCACGCAGGCGAGGTTCAGATGGAGAACGGCGCAGTGCGTGGGGCAGTCGTGCATCGCGCGGCGCGGTTGTGTGCGGCGGCGCGCGGGGACACCATCGTCGTGTCGCGCGAGGCGCTCGAGGCCAGTGGCCGGCCATTGCGAGGGGTTCAGGAGTTCGCGCTGAAAGGCATCAAGGAGAAGGTCGAGGCGGCCGAGGTGGCCTGGGAGAGCTAGTACGCGGCCACGAGCGCCGCGTTCTTATCGTCAACGAGTCCACTCGATTCGCCTCCTCGTCAACTAATTCACTGCCTAGCGGCAGACAGGACACGCGTTACATTTCGGGACGTGAGGCCGAGGGTTCAAATCCCTCGCCCCCGACCAAAGTTCCCTTATTTGAACTGGCCAACACGAAGAGGCCCGCGAATGGCTGCTTTAGGGCTACCCCGGCCGGCTGGCCACCCTAGATCTGGATTCGCTCGATCAGGGTCCGGTTCCACGACCTCTTTACGTCGGGGTCCGCATTCGCGTAGCCGCTTCGGGCATCGCGGATGTAGGAGAGGGCGGTCTCCAACATTGATTGGTAAGGGCTGTCGGCCGCCTCGGCCTTCGCCAGCTCCGCTCGGGCTCCATCGATCTCTGCGGCGATTCGGGTCTGTTCGCGCTTGAATTTGGTCGAGAGAGAGCGCGTCCGCGAAGTATGCCTGGAGCAGCTTCTCCCTTTCGAACTCAGCCCGCGCAAGTCTCCGCTGTGTCAACTCAATCGAGCCAGCCTGCCATTCTGAAGTACAAGAGCTCGGCCGCGACGATCGTGGCCATCAGCAGAACGACGATCACGAAACCGTCCGAGTCCGTAATCCCGGGCACTCCCCCGACGTTCATGCCCAGCAGGCCAGCAAGCAGGCCCAGTGGCAACGTCACG
>DASWBB010000016.1:0-12861 GCA_036390875.1 Candidatus Dormiibacterota bacterium
GCAATCCGCCGCCGAGGACCACATCGAGTCGCGGAACTCCAGTCCCCAGGCGCCGCACAATCACAGTCCCCTCATCAGTTCATTTCTCGCCCGCACCGAACCCGTGGGCGCTGTGTCCGGCACTGACGCTTTGCTCTGCAAGAAGGGAGCTCACGGTCGCGAGCAGCGCGGCGTTATGGAACGGCTTGCCGAGAACAGCGTCTGCGCCCCGAGCAGCATCTCTGGCGGCAGGGTTGGCGGTCACCGCCAGGATTCGGAGACCTGCCGTCCCTGGGTCGTTTCTCAGCTGCGTGATCAGCTGGCCTCCGTCCATGACCGGCATCATCATGTCGGTCACAACCAGATCTGGGAATGCGTTCTTGATGCGGATCAACGCGGCCACCCCGTGCTGAGCCTCGGTCACCTCGTAACCGGCGCTCTCGAAGATCAGCCTGAACAGTAATCTCACGCTCGGGTCGTCATCAACGACCAGAATCTTCTTCCCCGACATCCCGGCTCCTTGATCCATCTGCCTCCCCCACTCGCAAAGCTAGGAGAAGCATTCAGGCTCGGGTCCACGAGCAACGGCAACGAACGCCACGATCCCGGCACGGGAGTAACAAAATCCGTAACCGGCCCGGACCTGCCGCCTCATCACCCTTCCGTCTCGCTTGAGATCGCCCTGGCCGACCGCTAGGCCGCCGCGGCTCTCTTCGTCAGGCCCAGGTTGCGGACGATGCGCGCCAGCCGGCGCCGCACCGGGCTCCAGGCGGTGCTGCGCTCCGAGCGCCGGCGCTCATAGCGCGCGGCGCCCAGCTCGGCGCAGAGCTCGCATCCGCACCCGTGACCGGAGTCCGGGAGCCGCCGACCCTGCTTGTCGTACCTGGCTTGCATCAATGATCTTGCCCGCGCTGAGCGGAGCCTCAGTCAGCGGCGGCCACGCCCCGGAGGACGGTGGCATCGCCCTGTTCGCCGTAGGAGTGCTTCAGCATCACCCTGAGGCGGTCCTTGGCCACCGCGAGTCGCGAGGCGACCGTGCGCTCAGGTATCCCCAGCGATTGGGCGATCGCCCGATTGGTGTAGCCGTGGTAGTGGCGCAACACGATGGCCGCCGCCTGCTTGGGCGGCAGCTTGGCGAGCGCCTCGGCGAGGTCTCGATGCTCGATGTGGTCCTGGGGATCAGGGCCGAGTCCCGGGCGCCCGATGCGCCGGATGACTTCGCCCACCTCGCGGAGCCGCATCTTCCTTTGATATGAGACGGCGGCGTTGATCGCGATGCGGTGGACCCAGGCCTCGGCGGGCGCGATCGGCTGCCACGTGCTCCATTTCCTGTAGGCGCGCTCGAACGCATCCTGGGTGCAGTCCTCTGCCGCGGCTCGATCGCCCAGCATGGCGGTCAACGTGCCGAGAATCTTGCCGTAAGACGTCTGGTACAGACGCTCGAAGTCGGCCTCGTTTCCTGGCGTGTACTTCGGGGTCGTTGCGAGCTCGTCTGCTGAATCGGCCGGCTCCTGGATCTCGTTGAGCATTCCGGAGAATCACCCCCTGAGTTGTGGTGGCGAAGGCTGCGTGGCGCTTTCGCGCACCTAAATCTCGCTCTTCAGGGCATCTCCAGTCACCGTACGGTTGCGCGGATTTTGCCTCGCACAGTTGAGGTATCCCGACCCCGGCAACGGTGTTCAGGTAACGGGCTCCGCACTCGGCGTTCTTCAAGCAGGATGACTCCAAGCCCAGCCGGCGGCTTTGGCGGCGCGGCCGAAATCCTCGACTGGCTTGCCGTCGGCCTGGCGGCAGACTCGGCCCAGGCGGGCCGGAAGACGCTGGCGGTCATCCACGCACGCTCACCGGAGCTCGTGCGCTTGAGCGAAGACACGGGCGAAGATCTGATCGCAACCTCGGGTCGCTTCGTCGACATGTTGCTCAGGTCGCTGCGATCTGACGTCGAGCTTCCGTGGCCGGACTACGAGCAGCGCTCGCGGGATTACGGGCATCTGAAGGCGGCACAGGGCGTCCCCCTGGAAATCCTGCTCGACATGCTGGCCGTCTATCGCCGCGCGACCATCGAGCTCATCACACAGCCGATCGAAGGCACTGCGGGCCGAGACGAGATCCTCGCGCTCGCACACAGCCGGCTAGAGGGCGTGATCGAGCGACTTACGACCTGTGTGGTACACGGATACCTCGAGCACCTCGACGCCGAACATCGCACCCGCGAAAGCGAGCTGTCCGGTCTGGCCGCGATCGTGACCTCGATGGGCCGATCGCTGGACGTCGGAGAGACGGCGGAGGTCGCCCTGGTCGAGACGCTGGCGTCGCTCCGGATGAACGCCGGGGCGCTGTGGTCGCGCGAGCGCGCCGCGTTCAAGCTCATCCATGTCGCCGGCCTCGATCCGCAAGACGTAGCGCAGTTCACGCGAGAGACTGGGCCCCACGTGCAGGCCACCGTCACCGCCATCGGCCGGTCGGAGTCGCGCGTGGACCGTGGTCTAGGAGGCGATTGGAACGCGCTCCGCGCCCAGTTGCGGGTGAAAGGCAGGGTCGTCGGCGTGATGACCGTAGGGACCAGGCAGCCTCGCGTGGTCGGAGCCTCCGACCTGCTTTTCATGGCCGCCGTCGCCGACCAGGTGGCGATCGCCCTGGACCGGTCGCGTCAGTTCTCGAGCGAAGCTCGCACCGACCACCTGACCGGTCTGGCCAACCGCCGCGAGTTCGAGCGGATCATGGAGCGGGAAGCGGCGCTCGCAGAGCGACACAACCGCAAGCTCTCCCTGATGATGATCGACCTCGACAACCTCAAGCGGATCAACGACCGCCGGGGTCACCGCTCGGGCGACGCCGCCCTCCGTCTGGTCGCGCAACAGCTCCAACGCGTGGTGCGCACATCGGACATCTGCGCGCGCCTAGGCGGCGACGAGTTTGGCGTGGCGATGCCGGAGACCGACCTGGTTCGTGCCCGCGAGGTGGCGTCTCGGTTGCGTGCGGCGGTGGGCGAGGCAAGCCTGGCTGCGAGCTCGCCTGAGCCGATCGAGGTCAGCTTGGGGCTCACGTCCTGGCGGGCGGGCCAGGACTGGCAGGCGGTGTATGAGGTCGCTGACGGCGAGCTCTATGAAGACAAGCGGCGGCGCCAAGCGCAGCGGTCGAAGGACCAGGGGAGGCCGGCGGCGCCGATACGGATGCTGGGCCGGACTGGAAGGCGGCGGCTGGTCGGACGCTCAATGACGGTTACTCGATAAGGGCCAGCTCCCTTGCTTTCACGATCGCCTCGAGCTTCGAGTGCACCCCCAGCTTGCTCCCAAGGCTGCGGATGTGGGTGCGAACCGTCGTATAGCTGATGCCGAGCTTGGCCCCGATGTCGCGGCTGGAGGTGCCTTCGGCCATGAGCCTCAGCACCTCCTTCTCGCGCGCGGTGAGGCTCTCGAGCTGGCTGTCCATCGCGCGGCGCCGGTTGAGAAGAGTCGCGATGGTGCGCGGCGTGAAGAGCGTCCCACCCGCGGCCACCGTGCGGATCGCGTCCACCACGTCGGTGGCCGCCTGCGACTTGTGGATGAAAGCGCTGGCGCCCGCCTCGATCGCCGCAAACCGCGCGGCATCGCTGTCTTCTCTGGTCAGGAAGATGAGCTTGGTCTCCGGCCGCACCTGGCGGATGCCCATGCCGGCATCGGCCCCGGTGCCGTCGGTGAGACGAAAGTCGACCAGGGCGATGTCCGGCTTGAGCTCCTGGGCGCGGGCAACCGAGTCGACCACAGAAGCCGCCTTACCGACGACCGTCATGTCGGGCTGATCGTTCAGCAGCGCGGAGAGGCCGTCCGCCACCACCTGGTGGTCCTCGACGATGAGAACTCGGATCTGGCTCTGGCTCACTGCGCCAAGGGCACCCAGAACTCGACCTTGGTGCCGTTGCCGGGCTCGCTCGTGACCTCGCACCACCCACCCGCGAGCAGGGCGCGCTCCCTGAGCGCCAGCAGACCGATGTGTCCGGGCAGATGGTCGCGCTCGCCGACCACGAACCCGCGACCGTCGTCGACAACCTCTCCGTGGATGCCGCCCTCGTGCTCCTTCACCAGGATGTGGACCCGGGTCGCCGCGGCGTGCTTCTCGATGTTGGTCAGCGCCTCCGACACCTGCCTGAAGATGATCGACTTGATCTCATACGGCTGGTCGTCCGGAAACTCGAGCTCGATATCGGCTTCGATCCCGTTCATGGATCTCATCATCGTCACCCGGTCCCGGATCGTCTCCTCGAATCCGCCCGGCACCTCGAGCGCCGGCGGCTGCACCTCGAAGAGCAGCTTGCGCAGCGCCTGCTCGGCCTGATCGAGCAGCCGGCGGGCGTCGACGACCGGCGGCGCCTGCGCTCCGTCACGCTGCAGGTGCAGCTCCGCCGCCGTCAGCTTCTGGAGCGCGTCGTCGTGCAGCTCGTGGGCGAAGCGCCGCCGGGCCTTCTCGACGGCGGTGGACATGTTGCGGAGGAGGAGCTGGCGAGCCTCGTCAACCTTCTGCAGCCGGCCGATGGTCTTGGTCAGGTCGGTCTCCGCCAGCTTGAGCTGCCAGACGAGCCCGGCGGCGAGGCCGGCCATCTGCAGGACCCAGGCGTCCTCCATCGAGAACCCCTCACGGTGCCGCGAGTCGTAGGCCGCGACCACGCCGAGTCGCTGGTGGCCGGCACGCCACGGAACGCTGATGGCGCTGGTGACGCCGAGCATGTCGAGCACGATGCGGTGCTGCGGGTCGACGTCAGAAGCCGCCGCTCTGAAAACGAAGTCCTCGTAAACGACCTGGCTCGTGAGGTCGCCGGCGAACGGCTCCGCGGGGGCCGGGTAGAGGCGGGCGATGAACTGATCGTCGATTCCGTGGGCGCCGGGTATCGCGGTCAGGGTGCGGTCCTCGTTCAGCTGCCAGAAGAGCACCTTGCCGGCGCCGACCAGCTGGGCCACGTTCTCCGTAAGACCACGATAAAAGGCGCTGAATGTGGCGCCGGTCCGGGCGTGGGTGGAGACTGCGAGGAAGGCTTCGACGGCGAGCTCGCGAGCCTTCTCGATGCGCAGCGCGGACTGCGCGCGCTCTTCGTTGAGGAGTCGTTGCTTCTCGCTCCGGTCGAGGTCCGCTCGCAGGTTGACCAGCGCATCGACAAGCTCTTGCCTGCGCTGCTGGAGGCTGCCGATCGCCAGAGTCGCCGCCACCTGGCTGGCAAGAAGGCCGAGGGCACGGCGCTGGACGAGCGTGTAAATGCTCCCGCCCGCGACACCGATCATTCCGATCACCTTGCCGCCGGCTTTCAGCGGCAGCCCGTAGTACGCATCCCGCCCTGAGTCCGGGGAGCCGGCGGAGGCGCCAGCGAACAGCCTGTCGATCTCATCGCCCGAAACGGGACCGGCCGGATCGGCGGCGTGCGAGAACACCTGCTGGCGGGTGCCGGCCTCGTCGACGAGGCTGATGAAGGCGACCGATGCCCCCGTCAGCTCCAGCGCCAGCTCCAGGGCCTTGTCCGCCACCGGCGCGATGTCCTTGGCGCCGGCCAGCTCGGCCGAAACCTTCTGAAACGCCTCGAGCCGGTCCCAGAGGCCGGCCTCGGTGTATCCCATGGTCTCCAAACGACCTACATCCCCGGCGCCGATTCTACTGAGCGTGCTCGTCTTTGCATGTGATGACTTGTTCGCTCAATCAACGGACCGCCTCCGTCCGGTACTCGCCAGATGACGAGCGTTAGTTTGTTGAAGAGGGATGTGCAGATGAGCCAGGGCACCCTGGAGTTCACCGGCGGCCAGGCGCTTGAGCTCACGCGAATCAACCGGGCCCTGGCGCGGATCTCGCGGCCAGGCTCGAGGGAGGAATGGCTGTCGCCGCTGTCGCGGGCCGACCTTGTCGGTCTCGGCATCTTTGCCGCCGGCCGGCCGCCCCTCAGGCACGAGCTGATCGAGCGCCTGTGGAGCCGCAAGCGGCAGCTTCTCCGCCTGACCGCGACCGGCGACGGTTGGCGCCCTGAATTTCCAGTAGCGTAGGAAAGTCGTCAACAGATTCGTAAGGAGAGCGGTATGGCCAGCGGTTTCAAGACTTTCCTGCTTCGGGGCAACCTCGTCGACATGGCGGTCGGCATCGTGATCGGCGTCGCGTTCGGAACCCTGGTCACGGCCCTCGTCAAGGACCTGATCACTCCGTTGATCGCCGCTCTCTTCGGCAAGCCCGACTTCTCGGGCCTCACCTTCACGATCAACAACAGCCGGTTCCTGTACGGCGACTTCATCAACGTTGTGATCGCCTTTCTGATCATCGCGGTCGTCATGTACTTCTTCGTCGTGGTCCCATACGTGCGGTTCAGGACCCGCTTCGAGCCTGCGCCGGTGCCGGCGCCGGAGATGAAGGAGTGCCCGCGCTGCCTCAGCAACATCCCAGCCCACGCCACCCGCTGCCTTTTCTGCACAACCGACCTCTAACCCAACCGCTGACGACCCGCTTTCCAATACTCAGGGCGTCCCGTGCGTTTCCTGTATGAGGTGGGGGCGAGGGTCGTGAGGCTTACCAGGGTCGTCAATGCGAGACCGTTCGTCGTCAAGCCGTTCGTGCTGCTGGCCGCGCGCGTCATGGGCCCAGGGCCGCTCCGACTCAAGATGGTCAAGCTCGCCCACGAGCTGGACGATCGCCAGGTCAGCCGGGCCGCCGCCTAGCCGGCGACTACCTCCGAAATCGTTCCACGGGTCTGGGTACTCCCGTTGAGGGAGGCGTTTCCACTACATATGAACGAGTTCGACCGGCGACTGGAGATCGAGCTGGCCCACCTTCTGGACCGAGTGGTGCGTACCCCTGCACCCCCTCGCCGCGGGCACCCAGTGAATCGTCCCGTGGTGAAGCTCTACTCCAGCGCCTGCCCGGCGGCCGCCGCACCCGGCCACCCGGAAGTGCCCGGCGTCCCGGGCCCTGCGCTCTACTCGTAGAACACCCCTTCCTTCCTCTCGCGAGGCCGAGCCCCCTGGCTCGGCCTCATTTGTTTGCGTCAAACTGGACACCACCATGAGCGCCACCGTCGGTCTCACGTTCAAGGTCACGCCCGCGGCCACGCGCGCGCCGGCGGCCGAACGCGAGCGCATCCTCGCCAATCCTGGCTTCGGAAGGGTTTTCAGCGAACACATGGCGATTGCGGCCTGGGAGCGAGGCCGAGGCTGGCATGACGCCACGGTCCGTCCGTACGCACCGATCCCAATGGACCCCGGAACGTCCGTCCTCCACTACGCGCAGGCGGTTTTCGAAGGGCTCAAGGCTTACCGGCAGCGGGATGGGGGCGTCGCGGTCTTCCGCCCTGAAGCCAACGCCGGACGATTCCGGCGCTCCGCCCGGAGGCTTGCGCTGCCGGAGCTGCCCGACCCGGCATTTGTCGAAGCCATCGACCTGCTCGTGCGGCTTGACGCCGACTGGGTGCCGACCGAACCCGAGCACAGCCTCTACCTGCGCCCGTTCATGTACGCAAGCGAGGTCAACCTCAGCGTACATCCCTCGGACGAGGTCACCTTCGTGCTCATCGCGTCGCCGTCGGCGTCCTACTTTCCGAGTGGCGTCAAGCCTGTCACCGTCTGGCTGTCAGAGGACTTCAGCCGGGCGGCGCCGGGCGGCACGGGTGACGCCAAGACGGGCGGCAACTACGCCGGCAGCCTGCTCGCGCAGGCGCAGGCGGCCGAGCACGGCTGCGACCAGGTGGTGTGGCTCGACGCCATCGAGCACCGCTGGGTGGAGGAGATGGGAGGCATGAACCTCTTCTTCGTCTTCGGCAGCGGGGCCAAAGCAAGGCTCGTGACACCGGCGCTCACCGGCACGCTGCTGCCAGGCGTCACTCGCGACTCGTTGCTGACGCTCGGCAAGGACCTCGGTTACCAGGTCGAGGAAGGCCGCATCAGCGTCGAGCAGTGGCGAGCCGGCTGCGCAGACGGCTCCCTCACCGAGGTCTTCGCGTGCGGCACCGCCGCGGTCATCACGCCGGTCGGATCGGCGAAGTCGGCGAGCGGCTCGTGGTCCATTGGAGACGGAAAGCCCGGCGCCATCTCCATGCGCCTGCGCTCGGCGCTGGTCGACATCCAGCGCGGCGCCGCGCCCGACGTGCATCGCTGGATGCACGCCGTCCCGCTCGCGTAGACAGCTAGAGGGCGCGCATCCGGTTGTTCTTCGGGTTGTGCTCGACCTCGGCCAGCCCGAGCGCCTCGAGCAGCGGCGGCATGTACATCCCGAATCGCCCGCGGTAGCCCTTCCTGAGGCCGTACCACCCGCCGACCGGATTCTTGGTCGAGCGGCCCCAGGCCTCCACCGTGCCTTCGGCCGCCGGCTTCTGCTCGTCCGCGCTGCCGAGCGGCACCCAGCCGCCGTTCGCCTTGAGCATCTTGTGCAGGTCGTCGATGGCGCGCAGCTGATAGCGGAGCTCGGTCTTACCGACCACGCACACCAGGGCCGGCGGGCTTGCGGTTTCGTCCTTGTACATCTGGTACTCGGACGAACCGCTCGGCGTCTTCAGCTGCCAGGGCGACTGCTTGGTGCCTTGACCCTTTGCCATCGGGTCTCCGTTAGATCAGGAGTGGGATGAGGTTGGCGACGTCGGGCGTCCCCAGGCCGGTGGCCGCGTCCCAGCCCGCGGCGGCCGCAAAGCCGGTCACGCCGCCGAAGCTGTTGTCACCGCTCGTGATGTCGTGGAACGCGCTCCCGTAGGCGTCGCTCTTGCCGATGTGATACAGGGTCTTGTTGATCGCGCCCAGACGGTGGCCGCCCTTCTGGTCGGCCAGCGCGACGATGCCCGCCCACTGCGGCGTTCCGGCGCTGGTGCCGCCGAAGACGAAGAACCCGAGGTTCGTCGGACCGCAATTGACGGCAGTCCCGCACAGCACGCTCCAGGCCCCAACCACGCCGCCGCGGACGTCGCCGTCATATGCAACGTCCGGCACGCCGCGCTGCTTGTTGTTGTCCTGCAGGGGGGCCTGGTATCCCGGGCGCCGGTAGACCTCGCTGAAACCGCCACCGCCCGCGCCGAAGTCATCGTTCCAGACCGATTCCGAGCTGTATACGCCACTGTGTGCGTCGGCGAGCAGATGGGTACCGCCGACCCCCGTCACCTGAGGATCTGAAGCCGGAGTTGACGCGCTGAGCATCAGCGATTTGCCGTCGCAAGACGGCTGCGCGGCGCCCTGGTCGCCCGATGACGCAAACAGAGTGATTCCTTTGGCGGTTGCCTGTGTGAACACGTCGTGCTGTTGCGCGACCAGCGCCGGGTCCATGCATGCCTCTGCCTCGCCAAAGCTCTGCGAGATGACGTCCCCAAGGTTGTTGTCGACCGCATAGCGGGTGGCCCTCAGAATGTCGGCGTCGTCGCTGCTCTTGGCCAGGACAAGGTCGATGGTTGCCCCCGGCGCGATCGCGTGCGCCCACTCGACGTCGAGCGAGATCTCGGACGACCAGCCGACCTGGTTCGGGCTGTTGATGTCGAATGGCGTCAGCCCGTCGGGGGTGATGATGTTCAAGGTCGGATCCGGAATGCCCCAAATGGCATCCCAGGCCTTCAGATCGGTTGTGATCGTTGGGCTGGAGAAAGCATCGACGATGACGATCGTCTGGCCCGCGCCGTTGGTGCCGCCGGCGAGCACCGACTGGACGTCGTAAGCAGCTCGGATCTGGTCGGGTCCGTAGCAAAAAGCTCTGGGAAAGTTGGGATCCCGACTGCGGAGCTGGCACGCGAACTTGACTTGGCCGGCGTCTTCAGAGCTGCCGATGTACTCGTAGCGGACGCTGCTACCGACTGCCGGGGTCATAGCGTGGGAGACGATTGCGGCGGAAGCCGGGACGGCACCCCCCAAGACCATCGGCACGGCCAGCGCGACCGCTGCAGCCCGCGCCACCAAGGCGTGCGTCCACGACGTGATCGACCGCATCTCCACTTCCTCCCCTTCCTTTCTGACTGGACCGTGTCTAACTGAACAAGCTGATGCTGATGTGGCGGGAATTCTAAATCCAAACTTGGCCGGCTCCGCAGATTAAGCGATGATTTTTGCCTCGATTCCTTGGTTCGGGCTTCTGGGCGGCGGGCAGGCGCCAAACGGCGACATACAAGGAGGTCGGAAATGACCGCAAAGCCGGTCGTCATCGTAGGTGGCGGCGGCGGCGGGGACGCCGCGGCGTTCGCGCTGCGCAAGAAGGGCTACGACGGCGAGGTGATGATCCTGAGCGCCGATCGCGACCGGCCGTACGATCGCCCCTACCTTTCCAAGGAGTTCCTTAGAGGCGAGGTCGAGCTGCAGAAAGTGTTCCTGCACGAGGAGGCCGAGTACTCGAAAGAGAAGATCGAGCTCAGGCTCCAGGAGAGGGTGCTCGGGGGGTCGCTGCGGGATCGCACGCTGTCGCTCCAGAGCGGCGCCCAGGTCAGCTTCGACACGCTGGTGCTGTCCACGGGCGGTACGCCTCGCCGGATTGCCGACGCGCCCGATTCCTACAACGTGTTCACGCTTCGTTCGCTGCGCGACAGCCAGGCGCTCCGCGACGCGCTCAACCGAGCCAAGCGGCTGCTCCTGGTCGGGGCCGGTTTCATCGGCGCCGAGGTGGGCGCTTCCGCCAGGCAGCTGGGCAAGGAGGTCTTGATGGTCGAGTCGGCGCCGGTGCCACTAGCCCGGGCGCTCGGCGAGGAGGTGGGCAAGGTGTACGCGTCGATCCACCGCCAGCACGGAGTGGACGTGCGAACCGCCACCACGGTCAAGGAGTGGCACAGCTACGGCGGTCGAGTCACCGGCGTGACGCTTTCGGACGGCCGGCGCGAAGAGGCGGACGTGGTCCTGATCGCCATCGGCATCGACCCCAACCTCGAGGTGCCGCGAGCGCTCGGCCTCCCGATCCACGACCGGGGTGTGCGCGTGGACGAGGGCCTCCGAGCGGCGGACGGCGTGTACTGCGCCGGCGACATCGCGCTGCACCCCCACCCGGTGCTTGGCGAGTCGATACGCGTCGAGCACTGGGAGGTGGCCAAGCATCATGGTCGCGGCATCGCCTCGTCGATAGCGTCCGGCTACGCTCCCGTGACGAGGCTGCCCTACTTCTGGTCAGACCAGTACGACGTCAATCTCGAGTATCGAGGCCACGCGTCCGGCCATGATCGCGCGATCTGGCGAGGAGACAAAGAGGCGCTCCGCTTCTCGGTCTTCTACGTCCGGGACGGCCACGTTCAGGCCGTGCTTTCGATCAACGACAAGAAGGTCAACGAGGTCGGCGGGAAGCTGATCGAAAGCCGCCGGACCGTAGACGAGAAGACGCTGGCGGACGTTTCGTCCGACCTCTCGGAGCTGCTGCCTAAGACCGCTGCCTGACGACTACTCCGGCAGGAGCCAGGGGAGCGCCTCGGCCATCGGGCGCAGCAGCGTCGCCTGCTGCTGCTTGCTGATCAGCCCGTCGGCAAGGAGGCCGAGCGCGGCGGCAAACGCGGCGCTCTCGGCTTTGTGTCCGAGCTCCCCATGCTCGGCACGCCAGGAGATGAGCGCCTGGCCGGATTCCGTCATCCCGAAAAGGGTGCGGCGCACCTCGTCCCAGGCGGGACCCCGGTCGGCTTTTTCGACGGCATGCAGGGCGGCTTTCTCGGCCTCGCGGAACGTCGGCAGACCCCGGTCGCCGACGTGTTCATCCCAACCGTCTGCGACGCGCTCGACCCCGGACGGCGACAGAACCCGGACGTCCTCCATCAGGCGCGCGATCGTGCGCTGGTGCTCCGGGAACCCGTATCCCTCCGCGTCGACGCTCATGTTCGTCAAGAGTAACCGCGATTCATACCGCCGATCGCCGGGCGACCAGAAATGAACGTGGCGGCCGGCCGAAGCGCTCCCACCAGCGCTGCGCCGTGCGCCCTGACTCCAGCCGCAACACTTCGAAGCCGCCCGCCCCCAATGCGGTGCGCAGAGCCCCGACGTCGATCGGGTGATAATGCGCGGCCAGCTCTGGAAAACCCGCCTGAGCGTAGTAAGCCGCTGACCGCGCCTCGGCCCGCTCTTGCCCGCGCCGGTCGCGGTATACAGGGCTGTCGACCGCGACGACGAGCCCGCCGAGGCGGAGCACGCGCGCAGCCTCGCCGATGGACTCGGAGATGGACGCGTAATGGAGGGAGGCGGCGTAAAGCGCGACGTCAACCGCGGCGTCACGGAGCGGCAGGCGCCGCATATCAGCCCGAACGTTCAGCACGCCAGGCCTGGTCTTGGCGTCGAGAAGGTCGATCGCGATTACGTCCGCATCGTGAAAAAAGCGTCCGGCCCAGCCGCCTCCGGACCCGACGTCGATGACGAGAGGCCGCCTGGCACCCCTCCATTGGCTCGACCAGGCGGAGGCGGCTTTGGACACCGACTCGAGACGCGCGCGCCACAATCTCGGGTCGCCGCCCTCCGGGTCCTCTCGGCCGTCCGCGCTGATCCAGCCCTCTTTTCTGCGCAGGGCGGCGTACTGGATGGCGAAGCGGTCGGCGGCCTCGCGGTCCCGGTCATCGAGCAGGTCGAGGCCGCCTCCAACCGCAATGACCGATCGACCGCATCCCGGGCATGGAGCCACGCCAGGTTCTGGCGCGGTCCCGCATCGTGGGCATCGGAGGAGCTGATAGAGCTCGCGCAACTCCCTCAGCGCAGAATCGCGGGCACCCAGCCGAAACGCGAGATCGCGATCGGTCCCGCGCCTGACACGATGACCTGCGCGTTGGCCAGCACGGCGAGGTAGTAAAGCCACCGAAACCCGTCGTCTTTGACCTCGAACCCGACGGTGAGCGCCAGCCCGGTCGCCAGCAGCAGGCCGAGGATCCCGGCCCAGCGTGTGGCCAGCCCGAGGATCAGCAGGATCCCGGCGACCGTCTCGCCGGCGGTCTGGCCGACCGCGAAGACGAACCAGTTGGGCGCCACC
>DASWBB010000017.1:0-67963 GCA_036390875.1 Candidatus Dormiibacterota bacterium
TGAAGTAGAACCACTCCTTCAGCGTCTTCTCGTCGAGGTCGGTGTCGCGCCAGGCAATGGGCTCCTGGAATCGCCATTCGGGCCTGGAGTGGGTCTCGTCCTTCTTTGCGGTCTGCTCCCGGGGCTTGGTGGTTGCCATCAGATGTGGATGGCCTTGCCATCCACAGCCAGAGCGGCCTCCATCACCGCCTCGCTCAGGGTCGGATGGGGATGGATGTTGCGCCCGAGCTCCCATGCGTCGCCCTGGAACAGCTGCGTGAGCGCGGGCTCCGCGATCAGCTCGGTCGCTTCGGGGCCCACCACGTGTGCGCCGAGCAGCTGACCTGTCTTCGCGTCCGCGACCATCTTCGCGAACCCGGCCGTCTCGCCGTGGATGATGGCGCGGCCGAGGGCCGTGAAAGGAAACTTGCCGACCTTGACCTCGAGACCTTTGTCACGGGCCTGCTTCTCGGTCAAGCCGACCGACGCGATCTGCGGATGCGAGTAAGTGCAGCGGGTGACGAGCTCCTGCTCGAACGGCGCGACCCGCTGGCCCGCGATGTCTTCGACCGCTGTCGTGCCTTCGTGGGACGCCGCATGCGCGAGCAGGTAGCCGCCGACCACGTCGCCGATGGCGTGGATCGATTCCACCGATGTGCGCAGCCACTCGTCCACCTTGATGAAGCCGTTGGGGTGGGTGGTCACGCCGACCTGCTCGAGGCCGATGTCCTTGGAGCGCGGCGCGCGTCCCACCGCGACCAGCAGCTGGCGCGCCCACACCTCGCCCTGCTCGGTGTCCACGCTCACGCCGTCTCGCGCCTTCTTCGCACCCTTCACCTTCACGCCGACCCGGCAGTCGATGCCGGCCTTCTTGAATGCGGCGAGCATCTCCTTCGAAATCTCCTCGTCCTCCAGGGGGACCAGGCGGTCCAATCCCTCGAGCAGGGTCACCTTGACGCCGAGCTGGTTGTAGAGGGTCGCGAACTCGACGCCGACCGCACCCGCGCCGATGATGCAGATCGACTCCGGCACCGAGGATGCGAGTGTCGCGTGGTCGGAGGAGATGATGTACTGGCCGTCGAACTCGATCCCGGGCAACGATTTCACGACGGAGCCGGTGGCGACGATGACGTGCGGGGCCTTGACCTGCGTGGCCCCTACCACGACCGTGTTCCGGTCGCTCAGCCGGCCTTTGCCGGCGATGACCTCGATCTTGTTCTTCTTCATGAGGAACTGAACGCCTTTGAACAGCTGGTTCACGACCGCGTCGCGACGGGTGGCGATGCGCGGGTAGTCGAAGGTCACCTTGCCGGCGTCGACGCCGAACTCGGCGCCTCGCGCCGAGACGCGGTGGTAGAGCTCGGATGACTCGAGGAGGACCTTGGTGGGGATGCAGCCGATGTGGAGGCAGGTGCCCCCAAGCTTGTCGGACTCCACCAGGGCGACCTTCAAGCCGAGCTGAGAAGCGCGGATCGCCGCGGGATAGCCGCCCATCCCGCCGCCCAGGATCACAACGTCGAAATCAGGCCCAGCCACCTATTCAAGTGTAGAAGTCGCCGCTCACCGGCCATCCTGGTCAGGGGCAGCCGGGCTTCAGCAGGTTCATGCGCGCGCGGTCGAAATCGGGGCCGCGGACGACCGGCGTTCCGGCCGCCGGGTCACCGTACCGGTCGACAGCGGTGTAGTAGGCCGGCGGGCTCGTGACCTGGGGCATGACCAGAGGGTCGACCGCGGCGTTGGGATCGAGGCAAGGATCGCCGCGTTCGGCGGCCAGGGCCTGCAGGTCCGCGGCCTCGCGCAACATCTGCTCGGTCTTGGCCGCTGAGTACGCATACAGGAGCACACCGCTGTTGAAGCAGGCGAGGAACACGCATGCGACCAGGGCGGGGCGCCAGGTGCCGCGCCAAGGGAGATCACGGGCGGCGCCGGCGAGCAGGAGCAGCCAGAAGACGGCGCCTTCATAGACGTACCGACCCGAGCCGGACTGCTGGTAGCCGAGCTGCGCGCGGTTGAGACCGAGCACGATGTAGAAGGCGAGCAGCGCGGCGGCGATGCCGATTGCGAAACCATCCGGCCGCCGGCGGCGCCACGAGATTCCGAGGGCCGCGAGCGCCACCAGCAGCAGGACCGGCCCGAACCACCCGCCCTCCCCGATCAGCCCGGCGACGCTCGCGCCCAGGCCCCACACCGTGTAGAGCGGCAGCACCGCCAGGTTCCCGGCGAGTGACGTGGGCGCGGGCGGAGCGCCCGAGCGGCCGTAGGCGAAGTACCAGATGACCAGGGCGATCGCCACCGGCGCCAGCCAGGCCGCGTCCTTGCGCCGCTCTGGGGTGAGCGCGAGCCAGACGGCGGCCGCGATCAGGAAGAAGACCCCGATCCCAGAGAACATCAAGGAAGCAAAGAGAAGAAGCATGGCCGCCGACTTCCTCCCCACACCGTGGGGAGGTCCCGCCAGGCTCGCGTCGCGAGCCTCGCGGGGGAGGGGAGATCCGCTCGGGTTTAGCATCAGGAGAGCACCGAGCCCGCACGCCACCGAGCCTACGAACCCGATCTGAAACGCCCACAAGAGGTTCTCCCAGGCGGCGCCCATGACGAGCAGGAGAGCCGCGGCCGCGATTCCGATCAGGTCCCCGGCGCGGCGCCGCACCAGCTCGAACAGCAGCACCGCAGTGGTCGCGTGCAACGCCAGGAGGACCGCCATGTACGGGACGTAACTGCGCATCCCGACCGTGTTCAGCAGCAACGCGTAGATGAGCCGGAGCAGCATCGCGGGATGTTCGTTGTGCGGCTGCAAGTAGATCGTCCAGCTCGTATCCGCTGGCAGGATGACCGTCCATTCGTCGAAGTAGAAGCTGAAGCCACGCGCCAGCCAGAGGATGGCGGCGCAGGCGACGACGGCAGTCATCGCGACCACGAGGCGGGCGTGTGGGACTCGAACGTCCGCCGCTTTCACGATGCCGGCACGGGGGCACGATCAGCCGCACGCCGCGGGATGGCGAGCACGGCGAACCACACGGTTGCCGCCAGCAACATGGGCAGCGGCGTCAGCGGCCAGGCCAGCTCGCCCGCGAGCGCAACCACCACCAGCCATGCCCGCTGCCACGCCGGCGGCTCGTCATGGATGAACAGCCAGGCCGCGCCGACCAGAATCGCGAAATCCTGCAGGTGCCAGTACGTCGCGGAAAGCATCGAAACCAGCAGCCCCAATGCGATGAGCCGGGCGAGAGTGGCCTTGCGATTCAAATAGGCGGCCGCAATGCCGAGCGCGATGAAAATGACCTGGAGCACATAGCTGATGGTTCCCGGCCCGACCAGGTAGGCCCATGTGAAGTAGCGGTTGTTGACGACGTTCTGCGCCTCGGCGAGCAGGCTCCGGTAATCGTTCACTCCCTGCGGGCCGATCACTAGCAGCGACACGACCGCGAGCGCCCCGATGGTGGCCGCCCATCCGGCCGCGATCCGCCATCGCCCCGCCACGAGCAGGACCACCGGCACCGCGATCGCGACCTGCGGCTTCAGCACCGATAGACCCAGGACGGCCCCCGCGAGGTATGGCTTGCCGGACTCCGCGAGGCGCCAGCACGCGACCACGCCAAGCAGGACGATGATCACCGGTTGCCCCAGGCTGAGGCTGTAGAGGACCGGATACCAGGCGACCGCGGCGAGCAGCCACAGGGCGCGCAGCCTGCCAGTGCCCGGGGCCGCCAGCCACCACGCTCCTGCCAGCGCCGCGACCGATAAGAAGAGCCAGACGAAGAACGCCGCCTGCGGCCCAACCAGGGTCAACGGAACTATCAGCCACGCCGCCGGCGGAGGAGACAGAAAGCGCTCGCCGTCACCGAACGGAGTCGCCGGGCGCATCTGCGAGAACAGCTGGTGCTGAAGGCCAAGCGAGTAAACGTGACTCCAGCCGTGCTCGAGGCCGATGCGGGCCCCGATATACACGAGCGTCAGGTCGTTGTCGAGCGCATCGTGACGAATCGGGGTGAAGACCCACCAGGCGGTGACGGTCCCCGCGATCAGCAGGAACCACGCGAGTGCTGCGAGGCCGAGGTTGCGGAGGACCCTGCTGTCGATCCGCCCGATTATGAAGAGAGCTAGCCTCGTTCGGCCAGCGGCACAGGTTTTCGGGGTTCGGGTCCGATGTACTCGGATTGCGGGCGGATGAGGCGATTGTTGGCGACCTGCTCGAGCACGTGCGCCGTCCAGCCGGAAGCGCGCGACACGGCGAACGTGGGTGGGAAGAATTCCTTGGGCAGGCCGATGGCCTGCAGCACGCCGGCCGAATAGAACTCAACGTTGGTCGCCTGAGGCCGCTCGGGGTGCTCCTCGTGAAGGATCTCGAGCGCCGTCTCCTCCACCTTCGAGGCGAGTGCATAGAAAGTCGGGTTGACTCGCTCGCACATCGCCTTGAGGATCTTCGCGCGCGGGTCGTAGGTGCGGTACACGCGATGCCCGAAGCCCATGAACCTCACCTTGCGCTTGCGCGCCTCGCGCATCCAGTGCTCTGCGTTTTCGGGCGTGCCGATCTGCTCCAGCTGGTCCATCACCTGCGAGGGCGCGCCTCCATGGGCGGGGCCCTTCAGCGCCGCAATCGCACCGACCAGGCACGACGCGATGTCCGAATCCGTCGATGCGATGACCCGGGCGGTGAAGGTCGAGGCGTTCATGCCATGGTCGGCGAGCAGCACCAGGTAGGTGTTGAGCGCGCGCACGAGCTCAGGCGCCGATTCCTTGCCGTTCATCATGTACAGGTAGTTGGCGGCGTGGGCAAGGTCGGCCCGCGGCTTGACCGGCTCGTGACCCAGCTGGCGGCGGTGGAAGCCGGCGAGGATGGTCGGGAACGATGCGGTCGCGTGGATCGCAAGCGGGATGGTCGGCTTCGACAGCCTGTGCTCAACACCTTGGACCGAGACCACACTTCGCAGCACGTCCATCGGATCGGAGTCCTTCGGCAGAGCTTTGAGCGTGGCCGCGGCGGCCGGAGTGAGCGTGCGGGAGGCCGCCATTTCGAGCGTGAGGGCGTCGAGCTCGGCGCGGGTGGGGAGGCGTCCATACCAGAGCAGGTGCGCGACCTCTTCGAAGGACATGTCCTCGGCCAGGTCGGCGATGACGTAGCCGCGATAGACGAGCCGTCCGTTGGCGCCGTCGACGAGCGAGATCGCGGTCTGGGCGGCGACCACCCCCTCCAGGCCGGGGACGTAAGAGCTCATCGAGACGCGAGCGGCAGGGGCTTGGTGCCGGGCTGCGGACCCTTCCAGATGGAGGCGGGACGGATGATGCGGAGGTCGGCAAGGGACTCGAGCACGTGGGCCGTCCACCCGGCGACACGAGAGGCCGCGAACACGCATGTGAAGAGTTCCTTCGGGATGCCCACGCCTGTGAGCACGACCGCCGCCCAGAAGTCCACGTTGGTCGCGTTCGGCCGCTCGGGGTGGGCCTCGTGGAGGATCCTCAACGCGACCTCCTCGGTTTTCTCCGCCGTCTGGTAGAGCTCGGGCGCGGCGGTCTTGGCCATCTCTTTGAGGATCTTGGCGCGAGGATCGTAGGTTCGGTAGACCCGGTGGCCGAAGCCGGCGAACCGTGCGTGCCGAGCATGAGCATCTTGCAACCACGCTTCGGCGTTGTTCGCGGTGCCGATCTTCTCCAGCATCGTGGCCGCGGCATATGCGGCTCCTCCGTGAGCGGGGCCCTTCAGCGCACCGATGGCTCCGACCACACACGACGTGAGGTCGCTCCCGGTCGAAGCGATCACGCGAGCGGTGAAAGTCGAGGCGTTGAGACCGTGATCCGCCAGCAGCACCAGGTAGGTGTCGAGCCAGCGGACGCGGTCGGGCGAGGCTGCCTTGCCTTCAATCATCCAGAGCAGGTTGGCCGCGTGGCCGACCTCGCCGCGCGGCTCAATTTGCTCCATGCCCCTGGCTCGCCTGTGCGAAGCCGCCACGATCGTCGGGATCACCGCGGTGAGCGCGATCGCCTCGTCCAGCGTCGGCTTGGTGAGGGCGTTGGTCGCGCCCTGGGCGGAGACGACGGTCCGCAGCGTGTCCATCGGATCCGTCTGGGGGTCGATAGACGACAACACGCCTTGCGCACTGTCCTTCAACCGGCGGGCGGCGGCCATCTGGCGCAGGAGTCCGTCGAGCTCGGCCTTTCCGGGCAGCTCGCCGTTCCAGAGCAGGTACGCGGTTTCCTCGAAGCTCGCGATTGGAGCGAGCTCTTCGATCAGGTAGCCGCCGCGGTAGATGAGCCTGCCGTTGGCCCCGTCAACCTCGCTGACGGCGGTCTCCGCCGCGACGATCCCCTCCAGCCCGGGACTGAACTCAGGCACGAGGCCTAAGTGTACGGAGCCTTAGAGTGCGACTCATGGCCACAGCGGCGCCGCCGCGCGAAGGCCATCGACGCGAACGGGCACGCATACGCAACGAACACCTGCTAGCGAATCACGCCGGCCGTATGCAGACCAACCGCCACGACGCCGGCAGCCGTGATGCCGATCGCCACGACCCCGGCCGCCACCACACCCACCGCCGCCACACCTACTGTCACGACTCCAACCCCGATGAGGCCCAAAGCGACAGGTCCGATCGCCACCAGGCCCACAGCTACGACTCCCACGGCGAACCTGCCGACCGCGACGACCGCTACGGCTCGACCCCGAAGCGACACCGCGACGATCGGTATTCCGCGCCACTCTTCCTTCGATCGAAATTCCATGGGAGCTGATACCGCCCCAGGCTACAAATGGTTGGCGTTAGCAGGAAATCACCCCTTGGTGCGTTAGGCTTGGCATAGAAACGCGGAGGTAACCATGTCTTCACTACGTCCTGCAACGATCCTGGCAACGCTGTTCCAGAAGCTCGGCGGCTCCCTGAGCTCGCCGGCTGAACCGGATGGGCCAGGCTGCTCGTGCGAGAAGTGCGAGCAAGCCTGGGACCGGAACCAGGCTCTGAATCGCCTATCGGTTCGGGCCCGGGTCGGGACCGGCGTGCGACGCGTCGACCCCGGCTAGACCATCCCCAGCTCCCAGCGCGCTTCCTCGGACATGCGCTCTGGGGTCCAGACGGGTTCGTAGACGATGTCGACGCCGGCGTCCTTGACGCCGGGGAGCGTCAGCAGGTGGTCGCGCACGTCTGACATCACCTCGGCCGCCATCGGGCAGCCGAGCGCGGTGAGCGTCATCTTGATGTCGACGCGCTCCGGCTTGATCGCGATGTCGTACACGAGGCCGAGATCGATGATGTTGACGGGGATCTCGGGATCGAAGCACTGGCGCAGGACCTCGATCACCTCTTCCGGCTTGACGGTCGAGTCGGGCGCAACCTGGTAGGTCGGGCTTAGCGCCAGGTCTACAGGGGCCCCCGACGAATCGCCAGATTTGTTGGGGTTCTCGCTCATGGAGTCTCCAGCGGGAGGCCCGCGTCCTTCCAGGCCTTCGTCCCGCCCCTGAAGCTGACGACATCGTTGACGCCTAGCGCCACCGCCATCTCGGCGGCGACCGCCGACCGCTCACCCACGGCGCACACGAAGATCGTGCGGTCGCGGAACTTCTGTGCGGTGGGGTTGGCGAGGATCGAGTTGAGAACGACGTGCCGCGCCCCCGGCAGGTGGCCTTTGTTCCACTCCCAGTCTTCACGGACGTCGACCAACTCGTAGCCCTCGTCGATCAGCTTGCGGATGTCGTCGATCTTCAAATCGCGGAACGGCGTCACCTGGTTGCTCATCAGCTAGTCCTCGTCCTCGTTGTCGTCAGCCAAACCATACGCACCGACCTTCAGAACCTTCAACGGCAGCAGCGCGCACTTGATTCGCGCGGCGGAGATTTCGATCCCGAGCTCTCCGATCACGTCGGCCTTGGTGATCTTCTTGGCCTCTTCGAGCGAGATGCCCTTCAGACGCTCCGTCAAGAGCGACGCCGAGGCCTGCGAGATCGTGCAGCCGCGTCCGTGGAACTTCACGTCGTCGATGACCCCCTCTTTGATGCGGAAGTCCATGCCGATCACATCGCCGCAAAACGGGTTGTCCTCTTCATGTGTGATGTCGGGGTTTTCGAGGCGGCCGAAGTTTCGCGGGTTCTTGAAGTGGTCGATGATGAACTCGCGATAGAACTGGTCCTCGGCAGCGGTGGTATTGCTCATCTCCGCGAAAGCACACTCGGGGTCCCCGCGAAATCGCAGATTTCGTGGGGTGAGTAGAACTGGTCCTCGGCGGTCGTGCTTGTCATTTGAGTATTCGCTGGGCCTCCTTTATGGAACCCACCAGCCGGTCGACTTCATCCTTTTGTGTATACACGTAGAAGGAAGCCCGCGACGTGGCCCCGACGCCCAGGCGGGTCATGAGAGGCATCGCGCAGTGGTGGCCCGCGCGGAGGCACACCTGGCCGCGGTCCGCGATGGTCGCCAGGTCGTGGGGGTGGATGCCTTCCAGCGAGAAGGAGATGACGCCGGCTCGCCGTGACGGCGGCGGCCCGTAAACGGTCAGCCCCTCGATGTCGCTCAGCGCCTCGTAGGCGTACTCGGTGATCTCCCGCTCGTGGGCGCGGACGGCGTCCATCCCGAGCCCGGTGAGGTAGTCGACCGCGGCGCCAAGGCCGATGACCTCGGCGATCGCCTGGGTGCCCGCCTCGAACTTCCATGGGAGATCGTTGAACGTCGCGCCCTCGATGCGGACCGCCTTGATCATGTCGCCGCCCGACTGGAACGGATCCATCGCCTCGAGGAGCTCGCGGCGGCCGTAGAGGATGCCCGCGCCGGTGGGTCCGAGCATCTTGTGGCCGCTGAAGGCATAGAAGTCGCAGCCGAGCTCGCGCACGTCGACCCCCTGGTGCGGGGCGCCCTGCGCTCCGTCCACCAGCACCGTGGCGCCCGCAGCCTTGGCCGCGGCGACCATCTCCCTGGCCGGGTTGATGGTGCCGATCGCGTTGCTGACCTGGCCGAATGCGACCAGCTTCGGCGAGCGTTCGAGGAGCTCCCGGTACTGGTCCTGTCGCAGCTCGCCGCGGTCATCGACGTCGACGAACTCGATGCGGGCGCCGTTAGCGGCCGCCAGGATCTGCCACGGCACGATGTTGGAGTGGTGGTCGAGGATGGTCACCACGATCAGGTCGCCCGGCTTGACGTTCTTGCGGCCCCACGAGTACGCGACCAGGTTGATGGCCTCGGTGGTCCCGCGCGTGTAGATGATCTCCTTGGTCGAGGCTGCGTTGATGAACGCGCGCACCTTCTCCCGCGTGCCCTCGTACCTGTCGGTCGCCACCTCCGCGATGTGATACGCCGCGCGATGGGTGTTCGAGTTGAAGTGCTCGAAGTAGTCCATCATCGCGCCGGTCACCTGACGCGGCCGCTGCGAGGTGTTCGCGGAATCCAGGTAGGCGATGCCCGTCTCGAAGATCGGGAAGTCCTTGCGGATCTCGGCGGCGTCGAGGCGGGCTCCATTGGTCGTCATTCCGGCACCTCCACGTACACGTCGTCGCCTTGCAGGCTCACCGGGTAGGTGGTGGCCGGGATGACCGCGGGGAGCCCGGTCACCTTGCCGGTGACGAGGTTGAAGCGCGAGCCGTGCTGCGGGCACTCGACGTCCATGTCCCAGAGCTCGCCGTCGCTGAGCGAGAACTCCTCGTGGGTGCAGATGTCGTTGAGCGCGTAGAAGTTGCCATCCTCGGCGTGGGCGAGGCACACCGGCGTCCGTCCGGCATCGACCCTCTTCAGCGACTCCGCCGGCACCTCGGCCACCGACGCGACCCGGTACCTAGCCAAGACGCGCCTCGAGCTCGGCCTCGACCAGGGCTCGCGCATGCTCGAAGGGTATGCGCTCGAGCACCTGCCCAAAGAAGCCCTGCACGATCATCCGTCGGGCGGTCGCCTCCGGGATTCCGCGCGACTGGAGATAGAACATCGACATGGGATCGACCGGGCCCACGGTCGCGCCATGCGTGCAGCGCACGTCGTTGTTGTCGATCTCGAGCATCGGGATCGAGGTCGCCTTGGCATGCTCGGAAAGGACCAGGTTGCGGTTGGCCTGGTACGCGTCCGACCGCGCGGCACCCTTCTCGATCCGGATCAATCCGGCGTAAACGGTGCGCGCGGCGTCCTGCAGCGCGCCCTTGAACAGGAGGTCGGAGCGTGTGTTGCCGACCTGGTGGTCTTGCAGTGTGTGGAAGTCGAAGAACTGCTCACCGGATGCGAAGTAGATCGCTTTCAGCTCCGCATTCGCACCCTCACCGACGAGGGACGCTTCGACGCGCGTCTTGGAGAACTTGCCGCCGAGGGTGACGTTGAAGAGGCGAAGCGTGGAGTCTCTCTTCAGCTCCGCGCGCTGATCTGCGAAATGCCACACGTTGCGTCCCCACTTCTGGATGGCCACGTAGCCGACCTGTGCGCCGTCGCCGAGAAAGATCTCCGTCGAGCCGCTCCGATACCCGGCCTCTTCGTCGTGCTCGGCGATGTACTCGTCGAGGTAGTCGAAGCGGGCGCCTTTCCCGGCGACGATCAACGTGTGGGGCAGGACGCTCGTGCCGCCGTCATGGGAGAAGTGCTGGCCGATCACGGGCTGATTGATCACCACCCCGTCGGGGACGTACAGGAATGTGCCGCCGGTGAAGAACGCCGCGTGGAGGGCGGAGAAGCGGTCCCGATCGGCGTGCACAAGGGAGAACAGGCGGGGCTCGACCAGCTCCGGGTGGTCCTGGGCGGCCTGGCGGAGCGGCTTGAGAATGACGCCGGGCGGCAGTGATGATGGAAGCACCAGCTTCTGTCCGTCCAGGTGCTCCAAAGTCGAATACCTGGTCGGGTCAAAGCCGCTGACGTCAGTCCGGCGCCACTCTTCGTTGATGCGACTCGGCATCGGCAGCCGCTCGTAGGCATCGAATGACGATCGGCGGCGCTGGCGCAGCCAGTCGGGCTCCCCATGGAGGGAGGCGATCTCCTCCATAGATTCGAGGGTGAAAGGCATACCTAGCCTACCGAGCCCTCCATCTCGAGCTGGATCAGGCGGTTCAGCTCCACCGCGTATTCGAGGGGAAGCTCCTTGGTGAAAGGCTCGATGAAGCCGTTGACGATCATCGTCTCCGCCTCGCTGCGGGTGATCCCCCGGCTCATCAGGTAGAAGAGCTGCTCATCGGAGACCTTGCTGACGGTCGCCTCGTGGCCGAGGGTCACGTTCTCGGCATCGACGTCGTTGTACGGGTACGTGTCCGAGCGCGACTCGTCGTCGAGCAAGAGCGCGTCGCACTTGACGAACGACTTGCTGTTCTTCGCGTCCGGATACATCTTGATGTGCCCTCGATATGAGGTGCGCCCGCCGCCCTTGGAGATCGACTTCGACGTGATGGTCGAGGTCGTGTTCGGCGCGACGTGGATCATCTTGCCGCCGGCGTCCTGGTGCTGGCCCTTGCCGGCGAACGCGACCGAGAGAACGTCTCCCTTGGCGCCCGGCTCCATCAGATAGACGCTCGGGTACTTCATCGTGATCTGAGATCCGAGGTTGCCGTCGACCCATTCCATGGTCGCGTCTCCGTACGCGAGTGCGCGCTTGGTGACGAGGTTGAAGACGTTGGTCGACCAGTTCTGGATGGTCGTGTAGCGGCACCGAGCATTCCTCTTGACGATGATCTCGACCACCGCGGAGTGCAAGGAGTCGGTCGTGTAGATCGGGGCGGTACAGCCCTCGATGTAGTGCACGAACGAGCCTTCGTCGCAGATGATCAGGGTCCGCTCGAACTGGCCCATGTTCTCGGCGTTGATGCGGAAGTAAGCCTGCAGCGGGACATCCACGCGCACGCCCTTGGGCACGTAGATGAACGAACCGCCCGACCACACCGCGCTGTTGAGCGCGGAGAACTTGTTGTCCGCGGGCGGGATGACGGTGCCGAAGTATTCCTTGAACAGGTCGGGGTAGTCGCGCAGCGCGGAGTCGGTGTCCGTGAAGATCACGCCCTTCTTGGTCAGCGATTCCTGCAGCGAGTGGTAGACGACCTCCGACTCGTACTGGGCAGAAACGCCGGCCAGGAACTTGCGCTCGGCCTCGGGCACGCCCAGGCGGTCGTACGTCGCCTTGATGTCAGGCGGCAGGTCTTCCCAGGTCTTGGACTGCCGGTCCGAAGCCTTGAGGTAGTAGAAGATGTTCTCGAAGTCGATCACCGAGAGGTCCGCGCCCCATTTGGGCATCGGCTTCTTGCGGAAGATCTCCAGCGAGCGAAGCCGGAACTTCAGCATCCACTCCGGCTCCTTCTTCATCCACGAGATCTCCTTGACGATCTCGGGGTTCAGGCCGCGCTTGGCCTTGAAGACGAAGTCTTCGGGCACGAAGAAGCCGTACTTCTCCTTGTAGTCGGTGCCGACGTCGACTTTTGGTACCGTCGCCATCAGGCAACCTCCTCGGGCTTCAACACTGCTGGCTCGTCGGCCTCGGCCCATTCCGAATAGCCGGTCTTCTCGAGGCGGCCGGCGACTTCCGGCCCGCCCGACAGCACGAACTTCCCGTCCACGAGCACATGCACGAAGTCGGGCTTGATGAACTCGAGGATGCGCGTGTAGTGGGTGATGATCAGGACGCCGAGCTCGGGGCCGCGCATCCGGTTCACGGCCTCCGCGACGAACTTGATGGAATCGATGTCCAGACCCGAGTCGGTCTCGTCGAGGATCGCGATCTCCGGCTTGAGGATCGCCATCTGCAGGATCTCGGCGCGCTTCTTCTCGCCGCCGGAGAAACCGTCGTTGATGTAGCGCGGCAGGAACGAGTCGTCCATGTGCAGCACCTCGAGCTCGCTCTTCAGCAAGGAGCGGAACTCCTTCGGTGTGACCTGCTTCGATTTGTCCTTGCCGTCGTATCCGCGCTTCGCGTTCAGCGCGGTGCGCAGGAAGTTGGTCATCGAGATTCCGGGCACGACCACCGGATACTGGAAGGCGAGGAACATGCCCAATCGGGCGCGCTCGTCGGGTTCCAGCTCGAGGACGTTCTTGCCCTTGAAGTTGACCTGGCCGCCGTCGACGGTGTAGCCGGGGTGGCCCATCAGCGTGTGGGAGAGGGTCGACTTGCCCGAGCCGTTGGGGCCCATGACGGCGTGAACCTCGCCCTTGTTGATGGAGAGCGTGACGCCCTTGAGGATCTCCTTGCCCTCGACGCTGGCCCTCAGGTCTCGAATCTCGAAATCAGCCAACTTTCCCTCCACTCTCCTTGACTTCATACGTGCAATCGCCGGCCGCCTCGCGCATCCAGGTGGACCGCGTCATCGGCGCCCCCAGCAGCCGTTCGTACATCTGCTGCTCGTTCATGCACGGCAAGCCGGTGCGAGCCGCGACGTCCTGGATGGGGCAGTTGCAGTGACGGATCGCGAGACCGCCCCCAGCCAGCTCGACCACCTCGGCCATGTGGCCGTGCTCGGTGGCGAGCTTGGCCAGCTCGCGGACGCGTCCTTCAAAGTCTAGCCCCGCCAGTCGAGGGGCGTACTCGGCCTCGAGGCGCGCTGCGCGGCGCTCGAAGAACTGCTTCAGCTGTGCTTCCGACAGGAACTCGACGAGGTCGCTCGCAAGCTCCTGATGGGAGTGGGGGAAATACGCATGCGCCGCCGCCGTGAGGGTGTAGACGCTTTCCGGGCGTCCCCGGCGGTGGTCCTCTGCCGGCGCCACCGTGGCCAGGCCGTCCGCTTCGAGAGCCTCCAGGTGGCGCAGGGCGCCTTGCTTGGAGATCTCGAGATGCGCAGCCACGTCACCGAGCGAGGCGTGTCCTCGCATTTTCAGGAAGGCAAGGATCGTCTCGCGCCTGGAGTCCACGCGTCGAGTCTACGACTTTTTCAACACGTACGTTGAAATACCGCCGCCCGGGAGCGTACCCTCGGCGGGATGCGCGCGCCGGGTGCTCTTTTGCTGGCCGCCTTCCTGGCCCTCGCCCCGGTTTCGATCAGCGCCGCCGGTCCGAGCTGGGCACAGTGGCAGCCGATCCCCGGCGTGTTCGACCTGGGCGGGCCTCGCAGCGACGGGTCGCTGGTGGTGGCGGGCTCAGCCAACCTCTACCTGGCCGACCCGGCCGGGAACGTGACTCCGTTTGCACGCGGGCCGGGCGGTTACCGAGAGGATGCCGGGGCCGAGGCCTACATGACGGTATCGCCAAGGGCGCACGTGGTCGGGGCCAATTGCGACTTCGTCCCCGACGAGACCTTCCTGTTGCGCCTCCATGTGCCGCTGGGCATCGAGCGCGTCGATGCCCCAGGCGAGAACACAGGGTCGTTCGCCAACATCTCTGGAGTCACGTCCCTCAACGGGATCGTCTTCGACACGACCGGCTTCTTCGACCATCGCCTCCTTGTCAGCGGGCCTGCGAACGGCAAGTCGGTGATCGCCGCGATCGACTGCAATGGAACGGTTCAGGTGATAACGAGGTCGGCGCCCGTCCTGGAGGGCGGACTGGCAGTCGCCCCCCTTGGCTTTGGCGCTTTTGGCGGCGCGCTGATCGCGCCGGATGAGCTCAGCGGAAACATCTATGCGATCACGGCGGATGGTTCGGTGAGCACCGTGGCGACGCCTTTGCTGCCGACCGGCGCCGACATCGGAGTCGAGAGTCTTGGTTTCGTGCCCCCAGGTTTCATGCGCGGCGGCGAGGTTTACTACGCCGATCGCTTGACACAAGGCAATCCGCACCCGGGCACTGACCACGTCCTGCGTTTGCTCTCGGCGGACCTGGCCACCGCCGGTGTGCAGGACGGCGACCTGCTGGTGACGACGGAGGGCGGCGCGACCATGGTCGCGGTTCGGTGCGGTGCGGCATGCATCGTGATCCCCGTGGTCACGGCGGCGACGACAGCCCACGGCGAGGGTCACGTCGTGTTCACGATTGACAAGACGGCTCCAGGTCCGACGCCAAGCCCGACCGCCAGGCCAAGCCCACAGCCGTCGGCGGCCGCGGTTCCGCGGTCAAACCTGATCATCGCCATCATCGTCGCCGTGGCTCTGCTGGCATTCGTCGTGGGATTCACCGTCGCCCGGCGCCGAAAGTAAGAATTCAACCGCGTGGATCGCGCCCTACTCCTGGCCGCGCGCGGACTGCGAGCTTTTGGGTTCGGTTTTTCCGCGGTCCTGATCGGAGTCCATCTCGAGCGGCGCGGCCTTTCGCCCGCGCTGATCGGCCTGACGCTGGGGATCGGGCTTGCCGCGGCATCCCTATCCGGTCTCGCCAGTGCCGGCCTGGCGGCCAGGTGGGGGCGGCGTCGAGTCTTGGCGGCCGCCGGTGGGCTGATGGCCTTGACCGGGCTCGACCTCGCGTTAGCGACCCAGCCGTACGTGCTCGTGCTCGCGGGGCTGACAGGAATGCTCGGTGCCGCGAGCGTGGACCTTGGACCGTTTGCATCGGTCGAGCAGGCGGTGCTCACCGAGACCGTGCCCGCATCCGAGCGCAATCTGGCTTTCGCTCGCTACTCACTGACGGGAGGGCTCTTCAACGCCGCGGGCGGGCTCGCGGCCGCGCTGGCCACCAGCGCAGCGGCCGGCCGGGCCTTCTTCCTCATCTATGCGGCCATCGGCGTCGCCACCGCTGCCCTTCCACTTTTCATGACTTCGCGTGTCGAGGGCGATGATCGCGGCCCCGCATTCGGGCGGATTCGACCGCTGCTCGGGCTCGCGGCTCTCTTTGCGCTCGATTCTCTTGGCGGAGGTTTCGTGGCCAACGCGGTGGTCGCCTACTGGCTCCACGTTCGCTTTGGGGTGGGGGCATCTGTGCTCGGCCCGGTTTTTGCCGCCGTCGCGGTCCTGCAGGCGCTGTCGTACGAGGTCTCGGGGCGGCTCGCGAATCGAATCGGACTGATCAACACGATGGTCTTCACTCATCTGCCGAGCAACGTGCTCCTGCTGCTGGTTCCGTTGAGTCCCAGCCTGCCGTGGGCGATTGCTCTGCTGCTCGCGCGATTCACCCTGTCCCAGATGGACGTGCCGGCACGACAGGCTTACGTCGTCTCCATCGTCCCTCCGTCCGAGCGGGCGGGCGCGGTCGCGATGACCGGAGCGGTGCGCGGCGTTGCGCAATCATTCGGGCCCGCGCTCGCGGGGGTCGCCATCGGAGTCGCCGCGTTCGGCGTGCCTTTCTTCGCCGCCGGCGCCTTGAAGATCGTGTACGACCTGGCGCTGTTCTCGGGCTTCCGCAACCGGCGCGCCAGCCATGAGCGCGGGTAACGTTCGCCTGTGGCCGAAGAGCTCAGCTCGCTCGATGACGCCGAGCTCGAGCGACGCGTTGCGGACGTGCGCGAGCGTATGCGGCCGGTCGAGCAGCAGCTCTCGGCGCTGAGGGGCGAGCGCGACTTGCTCCTGACCGAGCGCCGGCGCCGCGATCGAAACGCGCATCGTGAATCGAGAGCGGACCTGAAAGCGGCGATGCGGGAAGGCAAGTTCCCGACCGTGGCCGAGCTGGTCGCGGGCAGCCAGGCGGGTTCGTTCGACGACTATGCCTTCAATCTCAAGACCGGCGGTGAGGTGCGGCTGGGCTATCCCGGTGCGCGTTCGCAGAGCCTGACGTTCACCGATGGGATCCAGGTGGCCCAGGCGGGCGACCTGGCCGCAGCGGCCCGCCTGTATGCGGCCGGGTGGGAGCTGGGGGGTCCGGGGCGCCCGGGCGTCCGGGTCCATTTCCAGGGCACCCGCCAGGAGCGGCTGGTGGGCGCCGACGAGGTCTTCGCCAGGCCGCGGCCAAACCCTCCGTCGTAACCCTCCGCCCGCGGGGCGCGTTGGGTGGGGTGGGAAACCGTAGAATCAACGCGCTCCCCAACCATGTCTAGAAACGTTCCTGAGAAGATCAAAACCAAGGGGGGCCATCGCCCTCGGGCGCGGGTCCACGCCGGCTGGTCGCCGATCGGGCAGCGGCTGCGCCGCGTCGCCCTCGTGCGCGGCCTCGGCGTCTTCCTGGCTGTGGTGCTGGTGGTCGGCTTCGCGGTGGACGCCTATGCGCAGTCCTTCTTCGACAGCCTGCCGTCGATTCAAGGCCTCGACAGCAGCACTTTTGCGGGCGACACGCGGGTGACCGACAGCACAGGCGTGATCCTCGCCGACGTCGGCACCCAGGGTGATCACCGCCTTTCCGTGAGGCTCAAGGACGTCAATCCCGTGATGATCCAGGCGACCGTGGCGATCGAGGACAAGGGCTTCTACACCAACCCCGGCTTCGACATCCAGGGCATCATCCGCGCCATTCTCGACGACGTCCGCGCAGGCCACATCGTCGCGGGCGGCAGCACGATCACCCAGCAGCTCGCCAAGCAGCAGTTCCTGACCCCGGACCAGACGTACATCAGAAAGGTCAAAGAGGTGGCCTTGGCATTCGAGCTGAGCCAGGCTTACTCCAAGGACCAGATCATGGAGCTCTACCTCAACAAGAGCTTCTACGGCTCACAGTCTTACGGCGTCGAGGCGGCCGCGCAGGACTATTTCAACGTCCCAGCCTCCAAGCTCGACCTCGCGCAGGCGGCCGTGCTCGCCGGCCTGCCGCAGGCGCCGACCGAATGGAACCCGGTGCTGCACCCCGACGCCGCCAGGTTGCGCCAGACCGAGGTCCTGCAGGCGATGCTCCGCCAGGGCTACATCACCCAGGATCAGATGGACGCGGCGCTGGCCGAGAAGCTCAATTACCACGCGCCGATCAACAGTTTCTTGGCCCCGCACTTCGTCGACTACGTGCTCGAAGAGCTGCGGCAGCTGGGGTTCAAGCCTGGCCTCGAGCAACTGAACGTGAAGACGACTTTGAACTACGAATGGCAGCGGATTGGCGAGAACGTCGTCAGGGCCAACCTTGCGCACTGCCTGGAGCCCCCGTCTTGCGATCCCCATGGCCAGCTGTCATCTGGTCTGGTCGCGGAGGATCCCAAGACCGGCGACATCATCGTGATGGTCGGCTCGCCCGACTACAACGCCGTCGGCGGTCAGTACAACTGGACGACGACCCCGCGCAACGTGGGCTCGTCTGTCAAGCCCTACACGTATGCCGCCGTGATCAACGCGCGCGCGGCGACCGTCGACACCCCGGTGTACGACGGCCCCAGCCCGCTCGTTTACAAGGACGCGTACAGCACAACCGATTTCTACAACTACGACAAGAGATCCCATGGAGTGCTGCCGCTGAAGAAGGCGATGGGCAACTCGCTCAACATCTGCGCCGTCAAGGTCGAGCTTTCGATCGGCGTGCCGGCGGTGTTGGCGTTCATGCGCAACATCGGCGTCCAGCCCCGCTACATCAACGGAGATGGCAGCTACGACACGCAGGCGCCGGCGGATGAGTACGGACCGAGCGTGACCCTCGGTGGCTACCCGATCACCCTGCTCGAGCACGTCGGCGGCATGGCGACCCTCGCCGACATGGGCGTCTACCACACGCCGGAAGCCATCCTGCAGGTGACTGACTCGAAGGGCGCGGTGCTGTACACAACGCATCCCGACCAGCGCGCGCGGCAGGCCATCGACCCAGGAGTCGCCTTCATCATGGCCCAGATCATGTCGGACGACAACAACCGCTCTCTGATCTTCGGCCCTGGCAGCCCGCTCCACTTCAACGATCGCATCGTGGCCGCGAAAACCGGCACCTCGGACGACTTCAAGGATGCTTCGACCGTCGGCTTCACCCCCGACCTGGCAGCCGCGATCTGGATCGGTGACATCCTGGACATCCACCACACGATGGTCTATGGCTCAGACGGTGTTTTCGTCGCCACGCCCGGGTTTCACTCGTTCCTCGCGACGGTGCTCGGCCCCTACCCCGGCGACCGCTGGTACTCGGCGCCGGCGGACGTGGTGGCCGGACCCAACAACAGTTGGTACCTCAGCGACACGACGAGCATCTCGCGGCTCCCGGGCGACAGCCCTCCCAGCCCGACCCCGGCGCCGATCAACATCACCGTGCCGCCGGACCCGGGCACCGGCCCCGTGCTGGCGAGCCCAACTCCGGTCCCGACACCTTCGCCGTCGCCCAAGCCGACGTAAGCACGGGCCGTAGAATCGGCCCGGTGCCGTCCAATCTCTCGGTCAAGACCGAACAGCTGCCCAAGAGCCAGGTGGGAATGACCATCGAGGTCCCGGCCGAGGTGGTTGATGCGACGTACGAAAAAGTCCTGAACCGGCTCGCGTCCCGCTCCAAGCTCGAAGGTTTCCGGCCGGGCCGCGCGCCCCGCGCGCTGGTCGAGGCGCGACTCGGTCCCGCCGCGATTCGCGAGGAAGTGGTCGAGGCGATCGTGCCCGAGGTCATCCGCCAGGCGCTCCAGGAGAAATCGATCGAGCCCATCGACAACCCGGACGTCGAGGTGGTCGAGCTGGAGCGCGGGCGTCCCGCCCAGCTGAAGGCCACGGTCACGGTGATGCCGGAGGTCAAGCTGGGCGACCCCGCATCCTTGAAAGTGGCCACGCCCTCCGTCGAGGTCACCGACGAGATGCTCGAGCGCCGCCTCGAGGACGTCCGAGAGCCGATGGCGGAGATCACCCCAGTCGAGCGTGAAGCCAGGGTGGGCGACGTGGCGGTGATCGACGCCGAAACCGAGATCGACGGCGCCGTCGTTGCCTCTGAGTCGCGGCAGGCCATGGAGGTCCAGCTGAAGGAGGGGTCGTTGCTGCCCGAGCTTCTGGCCGTGATCCCTGGCGCCAGGGTGGGCGAGACTCGAGCCGCCACGGTCAAGTTTCCCGATGACTATGCCGAGCCAAGGCTCGCCGGCAAAGAGGCGACCATCAACGTCACCCTCCAGGGAGTCAAGGAGAAGGTGCTGCCCGACCTGGACGACGAGCTCGCCAAACAGCTAAGCGGCGGCAAGCAGGAAACCGTCGAGGGATACCGGAGCTCCGTGCGCGACGAGCTCGAAGAATCCGCCAAGGCGCTGTCGCAGATGGCACGAGAGCAGGCTGTCGTGAAGGCGCTGGTCGAGGCTTCGGCAGTGGACGTCCCCGACACGCTGGTCGAGCGCGAGCTGGCCAGCCACCTCGATTCGCTCGAACGCAGCCTGAGCCGCCAGGGCCTTCGCCTCGATCGCTACCTGGAGTATCTCGGCAAGACTCCAGAGATGTGGATCGCGGAGGAGAGGCCGGAGGCGGAGGCGCGGCTCAAGGTCGACCTCGTGCTGGACGAGTTCGCCAGGCGAGACAAGATCGAGCCCTCCGATGAAGAGGTGGACCGCTTCATCGAGGAGCAGGCGAGCAAGGACGACGAGCTCAAGGGCCGCCTCGACGAATTGAAGCGGGGGCCCAACTCGCGCCGCTACTTCGCCTCCAGGCTGCGCCGGCTGCGAGTCCTGGAGCGGCTCGGCCAGATCGCCGGCACGGGAACCCCGGCTCAGAGTTGACGGAATGGCGCTGACTGCTGTCTAGAATGGGATGGTGCCTGACATGAACCGCATAGAGCGCCCGACCGGCTACCTGGTTCCGATGGTGGTCGAGAACACGGGGCGCGGCGAGCGCGCCTTCGACATCTACTCGCGACTGCTGAAAGATCGCATCGTCTTCATCGGGACGCCCATCGACGACCAGGTCGCAAACCTGGTGGTGGCGCAGCTCCTCTTCCTGCAGTCGGAGGACCCTGAGAAGGAGATCGCCCTCTACATCAACAGCCCGGGCGGCAACGTCACGGCAGGCCTGGCGATCTACGACACCATGCAGTACATCCGGCCGCCTGTTTCGACAATCTGCATCGGCATGGCCTACTCGATGGCCGCGGTGCTGCTCGCGGGCGGCGCGCACGGCCAGCGCTATGCCCTGCCGCACGCCAACATCCTCATCCACCAGCCTTGGGGCGGCATGCAGGGGCAAGCCAGCGACATTCAGATTCACGCCAAGGAGATCCTGCGCACGCGCGAACAGCTCAACCAGATCCTGGCCAAGCACACGGGCCAGAAGATGGAGAAGGTCACACAGGACACCGAGCGCGATTACTTCTTGACGTCGGACGCGGCCAAGGAGTATGGCTTGATCGACGGCATCATCCTCACGCCGACCAAGCCCGGCGAAAAGGACAAGGAAAAGGAAAAAGAAAAAGAGAAGGAGAAGGTCGCCGCCACCCCATGATCTTCCGGCGCAAGGGCAAGAGCGGCGAGGTCAAAAGGCACAAGCCGAAGTGCTCCTTCTGCGGCAAGGCGCAGGGTCAGGGTGGGGTGCGACTCGTTGCAGGGCCCGGCGTTTTCATCTGCAGCGACTGCATCAGCCTTGCCAATGAGATCCTGTGGAGCCATAATCCGCCGGCGCCCGCTTCCTCGTAATGGATACAGATAGGGACTTATGAACGAAAGAGAAGATCGCCGCCGCTACACGCGATGCAGCTTCTGCGGCAAGGGACAGGACCAGGTGCGCAAGCTGGTCGCCGGTCCGGGCGTCTTCATCTGCGACCAGTGCATCGACCTCTGCCAGGAGGTCCTCGAGGACGACAACCGGTCCACCGGCACCAAGAAGCAGAAGACAGGCTTCATCCCCAACCCGAAGACGATCTGTGCCGCGCTCGACCAGTACGTGATCGGCCAGGACCGCGCCAAGAAGGTGCTGTCGGTTCAGGTCTACAACCACTACAAGCGCATCTCCGCGTCCAAGTCGGTCGGCGACGTGGAGCTGACGAAGTCGAACGTGCTGCTGGTCGGACCCACCGGCTGCGGCAAGACGTACCTCGCCCAGACGCTGGCGAAGATCCTCGACGTCCCGTTCGCGATCGCCGACGCCACCAGCCTCACCGAGGCGGGCTATGTGGGCGAAGACGTCGAGAACATCTTGCTGCGCCTCATCCAGGCCGCCGACTTCGACATCAGCCGCGCCGAGCGCGGGATCATCTACATCGACGAGATCGACAAGATCGCCCGCAAGTCGGACAACCCGTCGATCACCCGAGACGTCAGCGGCGAGGGCGTCCAGCAGGCGCTGCTGAAGATCCTCGAGGGCACGGTCGCCAACGTTCCGCCCCAGGGCGGGCGCAAGCACCCGCACCAGGATTTCATCCAGATCAACACCACCAACATCCTCTTCATCTGCGGCGGCGCTTTCGACGGGCTGGAAAAGGTCGTCGAGCAGCGCATCGGCCGCCGCGCCATCGGATTCGGGGCCCCGCACACGAAGATCGAGCGCAAGGCGATCTCGGAAACGCTGAAGCACATGCAGCCTCAGGACCTCCTGAAGTACGGCTTCATCCCCGAGTTCATCGGACGCCTGCCGATCATCGTGACCCTGCACCATCTCGACCAGCAGGACATCGTCCGCATCCTCACCGAGCCGAAGAACGCGCTCGTCAAGCAGTACCAGAAGTTCTTCACGCTCGACAACGTCGAGCTCGTGTTCCAGAAGGGAAGTCTCGATGCGATAGCGGAGCTGGCGCTCTTGCGCGGCACCGGAGCGCGCGCGCTCAAGTCCATCATCGAGGAGGCGCTCCTCAACTCCATGTTCGAGATCCCCTCGCGTCCCGAGATCAAGCGCTGTCTCATCTCGGAGCGTTCGATTCGCGAGGCCCTCGAGCCCGAGTTCGAGCTCAGCGAAGAGGGCGACGGCCCGGCCCGCCTGGTTGGAGAGTCGGCCTAAACCAACCCGTTCTCATAATTGGGCCCGTGCGAGACCTGCGCGGCAAGACCGTCCTCCTCACCGGCGCTTCGACTGGACTCGGACCTTACATCGCCCGGCGGCTGCATCGCGAAGGTGCCCGGTTCGTGCTCTCCGCCCGCAACGAAGAAGCGCTGACCAAGCTCTCCAAGGAGCTCGGCGATGCTCGCGTGGTCGTGGCCGACCTGTCGAAGCCGGGCGAGCCCGAGCGGCTCGCCAAAGAAGCGGGCGAGGTGCACGTCCTCGTCTCCAACGCGGGCGTGCCGGCGAGCGGGCGCCTGGTGACGTTCAAGGTCGAGCACCTCGACAGGGCGATAGCAGTCAACCTCCGAGCCGGCATCGTGCTTGCCCGCGAACTGGCGCCGGCGATGATCGCCCGGAAACAAGGCCACATGGTCTTCATGGCTTCGGTCGCGGGCAAGGTGCCGTCGCCTGGTTTGACGATTTACACCGCGACCAAGTTCGGGATCCGCGGCTTCGCCCTCGCCCTGCGCGAGGAGCTCTGGAGCACCGGGGTCGGGGTGTCGGCGATATCGCCCACGTTCGTCAGCGAGGCGGGCATGTGGGCCGAGACCGGCCTCAAGGCCAATCCAATGGTCGCCGAGGTGACGCCCGAACGCGTGGCCGATGCAGTGCTTACCGCCATCACCAAGAACAAGGCCGAGGTCGACGTGGTGCGGCTGCCGCTGCGCGTCAGCATCAAGGTGATGGCCGTGGCGCCCAACCTCTTCATGGCTGGGATGCGCGCCTCAGGCGCCACCCGCGCCTCAGACGCTGCCGGAGATCGACAGACGGACAAGCGCTAAGCGCTAAGATTTGGTCACCATGTGCCGAGCCGAGCGCGTATCCGTAGCCTCGCCGGCAGCGTCGCGCTAAGCGACCTCTCGCCGGCGCATTTGACCCCCACCCTTAGACCAACCACGCCCACATGAGCAAACCCATGACCGAGATGCCGAAGTCCTACGACCACGAGGCCACGGAGGCCGGCTGGTACGCGCTCTGGGAAAGCGCGGGCCTTTTCACCGCGAACCCAAAGAGCTCGAAACCGAAGTACACGGTCTGCCTCCCGCCTCCCAACGTGACCGGCGAGCTGCACATGGGACACGCGCTCAATGGCACGGTGCAGGACATCTGGGCGCGGTATCGACGGATGACCGGCTACGAGGTGCTCTTTCTCCCCGGCACCGACCACGCGGCGATCGCGACCCAGAACGTGATCGAGAAACGGCTGGCCAAAGAGGGCACGAGCAAGGAGGAGATCGGCCGGGACGCGTTCGCGGAGCTGGTCGACGAGTGGTACCGGACGGTGGGCGCGACCATCGTCAAGCAGTACCGAGTCCTCGGCGCTTCCCTGGACTGGACTCGCCTGCGGTTCACGATGGACGAGCGATATGTCCGGTCGGTCGCAGCCGCATTCGTCGCCCTGTACGACCGGGGTTGGATCTATCGGGCCCCGCGCATCGTCAACTGGTGCCCGCACGACCAGTCGGCCATCTCGGATCTAGAGGTGAAATGGCAGGAGCATCACGACACGCTCTTCTACATCCGCTATCCGATAGATGGCGGCGGCGAGGTCGTGATCGCGACTGTCCGGCCCGAGACGATGCTCGCCGACACCGCGGTGGCGGTCAACCCGACCGACGAGCGCTATCGATCGATCGCCGGCAAGACGGCGACCCTGCCGCTCGTCGGAAGAAAGCTGCCGATCGTCGCCGACGAGGCGGTGGAGAAGGCTTTCGGCACCGGAGCGCTCAAGGTCACGCCCGGCCACGACCCCATGGACTATGAGATCGGGCAGCGGCATGGGCTAGAGGTGATCAACGGCATGCATCCGGACGGGCGGATGAACGTCCCCGGTCTTCCTTATGACGGCCTGCCCGCGCTCGAGGCGAGGAAGCTCGTCGTTCGCGACCTCGAGGCGCAGGGCTTCATGGTCAAGCAGGAGCCGTACACGCACGAGGTCGGCCACTGCGACCGATGCGACGCGGTGATCGAACCGCTCATCAGCGAGCAATGGTGGCTGCGCATGGACAAGATGCGCGACAAGGCTCTGGCCGCCAGCGAGGCCGGCAAGGTGCGCTGGCACCCCGAGCGCTATGAGCGCATGTACCTCGACTGGATGCGCGGGCTGCGGGACTGGAACATCAGCCGGCAGCTGTGGCTTGGCCATCGCATACCTGTCTTCAAGTGCGAGAACGGGCACATGACCGCGAGCGTCGATCCTCCATCGCATTGTCCCCAATGCAACGGCACACGGTTGGAGCAGGACGCAGACGTCCTCGACACGTGGTTCTCGTCGGCGCTGTGGCCGTTCGCGACGCTCGGCTGGCCCGACGAGACCGAGGATCTACGAACTTTCTATCCGACCGACATGAACTGCACGGCGCGAGAAATCATCTTTCTCTGGGTCAGCCGGATGATCATGACCGGCCTCGAGTTCATGGGCGAGGTGCCATTCTCGGACGTGGCGATTCACTGCCAGGTCCAGGCTGCGGACGGGCGGCGGATGTCGAAATCGCTCGGCACCGGCATCGACCCGCGCGGGCTGGTCGACAAGTACGGCGCCGATGCGCTGCGCGCGTGGGGTGCGTCGGTCGCCATGTCGAGCCAGGACGTGCGTTATGACGAGTCGCGAATCGAGGGCTATCGCCGGTTCTGCAACAAGCTGTGGAACGCAACGCGCCTGGTGCTCGGCAGCGTTGCGGAAAAGGCCGTGCCGCCTGTGCCGGAGCCGGATGACGTGGACGTCATCGAAGACCGCTGGATCCTTTCGCGACTCGGCGCGGCCTCAACGGAAATCACCCGCGGCATCGAGGAGTTCACCTTCCAGGGCTCGATCAGCGCCGCCTACTCGTTTGCGTGGAACGAGTTCTGCGATTGGTGGCTCGAGGCAGCCAAGGATCGTCTGCGCGAGGGCGATCCGGCGGCGCTGGGCATTGCTGTTTTCTGTCTCGACAACCTGTTCCGCCTGCTGCACCCTTTCATGCCCTTCGTGACCGAGGAGCTATGGAGCCGCATGCCGGGGCATGGCGATTTCCTCATGCGCACAAGGTGGCCGGCAGACCTCACCAAATATGGCGATGGACAGGCCGAGTTCGAATTCGAGAGCGTGATGCAGGCCGTTGAAGAGATCCGCTCATATCGCAAGACCGTGCCGGGCGCGCCCATGAAGGGCGGCGCGGTGAAGCTGTTCGAGCCCGCCGAGCCAGACTGGATGCGGGCTCTTTCAGTGCTCGGCAAGGTGGCGGTCGTCGACGAGCTGCCGCCGGGAAAGGCTTATGGCCTTACCGAGGGCAGTATCGTGTTCCCGACTGCTGCGGCGGCCGACCCCGCGGTCATCGCCAAGAAGAGGGCCGATTTGCAGACAGAGCTCGACCGCGTGCAGGGGAAGCTCGATAATCCCGAATTCCGCGCCAAGGCGCCGGAGGCGGTGATCGTGGAACAAGAGGCCCGCGCGGAAGAGCTGAGGGCCGCCATCGAGCGCTTGGAGTAAGTCTCTACATTTAGCGGGCGCATGCCCTCCATCGCCCTCCTTGCGCCCGTAGTCATTCCGATTGCCACCGCCGGCGCTGTCGCGTTGTGCGGGGTGGCCGGTTGGAAGATCGATCGCATCGTGCTGGGAGTCGGGTCGTGGGGAGCGATCCTGGTCCTCATCGCCCTCTGGGCCCCGGTGCGGGCCACCCAGGAGATCAGTCTCGGACAGCTCGGGTTCGGCGCCCCGCTGCATCTGCGTCTCGATGGGGTGGCGTTTGCGTTCGCGTTGATGGTGATGGTGCCGGCGGCCGTTCTGCTCACAATGCAGCCGCGCGCGTGGCAGGAGGGCACGGTGGCGGCTCTCGGCCTGGCGGCGGCGGTGCTGGCGGTGGAGGCGGGAGGCGTCTTGTTGACCGCGCTGGCGGGGGGTGCCGCGGCGACACTCGCCATGGTCCAGCTCGATGTCGAAGACCCTCGAGCGTCGCGCCCGTCGTGGGGCATGCTCCTCGCGGCATGGCTCGCGCTCAGCTGGGTTGGGGCCATCCTCCAGGTGCGAGGTGGCACCGCCGACTACGGCGCTGTGCCCGTCTCTGCCTTCACGGTACCGATCTTCATCGTGCTGGCCGTGGCCGCGCTCACGGCTTCGGGTCTGTTTCCGTGGCGTGGGTGGGTCCCTCAGCTGTGGGGCCGGCCCGCGCTGCGCGCCGCCGGCATGTCGGTCGCGACCCTTTATCCACTGGGCTTCTACCTGCTCGTGCGGGCATACGACATGGGCGACGGCCACTACCCGGAGTTCTGGTTGCAGGCGGTGCTCGCCTCGCTCGGAGTGCTGGTCGCGTTCGGCGCCGCTGCTCGCGCCCAGGCCGCGACCACTCGTCGCGAGTACCTCGGCGAGGTCATCCCCGGCCTGGGCGGTTTCGCTCTCATGGGCATAAGTCTCGGAACGCCGCTCGGCCTGGTCGCGGGTCTGGCGACGCTGGCGGTCGCAGCAGCGCTGGCAGCGTGTCTTCCACTTCTGCCCGACCGAGCGGGCATCGCGTCCCTGGTCACGATTGCAGCCGCCGCCGGCCTGCCGCCGGGACTCGCCTTCGGGGTGCGTGTGATCGGTCTCGAGGCCACTTTCGAGGCCGGCAACCTGCTGGGCCTGCTCGGCATCGCGGGAGCCGCGACGTGGATCGTGTCGATCGTCGCAGCGGCCCGTGCCATCGGCCTGCCCGCCGGGCGCGGCCACCCGACGAGCGAGACTGCGCCTCGGCTCGCCATGGGGCTGGCGGCCGGCACGGTGGTCGCGGGTCCAGTCCTCGGCCTCGTCCTGGAGATCCTGGCGATGCCTGCGCTGAACGATGTCATGCCCGCCGTGACCGGCGTGCCGGCAGCCGGAGTGGAGTCGGTCGTGACGGTCTCGACCGTCCTGCCGGCGCTGGCGCTGTTCACACCGGTGCTGCTTCTCGCCGTGGTCGCGTACATCGGCGCGGGCCCTCCCTTGGTGCGCGTGCAGGCGCGCCCCGCGTTGTTCCCGCTGCCCGCGGCCGAGCTGTTCGGCCGCATGCGCGAGCAGCTGCAGGCAGCCACGATTCCGGATCAGTACCGCTCGCTGGTCGACCTCCGCGCGCTGGAGGCGGCCGCGACCGGGGGTGGTCCTCTGCTGTGGCTGGCGGCGCTGGTCGCGCTGGCGTTCGCGGTCACACGCTGACGACTTTGTTGCCGAGACCGTCGTGACTGCCGCCGCCGGCTTTGCGGCATGGGCCGGCGCCGCGGTCATCGTCCTGGCCGATGGCCGGCGGGGACTGGCCGCCGGCGTCGGCCTGGTTGCCGTCGGGTTCGCGGCCCTGGCATGGACTGCCGGCCTTTGGCTCGAGGGCGCCATCCTGCTCGTGGGCGCGGCCGTTTCCGTTTTTCAGCTGCTGCGCGCGGGCCCGAAGGAATGGGGATTGATGCCACCGGGCTCAACGCCGCGACTGATACTGGCCGTCGTCGGGGGCATCCTCTCGCTCTGGGTGGCCGCATCGGTCACGACCGGGCCGGGCGCTGCGCTGCGGTTTGCGTCTCTGGCCGTGCTCGGTCTCATGGCCGGCCGAATACTGCAAAGTGAGGGCGGCGTCGCCGTGCTCAGCGCCGCCGCCGGCCTTGCCCTCGCCCTTGCCGGCGCCTCTGGGCTCGCGCCGAACGGCGGAGGTTTGGCGCCCTATCTGGTCGGGGCGATCATTGCGGCCGGCGCCTTGCTGCTCCCGACCGCGGAGTCTCGTGCAGCCTGAGCTCGCGGTCGCGCTGCCCGCGACCGGCGCGCTGCTCACCATTCGGCTCGGCCTGGGCCTGTCCATCTCACCAATGAGCCTGGCGGTCCTGTTGGCCGCGGCCGCATCGCTCGCGCTGGTGGTCACGTTCCCCCCGCAGCGGGCAAACCGCGCTGTCTTGTCGACGTGGGGACTCGCCGGCATAGCCGGTATGGCCGCCATCGCGATGGCTCCAAGCCTCGACCTCGTCATCCTCGTGACGCTTGCGCTCGCCCTGCTCCAGGCGGTCGTCGCCGGCCGGCGCTCGCTCGCGGCTCGCCTCCGCGCACCGGCGCTCGCGGTCGCGCTGCTCGGAGCGGGCCTGGTCTTCGCGCGAAGCGAGGGGGCGCCGATACTCGCCACGTTCGCCGCTGTCGGATTGGTCGCGGGCCTGGCGGCGGCGGTGGGCCTGCTGCCGTACATCCACGAGTTCGATCCCGACGAGGTGACGGCGGCGTCGCCCATAGCCTGGATCGCATTCATCGGACCGATCCTCGGCCTCGAAATCGTCATACGCGCGAGGGACCTCATCCCCTCGGCCGCCGCGGCCTTCGGCGCCATGCTGGTCGGACTGGGTCTTCTCAACATCCTGTGGGGAAGCCTTGCCTCCTGGTTCTCCGAGAAGGGCGCGTCGGCCTGGCATTTCTCGTTCATGGCGGACTGGGGTCTGGTGCTGTGCGCATTCGGCGTGCAGGTGGCCGACGGGCAGGCTGCGGCCTTGCTCGTGATGTACGGCATCCTTCTCAGCCGCCTGCCGCTGTATCTGTGGTCGCGTCAATCAGTGCGCGAGAAGGTTCAGACCGACAGGCCCATCAACCTGCTGGGGGCGGCGATGCTGGCGGGCTCCGCGCCGTTCGCGGGATTCGCGGCCAGGGTCCTGTTGTTGCGCGGGGCCACGCAGCTCTACTGGCCGCTTGCCCTTGTGATAGCGATCGGGCTACTGCTCTGGCTGCCGCCGTCGCTGCGACTCGGCCGAAGCCTCGGGCTTCCGAAGGGGCGACAGGCGGTCGGGGCCGGGATCGCGCTTGCGCTCAGCGTCGCGATCGGGCTCTATCCGCAGCCGATCCTTTCCCTCGCCGGACTATGACCCAATTCCTGGCGCAGCTTGCCACCCACATCGCGGCCGTGCTCCTGTATCCCGGGCTCGTCACCATGGTCGTTTTCGGCAGCGCCGCCGAAAGCATCTGGGTGCGCGTCTCGGAGAAGCGCTGGGTGCCGCCCGAAGTTCCGTGGCACCGACCCTCGGCGGTGCTGGCCACCGTCGCCCTTGCGGCGATGCTCGCGTCCGTTCAACTCTCCGCTCCGTTCAACCCAGTCGCTTCAGACGAGCGGAACCTGATCGTGGCCGCGATCGCCCTGGGGCTTACCGCCTGGGCCGAGCTTGCGCTCGGCATCGAGCTGTTCAGCGAACCGGGGTTGCTCCTCATCGTTCAATGCTGCTGGCTCGTCGCCGTGCTCGGTCCGGCGGTCGAGCCGCAAAGCCTGCGTCCCCAGGTGCTCGGCGCCGTGCTGGTCCCATCGCTGCTTCCGCTCAAGGTCGCCAGCGGAGCCCTGTACCTGCTTTGCCTGCCGGCGCTGCTCAAGCTCTGGCCACTGCCGAGGCCTGGAGAGAGGCGTGCCCGCCTGCGCCTCGACGCGATGCGCGTGCTGTGCTGGTGGCCGTACTGCGGTCTGTTTGCGACGCTCTACTTTCCGCCGGCGACGCCAGATCCGCCTGGCGTCGCTCGATTCCTGGGACTGAGCCTGGCTGTGGGCGCGTTCTGCGTGCTCGCAGGTTGGTATCTGGGCCGGCGTGGAGCGGAGCCGGCTCGTGGTGTCTACCGAAAGGCGATCGCGCCCTTCGCCGGACTGGTCCTGGGACTCGTGGTGCTGACTTCGCTGTTTCTCCGGTGACCGCCATGTTGCAGGGCACTAACACACTACCTATGGGGTGAGCATGTAGAAAGTACCCCTACGGGGTGTATGATCCCCTCCGTCCCGCTCATTGCATAACGATTTCCACGCGCCTTGAACCTGTTGACCTCCTTGTTGGGGATCTGGTCTGCCGATGTCGGCATCGACCTCGGGACCGCCAATACGCTCGTTCACGTCCGCGGGCGCGGCATCGTCCTCAATGAGCCCTCCGTCGTCGCGGTGAGCAAACGCACCGGCCAGGTGCTCAGCGTGGGCGCCGAAGCCCGGCGCATGCTCGGGCGCACCCCGGCCGACATAGTCGCGATGCGTCCGATGCGAGACGGCGTGATCGCCGACTTCGATCACACGGAGCAGATGATCAGGCACTTCATCGCACGCGCCCACAACCGAGCGTGGCATGTCAGTCATCCGCGGGTCGTCATCGGGATCCCCTCCGGGGTCACCGAGGTCGAGAAGCGCGCCGTCACCGACGTGGCCACGATGGCCGGCGCGCGCGAGGCCCACCTGATCGAGGAGCCGATGGCGGCCGCCATCGGCGCCGGGCTTCCGGTCCAGTCCGCCGCGGGTTCGATGGTGGTCGATATCGGAGGCGGCACGACCGAGGTCGCTGTCATTTCACTGGGCGGCGTGGTGGCGGCGACCTCGGCGCGAGTCGGCGGCGACGAGATGGACGAGGCGATCGTCCAGTACGTGCGCCGGCACATGGGGCTGCTCATCGGCGAGCGCACCGCCGAGGACATCAAGATCGCGATGGGCTCAGCTTTTCCGATGGCGGAGGAGCGGTCGTTCGTAGTGCGCGGGCGAGATCTCATCACCGGCCTTCCGAAAACGGTGGAGATGAGCACCGCCCATGTGCGCGATGCGCTCAGCGGTGTGCTCGTCGACATCGTTCGGGCCGTCCGCTCGACTCTCGACGCGACCCCGCCTGAGTTGATCGAGGACATCATCGAGCGCGGAATCGTCGTCTGCGGCGGAGGCGGGATGCTCGCCGGCCTGGATCAGCTCCTGGCGCACGAAACCCTTATGCCAGTGCGGGTAGCCGAAGACCCGCTCACGTGCGTCGTGCGCGGCGCCGGCATCGTTCTCGAAGAGATCGACACTTTGAACCGGGTGCTCTTGCGCACGCGGCGCGCTCGAGCCCTCCGCACGTAGGACTCACAGATGGAAACCAGGGCCCGCCCGCGCTCGACGGGTCGCTTTCTGGTGCTGGCCGCCGCCATGCTCGGGGTGGCGGTGCTGTCGCAGCAGTCGTGGGCGGCGGGATTTCGGGGTACGGCGAAGAGCGCGCTCACCCCGGTCGAGGCGCAAATGATGTCGCTGGCCGCCACCGTCGAGCGCGCCACGGCGATCTTCGGCGACATCGCGAGCCTCCGCGACCAGAACCAAAAGCTGACCGCCGAGAACCAGGACCTGAAGCGCAGGCTCGCCGAGCTCGACGCGGCGGCATACGACAACAACGAGCTGCGCCAGGCACTCAACTTCCAGCGATCGTTCGGGCATAAGACTGTCGTCACGCAGGTGGTCGGCCGGGGTCCCGATGCATTCAGCCGCACGCTGCAGATCGACCGTGGGAGCGATGACGGCGTGCAGGCCGGAATGATCGTGGTGAGCGGGGCCGGACTCGTCGGCCGCGTGCGCGAAACTGGACCGCACGGCGCGATCGTGCAGACGCTGGCCGACCCGCAGAGCCGCGCGAACGTGTTTCTCTCGGGATCAGGGCTCCAGGGCACCGTCATCGGTGGCCCGGGCGCACTGCAAGTTCAGATCCAGCACCGGGTTGGGGCCGCCCCCGCCAAAGGCGAATGGGCGATCACCAGCGGCATCGGCGGTGGGTATCCGCGCGGCCTGGTGGTGGGCGTGGTCGTGAACGTCACGCACAGCGATGCCGCCACCGTCGACGCGGCTCTCGTCGATTGGGTCAACAATCCCGCGACGCTGAGCCTGGTCATCGTGGTCACGGACTTCCTCCCGTCATGAAAACCGTGGCCGGCCTGCTCCTGCTGGTCGCCGCGGCCCTGATCCAGGTCACATGGGCCTCTCAGCTGGTGGTCGCCGGCGTATTTGCCAACCTGGTCCTGATCGCTGTGATAGGGCTGACGTGGACTCAGGGCGTTGGTGCCGGGCTGCTCTGGGCGTGCGCGGGCGGCATCCTGCTCGACCTCAACGCGCCTGGACCGCTTGGCCCGCACTCTCTGGCGCTGCTTGCGGGCGCGTACGCGACGGGTTTCTGGGCGCGCAACCTCGACCGCGAGAGCCCGTTCCATCCCGCGGCCGCCGTGGCCATGAGCACCATCCTTTATTCGCTTGTGCTGATCGGTACGGATGACGCGCTCGGCTTGCCCATCCCACCGTTTCGCACCGCGCTCCAGCTCACCTTCGCAGCATGTCTTTACAACGCGGTGCTGATGCCGCCGGCGCTGACGGCCCTGCGACGGGTGACCGGAAGCCTTCACTGGGAGCAGACCGCTTCGTGATCGAGCCTCGATGGGGCATCGGCCGGTGGATCGAGCTGGGAGGCATCGCTCCCCAACCGCGCTGGTCGGCCAGGATGGTCGTCGCGGCCGGCTTCCTCGTCCTGATGATCGGAGTGCTGACGCTCAAGCTCGCCCAGCTCCAGGTCTACGACTCATCGAACCTGGCGGCGCTCGCGCGCGCCAACACCGTTCATCGCGCCGTCATCGAAGCCGACCGCGGGATCATCTACGACCGCCATGGCGTGGCCCTGGTGCAGAACACGCCCGTCTGGAACCTTCAGGTCGAGCCCGCGGATCTGCCCGTCGATGCAAGACTGCGCACCACGGAGCTCGCCACCCTCGCGGGGCTGGTCGGGCAGCCGGAGGACCGGCTGGAAGCCTCGCTCGCGGTCGCCGATCCATTCACTCCCACGCGCACGGGCTCGGACCTCACCGAGTCACAGGTCCTCGCCGTCAACGAGCGGCTACCGGACCTGCCAGGCGCCTCGATCGCACACCATGCGGTCCGCACGTACATCGATCCGCTGACGTTCGGGCACGTCGTTGGGTATGTCGGCCCTCTCGACGAGGCAGACCTCGAACGGCTCAGCCCACTCGGCTACCAGCCTGACGAGGTCGTGGGCAAGGTCGGAGTGGAAGCGGGCCTGGAATCAGTCCTTCGCGGCGCCGACGGGTGGGCTGATGTCGTGGTCGATGCGCGTGGCCAGATCGTGAGGACCATTGCCATGCAGCCTCCGGTAGCAGGGCACGACGTCTATCTGACCATCGATGCGTCGCTGCAGAAGGCCACGCTGGGGGCACTGGCCGCCGGCCTGAGTCGCGATGGCAAGACCGCGGGCGCGTCGGTAGTGATCGACCCGCAGTCAGGCGAGGTGCTCGCCCTGGTCAGCCTGCCTGGCTACAACACGAACCTCTTCACCCACGGGATCTCGCAGGCGGCGTACAACGGCCTGCTTGCCAACCCTGACCGGCCGCTGCTCAACCGCGCCATCGCGGGCCAGTACGCGCCCGGGTCGACCTTCAAGATGGTCACCGCGATCGCCGGCCTGCAAGAGGGCAAGATCACGCCGCAGACGATGCTCGGCTGCCCGGCCTATCTCAACTACGGCGGGTGGGTGTATCACAACTGGGCGACCTACAACCTCGGCTACATGAACGTCGCCAAGGCGCTGGCCGTGTCGTGCGACACGTTCTTCTACCAGGTCGCGGCCATGGTCGGCGACGTCACGCTCGCGCGCTACGCTCGCGCGTTCGGCTTCGGGTCGGCCAAGGACCTGGAGATGCCGGGCGTGCAGGCGGGACTTGTGCCCGATCGCATCTGGAAGCAGCTGACGTGCGGCGTCCCCGACCTCAACTCGGACTCGTGTCGCTGGACGGTGGGCGACACGATCACCTTCGGCATCGGCCAATCTGCGCTGCTGACGACACCACTCAACCAGGCCGTTTACGTGGCCGCACTTGCCAATGGTGGCCTCGTGCTGGAGCCCACGCTCGTCCATCTGGTTCGCGACGCATCGGGACGCGAGACGGCAACCCAGCAGCGTCGTGTGCTCGGCACGGTGCCCGCGTCGGCGGACAACCTGCAGGCGGTGCGGGAGGGCATGCGCGAGGAGATCAACCGGCCATACAACATGAACTACTGGTTCCGCGCCGCCGGTGTGCCGGCGGACGGAGGCGGCAAGACGGGCACCGCGCAGTGGGGCGGGAGCGGGCTCAATACCCCGACGCATGCGTGGTTCGTGTTCTTCGCACCTTTTGCGCAGCCGGACATCGCGATGTCGGTTTTCGTCGAGGGCGGCGAGCTGTCCGAAGTCGAGGCAGCGCCCATCGGCGTCGACATCATGCAGTTCAACCTGAACAATCACGCCGCGATCCGCGCCGTGACTCCCGTGCCACCGGCATGAGGCCGACCCCATGGCAGAGGCTCGACCACCTCCAGCCGATGCTGGCGGGAATGCTCGTGGTGCTGGGCTTGATGACTGTGTACAGCGCGCACGCGGATTGGGTGCGGCAGCTGGTGTGGGTGGTTCTCGGCGCCGCCGCGTACGCGGCCGCGACGGCTTTCGACTACCGCCGGTTCTCCAGCATGGCTCCCTGGCTGTATGTCGCGATGCTGGGCCTGCTCCTGGCCGTCCGCCTCATCGGCCATACGGCGCTCGGCGCGCAGCGGTGGCTGTCGATCGGTGGTTTCCCTCTGCAGCCGTCGGAGCTGTCCAAGCTCATGCTGGTGGTGGTCCTGGCGGCATTTCTCAGCCGTCTGGCGAGCCCTTCATGGCGAGGATTCGTGGGCGCGCTCGCCCTGGTCGCGCCGGTCGCCGCCCTGATCCTGACCCAGCCGGACCTCGGCACGACGATCGTGGTCGTCGCCGTGCTGGTGGGGATGCTGTTCCTGGCGGGCGCGCGCATGGTGCAGCTCGGCGCCCTGGCAGCCTGCGCAGTGGTGGTCGCGCCTCTGTTGCCCCATCTCCTGCACGGCTATCAGCGGCGCCGTCTCGAAATCTTCCTCAACCCGGGCTCAGACCCGCTCGGGGCGGGGTACAACCTGCTGCAGGCCCGCATCGCCGTGGGCGCCGGCGGGCTCTTCGGGCAAGGCTGGCTCCACGGACTGCAGGGCGCGCTGGGATTTGTTCCCGAGCGGGCCACCGACTTCGTATTCGCCGTCTTCGCGGAGCAGTTCGGGCTGCTCGGCTCGCTGCTGCTGCTGGCGATGTTCGGAACCCTGCTGATCAGGCTGCTGCGTTCGGCGGCGGTGGCTCCGGACCGCTTCGGAGCTCTGATTGCCGGGGGCGTGTTCGTGATGATCTTGACCCAGGTGGTCGAGAACGTCGGCATGAACATCGGCCTGCTGCCGATAGCGGGCATCTCCCTGCCCCTGATCTCGTACGGCGGCTCGGCGACTGTGACCACCCTGGCCGCCCTGGGAATGGTCCAGTCGGTGATGCTCCGGCGCCCGCTGCTGGTGCAACCGCGACCCCTCCTCTCCGGTAATATCACCCTTCGTGCCCAAGCCTGATGCATCGCTGTCGGCCGTCATCGTCAGCGGCGGCAAGCAGTACCGCGTAGCGCCGGGAGACAAGGTCCTGGTCGACCGCCTCGCCGCCGAGCCCGGCTCGTCGGTGAAGCTGGATCGCGTGCTGCTCGTCCGCGACGGCTCCGACATCAACGTCGGCGCGCCCGCGATCTCCGGCATGGTTGTGGACGCGAAAGTGCTGGCACACAGCCGCGGCCCGCGGATCGAGACGCTCCGGTACAAGTCGAAGAAGCGAGTGCGCGTGCATCGCGGCGGCCGGGCCGACTACACGGCCCTCGAGATCCTCGCGGTCGGCGGGCTGACCGTCGCGACCGGCACGGAAGTCGAGACCGAGACCGAGGCCAAGCCTTCGAAGCGCAAGGCGTCTTCGAAGCGCGGCGCCAAGGTCCCCGAGGCGAAGGCCGAGGTCGTCGCCGAGGCTGAGACGGAGACGAAGGCAGAGTTGGAGACAGACGCACCGGCGGAGAAGCCGAAGCGCGCTGCCCGCAAGAAGCAGGACACTAAATAGGCAGATGGCACACAAGAAAGGCGGCGGCTCCTCTCGGAACGGACGCGATTCCAACCCGCAGATGCTGGGCGTGAAGATCTACGCCGGGCAGGCGGTCGATGCAGGTGCGATCCTCGTCCGCCAGCGTGGGACCCGGATTGCCCCTGGCACCGGCGTCGGGCTGGGCCGCGACCACACCCTGTTCGCACTCGTGCCGGGGCAGGTTCGATACGAGCGGGTGGGCAAGGACGGCCGGCGCGTCAGCATCGTCGCGCAGTAGCAGCAAGCGACGGGCGTTCGTCGACTCGGCGCGGGTGGTCCTGCGCGCCGGGCATGGCGGCCGGGGCTCATCGTCCTTCCGCCACGAACCCTTCGTTCCCCGTGGCGGCCCGGATGGCGGCGACGGCGGCCACGGCGGATCGATCGTTCTGAAAGCGACCACCCAGCTCACCGACCTGTCCCTTTACAAACGCCGGTCGCGCTGGCAGGCCGAGCCCGGCGCGGATGGAGCGGGCGGACGCAAGACAGGCCGAACAGGAGCGGACCTCGAGCTCGAGGTGCCGGTCGGCACGCTGGTGCTCGACCCTGAAGGTGGGTTGATCGCCGACCTCGCTCACCCCGGCGCCACGACAGTGGTGGCGCGGGGCGGAGCCGGCGGTCGCGGCAACGTGCACTTCAAGAGCTCGCGGCGTCGCGCGCCCGACTATTCCGAGCCTGGGTTGAAAGGCGAGGAGCTGGCGGTCACCCTCGACCTGAAGCTGATCGCTGACGTGGGCCTGGTGGGAGCCCCCAATGCCGGCAAGTCGTCACTGCTGTCCGCGCTGACTGCGGCGCGGCCTCAGGTGGCGAATTACCCATTCACCACGCTCGATCCCGCGCTCGGCGTGGCCGAATCCGCGGGCGGCCGTTTCGTGATCGCCGAAATCCCCGGACTGGTGGAAGGCGCGTCGCGGGGGGCCGGTTTGGGACACCGCTTCCTGCGCCATGCGGAACGCACGCGCGTGCTCGTCTATGTCGTGGATGGCTCGTCGGCCGATCCATGGAAGGACGTGGCGTCGGTGATGGCGGAGGTCGAGAGCTTCTCGCCTGAGCTTGCGAGCCGTCCACACATCACAGTCGTCAACAAGCTGGACCTGAAGGAGACTCAGGAACTTCGCAAGCGTTCGCGGCGCAAGGGTGTCCTCTTCGTTTCCGCGTTGACCGGAGCCGGCTTGCCCGAGCTCACGGATGCAATGGTGAGCGCGATCGCAAGCGCCCCGGAGCCGAGGACGCCGGCCCGGCCGGCGAGGATCAAGCTGCCGGTGACGGGCCCCAACCTCATGGTCGAACGCAAGGCCTGGGGGTTCGAGGTTCAGGGTGGGCGGGTCGAACACCTCGTCGAGCACACCAACCTCGACTCCGAGGGTTCGCTCGAACGCTTCCAGACCGAGCTCGACCGCCTCGGCGTCAACGAGGCTCTCGAGGGGGCCGGGGTCGAGCCCGGGGACACGGTTCGGATCGGCGGCATCGAATTTGAGTACCAGCCTTGAGCTCGACGGATGGACGCACCGGCGTGCTCGGCGGGACGTTCGACCCCGTCCACGTCGGGCACCTTGCCGCTGCGGTGGCGGCGATCGAGTGCGCGCGCCTCGACAGGGTCGTCTTCATGCCCAGCGGGCAGCCGCCCCATCGGCCCGCCGCCGCAGCGACTCCGGAACACCGGCTCGAGATGACCCGCCTGGCCACCGCTGGGGATGGGCGCTTCACCGTTTCGGACCTTGAATTGCGGCGCCCTGGCATGTCGTTCACATCCGACACGCTTCGCGACCTGCATGCGCTCGATCCACGGGCAGACCTGTTCCTCATCCTGGGGTGGGACGCCGCCCGGCTGTTCGGCACATGGCACGAGCCCGATCAGGTTCGAAAGCTGGCGACGGTAGTGGTGGTCGCGCGCCCCGGCAGCGCGTCGCCGCAGCCGGCCGACCTCGAGGCGGCCGGCCTCGGCGGCGGCCGGGTGATCCTGTGCCTCGAACGCACGCCCAACGTCTCGGCCAGTGCGATCCGGGACGACATCAAGCACGGGCGATCAATCGAGGGCAAGGTGGCGGCGGCGGTCGACCGGTACATCGCCACGCATCACCTGTACGCTGAATAAATTGCCCCGGATCTCGCGTGGACCGACGCCCCTGCAGCTGGCGAAGCTGCTGCGCAGCGCGGCGGTCGACAAGAAGGCGTGGGACGCCGTCGTCATCGATGTCCGCGACAAGACCTCGATCGCCGACTACTTCGTAGTCTGTGAGGGAGAGACCGACCGTCAGGTGCGGGCCATCGCCGACGGCATGGTCGATGCGGCCAAGGACCGGCAGCTCAGGCCGATAGCGGTGGACGGATATGACGATGCCACCTGGATCCTGCTCGACTTCGACTCCGTGCTCGCGCACGTCTTCCTTCCCGGCGAGCGCTCGTATTACGACCTCGAAAGTCTCTGGGGTCGGGCGGATAAGCGGCGTAGAAAGGCGGGCTAGCGGCCTAGGATTGGTGGGCCATGGCGCACCCGGTGAGCGGTCGAGGAAGCTCCCGCGGCCCCCAACAGTCGTTCGGCGACCTCGACAAGCCGCTGTACACGATCAGCGTGGCGGCGGAGATCCTGGAGACCCATCCGCGCACGCTCATGCTGTATGAGGACGCCGGCCTCATCGAGCCTTACCGCACCTCGACCAACCGGCGCCGCTACTCGCAGCGCGACATCAGCAAGGTCCAGGTCATCCAGCACCTGACCCGTGAGAAGGGCGTCACGCTGGCGGGTGTGCGGCACATCCTGAGCTTGTTCGAAACGATGAAGAAACATCGGGTGGAGCCGCCGTCCGATTTGCGGGAAGTTTTCGACCGCTACAGCCAGATCATCTAGGTCGGCCGAATCCCGGTCCGGTCTAGTGAAGACTTCTCAGGATCTGGATGATGGCCGGGCCGAGAAGCACGATCCACAGCACCGGGAAGATGCAGCCCACCATCGGAAACACCATCCGCGACGAAGCCGATGCCGCCCGCTCCTGGGCGGTCTGGCGCTGGCGGCGGCGCATCTCCATCGCCTGCACCCTCAGGAGTCGCGCGATGGGAACGCCCATCTGGTCTGACTGCACGATCGATTCGATGAGGTGGTGAAGGTCGGAAACACCGGTCGTCTCGGCCATGTGCTCCAGCGCGGCCATGCGAGGCCGGCCGAGCCTTATCTCCCGGAGCACCTTGCCGATCTCATCGCCGAGCGCGTTGTGGAACCGTTCGGTGATGCTGAGGAGGCCTTCGTCGAGGCTCATCCCCGACTCGACGACGAGGGTCAGCAGGTCGGTGGCCTCCGCAAGCGAGCGCTCGATCTGGTGGCGCCGCTGTGAGATCCGCTGTTCGAGCCACAGCCGAGGGGTCCAGTAGCCGACGAAGGCGGCGACCGCGCCTGCGACCGGGGCCACCACCAGCGTGGGGATGGGCAGGCTGATCAAGAGCCCAAGGGTCAGCCCGATGATGGCGAACAGCGCCGCCACTCCGTAGCGAACCGCCTGGAACCCGGCCGGGGTGAGGCCGCCGGGGTCGCCCGCTCGGCTCAGCTTCTGGCGCAGCGGCGCGGTTTCGTGGGCCGGCATGCGCGAGGCCAGAGGCCGGGCCAGCGATTCGAGCTGCTTGATCCACGTCGTGCGCACTGGCGGCGGCGCCCACGCGCCGTTGGCGGCGGCGACCGGCTTGGTCTGGTCGATCGCGACGAAGTAGGCGATGACCACTATTGCGCAGATGACGCCGGCGGAGATCGCGATGAGGAATGTGGTGGACATCAGAGTCTCACGCCTGGAGGGCGGTCATGCGCCGGATGATGATGTTGCCGATCAGGATCAGAAACGCGGCAACTCCGAGCAGGACGTAGCCGATGAACGTGCTCGTCATCGGCGCGAAGTAGCCCGGGACGAAGACGTACAGCCCAAGCCCGAGGAGAATCGGCAGGCCGGTGATGATGGTGGCGGAGGCTCTCGACTGGGCCGTGAGCACGCTCATGTCGCGCTTGGTCTGGATGCGGTCGCGGAGGGTGTCAGAGATGTTATCGAGCACCTCGGCAAGGTTGCCTCCGACTCGGGTATGGAGAAGGATCGCGGTGACGATGAATTCGAGGTCTGCGCTGTTGATCCGCAGGAGCAGCGCGCTGAGCGCATCCTCCACGGAGGTGCCGAGCGTGATCTCGGTGGCCACGCGTTCGAACTCGGTGGAGACCGGCGGCTGCGACTTGGTGGCAACGGTCTCGAGTGCTCGATCGATCGCATAGCCGGTCTTCAGGGAGTTGGACAGCAGCTGCAGCATTCCGCCCAGCTGCTCGTTGAACATGTTCTGGCGGCGCCTCTGCAGGTAGTTGACGACCAGAGGCGGGATGACGAAACCCACCGCGGCGAGCACGATCGGACCGACGGAGATGCCGAAGCGGAACAGGCCGATCAACGCCCCCAGCGCCACTGTCCCGATGCGGACCAGCAGGTACTCGGCCGGCGTGATGTTGAGCCCGGCGCGCGCGAGGTCTTCGGTCAATGTGGGACGGCCGCGGACGCTTCGCCTCAAGCTCAGGTTGTCGGCCGCCGGGCGGAGCAGCCTTTCTACGAGCTCCCTTGGCGTCGCCCGGGGGGCGGGCTGGATGTCGTCAGCGCGCGTGCGCTCCTTGCGAATGCGATCGAGGCTCCAGAAGAACACGGCGATGGCCGCCGCCATAGGCACCGCGACGGCCAACAGGCTGGTGAGGTCCATCGTTCTCTAGAAGAGCGTCGGGTAGGCCTTCTGGATCGTCTGCAGCGTGACGCCTTTGGCCGAGTCGATGCTGGGGCAACCCGGATCCTTGGCCTGGTTGTCAGGTGACAGATAGTCGTGGAACGACTCGAGCGAATACTTCATCGAGGCGTACTGCTGGAACCACGCGATGATTTCGGCCTGGCATTGGGTCACGACCACGGTCAGGCTGGTGGCGCCCGCCGAGGCGCTCGATCCATTCGCGCCGACACGGATGACGTGCATGTTGGTGAAGATCGTCATCGACGCAACCTTGCCGCTTGTCTGGACCGTCGCGATCACCGAGATGTAATCGCCCGGCTGGATGTAGCCGGCCACTCCCTGCTGCTCGCTCGTAGGGATCGTCAAGGCCACGAAGCCCGAGGGGATGGGCAGGTACTCCGACTGTGATCCCAGCGCCTGGCTCGCCTGGACGACCACGTTGGACGTGATCGCTTCCCCTGACAGGATCGTTACCAAGGGGATCATGCCCTGGACGTCGGTGATCTTGGTGAAGAAGACCTGTGGGTAGTTGGAGGCTACGGGGATCCTCTTGATGGCGAGCGAGGCGGCGTCGATGGGCAGCCGGGGCTTCAAGTCCGCGTTGGCCACGACCACGGATTGGAACGGGACGTTGCTCGAGCTACCGGCGTTCAGGGCCACCAGCACGAAGGCCCCGATCACCAGCAGAGCCAGGACGATGCCGAGGAGGGTGAACGGGCGCCTGGAAGTCAGGGCTCTAAAAGTGCTCAAGGCCGACCCATCATAGGCAAGATATCCGCGGTGCCGTCACAGTTAAGCCCCGCTTCGCGTCCAGCCCGGAAACGGCAATCCGGGCAGTCGATGGTGGAGTTTGCCCTGTCTTCAGTGGTCTTGATGCTGATCATCGGCGGGCTGATCGACATCGGCCGAGCCGTTTCCGTGTCGGAGGTCCTGTCGAGCGCGGCCCGCGAGGGAGCCCGCCACGGAGCCTGGTTCGATTACCCCAACGCGGCGCACACGTACCTGACTGACGCCCAGATCAAGGGGGTGGTGGACGCCGTCCTGACGGCGAGCTCGCTCCCGGCCTCAACCCTCAAGAACCCGGGCACCACCTGCCCGAACCCGACCGACGGCAACGCCTACCACAACCCGCCCTACGCCAACTCCGCCTACCCCGCGGGGCCCAACGCCGTGTGGCTGTACATCTGCTACGACAACACTGCCGGGCTCGACATCACCGCCCCTCCCAACAACCAGAGCCAGCAGGACCTGAACGTGATCGTGCTCTATTCATATGGGCCGCTGACCCCTTTGATCAGCGCCCAGTTCGGCACGTTCCACCTGGCCGCCAACGAGCACATCACGGTGCAGGGTCCGTGAGGTCCCGCCTGCCCGAACTCTCGGGCCAGCGCTCCCAGGCGCTGATCGAGTTCGCCCTCATCTCGCCGGTGCTCTTGCTGCTGCTCTTCGGCATCCTCGACATCGGGCGGGCGGTCTTCTACTACGACACGTTGGGCCACGCCGCTCGAGAAGGGGCTCGGACGGCGGTGCAGGCGCCTGACCGCCTGCCCACCAATGCAGACGTGTTGGCCACCGTCGTGGGGCAGCTGGCGGGCATCCAGGCTTCGGAGCCGTGCCCGCAAGGCCCGATCAGCGGCGCGACACCCCCCGCCAACACCGCCTGGGTCTACGTGACCGAGCCTACTCCGCCGTCTGGCATCGAGGTCAACCCGCCCATGAACGCGCCTGGCGGCGAGTATTCGGCCGCTGCGACCGGCTCATGCAGCGCCACCAATCCCGCCGCGGGCAACGCCTCCCTCCAGGTGACGATCCGTTTCAACCTCGTCCTGATCACCCCGGTGATAGCGCAGGCCACGGCCAATCACATCGTTATGACTGCTACGGCCATCTACAAGACCGAATACTGATGAGAAAACAGCAAGGGCAGGCCATCGTCCTCATCGCCATCATGCTCGCGGTCGTGGTGGGCATGGCCGCGCTCGCCATCGACGGGTCGCGCGCCTACGCGCTGCGCCGCGACCTCCAGGCCGCCGTGGACGCCGCTGCGCTTGCCGCTGGAGACAATCTCCAGCAAACGGGCCTCTACTCGTCGGCGGAAGCGGCGGCGACGGCGATCTTCGACGCCAACGCCCGGCTCTACAGCGGCCCGACGTCATGCTCCGGATATTTGGCGCCGGACGCGACCCACAACCCGCGGACCATCACCTGCAACTACTCCGACGGGACCGTGCTCACCCAGGTGGTGACGGCGCTCGGCCCCGCCGGCACCCAGTTCACGATCGCCGCCTCCCGGTCGCTGGTGCTCCAGTTCGCCCGCATCCTCACCAACGGGACCACGCCCCGCCTCTCCGCGACCGGGTCGGGGGGAGTCAACAACCTCCTGTACACGCCCACGATCGCCGCCCTGAGCCAGGCGGGGTGTGGAGGCATGCCGGGCAGCGCGATCACCACGACCACGGGCGGCACGCTGGAAGTCGTCGGCGACATGGTGTCCAGCGGTGCGATCTCGATCGCCGGTTCGGCGCAGGTCGTGGGTGATGTCTACGCCCGCTGCCAGTCATCGGTTCCGGGCGTCACCACGTTCTGCTATCCAAGCGGCAATCCGATCCCGTGCACATTTCCGGACATCGCCGGCCGCACGAAGTCGGGCTACAACTTCGTTGATCCGAACTACCCACAGCCGGCCGTGACGGGAAGCTCGATGGGCGCGCCGGGCAACCCCGCGGTGATCCAGCCCGGCACGTACGCGGCGGATCCGGGTCCGGCATTCGTCCCCGGTCGTTGCTATTTCCTCGCCGCGGGGGTCTATCAGTGGCTGCACGGGTACACCAACAACGGCGCCTACGTGTCCAACGAGCTTCGGCCACCGGACGAGCCCGTCTACAACAACACCACCGTGCGCGACGGGCACCAGCTCTGGAACACCGATGGCAACTGCGCCGGCGCATTCCAGGCCAGCGGGATTGGCGGGTCTCCGATCATCACGCGCGAAGGCACCTGGGGCATCGTGCTGACGTCTGTGCGGACGGACACTTACAACGGCGTCTCGTACACGCGCGAGAGCGCGCCATCGTTCTGCCACACGGTCGTTGTCGGCGACTTCCAGGTCATTCAGATCCAGGTCAGCAATGTTCCCGGGGCGACCTCATACAACGTGTACGCCGCTCCCCCCACCAGCGGATGCTCGGGACCGTTCGGCCTGGCGGGGAGCATCACCGTCCCGCCGGCGACTCCGGGACCGGTACCACAGGAAACCGGGCAGAACGAGAACACGGCCGGCTGCCCTGTTTACTCCGGGACAGGCTGCAGCCTAGGCAACGAGACCGCCATATTCAATGCGAGCCTACTCGGGCTGGGCTTCAACCCCAACTGCGGCGTGGCGCCAGGGTTCTACCTCTCCTGTCCGCCTTCTGGCGAGACCGCTCCCCTGAGGAGCAACCTGCCCAACGAGAATGCGAACCGCGCCGCGCCTCCGTTCGGCGATCGGGCCAACGAGAACGCTTGCCAGACGGTCGGCCGAGCGCTGACGCCATGCCCAGACGCGATCACCCCCGGGGCGGTCGCCTTCGTGATCCCGAGCGGCGGCTGCGTCAACGACTCCAACAACGGGGACGTTCGGATCTTCAGCGGCTATCAGTACAACTGGATGGCACTTTATGAGCCGGGGGCGGGCAACCCGCCGGCGAACACCTGCTCCAACTTCCTGGGCGCGGCCACCGACTCCGCATTCATCGGGCTTGTGTACACACCGTCGGCGGCGATCACCGTCAACAAAGCTTCGGCGTTCAGGACCGACGAGGTCGGCGGGGTGATCGCGTACACGCTCACATTCAGCAGCCAGCTGCCCACGATCATCGGAAACGCCGCCGACTACGGACCGCTGCCTCCGGGAGCCAGGCTGACCGGCTAGCGCTCCGCCGGTTCGGGCGCCGCGGGCTCGGGCTCCGCCGGCTCATCGTGGCGCCGTTCGTGCGCCTTGGGCCGCTCGGCCGCCGCGCCGTCGGCGCCGATTCCATGCAGGCGCGCGTGGATGCCCGCCACTGCCTTCGTGTCGCCCAGCTCTTCGTATCGTCCGAGCGCGCCATTCCACGCCGCCTTCGCGTCGTTGTTGCGCGCCAGTCCCCAGAACGCCTGGCCCCGCAGCGCCAGCGCTTCGGCGCGTTCGCGGATCTTGTCGCCTGGAAGCAGCTGCAGGGTTCGCTCGACCAGCCGCAGCGCTTCCTCGAAGGCTCCCACCGCCATCGCATTCGCGGCCGCGATCGCCAGGTAGCTCGACGTCCTCACCGGGTCGGCGGAAGTGCCGGCCTGGTACAGGTGGTAAGCGATCTCGGCCGCCCGCTCGTTCGCGCTCTTGCCGTAGCTCCGTTCGAGCGTGTCCGCCACGGCGAGGTGATAGGCCTGCAAGCGCGGCAATGGCAACGCCGCGAGAACCCGCTGGCGGACGAGGTCGTGACTGAACCGGAATCGATCCGGCCCCGCGGTCCTCAGAAAATGGCTCCTTGTCGCCTCGTCGATCGCATCGCGCAGCTCGTGGCCTGAGAGCTCTCCGAAGGCCTCGAGCAGGGGTATGTCGAAGTCGCGTCCGATGACCGCCGCCGCCACCAGCATGCGCTGGGCGGGCTCGCTGAGCCTCTCGAGCCGCCGCCCGATGATGCCGCGAACGCTGTTGGCGAGCTCGAGGTCCTCCTCCGTAAAGCTGGCATGCACGCGCGCACCGCCCCCGAGCATCGATTCGGACTCGGCGATGTACAGGTAAGAGTGCTCGACGAACAGCGGGTTGCCGTCGGTCGCGGCCTGGATCCCCATGATCTGCACCGGCGTCAACGGCGCCTCTCCCATCGCCGCGACCATCTTCTCGACGTCGCGGTCCGACAGCCTGCCGAGCGCCATGCGCTGCGCGCGCCGCCTGCGCAGCAATCGCGACGCTGCCGTTGCAAACGGGCGCGTCGAGTCGAGATCAGATTCCCAGTACGTGCCCAGAATCACAATGCGGCTGCCGCCCAGGCGCTCGGCGAGGTCACGCAGCAGGAGGACGGTCTCGTCGTCGGCCCACTGCAGGTCGTCGAGCACGATCAAGAGCGGCTTGGCGCCCTGGCAACCGGTCAGGAATTCGAAGATCGCGCGGAACAGGTGCTCCCGCAGCTGGTCGGCCGGCACCTCCCGCGCCTGGGCCATGCCCCGCAGCTTCTGTCTCAGCCCGGGGACGAGCTGGGAAAGTAGAGGGCCGTTGCCGCCGACCGCATCCTGCAGCGGTTTCGTCGCGGTGGCGCTCACGGCCGCCGTAAGCACGTCACGGAATGAGCCCAGCGGCGCCACGTCCTGCTCCGTGCAGCGACCGCTCAGAACCCACCATCCCTTCCGGGCCGCTTCTGTGGCCACCTCGGAGGCGAGGCGCGACGCGCCGATTCCGGGCGGCCCGGCGAGGAAGAGCATGCCGCCGGAACCGGTGGCCGCCCTGTCGAGAGTCATGCGGATGTCGAGGCGCTCCTGCTCCCGGCCGACGAAGCCGTCGCCGGAGGGGAGAGCAGCAGTTTGCGACGGTGCCGCGACTGCTGTCACGTCGTGCAGCCGGAAGCGATCTGGGAAGCCCTTCAGCTTGTAACGGCCGCGATAACCGAACTTCATCTCGGAGACGGGTCCGACCAGGTCGCGAACGATCTCCGAGACAAGGATCTCGCCGCCCTTGGCCTTACCCGCCACACGCGCGGCCACGTTGACGGCGGCGCCAAAGATGTCGCCGGCCTCCTCGACCACCTCGCCGGTATTGATTCCGATGCGGATCTTCAGCTTGCGCTCGGGATTCTGTTTGCTGTACTCGGCGATGCCGCGCTGGATCGCGATGCCGCACTCCACCGCGTGCCTCGTCGAGCCGAAGCTGACCATGACCCCGTCGCCGAGGCCTTTGATGCGGCGCCCGGCGTGCTCGGTGATCTTCTCTTCGATGATCGATTCGTACGCCTTCATGATCTCGTGCGACAGCGTGAAGCCCCGGCTCGAGAGCATCTGGGTCGAGCCCTCGACGTCGGTGAACATGATGGTCACGGTGCCCTCGCTCTGACCGGCGGACAGGCTGCCGATGATGGTTTCCGGTGTGAGCGCCTGGGCCGGGTTCACGTTCTGCCCGAGACCCTCGGCCACCAATCTCAAGAGGGCCGGGTCGGCTCGGAAGCCCGCCTCGCCCTGCGGATACTTGACGAGCTGCAGAAGGCCCGCGTCGACCGCCTGCCGCAACTCGCGCGCCGCCGATTCCTTGCTGAGCTTGTTCGGCTTGGCGTAATCACTCGCCTTGAGCTCGGCTCCCTCGAACGCCTGGGTGATGGCGGGGGCGAGACGAAGGTTGAGGCCCTTGCGAGTGGTCAGGCTTTCGACGACCGCCTGGATCCTGCGCGTGGCGCCGGCGCCCGCAGGGCCGGGCGTGTGAGTGATTGGCAGCATGCCGGCGAAGCCGGTGGAAGCCGCGGCCGCCATGTTGCCCAGGGCCGAGGTGGCGCGGGCCATCGCCGTGGCAGCCTGCAAAGCCTGCGAGGCGTTGGAATCGGTCTCGGCGGAACCCGGAGATTGATACTCGGATGTGGCAGCAGCCGGTGCGGCCGCGGCGAACTCGGGCGGCAGCCCGACGGCCGCGGGGCCACCCTCCCGCGGGCGCGCGCTCGGGGGCGGGCCCTCGCGCTGCGCGGCCGCCTCTCGTGGCGCACCGGGTGCGGCGGCCTGCAGGTCGGCGACCGCCGAACGGGCTGCGTCGATCAGCTTGCGCATCTCCTCCTGCATCTCGGGTGTGGAGGCCATGGTCGAAGCGGGCGCGGACTCAGAGGCCTGAACCGAGCCTGCCTGCTGCTGCGGCTGCTGCGGCTGCTGCTGCCTGTTGTCGCCAGGCCGGTCGGAGCTGAAGGGCACGACCACCACCGTCCGGGACACGTTCTCGCCGCCGCGCTGGCCGGTCAACAGCGGGTCCTTGACCACCGGCATCATGCTGTCCGAGCCGGCCGGCACGAAACGCGACTTGACCGGATCGAACAGGTCCCTGTCGACCTGCACCCCATAGAACGCGGCCTTGTCCAGTGACGTGGGGATGTAGCCGGTGGCGTTGTACTCGAGGCGCAGGTCCGAGCCCATGCCGAGCAGGAAGATGTCGCGCAGGATCGCGCCGTTGGAGTCGTAGCCGACCACCTCGGCGATTTGAGCGATCTTGCGCCGGCCGTCCGGCATGCGGGCCTGGTGGACGATGAGGTTCACGGCCGAGGCGATCTGCGCCCGCACGGCTTCGAACGGGATGTCGATCGACGCCATCATGACCATCGTCTCGAGGCGGGACAGGGCGTCCCTCGCCGAGTTGGAGTGGATCGTGGACATGCTGCCGTCGTGCCCGGTGTTCATGGCCTGGAGCATGTCGAGGGCCTCTGCCCCACGGACCTCGCCGACCAGGATGCGGTCGGGGCGCATCCGGAGGCTGTTGCGGAGCAACTGCCGGATCGTCAGCTCGCCCTTGCCTTCGACGTTCGGCGGGCGGTGCTCGAGCGCGATGACGTGCGGGTGGTCGATCTGCAGCTCAGCGGCATCCTCGATCGTGATCACGCGCTGGTTGTGCGGGATGAAGCGCGCGATGACGTTGAGAGTCGTGGTCTTGCCAGAGCCGGTGCCACCTGAAACGAGCACGTTCATGCGCCCCAACACCGCCGCGCTCAGGAATTCCGCCATCGCCGGGCTGAGGCTGCCCTCGCGTGTGAGGTCCTCCATGCCCAGCACCGCGTCCTTGAACTTGCGGATGGTGAGCGCGGCGCCGTGGATGGCCGCGGGTCTGATGATCGCGTTGACACGGCTCCCGTCCGGGAGGCGGGCGTCCACCATGGGGTTCAAGCCGTCGATATGGCGGCCGGTGGTGGCGACCATGCGCCGGATCGTTTCGAGCAGCTGGTTCTCGTCCTCGAACCGAACCTCGGCCTTGGTGAGGACGCCGCGGCGCTCGATGAACACCTGGTCAGGGCCGTTGACCATGATCTCGCTCACCGAGCGGTCGTGCAGCAGGCCGTCGAGCGGTCCATAGCCGACCGCGGCGCGCAGGATGATGTCCGCGAGGGCGGTCTTCTCGGGGGCGCTCAGCTCGATGTTGTCTTCCGCGAGGAAACGGTCGAGGTGGGTGCGCACGGCGCGCGAGAAGGCGAGCGTGTCGCCGGTCGTCAGGCCGACGTCGCGGATCAGGGCCAGGCGGTCTCGGAAATCACTGGCGAGCTTGTTGAGGTCGCGTCCCTGCCGAGCCGCCGCCTCCATGATGTCCGTGCGGCGCCGGTGCGGCGCGGGCGCGTCGGCGGTGCTCGTCCAGGCGTCGACGAACTGCATCTCCAGCAGCGCGGCCGAGGCGGCGATCGCGGGGATGACGCGCTGGCTTTCGGTGAGGCGGATCTTGATGGCGACGCCGGCGCCGTCGGAACCCTGGCCCGGGTCCATGTAGGCGGCGATCCACTCGCCGTCGCGGAATCGCAGGATGGCCCTGCGCGCAGCGGTTCTGTCGCCGGGATCTGACTCGAGGTCCGGGTCATCGACGGAACCGAGGACGACATATTTGATGTCGCGCGTGGGGATCCACCGGGCGCGCTCGGCGTCAGGGGGCGTGAAGATCGGGAAGCCCTCGCCGGTGAGGACGCGCGCGTCCGACTCCCCTTCCTCGAGGCCGCCGTCGAGGCGGTGCACGGACACTCTCACGCGCGTGCCGCGTTTGGCATCGGCGCGCTGCAGGGTCGGTGCGGGCGTCGCGGCCTCGGTCGGAAGTGGTTCGCCGTTGGTGGACTGCGTGGTCTCCACGTCACTCATCAGGCGATAACCCCAGCCGATGATAGCCCCGGCTCACCGTCACCCATCCCCCATAAGCGCTCAACGTGGCAACCCGTGGCGCTCGGGCGGCCGCCGCCGATCGAGCACCCACTTCGAACCCGGCATGCGCTTGGCCACGCCCTTCACCTCGGCGGCACGAGCCGACAGCGCGGCCGCGCTGGCGTAGCTGCCCGGCTCCGCGATGACGATGCCAATCGACACCGATACGAACTCAGCCCGGATCTTGTTGCCGTTTCGCTCCTCGTACTCGATCCAACCCCGCTCGCGGTCGACCAGGTCGTAGAGGGCGGGGACCGCGATGTCGAAGCGCTTGGTGATCTCGTCGGCGATGGGCTCGGCAAAACGCGGCTCCGTCAGGATGACGAAATCGTCACCGCCGACGTGGCCTGCAAAGTGCTGCTTTGAAGGCATCTCCTCGAGCGTCTCGAAAATGATCGTGGACAGCGTCTTGATCACGTCGTCCCCGCGCACGAAGCCGTAGTGATCGTTGTAGCTCTTGAACGCATCGATGTCCGGATAGAGGACGGCGAAACGTTCGGGCGCATTGAGACGCTGCGTGATCTCGCGCAGGATGTCCGAGTTACCGCTCATCCCGGTCAGGGGATTGAGATCGCGCGTGGTGGTGGCGCGAGTGATGACTGCGCGCAGCCGGGCGACGAGCTCTTCAGGGATGAACGGCTTGGTCACGTAGTCGTCGGCGCCGTTCATGAGGTGGTCGACCTTGTCCTTCAGCGAGCTGCGAACGGTGAGAAAGACGACGGGGATCAAGCGCGTGCGGAAGTCTTTACGAAGCTCGGTCAGGATCTCCTCGCCTGTGGTCACGCCGAGCATGCTGTCGAGCAGGATGATGTCGGGCCGCCAGTCGACGGCCGCGTCGTGGGCGGCCTGGCCGTCGCCGACGGCTACGCACTCGAAGCCCGCGCGTTCCAGGACGCGCTTGACAAGCTTGAGCATCTGCTCGTCGTCGTCGACGACCAGCACGAGATCTCGACCGATCTGAGCCGCCTCGGACGGCGCTTCCTTGGCGGCGCCCGCCCGTCTCACTGCGGTCATGACGCGCCCGCGGCAGGCTCCGAATCCGGCGCGTTGGCGCGGCGGTGACGAAGCTTTTCGGTGAGCTCGAGCGCCCGTTCCGCCGCGGTGCGGATCTCGGCGATGTCGGCCTTGATTGCCTCCGGGTCGGTGGTCTCTCCCGCGATCAGCTCGCAATAGTTGACGATCACCGCGAGCAGGTTGCGGAAGTCGTGGGCGAGGACGCGGTCGGGGTCCGGCGATTCCGTCCCGTCGCTCACAGTCGCTTCACCAATCGCCACGTGTTCACCTCGCCTTCGCGTTGGTATCCCAGCTCATCGAGCGCCTTACGAGCGATCGCGAGGCCGCGGCCGGTCTCCACCGTGGGAGCGGGCATCGCAGGGGTGAGCTGATTATGAAGTGGCGGTCCCCAGTCGGTTAACAAAGCAGTTAGCGTTTCCGATTCCAGTCGCAGCTCGAACTCGACCAGGGGTTCGGAAGAGCCGGGCGGGAGGGCATAGCGCAGAAGGTTGTTGCCGATCTCGGCCAGGGCGGTCTCGAACAGGATGAGGGGGCGGTCCGAGCCGCCACGGCCCAGGTGCTCGCGCACGAGCTGCACCGAGGTGTGAAGCGTCTCCAGGCCACCTTCCAGTCGGGTCAGCCTGGCGCGGAACTCGAACGACCGCCCTGAAATCCTCTCGGCGACGGGGTCAGAAATCAGTCAGGGCATCCTCGACCGTGGCGAAGTAGGGAAACACACGGTCCAGGGTGGTCAGCTCCAGGACCACCCGCACCTGCTGGTTCGGCGCCGCCAGTCTGAGATCGCCCTTGGAGGTGCGTACCTGCTTGAGCGCAGACACCACCGAGCCCAGGCCTGAGCTGTCGACGAAGGTCACTCCTTCCATGTCGATGACGAGGCGAGGATGACCGTCCTTCATGGCCTGGCTGACTGCCTCCTTCAGCGCAGGCGCGCCCACGACGTCGAGGCGGCCGGACGGGGCCAGCACGGTGACACCCGAGTCCGTCTGCCGGCTTTCCACGTCGAGGCTCACAGGTCGCGTTTTATGGATGACAAAGCCATGGTTGGCAGTCTAGGGCGCGAAGGCCCGGATTCGCCCCCCTTACACTCCTGGGGCGATGGACCCGAGAGACGGGGGCGAACGCCAGCGGCTCCTGATCGTCGAGGACGAGCAGCCTCTCGCGCAGGCCATGGCCCGCACCCTGCGCAGCCGCGGCTTCGAAGCCGACATCGCGCTCTCCGGCGCGGAAGCCAGGCAGCGCTTCGAGGCGGTCGACTACGCGCTCGTGCTCATGGACATCCGGTTGCCCGACGAGTCCGGGTACGGGCTCCTGGGGGAGCTGAACAAAAAGGTGCCGCGGCCGGCGGTGGTGATGATCTCCGGCGTCGACGATCCGGAGCTGGGCAAGGCCGCCGTCGACCACGGCGCATACGGCTACTACGTCAAGCCGGTCGGAGCCACTGAGCTGTACCTGGCCAGCGTCAACGCCCTTCGCCGCCGGAGCCTGGAGCTCGAATACCGCGCCAACCTCGAGCGGCTCGAGGCGATGGTCGCCGAGCGTTCCGACCAGATGGCGCGCGCTGCGGCGCTTCAGGCCGGCATGCTGCCGGCATCGCCGCTGCGAGGTCATGGTTTCGAGATCGCCGCCCATTTCACACCGGCTCGTGAGATCAGCGGCGACTTCTACGACTGGAACCAACCCGACCCGCGATACATCGCCATCACGCTCGGCGACGTCATGGGCAAAGGCCTGCCTGCGGCCATCATGATGGCGACGGTTCGCGCCGCCGTGCGCGGCGCGTCGAGTCTCCAGGACCTGGAGGAAGGGGTGTACCTCGCCGCCAAGGTGATGGCGACGGCACTCGAGGTCAATCACGCTTACGTGACCCTTTTCCACGCGGTCTACGACAGCGAGACGGGCGACCTTCGCTACATCGACGCAGGACATGGTTGGACGCGATTGCTGAGGGGCGCCACCGCGCAAGAGATGCTCACGGAGCGCAGCGCGCCGATCGGCATCTTTCCCGACAGCAAGTTCGCGGTCGGCTCCGCCCACCTCGAACGCGGCGACACCCTGGTCGTCTTCTCAGACGGGCTCATCGACCTGAGGCCCGACCTGGCGACCAGGGACGTGCCGCTGCCGTACGACGCCCGGCACGCCGCCGACATCCAGGACCTGGTCGACATCCTGGCCCAGGGCGCCGAGGCCCGCGAGCTGATGGACGACGTGACGGTCTTGGCGCTGCGCCGCCTCTGAGAGTCGGCGCACGTTTTGCGCAAGACGTGCGCTACCTCAGGTCTGGCGCTGCTCCCCCTCCGGGCCCAGCCAGCGTTCCAGGACCGCTGCGACGATGTGCAGCTTCACCGGCTTGGAGATGTAATCGTCCATCCCGGCGGCGAGACACCTCTCGCGGTCGCCCGCCATCGCGCTCGCCGTCATCGCGATGATCGGCACATGCCGGCCGTCTCGCTCCGCCTTCCGGATCTCCCTGGTCGCCTCGTAGCCGTCCATCTCCGGCATCTGGCAATCCATCAGCACGGCGTCGTAAGGAACGCGATCGAGAGCCTGCAGCGCCTCGCTGCCATTGCCCGCCACGTCGGCGCGATAGCCAAGCCGCTCGACCATGCGCACCGCGACCTTGAGGTTGGCGGCGTTGTCTTCGGCGACCAGGATTCGAGCCCATCGGTGGCGCGTGGCGGGCGGCCCGGTGCCCTCGCGGTTGATGCGCCGCTTCGTGTGCCCGGGGCGTGATGCCATGAGCGACTGCAGCACATCGAAGAGCTGTGACGGCCGGACCGGCTTCACCAGCTCGATGTCGACACCGGGCACAGGTTTCTCCGAGCGGCCGGCAGACGTGAGGAGGACGACAACCATTTCTTTCAACTTTGGGTCGGCGCGAATACTCGACGCGACGTCGGCGCCGTCCATCTCCGGCATCATCAAATCGACGATCGCGACCTCGAAGGGATCGTCCTCTTCAACTGCGTTGCGAAGCGCTCGCAGCGCCTCACTCCCGCTCTCGAAGCTCCGCTCCCGTGTACCCCACGAGTCCAGGTACCGCTCCAGGATCACCCGGTTGGTGCGGTTGTCGTCGATGATCGCCACCGCCGTGCCGGCGAGCGTGCCCACGGGCTGAGGCTCTGTGGCCTTGATCTCGGACTCGCGAAACAGTGCCGTGAACCAGAAACGGCTGCCGGCGCCCTTCTCGCTCTCGACGCCGATCTCGCCGCCCATGAGCTGCGTGAGCATGCGCGCGATGGCGAGGCCGAGTCCGGTGCCGCCATGCCTGCGTGTGGTCGAGCTGTCGATCTGCGCGTAAGTGGAGAAGACGCGGCCCTGCTCCTCGTCGGTCAGTCCCACACCGGTGTCGGCGACCTCGAACCGGATCATCACGCCGGGCGTCATGCTGTCCATCTTCTGCACCCGGACGACGACCTCACCCGAGTCGGTGAACTTGATCGCGTTGCCAACCAGGTTGATGAGCACCTGTCGCAGCCGGCCCGGATCGCCGATCACGCTGTGCGGTACCGCGGGATCGACGTCGAGGATGAGCTCGACGCCCTTGTTGGCGGCGGGCTCCGCGAAGAGCTCGACCGCCTCCTCGGTCACGTGCTTGGGACTGAAATCGATCGTCTCCATGCGCACGCGACCGGCCTCGATCTTCGAGAAATCGAGGATGTCGTTGATGATGTCGAGCAGCGTGTCGCCGGATGTCCTGATGGTCTCCACGTAGTCGCGCTGCTCGGACGTGAGCTCGGTGTCGAGGAGAAGCCCGGTCATGCCGATCACGCCGTTCATCGGCGTGCGGATCTCGTGGCTCATGGTGGCGAGGAACTCGGACTTCAAGCGGGTCAGCTCCTGGAGCTCCTGGTTGCGTTGGGCCAGGTCTGAGAGCACATCCGACCTCCCCGCCTCGGCCGCGGTCGCGGCCGCGCTGCTGCGCTGCTGGTCGGCCACCACGCGGTGCACGAGCACGCCGAGCGCGACGAGCAGCAGCGCCTCCAGAAGCGTATGCGCCGGGTCACCGGCGGCAGGGTTGGTAAGGGTGATCACGACCAGGTCGGCGACCGCCACCGCGGCGCCGATCGCAAACTCGAGAGTCGTGTAGTAGAGCGCCAGGAAGAGCAGCGGCAGCAGAAGGAAGGCCAGCGCTTGGGTCGCGCTCAAGCCCAGCTCGATGCTGAGCACCAACGCCACCGCGAATCCGCTGAGCGGCGGCAGGGCGTGGAGGCCGCGAGGGATGCGTTCCCAGGGCAGCACCACCAGCGCCGACCCGAGCGCCACCAGCACCACGGTGGCGGCGATGCCGGGCACGGACGGCGCCGCCCATAGAGGGAAGAGGGCGAGCGCGAACCCGACGACGACCGGCCCGGCGGCAAAAGGCCGGCTCCAGCGGCCGACCTCGATCGGCGCCAGCGGGAGCAGGACGAGCAGGACGCCGGTGACGGTCGCCGCCACCAGGGCCGGCGAGGCGGCCACGGCACCGAATCCGCGCAGGCTGACCAGGCCGACGATCGCCAGCCCCAAGAAGGGGTAGACGCGACGAGCCAATCCTTCCGCCTGAAGTGGTGCCTTCATGTCGCCGACGTGGCCGCTAATTTAGGCCATAGAACCCGTGACTTAAGGGGGGTCTGCGCGGGCCATGCGCCCTTAGACTTTGCGTCCTGCGCACCTTCAATCCCGCCAGGGGGGGCGAGGCACACGGGGTGTTGCCAGGACGGCCGCGACCTGAGGTCATGCCTTCCAGGACGCGAGGACTGGTTCATCGAGCCATGCCGTACGCCGGCCTGGCCGCGGTTCTGGCGGTCGCGCTCGCCACCGGCGCGCCCGGCCTGCTGGTGTTTCCGCTGTTTCTCATCCTCGTCCTTTACGTGGCGCTCTTCGACGACCGCACGCAGGTGGTCGCGACCGGCAGCGTGGCTGCGCTGGCGATCTTTGTTCTGGCCGTCACCCAGCTCGGCCAGATGTCCAACCTCGCCACCGCGGTCTTCGAGGTGGCGGTGCTTGGAATCGTCGCCGGGTCGGTCCACGAAGTGGTCCGTCACGCGCGGGCAACCGAGGCCGAGGCAGAGAAGAAGGCCGAGGACCTCGAGGCCGTCGACGAGCGCCTGCGCATGACCCTCGAAGCCGCGACCATCGGACTTGGCATGGTGGCCGCGGACGGCCGGTGGCTGCAGGTCAACGACAAGCTCGAGGCGATCCTCGGCCGCGGCAGCGACGAGCTGGTGCAGATGAGCCTCCTCGACGTCACCGCGGAAGCCGATCGGCGCGCAGTCGATGATGCGCTTGGGCAGCTCGGCCGTCGCGAGATCGTGCGTTGGGAGAGCGAGGTCCAGCAGACCCGTCCCGACGGCAGCCGATCGCCGATCGCGCTGGCCATGGCCGCGATCAGCGACCACGGCGCGGGACAGCCGGTTCTGCTCGTACAGGAGACCGACATATCGGCGCGCAAGCGCCTCGACGCCATGCGAGACGCGGTGGTCGGCGTGCGCCAGGTGATCGTCAGCGCCAGCAGCTGGGAGCAAGCCGCGCCGGCGTTGCTCGGCAGCCTGTGCACGCATCTTGACTGGGACCTTGCGCAGTACTGGTGCGCGGCCGACGAGCGACGTTCCTTGAAGTTGCAGACCTCATGGCACAAAGATGGTTCGAACATTGATCTGGACGACCCGGTCAGAAACCTGTCGATTCAGGTGGGTCGGGGCCTGGTCGGCAAGGTCTGGCAGTCAGGCGTGGCCGCCGAGGTCGGCGACCTCGCGGCGAACGACTATGACGAGGCGGAGGCGGAACGCCATGCCGGTTTGCGCGCCGCAGTCGCCTTTCCAGTCGTCGGCGGGGGATCGACCATCGGCGTCATCGAGCTGCTTGCTCTCGAAGTCCGGCACAGCGAAGCGGACCTCGTCTCCACGCTGTCGACGATCGGGGCCGAGATCGGGCTCTTCATCGAGCGCGCGGCCACTGCTCAGGCACTGCGCCGAAGCGAGGCCGACCATCGCGCAATCTACGAACGCTCCCCGATCGGAATCGCGCGCTTGAGCGGCGACGGCGAGCTGCTCGAGGGCAACCCCGCCCTGCTGCAGATGCTGGAGCACGACATCGAGACGATGCGCTCGCAGGCATGGCCAGACCTGCTCCGCGCCTACGACCAGGCGGCCGGCCGCGCGCGCCTTGCGCCGCTGCTGGCCGGGATCACCGACCAGCGCGGCGTCCAGATCCGCGCCGCCACCGGTGGCGGGCGCTGGTTGTGGCTCCAGCTGACCGCCACCTCGATTCCCGATGTCAGCGGCCGCCCCGAGCACATGCTCGTCATGGTCGAGGACGTGACCACCGTCCGCGAGGCCCAGGACCGGCTGGCCGAGGCTCTCGACGCCCAGCGCGGCGCCTTCGCCACCCTCGAGAAGCTGGACCGCACCAAGACCGAGTTCCTCTCCATAGTCAGCCACGAGTTCCGCACGGCTTTGACCGGGATCCAGGGTTTCAGCGAGCTGATTCGAGACGGCGGCCTCGAGACGGACGAGCTCCGCGCCTATGGCGGCTACATATTCAATGACGCCGACAGGGTCAACCGCCTGATCGGCGACATGCTGGACCTCGACCGGATGGAGTCGGGCCGGATGAGCATCCGGCTCGCGGACGTCGACATCAATGAGGTGATGAGCGACGTCATGGCCCGAGCTTCGTCCTCGTCCTCGGTCGTGGCCGAGTTCAAAGCCGACCTCGATCCGCGCCTGCCCATCGTCACCGGCGACCGCGACCGGCTTGTCCAGGTCGTGACCAACCTTGTGAACAACGCCGTCAAATACTCGCCGGACGGCGGGACGGTGACGCTCTCGACCCGCTCGGACGGCGGGTATGCCCTCGTCAGCGTCACCGACACCGGCCTGGGCATCCCGGCTGACGAGATCGAGCATGTCTTCGAGCGGTTCCGGCGGGTCAGGAGCGGCGCCGCCCAGTCCATCCCCGGGACCGGCCTGGGCCTCACGATCGTTAAGCAGATCGTTGAGATGCATGGCGGCAAGATCTGGGTCGAAAGCGCGGTCGGTCACGGGTCGGCGTTCCATTTCACCGTCCCACTTGCTGCGGAGCACGCGACGCCGTTGCAGCGCCGCCATGCCTGAACCGGCCACAGTTGGTTCCGGCTCCTCCGTTGTGCTCGTGGCGGACGACAACGAAGTTGCGCAGCGCCTGTGCCGCCGCGTCCTCGAGAAGGCCGGCTACGTGGTGCTGATCGCGGGAGACGGCCAGCAGGCGGTCGACATCGCGCTCGCTCAGAACCCGAACCTCATCCTCATGGATGTCGCCATGCCCGCCATGGACGGGCTCGAGGCCATGCGGCAGATCAAGGCGGCGCGACCGGAGATGAGGGTGGTCATCGCCAGCGCCCACTCGATGGCGAGCGACCGCGAGCGTTTTCTCGCCGCGGGCGCCGACGACGTCCTGAGCAAGCCGTTCCGGTTGGGAGATCTGGTCGCGGTGGTAGCCAGGCTCACCGCGAAGCCCGCATAGATAAGAAAGATGAAGGACCTCACCGGGACCAGGGTCGGCAGCTATGAGATCGTCGAGCGTCTGGGTGGTGGCGGCATGGCGGTGGTCTACCGCGCGGTGCAGCAGCCGCTCGGCCGTGAGGTCGCGCTGAAAGCGCTGTCGCCGGAGCTGTTCCAGGACGACGGCTTCGTGAAGCGATTCGAGGCCGAGGCGAAGACGCTGGCCAAGCTCGACCACCCGAACATCCTGCCCATCTACGACTTCGAGCTCACGGAAGGGATGGCGTATCTCACGATGCCGCTGATCCGTGGGGGCACCCTGCGCGACATCCTCAACCGGGGGCCGCTCGACACGCTGACCGCGTGGCGTTACCTGCGCGAGATCGGCGACGGCCTGCAGCACGCGCATGACGCCGGCATCGTCCACCGCGACCTCAAGCCGACCAACGTCTTGATCCATTCAGACGGGCGGGCGATGCTCGCGGACTTCGGGTTGGCGCGAGGTGCGGGACAGCCGACACACCTGACCACGATCGGCCTGGCCATCGGCACGCCCGGATACATGGCGCCCGAGCAGGTCATGGGCCACGAGGTCGACCGCCGCGCGGACATCTACGCGATGGGCGTGCTCACATTCGAGATGCTCACGGGCCGCCTTCCTTTCATAGGCGCCAACCGGATGGAGGTGGCGTACGCGACGGTCAACGCCCCCATCCCATCGGCCGCCAAGCTGAACGCGGTTCTGCCCGACGAGCTCGACGTGCTCCTGACCAAGGTGCTGGCCAAGGATCCCGCGCAGCGACCGCAGAGCGTGAAGGAGCTGCTGGCGCTGATGGCCAGGCTGCCGCAGCGACGCGCGGCAGCAGTCGCGCCGGCGGCTGCGGGGACCACCCGCCCGCCACTTCAACAGGTGCCGAACCCGCAGCCCGCGGAGACGGCCGCGATGAGGCTGATCGCCGCGCCGCCGCCAATCCTGCACGGCTCTCCGCCGCCGAGCACGGGCTCCTCGAGCGGCTCGTCGGCCATCCGGACGCTGCAGATGATGGGCGTCAAACCGGCGCGCGCCCGCGGCCGGTTCATCCTGAACTCGCACGTCGCCAACCTCATCCACGTGGCCCGCGATGTCACGGGGGTGCGCTGGCCGGAGATCGCCTACGCCGCGGGGCTCGCGCAATACGTCGACCAGGACCCGCCCAACGACGAGCAGCTGGCGACGCCGGTCGAGTATCTCGGCCGCCTCAATGAGGCGTTCGAGACCGTTTACGGAGCCGAAGCCGAGGATCAGCTGCGCGCTTGGGGCCGGCGGGCGACCGAGCGCTGGCTGGCCGAGGGCAGGCACGGGATGGGCGGTCCCCGGCGCCTGGTGCCCGGCCGCCAGCGCAAGCTGGCCGGCATCGTCAAGTCATTCAGCGAGGCCATGGACAACGTCCGCGGCGAGCACACGCATGCCTGGCTGCAGGTCGACGAGTTCCAGTTCTGGCTCGTCAACTTCTCGAACATGTTCGCGCTCGGGCGGATCAAGACTGTGAAGTCATGCCACGTTTGGGTCGCCTCCATCGAGGCGATCCTGCGCTGGGCCGGGCTCGCCAACGACTGGTACGTGGAAGAGGTGGAGTGCGGGTGCGTGACGGGCACTTTCGATTGCGTGTTCGCGATCCGCTCGGTCGAAACTTAGCTTCTAGCGTCCCTACACGAAGCCTGGGAGGCGCCATACCGCGATAAAGGAGAAGGCCCTCCACCTTGCGGCAGAGGACCTTCAGAAAGGAGGGAGGGCGATCTCAGGCGGGGCGTCCCGCCCTCAGATCTTAACCCGAGGCGGCTTTTTGGGAAACCCTGAGTTAACAGGGCTCGACCCGGCCGTAGCCCGAATTTGGATAGAGTCGGCTCGTGTCCCGCTTTGCAATCGACGTCACCGCGTGCTGGAGGCCACGGCGTGTCGGCATGGTCACGGTGGCGGTCGAGCTGGCTCGGGCCCTGGTCGCCGGCCGGGGTGCGGACGACTTCACGCTCCTGTGCAGCCGCGAGCGTCCTCAGGCCCTGGCCGATCTCGACTGCGAGGCCGTCCTGGCGCCCTACCGCCACGAGGTCGTGCTGAAGGCTCGATGGCTCCCCATGGTCGAGCCCCAGCTCGGATGCAGCGCCATCCTCTATCCGTACTGGCCGAGCCCGCCGCGCCGCCGGCCGGGCGCGCCCCCGGCCGCCATCTTCGTCCACGACCTCGCCTTCCGCCTTCGCTCTGCCGAAGTGCCCTGGCAGCAGCGGGCGTACTTCGGCACGGTCCTCGGCCCGGCGCTCAGGCAGGCGGCGGCGGTGCTGGTGCCGTCGGAGGCCACGCGTCGCGACCTGCTTGCCGCCTACCCGTTGCGCGGTCTCGAAGAGAGGGTGACGGTGGTCCCCGAGGGACTGAGTGCGCCCGCGGAAGCGGGCGCGCTGCCAGACGGAATCGAGCCCGCGTTCATCCTGGCTGTAGGCACAGTCGAGCCGCGCAAGAACTACCCCCGGTTGCTGACGGCTTACCGGCGTCTGCGCAGCCGGCCGGGAGCCGTCCCGATGGTCATCGGCCGCCGGGCGGGCGTGCCCCAGCTGGTGATAGCAGGCCGCCCGGGCTGGGCGTACGGCGACACGCTGCAGAAGATCCAGTCGGAGCCCGGCGTCCGGTACCTCGGCCACGTCGACGAGCCGACGCTGGCGGCGCTCTACGAGTCTGCATCGGTCCTCGCTTTTCCGAGCCTGTACGAGGGCTTCGGGCTTCCGCTGCTGGAGGCGATGGCGTGCGGCGTCCCAGCAGTGATCGGCAAGTCGGGCGCGCTGCCCGAGCTGGCCGGCGGCTCAGCGATCGAGGTCGACCCTGAGGACGTGGATGCCATCGCGGCCGGGCTCGAAAAGCTGCTGTCGGATGCAGAGTTGCGCAGGGAGCTGGGCCAGGCGGGCAAACGGCGTGCTGCCGCCTTCACCTGGGAGGGGGCGGCCGCCTCGACCCTCGACATCCTTCACCGGATCGGCGCGTAGGATCAACCAGATGCCTGGTCGACTGCTGGTGCAGGCCCTCGTGACCGGTAGCGGCCGCGATTACCGGCACCTGGCCGGCCCGCTGCTGCGCTCGCTCGAGCTGACTCATCACTTCGAGGTCGAGGTGATGGCCGATCCGGCGGCCCTCTCGTTCGCGCGCGCTGGGGTGATCCTCGCCGCTTGCGACCAGAGCCTTGCACCCGGCCAGGCCGCGGAGCTCACCGACTTCGTCACGCGGGGTGGCGGTCTCGTGCTCCTGGGTGGAACGCTGGCTGCGTGGAACGCGCAGGGGGCACTCGGCGACCTGGCGCGATGGACCCCCAGCGGTCCGGGACCGATGACGGAGCTGCTGCTTCGGGCTGAGCCTTCCCATCCGATCACGGAACGACTGGGACCAGAGCTCAAGCTCACCGACGAGCTCTACCTGTCGGAAGGTCCTCCGACGGATGCGTCGGTTCTGCTGCGAACCAGCTGGCATTTCACCGAGCAGGTCGTCGCGTATGAGCGTGGGCTCGGTGATGGCAGGTTCATCAACCTCGGGCTGGGCAGCTCGGCATCGACCTACGAAGACCAGTCGTTTCAGAGGCTCGTGCACCGCTCGCTTCTGTTTGCGGCAGGGCGCAGGCCGCCGGCTGCGGTCGGCGTTGGTTTGATCGGCTACGGGGCGATTGCGCGCGACCATGCAGCCTCGATCTCGCAGATTGCGGGGCTCCAGCTGACCGGCGTTTGCGACATCTCACCCGCGAGAAGGGAGCTGGCGACGCGCGAGTGGGGCGTCCCCGCCCACGCGAGCGCGGACTCGATGCTTGACGACCCGGCAGTCGGCCTGGTGGTGGTCGGCACCCCGCCCGTGGCTCATGCCGAGGCCGTGCTCGCGGCGCTGGCCGCGGGCAAGCACGTCGTGTGCGAGAAGCCATTCGCACTGCATGTCGACGAGGTCGACCGGATGATCGATGAGGCCGCCGCCCGCGACCGCTTGCTGACCGTTTTCCAGAGCCGGCGCTGGGACCCGGATTACCTGGTGATGCGGAACGTCGTCCGCTCCGGCGCCATCGGGGATCTCTTTTACATGGAGTCGTTCATAGGCGGCTACTCGCACCCCTGCGACTTCTGGCACAGCCATGAGCCTGTCTCCGGCGGCACGATCTATGACTGGGGCTCGCACTACTTCGACTGGATCCTGCAGCTTTTCCCGGATGCGGTGAGGAAGATTTCGGCCCACGCGCACAAGCGCGTGTGGCACGACGTCACCAACTCGGACCAGGTGCGGGTCGACCTCACCTTCGCAGGTGGCGCGCAGGCGAGCTTCCTGCAGTCAGACATCGCCGGCGCTTTGAAACCCAAGTGGTATCTGCTTGGCACGCGCGGCGCGGTGGTCGGGGAATGGCGCGATGAGCCGGTGCCGTCGGACTTCCCCGCTCGCGTCAAGGTCCTCCGGCCCGCCGGCGGCGCCCGCCCGAACGAAGAGGTCCTCGAGCTGCCGGCTCGAGACGAACACGGCTTCTATCGCAACCTTGCCGACCACCTGGCCTGGGACGAGGCGCTGGCGGTTACCCCAGGCGAGGCCCGGCGCACCGTTGCCGTGATGGAGGCGGCCACGCTTTCGATCGCACGCGGGGGCGCTGAGCTCGAGGTGGACATATAACCGAGCGCATCGGCTGGGGGATCCTGGGCGCGGCGCGGATCGCCGACAGCTCCGTCATCCCCGGCATCGCGGCCTCGCGAAACGGCTGGCTCGTGTCGATCGCGAGCCGAGATCCCGATCGAGCGCGCGAGCTCGGCGCCAAGCATTCCTTCGCCAGGGTCGCCGAGTCGTATGAGGCGATCCTCGAAGACCGTGAGGTGGATGCGGTCTACATCCCGCTGGTCAACTCCCTGCACCGCGAATGGACCTTGCGCGCGCTGGCTGCCGGCAAGCATGTGCTGTGCGAGAAGCCGCTCGCGATGAATGCGGCTGAAGCCGAGGAGATGGCGAACGCGGCAGAGCACGAAGGCGTGCATTTGATGGAGGCATTCATGTATCGCTTCCATCCGCGCATCCGGGCCTTCATCGAAAGCGTGCACGATCCCCTTTACGTTCACGCGCGGTTTGGATTTCACCTCGATGAGCCGCTGGACTACCGCCTGCAGGCGTCGCTCGGCGGCGGGGCTCTACTCGATGTCGGCTGCTACACGGTCAATGTGACGCGCTGGATCCTGGGCGAGCCAGACGAGGTGTTCGCAAAGTTCAGGCGAGATGCCTCACCCGAGGACGCGGTCGACATGACCGTAAACGCGCTCCTCCATTTTCCGGCGGACGCGACGGCCTCTATCTGGGCGAGCTTCGAGTCGCCGGAGGAGCAGGGGCTGATGGTCGTGGGGAGCGAAGGCACGCAACAGATCGAGCGGCCGTTCAGTCCGCGCGACTCCGACGACCCCTACCAGCTGATGGTCGAGTCGTTCGCCGCGAGCGTCTTCGAGGACCGGCCGGTGGAGATTCCTCCCAGCGAGTCGGTGGCCAACATGAAAGTGCTCGACCGGATTCGCCAAGCCGCGAAGGGCAGCCCCTAGTCCAACTCCGACAAATTCCCACGTGTCTTGAGTGGAATGTCAGCCTCCAGATAACCTGCCTCGAAGCGGATTTTGGTCTTCGGTGAAAGGCCGAGCACCAGCGACTGCGCCTGGCGGTTGTCGCCGAGCATGGTCGCGTGAAAGCTCGTAATCCCTCGGGCTCGCGCGATGTTCGCAAGGCGCCGAAGCAGAAGGGCGCCGATACCGCGGCTCTGCCAGTCGTCGGCGACCACGACCGCGACGTCGTGGGTCGCTCCCGCGGTGCCATACCGCGCGACGCCAACGATGCCGCGATCATCGAGCGCGATCAGCGCTTCGCGATCGCAGTGGTCGATGTCGACGAGCCTTGCGACGAGTGCATCCGATGGAGCCTTGATCGGAGCCATGAACCGGCGATAGACGGACTCACTCGACAGCCGCCAGAAGAATCGGCGTAAGAGGTTGGCGTCGCGAGGCTCGAGGAGACGGAGCCACAGGCGGCGGCCGCCGACGACGGTGCTCGTCATCTCTTGAACACCAGGCAGGTGGTGGTGCCGTGCGCCAGCAGCTTGCCCGTCCGCTCCGCAATGAGGCGACCCTCTGCGGTGGCGATCTTGCCTCCGCGATGGATGACCGTGCCTTCGCAGCGCACCGGCCCGGTCTCGAGAGTGATCGGGCGGACCAGGTTGACCTTGACCTCGAGGGTCGTGTACGCCTCGCCCGCCGCCATGGTCGTGTGGACCGCGCAGCCCATCGCGGAGTCGAGGATCGTCATCGCAAATCCGCCGTGGACGACTCCGATCGGGTTGAACAGGTGCTCGCCGGCTTCCCCAACGAAGGTGACCTTGCCCTCGTCGGCCGTGCCCCCTGTGAAGCCCATCGTCGCCGTGATCGGCGGCGACGGCAGCTTGCCTTCGAAGATCGCTCGCATGAACTCGAGGCCGCTCAAGCCGGCGCCTCGCGTCAGCGCATGCATCGGGTCGTCCCACGTGATCGTTCGAGTTCGAGGCTTCGTTTCCACGTCCTTCATTCGATCACACTGCCTGCTCGAGCTCGATCGGGCGAGCCTGAACGGGCGCCGCGCGCAGACTCCCGATGGCGGCGGCAGCGATCGCGCTTGCGAACGCCAAGCCCGCCATGACCTCCCAGCCGGCTCGGAATGACCCGAGAACCTCAGTCTCGCGAGGGGTGCCGAGCACAGCGATGAGAACCGCCACGCCAAGCGCGATTCCGAACTGGCGCGTCATGCCGTAGATGGCGCTGCCGGTCGCGAAGCGAGCCGGTGGAAGCGACGCCGCCACAGCGCTTGCGAGGGTCGGGATCACGAACCCGACTCCGGCGCCGCCGAGCAACATTCCCGGCAGGACGCCGGTCGCGTAGTGCGGCTCGACCCCGACATGGGTGAGCCACCAGACGCCGCCGCTGGCGAACAGCAGCGCGCCGATGGCCGCGATCGCGCGCTGGCCGTAGCGGCTCGCCAGGATGCTTCCAGGGACGGCGAAGGTTGCGGCCATGAGCGGCCCGGGTGAGATCTGGAGCCCGGCCGTGAGGATGTCTTCGTGCCAGACACGGGTCAGGAAGAGGACGTTCGACAGGAGCATTGCACCAAAGGCGGCAAAGAAAAGGGTGCTCGCAATGTTCGCGGCGCTGAAAGCGCGCGAACGAAACAGCCCGAGTTCGAGAACCGGCGCTCCGTGGCGCGCAGATTGATAAAGGAAGGCGGCTGTCAACAAAGCCGAACCCACCAGCAGGCCCAGGACACGGGCGCTGGCCCAGCCCCACGACTGACCCTGAACGATCGCGAGCATCAGGGCGCTCGATGCGAGTACGAGCAGGGCCGCGCCGGCGAGGTCGGGGAAGCGCTTGCCGCCCGGGTCGCGCGACTCGCGAAGCACCCTCGCCGCGAGCACAGCAGTGAGCAACCCGATGGGGAGGTTGACCAGGAAGACCCATCGCCAGCTGGCCTGCACCAGAAGGCCGCCGACCGGCGGTCCCGCCGCCGCCGCGACCGCCCCGGTCGCCGACCAGACCGCGACGGCGAGCGCGCGCTGCCTGGGCGGAAACTCGGCGAGCAGGAGCGCGAGCGACGTGGGCATGAGGATCGCGCCACCCACGGCCTGGAGGATGCGGGCCGCGATCAGGTCGCCCGGGCCGGGCGCCGCGGCGCACAAGGCGGACGCGCCGACGAAGGTGATCAGGCCGCCCATGAACAATCGCTTCCGGCCGAGGAGATCGGCCAGGCGACCGGCCGGAACGAGGAGCGCCGCCATGACGATCGCGTATGCGCTCAGGACCCACGACAGGGTCGCGTCGCTGGTGCCGGCGAAGTCGTGCTTGATGCTCGGGAAAGCGATGTTGACGATGAAGAGGTCGAGGCTGGCGACGAAGGTGGCCACGGAAACGATCACCAGGACGCGGTAGCGGTGTGGCACGGGCGCCTCCCTAAGCGGTCAGTAGCTTGACGCTACGCACCCTACCACAAGGAGTTGCGTGATGCAACTCTATCGGTTATGCTCGATCCCATGCTCGGCCGAACCTATGACGCCCAGATCTGTTCGGTCGCCGGCACGCTCGAGCTGGTCGGCGAGCGCTGGACGCTGCTCATCGTCCGAGACGCTTTCATGGGCGCGCGGCGCTTCGAGGACTTCCAGCGCCGTACCGGCGCGGCCCGGAACGTCCTCTCCAACCGCCTGAACACCCTGGTCGAGGACGGCATCTTTCGCCGGGTCCCGTATCAGGACCACCCGGTGCGGTATGAGTATCGCCTGACCGAGAAGGGCCTCGACCTGTGGCCGGTGATCGTCGCGCTGGTGCAGTTCGGCGACCGCCACATCTATCCGGGGAGGGCGCCTGTCCTGCTCGCGCACAAAGGCTGCGGCGGGGCCGTCAGCGACCACCGGATGTGCGAGACCTGTGGCGCCAAGCTCGGCCCGAGGGACGTCGAGGCGCGCCGTGGCGTGGGCGGCGGGATGGTAGCGTCCGCGACGGCTTGACGGCCTTTACGCTACCGGCGTGACCGAGTGGCGGATCGCCGGGCCTTATTTCGAAGCCTGCAACTGCGATGCCATCTGTTCCTGTCGAATGGTCGACGGCCGCCCGGGCTCGCGGGCGCAGTATCGCCTCTGCCAGTTCGCGGTCGGTTGGAGCGTCATGGAAGGGCGACACGGCGACGTCGACCTCAGAGGTCGGCACGCGGTGATGGTGGGGTACTGGGACGAGGATGAGCCAGGAGCCCCGTGGCGAGTCGGCGTGTATGTCGACTCCGGTGCCTCAGACGAGCAGCGCGAGTTGCTGGGCAGGATCGTCACGGGACGGGAAGGTGGCACCCCGCGGAGGCAGTACGCGGGCGCGATATCCGAGGTGATGTTTGTGGCCCCGGCCGCGATCGAGATCGGCCACGACTCCGGCCGCCAGCACATCCTGGTCGATGGCCACGTCGAAGTTCGAGCGCGCGGCCGATACGACACCAGCTCGACCGTCAGCTGCGGTGTGCCGGGGCACGACCGGGCCGGCTACGAGGTGGTCTCATCGGTCCTCGACGTCAAGGGCGGCCCCTTCGAGTTCAGCTACGAGGGTCGCTGCGGGTTCGTCGCGAGCTTCGACTACCGCTCCGACTAGGGCGACACGCCCAGGATCGACTGGAAGCGCGGATTGCTATTCAACACGGCCAGGTCTGGATTGGCCTGAACCACCGCCCGCAGGTCGGGCCGCATGCGCAGGCCTTCGTCGAACAGATCCAGCGCCCCATCCAACCGCCGTTGCTCGACGCGTGCGACGGCGAGATTGCACAGAGCCGCGCCGAGGATGAGATCAGGGGCGGACGCATCGCGCAGCTCTTGTGCGGCTTGTTCCAACAGGAGGTAAGCCGCCGGCTTGTCTCCGTTTTCGGTCAGATACGCGGCGATGTGGTTCTGCGGGTGGACATAGCTGTTTCGCAGCACGGCCTCGGTCGATGTGCTGCCCAGGTCCCATTTGAACGGTCTCTCGCCGATGGCCTGTGTGAACTGGATGAGTGACGCGAGCTCGGCATCGGCGCGGCTCGCCGCTTCGTCCAGGCTGACCCCGGCTCCTGTCGGCAGCTCGACGTCATTGAACTCGTCGATGTTGGTCGGAATCGGCGTGTAGGGACGTCCGGCGTGGACGTAGTCGAACGCGTTTCGCAGCCGCATG
>DASWBB010000018.1:0-33473 GCA_036390875.1 Candidatus Dormiibacterota bacterium
TGTCGTCGGCCATCGTCTCGAAGCTCAGCGGCCGGTTGATATCGGCGGTGCGTCCGTGGCCCTGCAGGTCGACGGCTATGACCTGCCGCCCCCTGGAAAGCTCGGGCAAGATCGGGTCGAACATCGTCATGCCGACCACGCCGCCGTGGAGCAGGACCAGCGGATCGCCGGAACCATGAATTTCGTGGTAGAGCTCGAGACCGTTGACTGGCGCGTATCCGTGCTTTCGGGCGGTCATGGCTGACATCGAGTAGCGCTCGCCTCCTCTGTGTGGAAGCTCCACCTCTCGTCTGCTGACGGGGTCGTCACCGGACCGGCTCGGTACCAGTCGAACAGCGGCCCGACGTCGTCATTCCGGTCCGCGATGAACACGTCCACCGACATAGAGATGTCCGCAACCACGGCGGCCATATCTCGTCACCTCCCAATCGCGAATCCGCCGTTACTACCCAGGAGTCGGAATACGGAGCCCGAAATCGACATCGACCTGGCCCGCTCTTTGAGAGGACCCACCCGCGCAACCCCGGTTACCTGTGCGATCGGCGAGGACGAAAGAGGAGGGCGAGGACCATGAAGACGAGGCCGACGATGAACAGGTTCGAGGCCGAGAAGCCAAATGGGAGGGCGAGGCCGAAGGTGCCCACAACCAGGGAAACAACAAAGACGGTGATAGAAAGGACGGCGAAACCGGCGGCGAGATTGTTTCTCAAAGGTCCGAGCGTAGTTTCAGCCATCCGGATCACCTGCGACTGTCCAGCTCGCGGGTAAGATTCGGGACGCCATGCCAAAGGTGACGATGGTCGGGGCCGGCAGTGCCGTCTTTGCGCGCACGGTCATGACGGACATCCTCGCGGTCGACGGCCTGGACACAGGCACATTCGCTCTTGTCGACATCGACCCCGAGCGGCTCGAGCTCGCGCGCCAGATCGCCGAAAGGCTCGTCGACCTGTCGGGCAAGCGATGGACGGTGGAGGCCTCGACCGACCGCACCGAGGTGCTCGCGGGAAGCAATTACATCGTCAACTCGATCGAGGTCGCGGGTTTGCAGAACGTTCGCGCCGACTACGACATCCCGCTTCGCTACGGCGTCGATCAATGCATCGGAGACACCATCGGGCCAGGCGGCATCTTCAAGGCCTTGCGCACAGGGCCGGCCTGGCTCGACATCATCGCCGACGTCACCCGCCTGGCACCCGAGGCCGTCGTCCTGAACTACACGAACCCGATGTCGATCCTCACCCTGGCGGCCGCGCGGTCCACGGGCCTGCCGGTCATCGGCCTGTGCCACAGCGTCCAGGGCACCTCCCGGCTGCTGGCTGATTACCTGCAGGTCCCCTACGAAGAGCTCGACTGGAAATGCGCCGGCATCAACCACAACGCGTGGTTCACCAAGCTCGAGCGCAACGGTGAAGACCTGTACCCCCTGCTCCGCCGGCGAGCCGCGGACCCAGAGATCTATGAGCAGGACCCTGTGCGTTTCGAGGTGATGCTGCACCTCGGAGCGTTCGTCACCGAGTCCAGCGGGCATTTCTCCGAGTACGTCCCGTACTTCCGCAAGCGTCCAGACCTGGTCGCGAAATACGCCCGCCCGGGCTATCTCGGAGAGAGTGGCTTCTACGCCAACAACTGGCCGCGCTGGCGCAGCGAGAACGACGAGCGCATCCACGCGATGCTGAGCGGTGAGGCGGAGGTCCCCAAGGCCACGAGGCACGAATACGCGTCGTGGATCATCGAGGCCATCGAGTGCGGGCGGGCGACCAGCGTCCACGGGAATGTGACCAACGACGGCGCCATCGAGAACCTGCCTGACAGTGGGTGCGTGGAGGTGGAATGCCGCATCAGCGCTGAAGGCGTGCAGCCGGTCCGTTTCGGCCGGATACCTGAGCAGCTGGCGGCCTTGAACCGCGCGCACATGGCGGTGCACGAGCTGGTTGTGGAAGCACTGCTCGAACGCGATCGGCGTAAGGCCAAGTACGCGCTGATGATCGATCCGCTCACCGCCGCGGTCTGCTCGCTCGAGGAGATCGACAGGCTCTTCGAGGAGATGTGGGCTGCGGAGCGGGCCTATCTAGTGCCGTTTGAGTAGCGTCGGCGGTCGGAGGTTGGAACGGCTGAGAGGCGAGAGCCGCCCGGCCGGACCGGCGATTGATTGACCGCCGTGCGGCTAGGGGCGGGAGCCGGCTGGCTCTGCGCGGTCAGGCGGGAATCCGGGACCACCGCATTCGAGGGCGGCGAGGGTGCTCCGCTTCCGATGACGTTGATGGCGGTGACCGTAAAGGTGTACGACGTTCCGTTCGTCAGCCCAGAGACGACGGCTGTGGTCACGCTCCCGCTTACGATCACCTGTCCCGACGGCGAACCCGTCACCTTGTAGCTCTGGATCGGCTGGCCGCCATTGGCCGGAGCAGTCCATGTCACCTGAGCTCCGCCGCTTCTTGCCGTTGCGGTGGGAGCGACGGGTGCCGCGGGCACGGTTCCGGCCACCGCCGAGTTGGGGTCGACCATGAGCGCTGATTCGTCGACCGCCTCGAACTGGCTCGCCGGGACTTGCTTCAGGTCAGAGATCATCTGAATGTACGGGCCTGAATTCCAGCCCGGATCCTCGGTCCCCGTGAAAAACCAGTCCGATCCGTTGTCGGCGACGATCAAACCGTAGTGCTTGAAAGCTGTAAGTACCACCTGGGCCTCGTGCCCAAAAGCTGAGATGTCGTAGCTCGCCTTCAGACGGAATCGCGCGCCCATCGGCGGCAGGTTGGGATTGTTCGCCGAACCGGCCTGGTGGCGCGCCGGCCAGAGGTAGCTCTTGTCGCTGTTCTGGACCGTGAAGCGGATCGCATGTCCGATCAGGCCGGCCTGCACTTCGTCGAGCCGGACAAGGCCCGGAAAGATAGGCAGGCCGGCTGCGTCAGCCGACGTCCAGGTGTTCGGACGCAGCTGGTTGGAGCCGAGGTCGAAGATGGCTCCAGAGCCGGCGGTGCTGGGACCGCTGGAGTTGGTCGCGAAGGTCTCGTACAGCTTGCAGGTGTCTTTGTTGATCGAGAGCAGGTGGGCGTCGCTGCCTTGCTCGATCAGCAGGTCATTTCCATATGGATAGAGGCCGGGATCGCTTTCGCTTGCGTACTGGAACGTGAAGCTGGTCGTCGCATGTGCGCTGTTGACGACGTTGAACGGGATGCCGTATGGCGGCTGGCCGAAGTCGGGATGGAGGAGGCGGCCTGTAGTGGCCCCAGTTGACGCCAGCCAGGCGCCGCTCTGGGGGTGCACCGGCAGGCCGGAAATGTCGGTGTTCCAGATGTTGCTCGGCGGGAAGACTGAGCAGCTGGTACCGGGCACGTTGGCGGCCTGGGCGGGGCGGGCCTGTATCGCCACGAGCGCGGCGGCGACCACGATGAGAGCAGACGAGGCAACAAGCCGGGTGTTTCTCATTCAGTACGGAGAACGGTCCGAACGGAGTCTTTCTTGTCGGACCAGGCGAGGAAATGAGCGATCGCCCGAGCGGTTTCGGGATGCATACCGATGGCGTAGCGGGAACAGCCTCTCCCACGCCTCTCCCCGTACGGGAGAGGGGATTTTCAAGCCACCGCGCGACCGAACGCACGCGCGCCGATACCAATCGAAACGAGGCACAGCACGGCCATGATCACTACGCCCTTGACCACACTGGGATCGCCCAGGTGGGCGAGGAACACCGCGCGGGCTGCGTCAACCGCATAGGAGAGGGGGTTCGCCAGCGCGATGTTGCGCAGCCACTGCGGCGCGAGCCCAAGGGGCAGCAGGACTCCGGACAGGAGCAGGATCGGGAGGGTCGATGTGAAGATGATCGGGGCGTAGCTGTTCTCACTTCGAACCCACAGCGCGACCGCGTATGCGACCGATGCTGTCAAGAGCCCGATGAGAGCGATCAGCGCCAGCACGACCACGACCCCGACAACATTGATGCTCAACCCGAACGGAAGCGCCAGCAGGATCAGGATCAGCGATTGCATCAGAATCGACATCACATCCCGCAGGGCACGCCCAAGAAGCAGCGCCACTCGGCTGACTGGAGTGACACGCAGCCGTTCGATCACCCCCATCCTCAGCTCCGCGATCAGACTGAACCCGACGCCGGCCGCGCCGAACATCCCTAGCTGCACCAGCAGGCCCGGGACGAAGACGTTGTACGCGCCGCCATGTGGAAACCCCGGGGCCGACGCTATCGACTTCAACAGTGGCGCGAATAGGATCAGGTAGAGCAGCGGCTGGACGACGCCGATCACGACCCACGCAGGGTTATGGATGAAGATCCAGAAATAACGGCCGAACACAAGCCAGACGTCGCGCAGCAGCTTCATGCCGCCACCTCCCGCAGCGAGCGGCCCGTCTTGCGCAGGAATACGTCATCCAGGCTCGGCCTGTGCAGCCCGATGGTGAGCAGCTGCAGGCCGGCCGCGTCGAGCTGGCGCAGGATCGCCGGCATCGCGACCTCGCCGCGGTCGACATACAGGCGGACCGCGCCGTCTTCGATCGAGGCCTCGCGCACGTAGGGCTGCTCCTTGAGGCTGTCCAGTGCGGCCTGGGGTAAACCGGCCACTGTCAGCGTGACCACGTCACCCGCAACAGCGCGCTTGAGCTCTTCGGGTGTGCCTTCGGCGACGATCTTGCCGTAGTCGATGATCGCGATCCGATCGCAAAGCGCGTCCGCTTCGTCCAGGTAGTGCGTGGTCAGGAACACGGTGGTGCCGCGATCGTGCATGCGCCGCACCTCGTCCCAGACGCGAGCGCGGGACTGAGGGTCGAGTCCCGTGGTCGGTTCGTCGAGGAACAAGAGCTTTGGATCGTGAACCAGCCCGAGCCCGATGTCGAGGCGACGCTTCTGTCCACCCGAGTACGTCTTGACGGTCCGGTCGGCGCATACCTCGAGCTCCAGCATCTCGATGAGCTCGGCGGCCCGCCTGCCGGCGGCCTCGCGCGTCATTCCATATAGCCGGCCCTGGAAGGTCAGCTCGAAGCGCCCGACCACCTCGTAGTCCGAGCCGCCGGCCTGGCTCACGTAGCCGATCAGCTTGCGGACTCGGTCAGGCTGGGTCAGCAGGTCGCAGCCGGCGACCGTGGCTTTGCCGCCAGTCGGCGGCAGCAGGGTCGCGAGCATGCGCAGCGTCGTCGTCTTGCCCGCGCCGTTGGGTCCGAGGAACCCGAAGATCTCGCCGGTGCGGACGGTCAGGTCCACGCCGGCCACAGCCTCGACCACCTGTTTTCGCGTCTTGAAAACACGTCGCAGCCCATGCGTCTCGATCGCGGCTTCCACAACCCCAACCGCCATGACGGCTATTTTCGTGGTTCCGGTCGCGCGATATCCTTGCGGGCATCGTGGCAACGGCGTTTCGGGGATGGCCTGAAGATTGCCAGCGTTTCTTCATCGGGCTCGAGCTCGACAACTCGAAGAAGTACTTCGACGCCCACCGCACGATTTATGAAGAATCGGTCAGGGGCCCGATGGTGGCGTTGATCGAGTCACTCGAGCCGGAGTACGGCCCAGGGAAAGTCTTCCGCCCCAACCGGGACATCCGGTTCTCCAAGGACAAGTCGCCTTACAAGACCAACGTCGCCGGCTATGCGGGTATGGGCGGCCGCGGCGGGTACGTAGCGCTCGATGCGCGTGGGCTCACCGTGGCGGCAGGTCGCTACGAGCTGACGCCCGCGCAGCTGACCAAATATCGAAAGAAGGTCGCCGCCGATGCCACGGGCGCGCCGCTGGCGGCAATCGTCGCCAGGCTCGAGAAGGCGGGCTATTCGATGGGCGGCGAGGCGCTGAAGCGGGTGCCGGCGGGCTGGCCGCAGGATCATGCTCGGGCACGTCTGCTCCGCCACAAGCTGCTCTACATCTACAAGGATTTCGGGCTGCAGCCCTGGCTGGGCACAGCCGCAGCCCGGAAGCAAGTCGTGAAGGTGTGGACCGACGCGGCGCCCCTCAACGACTGGTTGCGGCGCAACGTCGGCTGACGATCAGTCGGGACGCCAACCGGCGTCTTTCGCTCGGCCGGTGAGGTGCAGCCAGAATTCCTCCAACGTCGGACCGCCGACCGATGGTCGCCGTATCGCCGTGATGGGGCGGCTGGCGGAGGGGCCTGGCAGCCGAACCAGGACGCCCGACTTCAGCTCCGCCTCCACCGCGAGGACCGGAAGCGCCGCATACCCGAGCCCGGCGATGGCAGCGGCGCGAACGTACTCGGGGTGGCCGAGATTCATGCTTTCGGAGCTTTCGTAAGCCTCCCCGACCATCTCGCGGACGTTTTGCTCGGCAGACCAGGAGGGTCCACGGCCGAGGTAGCGATGCAGCGAGAGTTGGACGGCGGTGACCCGGCGCAGGTGCGCCAGCGGATGGTCCTTGTGGGCGACCAGGATCAGCTCGTCGTGGGCGAGCACTGCAGTCGTCAGGTCTGGGGCGGTCCGGCCCTCGATGACGCCGCAGTCGATCGCGCCGGCCGATACCTGGGCATTGATCGAGGCCGACGGCTCGACGATCAGGCTCAGGTGAACGCCGGGGTACCGCTGCGCGAACGAGGCGAGTCTCGCGGGCAGGTAGTAGCTTGCGCAAGTGGGGCTTGCGCCAAGGTGCAGCGAACCCGCTTCCAGGTGCTTCATCGACTGCGCGGTTTCCGCCAGCACCTCGAGCGCTCGCAGTGCGGCTCGGCAGGTTATCGCCAGGCTGCGACCGGCGTCGGTGAGGCGCACGCCACGGCCGTCTCGTTCCAGCAGATGGAGCCCTAGAGCCCGCTCGAAATGCCGGAGCTGTTGGGTGACAGCGCCCTGGGTGAGGAAAAGCGAGGCGGCGGCCTTCGACACGTGCTCGGTTTCAGCCACGGCCATGAAGGAGCGGAGCTGCTCGAGGGTGAAGCTCGGTTTGCTCACGACGACATATTAGTCAGGCTTATGCAACTCATTACTACTTATAGCGATCCGAACGCTTAAGTAAACCTGAATTGGACCGTTGTACCGTACGGTGTTAATTCTCTCGCCGGAAGGCAGAAAGGAGGTGTACAGCATTGGGTTTTCTGAGGTCTGGCGCCGGTAGCAGCCGCCAGCGCGGACAGGGAATGGTCGAGTATGCGTTGATCCTGGTTCTCGTATCGATCGTCGTCATCGTAATTCTGTTAACCATGGGGAACCAGATCCTCAACGTGTTTTCAAATGTGGTCGCGGCGCTGGGCTGAGGCACGCGGTTCCGAATCCTTCAAGAGGCCGGGCGCAGCGCCCGGCCTCTTGTTTTAATTGCCGCCGGTGACAAGTCCCTGGTGGCGCGAAGCGGCCTTTTACGAGGTCTACGTCCGCAGCTTCGCCGATTCCAACGACGACGGCATCGGCGACCTGCCTGGCATCACCTCCAGGCTTGACTACCTGAAGCGCGTCGGCGTCGACGCCGTCTGGCTCACGCCTTTCTATCCCTCGCCGCAAAAGGACCATGGCTACGATGTCGCCGACTATTGCGACGTCAACCCGGAGTACGGCACTCTCGCGGACTTCGGCCAGCTCGTCGCGCGCGCCCACGAGCTCAGGCTCAAGGTGCTGTGTGACCTCGTTCCCAACCACACGTCCGACCAGCATCCCTGGTTTCAGGCCGCGCTGAGCTCGCGCGACGATCCTCATCGATCCTTTTATCACTTCGCCGACGGCAAGCCGGACGGATCGCCGCCCAACAATTGGCGCTCGGCGTTCGGCGGCCCCGCATGGACACGCGACGAAAGCAGCGGCCAGTGGTACCTACACCTGTTCGCACCCGAACAGCCGGACCTGAACTGGTGGAATCCCGAGGTCCCGGCGGAGTTCGAACGCATCGTCAGGTTCTGGCTCGACCGCGGCGCGGACGGCTATCGCATCGATGTCGCCTCGGCGCTGTTCAAGCGCAGGGATCTCGCCGACGTGCCCATGGTCAAAGATCCCCTCAGCGGCATGGTCCGGCCCGACCCGGCCTTCCTCATCACCGACCAGCCGCAGGTGCACGCCGTGTACCGCAGGTGGCGCCACATCCTCAACGAGTACCAACCGCAACGCGTGCTGGTCGGAGAGATCTTCCAGCCGCATCGCCAGTCGCGCTACATCCTTCCCGACCAGCTCAATATGGCGTTCGCGCTGATCAGCGTGCGCTGGGACGCCCACGCCTGGCGGCAGTCGATCGACCTCGATATGGACGTGCTGCGCGGACCGGGTGTCGCGCCGAGCTGGACTCTGTCCAACCACGACGTGGTCCGTCACGTGACGCGCCTCGGCGGCGGTTCCATCGGACGCGAACGAGCGCGCGCCGCGCTGCTGCTCCTGCTCGGCCTGCCGGGCCAGCTGTTCCTCTACCAGGGCGAGGAGCTGGGGCTCGAAGAGGTGGACGTTCCGCTGGAAGCGCGACAGGACCCGCTTTACATCCACACGCAGGGCCATCACGCGGGGCGGGACGGATGCCGGGTGCCGCTGCCCTGGAAGAAGGGCGAGCCCAATGCCGGCTTTTCCGTCGCCGCACCGTGGCTGCCGATGCCGCCCGGATGGGATGCGTTCGCGGTCGCCGCGGAGGAGGCGTCGGCGTTCTCGATGCTCTCGTTCTACAAACGTGCGCTGGCGGCACGACGCCGGCTCTCGCCCTGGCTGCCGCCGTCGATCGCCTGGCGGCCGGCCCCCGACGGCGTGCTGATCTACCGGCGGGAGCGCCTGACGGTCGCGTGCAACTTCCTGAGCCGTCCGGTCAACATCCCGGCCTGTGGACGGCTGGTGCTGGCAAGCGCTCCATTGGCCGCCGTCACGGACGGCCGGCTCACGCTGCCGGCCAACGCGGCGGCCTGGCTCGACTCGGTGTCGTAAGGCTTGGATCGGTTGTGAGGTAGCCAGGCTACTGTTCGCAGGCGGGAACTGGCCGCCGAACGGTCACCAGGAGTTGGTGCCGCGGGGCGCAATTCGGCCGCCAGGGCCGGATTCCGCGGGTCGTGGAAGACTTCACGCGCCCTTAACCTGGTCCTAACCGAGGATCTCGGTTGCAACCGCTACAGTTGGTCCCGTGGCGGTTGGAGCGCATTCAGACCCGGAGCCGGCAGGTCCTCAGGCCCTCCCGGAGGCCCCTCGATTCCTGAACCGGGAGCTGTCCCGGCTCGACTTCGACGAGCGCGTCCTGGCCATGGCCGAGGACCCCCATCTGCCCCTGCTCGAGCGGGTGCGGTTCCTGGCCATCTTCAGCCAGAACCTGGACGACTTCTTCCAGGTCCGGGTCGCCGGTCTCAAGGAGCAGGTGCTGGCGGCCGTCGCGGTCGCGTCGCCGGACGGGATGTCTCCGCTGGAGCAGCTCAAGGCCATCCGGGGCCGGGTCGAAAGCCTGGTGGAGCGGCAGACTCGCCTCTACAACTCGGGCATCGTCCCGGCCCTCGCCGCCACCGGCATCACCATCGTCCGCGCGGACGAGGTGAGCAAGAAGGAGCTGACGCAGCTCCACACAGTTTTCAGGCATCAGATCTTTCCCGTGCTGACGCCGCTGGCTGTAGATCCCGGCCATCCGTTCCCATACATATCCCACCTCTCGCTCAACCTGGCCGTCACGGTCCGCGATCCACAGCGTCGTGAGCATCGCTTCGCGCGCGTCAAGGTGCCGCCGGTGCTGCCCCGCTTCATCGCGCTCGGTGAGGACTCACGATTCGTGCCGCTGGAGGACGTCATCTCGCTGCACCTGCACGCGCTGTTCCCCGGCATGGATGTGATTGCGCATCACCCATTCCGCGTGACACGCGACGGCGACCTCGACGACGTCGACAGCGATGCCGAAGACCTGCTGGCAGCCATCCAGACGGAGCTTCGCCGGCGCCGCCGCCACGCACGAGTCGTGCGCCTGGAGGTCGACCCGGGAATGTCGCCCGAGGTGCTGGAGCTGCTCACACGCGAGCTGGAGCTGCAGCCCGCCGACGTCTACCAATCAAACGGACTGCTCGACCTCGGCAGCCTGAGCGCGTTGTGGCAGCTCGACCGGCCGGACCTGAAAGAAGAGCCGTGGACGCCGGCCACGCAGCCTCGCCTGCGTGGGATCGGCGCCGAGGTGCCCGACCTGTTCGCGGTGCTGCGCGCCGGCGACGTGCTCGCCCACCATCCATATGACTCGTTCGCGACTTCGGTCGAAGCTTTCATCGACCAGGCCGCGAGCGACCCCAACGTGCTCGCCATCAAGCAGACGCTCTACCGGACGTCCGGCCCGGCGAGCCCAATCGTCCGCGCCCTCATCAGGGCGGCCGAATCCGGCAAGCAGGTGGCCGCTCTGGTGGAGCTCAAGGCTCGCGGCGATGAGCAGGCGAACATCGCGTGGGCGAGAGCGCTCGAGGAGGCCAACGTCCACGTCGTTTACGGACTGGTGGGCCTGAAGACGCACGCCAAAGTCACCCTGGTCGTGCGTCGCGAAGGCAAGAGCATCCAGAACTACGTCCACGTAGGCACCGGCAACTACAACCCGAGCACAGCCCACGGATATGAGGACGTGAGCCTTCTCTCGGCCGATGCCGACCTGGGGGCCGACGTCACCGAGCTGTTCAACCTCCTCACCGGCTACAGCCGGCAGCATAGGTACCGCAAGCTGCTGGTGGCGCCGTCGAGCCTGCGCACCGGCATCACGCAGCTGATCGAGCGCGAGGCGAAGCCGGGCGGCCGGATCGCCATCAAGGTCAACAACCTCATCGACCCCGACATCATCGACGCGCTTTACTCGGCGTCTCAGGCCGGCGCGGAGATCGACCTCGTGGTGCGAAGCATGTGCTCGCTGCGGCCCGGCGTCCCTGGACTCTCAGAGAGGATCCGGGTGCGTTCGGTCGTCGGCCGCTTCCTCGAGCACTCGCGCATCTTCCGCTTCGGCGGCGGCGCCCAGACCGATTACTACCTCGGCTCCTCGGACATCATGCAGCGCAACCTGGACCGGCGCGTCGAGGCGGTGGTCCCGGTCACCGATCCGAAGTTGTGCGCTCGTCTCGCCGAGATTTTCGAGATCGAGCTCGCAGACGACGTGCTCGCGTGGGGCCTGGGGGCCGACGGTTCATGGTCGCGAGTACCGACAGAAATCGGGATCAACGCACACAAGCGCTTCCAGGAGCTGGCCCTGGAACGCGCGCGCGGCAATGGAGTGGTAACCCTCTTAAAGCATGCTTGAACGCGAGGTGAAGCTCGGGGCCGGCCCCGCGTTCCACCTCCCCGACCTCAACGGGGTCGTCGATGGAGTCACCGTCAGCCCGCCCGAGGTCGTCCGGCTGGAGACGGTTTACTACGACACCGCAGACCTCCGCCTGGCGCGCTGGGGTCTCTCGCTCCGCCACCGGGCCGGGGAGGGCTGGACCTTGAAGCTCCCTCCGTCGACCGAGCAGGGACTGCTCGAGCGGGACGAGATCACATTCGAGGGCGGGACGAAGAAGCCGCCCGCGGCCGCCCTGGCCCTGGTCCGCGCCTACGTGCGCACCTCCGGGCTGGCGCCGGTCGCCCGCCTGTCGACGATTCGCCGGCGCGTCCGGCTGGTCGACGCCGATGGCAGCCGGGTCGCGGAGGTCGTCGACGACGAGGTCTCCGTGCGTGACGGCCGCCGCGTCGCGGCTCGGTTTCGTGAGATCGAGATCGAGCTGGCGGGCGCCGATGGCAACGAAGCCGTCCTGGCGCCGCTCGTCGAGCGCCTGCGCGGGGCTGGAGCCGGAGCTCCAGACCCGACCCCGAAGCACATCCGCGCTCTCGGCCCGCGCGCGATGGAGCCGCCCGAGGTCGCGCCGCTTCCGGTCACTCCGGAATCGCCGGCGCGCGATGTGATCCGTAGCGTGCTCGCGGAAGCGGTCGCGGCGATCCTGCGCAACGACCCGCTGGTGCGGTTGGGCACCGATCCCGAGGGCGTGCACCAGGAGCGCGTGGCCACGCGCAAGCTGCGGTCGCACCTGCGTACGTTCGGCCCGCTGCTCGAACCCGAGTGGTCCGAACCCCTCAGGTCAGAGCTCGGCTGGCTGGCCCTGGCGCTGGGCGCTGTTCGCGATCGGGAGGTGCTGCTGGAGCGGCTCCGCGAGCGGTCCAGGTCACTGCCCGCCAGCGATGCGAGGTCGGCCGCCGCCCTGCTGCACATCCTGGAGCTCGAGATCGAATCGCTGAGGAAGAAGCTGTACGCCGACCTCGACTCCACGCGCTACATCGACGTGCTGCAGCAGCTGGTCGACGCCGCGCACGCGCCAAAGTGCACGCTGGATGCCGACGAGCCCTCATCCGCGATGCTCCCTCCGCTGGCCACCGGTCCGTGGCGCCGCCTGCGCAGCGCGGTGCGTCAGCTGCCCGAGCAGCCGACCGATCCTGAGCTGCATCGCATCCGCATCCTGGCCAAGCGCGCTCGGTATGCCGCCGAAGCCGTGGCCCCCGTCGTGGGACCTGGCGCCACTGCGTTTGCCAAAGCCGCGGCCAGGCTGCAGACGATCCTCGGCGAGCACCAGGACAGCGTCACCGCGCAGGCCTGGCTGCGCAGCGTGCGCGTGACGGGGCGCCGTGCGTTCGTGGCCGGCCAGCTGATCGCGCTCGAGCACATCGCCGCTCAGAAAGCACGCAAGGAGTGGGTCAAGGTCTGGAAGGCTCTCGACCGCAAGCCCATGCGCAGGTGGATGCCTAAGACAGCCGACGACTCCGCGCCGGTTTGATGGGTGTCTTCTATTTCGTCCGCCACGCGAAACTTATGAGAGAAAACCTGCCGGTTTTCTCTCATCGCGCGGCTTCGCCGCGCTGCTCACTTTCCCGCTGCAGGGGTCTATTTAAGGATTTCGCCTGGCCGCGTTTGGGCGACGAAAGAAGCAAAGTCGCGGCCGGGTTGAACCCGGCCGCCCCTGCCACACCAGTATTCGCCTGATGGCTGTTTTCTATTTCGTCCGCCATGCCAAGGCCGGCAGCCGGAGCCACTGGCGAGGAGACGATCGCCTTCGTCCTCTCGGCAAGAAGGGCGTGAAGCAGGCGGAGGCGCTCATCGACATCTTCAAGCCGTTCAAGATCTCGGCCATCTACTCGAGCCCTTACTTGCGTTGTGTGCAGACCGTGGAGCCCCTCGCTAGCGATCGTGGCCTCGAGGTGCAGGAGGCAGGCGCACTGGCGGAGGGCCGCGGGCTGCGCGGCGCATCCGAGTTCATGAGCGACCCAAAGCTCGACGACGTCGTCCTGAGCACGCATGCAGACGTGGTCTGGGAGCTCGTCGAAGACCTCGTCCGGCGCCGTGTGATCAAGCCGGGAGAGGGTGGCTACGACAAGGGCTCGACCTGGGTGGTCGAGGTCCGCGACGGCAAACCTGTGCGAGCGCTGTTCATACCGGCCCCATGAGCCGCCTCGCGACTCGGATTCGGGCCGAGCTCGCCGCCGCCGCCGACCCGGCCAGGGCACCGGGAATGCAGGCCTACATGAAATCGACCATGCCCTACCGCGGTGTCCACATGGCTGGGTTGCGCGCTCTCTGCAAGCGTGTCTTCGCCGAGCACGCGCTTGCGTCGCGCGAGGAGTGGCAAGCGGAGGTGCTCGATCTCTGGCGTCGCGCCCGATTTCGAGAAGAGCGATACGCGGCGATCGAGCTGGCGGCAAACAAGCGTTACGCGGAGTTCCGCACGACGAAAGCTCTGCCGATGTTCGAGGAGATGATCGTGTCCGGGGCTTGGTGGGATTACGTCGACGCGGTCGCCCATCTCGTCGGTGAGCTGCTGCGGTCACAGCCCAAGCAGATGCGCCCGGTGATGCGCGCGTGGAGCAAGGACCCGAACCTCTGGAAGCGTCGCGTATCGATCATCTGTCAGGTCTCGTTCAAGAAGGACACCGACCTCGAGCTCCTGTACGCAAACATCGAGCCGAACCTCGCCGACCGCGACTTCTTCATACGCAAGGCCATCGGCTGGGCGCTTCGCGCGTACGCCTGGACGGACCCGGCGGAGGTAGCTCGGTACGTGCGGCTGCACACGCCCGAGCTCAGTGGTTTGAGCCGCCGGGAAGCACTCAAGAACATCGGTTAAGGTGCAGTTGTGACCGTCACGCTGCGGGGCGCCTCCCTGGACGAGGAGCAGGTCGTGGCGGTGGCGCGTCACGGGGAGAAGGTCGCGCTCTCGGCTGCCGCCCGGGCCAAGATGGAGCAGAGCCGCGCTCGAGTGCAGCGTGCGGCGCAGGCGCGCGAGCCCGTCTACGGCGTATCGACAGGATTTGGGGCTCTCGCGGGAACCCGCGTACCGCCGCTGCGCCAGCCGGAGCTGCAGCTCGCTCTGATCCGATCCCACGCCGCGGGAGTCGGGCCGCCGGTCGACCGCGAGGTGGTGCGGGCCACGATGCTGCTGCGGGCGCGCACCCTCACCATGGGTTTGTCGGGCGTGCGGCCGGCGGTGGCCGAAGCACTGATTGCAGCGTTGAACGCGCAGATCACGCCGGTGGTGCCGCGGTACGGATCGGTCGGCTGCAGCGGCGACCTCGCCCCTCTCGCACACATCGCGTTGGCGCTTGTCGGCGAGGGCGACGTCGTCAACGCAGACGGCGCCACCCAGCCGGCGATCGCGGCGTTGAGAGCGGCGAAGCTCAAGCCACTGAAGCTCGAGACCAAGGAAGGCCTGTCGCTCATCAACGGCACGGACGGCATGCTGGGCATGCTGGCTCTGGCGTGCAATGACGCCGAGCTCTGCTTTCGTGTCGCCGACATCACCGCGGCGATGTCGGCCGAGGCGCTGCTCGGCACCGACCGCCCGTTTCAGCCCCACCTGCAGCAGATCCGGCCCCATCCGGGGCAGGTGGCGAGCGCCGCCAACCTCGCGCGGATGATGCGAGGGTCGGGCATCGTGGCATCACATCGTCATTCCGCACACGCGGTGCAGGACTCTTACTCCGTGCGGTGCAGCCCACAGGTTGCCGGCGCCGCCCGCGACACCCTCGACTTCGCCCGCAGGACGGCTGCGGTGGAGCTGGCGGCTGCGATCGACAACCCGGTCGTGCTGGAAAACGGCGAGGTGGAGTCAAACGGCAACTTCCACGGCGAGCCCCTGGCTTTTGCCGCCGATTTCCTCGCCATCGCGGCCGCCGAGGTGGGGGCCATCGCTGAACGCCGTGTCGATCGCCTCCTCGACCCTCATCGATCCGAGGGCCTGCCGCCTTTCCTCGCGCACGAGCCCGGCGTCAACTCCGGCCTGATGGTCGCGCAGTACACGGCTGCGTCCCTGGTGGCCGAGAACCGCCGCCTCGCCGCGCCGGCGAGCGTCGACTCGGTGCCGACCTCGGGCATGCAGGAAGACCACGTGTCGATGGGTTGGGGCGCGGCGTTGAAGCTGCGCACCGTCCTCGACAATCTGACGAGCATCCTGGCCGTCGAGCTGCTCGCCGCCGCTCGCGCGCTCGACCTGCGCGCGCCGCTGGTGCCGGCCCCGGCCACCGCGGCGGTTCGCGACGTCGTGCGCAAGCACATCGCCGGCGCCGGCCCGGATCGCGTGGTCGCGCCCGAGCTGGCCGCGGCGGAAGCCCTCATCCGCAGCGGCGCGGTCGTGGCCGCGGCCCAGACGGTGACAGGCTCACTGAAGTGAGCTCATCGCGCGTCGTCCGAGCGCCACGAGGATCCGAGCTCAGCTGTCTTGGCTGGCCGCAGGAAAGCGCGATGCGGATGCTCATGAACAACTTGGACCCAGAGGTCGCGGAGCGTCCCGCGGACCTCGTCGTCTACGGCGGCACCGGCCGCGCCGCACGTTCGTGGGAAGCGTTCGACGCGATCGTCCGTGAGCTGAAGCAGCTTCAAGGCGACCAGACCCTTCTGGTCCAGTCGGGCAAGCCCGTCGGCGTTTTCGAAACGCACGAGTGGGCGCCGCGGGTGCTCATCGCCAACTCGCTGCTCGTGCCGGAGTGGGCGACGTGGGACGAGTTCAGACGGCTGGAGGCCCTCGGCCTGACCATGTACGGTCAGATGACCGCGGGGTCGTGGATCTACATCGGCACCCAGGGCATCCTGCAGGGCACGTATGAAACTTTCGCCGCGGTCGCGCGCAAGCGCTTCGGCGGCTCGCTGGCGGGAACGATCACGCTGACCGCAGGTCTGGGCGGCATGGGCGGCGCTCAGCCGCTCGCGATCACCCTCAACGGCGGCGTGGCGATCTGCGTCGAGGCCGACGTCGAGAGGATCCAGCGCCGCCTCGAGCACGGCTACCTCGATGTGCGCGCGGACGACCTCGAGGACGCGCTGCGCCTGGCCCTCGAAGCCAAGACGAAGAAACGCGCGCTTTCGATCGGACTGCACGGCAATGCCGCGGAGGTGCTGCCGGCGCTGGCGGCGCGCGGCTTCGACGTGGACGTGGTCACGGACCAGACACCGGCACACGATCCGCTCAGCTACATCCCAGCCGGTGTGCGCGCCGAAGACGCCCAGGAGCTGCGCCTCGACGATCCGGATGGTTACGTGCGCCGCGCTCGCGAGAGCATGGCGCGCCACGTCGACGCGATGATCGACTTCCTCGATCACGGCGCCGAGGTCTTCGACTACGGCAACAGCCTGCGCGCGGAGGCGAAGCTGGGCGGCTGCACGCGCGCGTTCGAGTTTCCCGGCTTCGTGCCCGCATACATCCGGCCCCTGTTCTGCGAAGGCAAAGGGCCGTTCCGATGGGTGGCCCTCTCGGGTGACCCGGACGACATCGCCGTCACCGACCGCGCCATGGTCGAGGAGTTCTCAGATGACGCCGCCCTGGTGCGCTGGATCGAGGCGGCGCACGAGAGGGTCAAGTTTCAGGGCCTGCCCGCGCGCATCTGCTGGCTGGGATACGGGGAGCGTGCCCGCGCGGGCCTCCGTTTCAACGAACTTGTTCGCACAGGCGCCGTCAAGGCGCCGATCGTGATCGGCCGCGACCACCTCGACTCAGGCTCGGTGGCGTCTCCCTATAGGGAGACAGAGGCCATGCTGGACGGCTCCGACGCCATCGCCGACTGGCCGGTCCTCAACGCGCTGCTCAACACCTCGAGCGGCGCTTCGTGGGTGAGCGTCCACCACGGCGGCGGGGTGGGCATCGGCCGGTCGATTCACGCCGGGATGGTGGTCGTCGCGGATGGCACGGCCGAGGCGGCGCGCAAGCTCGAACGGGTGCTCACCAACGACCCTGGCACCGGCGTCATGCGGCACGCCGACGCCGGCTATGAGCGCGCGATCGAGGTCGCGCGCGAGCGAGGCGTCCGCATCCCCATGAGCGATTGAACGGTTCCGGCGTCTGGCATGCCGACCAGGCCTGGCTCGGCCACCGCGCCGACGACGTCTTGATCGAGGTCGAGGCCGGCCGCATCAAGAGCGTGACGGAGGGCGTCGCGGCGCCGCCCGGCGCCGTGCGGCTCGAGGGCTGGACCATCCCCGGCCTCGCCAACGTCCACAGCCATGCGTTCCAGCGGTCCTTGCGAGGGACCACTGAATCGGGCGGCGGCGACTTCTGGGAATGGCGCCGCGAGATGTACAGGGCGGCCGAGGGCTGGGACCCCGCCACCTATGCAAAAGAGGCGAGCGTCGTCTTTCGGGACATGGTCGCGGCCGGGATCACGGCCGTGGGCGAGTTCCACTATCTGCACGAGCATGGCAACGGCCTGGGCGAGGCCCTCATCGATGCGGCCCGCGCGGTGGGGCTGCGGATCACCCTGATCGACGCGTGCTATCTGCGCGGAGGGCACGACCGGTCGCTGGAAGGCGTCCAGCAGACTTTCTCAGACGGCGATGCTGATCGGTGGGCAGCGCGCGTAGATCAGCTGAAAGACGGCGCGGGGGTTCGCATCGGCGCCGCCATCCACAGCGTCCGCGCCGTCGATCCGCCGTCCATGCGGACTGTCGCCTCGTGGGCCCGCAATCGCAATGCGCCGCTGCACATCCACCTCGCTGAGCAGCCGGCGGAGGTGGAGGAGTGCCTGGCCGCCGAAGGCTGCACGCCTGCCCAGCTCCTCGAGCGCGAAGGGATACTCGGCCCAGACCTGACCGCTGTCCACGCGATCCACGTCAATGAAGACGACATTCCTCTTCTGGGCCGAAATCACGTCTCGATATGCGCATGCACGACGACCGAGCGTGACCTGGGCGATCGCGTCGGTCCGCTTCACGGTCTGGCCGAGGCCGGAAGCGCGATCTGTGTCGGCAGCGACTCCAACGCGGTCATCGACGTCCTCGAGGAGGCGCGCGGTGTGGAGCTCGACCAGCGGCGCACGACTGGGAAGCGAGGGCTGCACCAGCCCGAGGATCTCTTCCGCGCCGCCACGGTCGACGGCATGCGCGCGCTCGGCTGGGACGCGGGCGAGTTGAAGCCCGGGTTGCTGGCCGACTTCATCACGATCGGCCAGCAGCCCCCGGTCCTGTGGCGGCAGCTCGATCTTGGATATCTCATGTTTTGTTCCACCGCGCACGACGTGACCAACGTGGTCATCGGCGGCACCACACTGATGGCGAAATGAGGCGGCTCCACAACATCGGCCGGCTGTTCACCGGTACGACCGCCGGCGTCATCGAGAAAGCCGCGATCATCTGCGACGACGACGAGCACATCGCGTGGTGCGGTCGCGAGGGCGAGGAGCCGCGCGACCTGCTCGGCTACGTCGCGCACGATGATGACTGTGGCGGTGGGCTCGTGACGGCCGGGCTTATCGACGCCCACACCCATCCCGTGTACGCGGGCAACCGGATGGCCGAAGTCGCGATGCGATCGGCGGGCGCGTCCTATGAAGAGGTGGCAAAGGCCGGCGGAGGCATCGTGGCCACGGTCAAGGCCACGCGTGCGGCCGCGCCTGACGATCTGGAGCAGGCGACTGCCCATCGGCTCAGGCGCTGGCTCGACGGCGGGGCCACCACCGTCGAGGCGAAGACCGGCTATCACCTCGAGCGCGAGGGTGAGCTCGAGTCGACGCGCATCCTCAAGCGCTTGAGCGATCGCGGCGACTTGCCTCGCATCGAACCCACGTTCCTCGCCGCGCACGCGACACCGCCGGACCGCGGCGCCAAGCTCGGCTCGTACGCAAAGAAGGTGGCGGACTGGTGCGCCGACGCGCATGTCGCGGGAGCGCGGTTTTGCGATGTGTTCTGCGATCGCGGCTACTTCTCGGTATCGCAGTCGCGCCGCATCCTCAAGGCAGGCCTGGATGCGCAGCTCATTCCTCGCCTTCACGCCGACGAGCTGGCGCGCACCGGCGGGGCCCGGCTCGCGGCCGAGCTGCGCGCAGCCTCGGCCGACCACCTGCTCTGCGCGAACCGCGGCGACGCCATCGCGCTGGCGAAAGCCGGAGTGGTGGCCACGCTCGCACCCGCGACGGCGCTGTCGATCGGGAAGCTGCCGCCGGTCAAGGACCTGATCGCCGCCGGCGCTGTCATCGCCCTGGGCACCGATCACAACCCCGGCACCAGCGGGATCACGAGCATGAGCATCGTGGTGGCGATGGCCGTCGCCGTGTTCAAGATGTCGGTCGAGCGGGCGTTGGTGGCGGCGACCGCCGGCGGGGCGCTCTCCGTCTCACGCTCCGATCGGGGGGTCGTCGCCCAGTCGAAGCTGGCCGACCTGGTGCTCTGGGACGCCGACCACGAAGGGGCTTTCGCCTGGGCCTACGGCCTCCGGCCGCTTCGGGTTTGGCGAGGGGGATCGCAAGTTTTGAGTTGACTAACGTTGCAAGTCACGTGCAATTGGCGTACAAAGTGGGCTACAAATGACCGCTGCGCTCACAAAATCTAACAATCACCCGCGGTCGAAATGGAGGAAAGGGCATAGTGGCTAAGTGGAACCCCCTGGCGTTGAAGCTCGTGTTGTGGTTGATGGGTATCTTGATCGCGGCCGGTTCCGCGGCGGGGTTCATCGGCGGCAGCTTCTTCCAATTCGACCAGAGCTTTGGCGTGACGGCCTCCGTGGCCGGGATCGCCTTCGGGGCCGGCCTGATGATCGCGGGCTTTGACCCGATCGCAAACGTAAGCTGGGTCCGCGCGCTGATCATTTACGCAATCCTTCAGGTCGTCTACCAACTCTTCGCCTGGATTTCGATCGGGCGCTTCGACCTGATCCCGTTCATCATCGCGATCATCGCCGGAGTCCTCCTGCTCGTTCTTTACCCGAACAAGCAGGAGCTCTGGATGAGCGGCACGATGAAGATGCCTGGCGGAATGGGAGGCATGTCCCGCTCGAAGATGTAGTCGTTCTTCAACATGAGGGGCAGCAGAAGCTGCCCCTCTTTTTTTATGAGCGGAGGTGACGAAATGAAGTTGATCAGGGCATCCGAACGAATACCGTCCGGCTCCAAGCCTCCCGCCGGCGGCCGGTTTCAAGGCCGCGCATTGCAGAACGCGATGCACCAAACAGACGCGAGGACGCAGGTCAGCTTCGTTCATTTCGAACCTGGCGCACACACGATGTGGCACATGCACGCAGGCGGCCAGGTGCTGCATATCGTCGAGGGCAGCGCGCGCGTGCGGCCGTGGGGCGACAAGACCCATGAGCTCGCCGCCGGCGACACGGCCATAGCACCGCCGGGCGAGAAGCACTGGCATGGGGCGTCGCCCGACGCCGAGATGACTCAGCTGGCCATCACGAGCGGAGAAGTGACCTGGCTGGAAGACGTATGAGGGAAAACCTGCCGGTTTTCCCTCATCGGCGGGTCGGCTGCGCCGACGCGCCTCCTCTCTTTCCCGCTGATGGGATTATCTGAAAGTTTCTCCTAGCCAAGTAATGTGTGGGAAAGCACGTGGGGAGACGGCCTGGCGAAGCCAGGCCTACTTGCCACGAAATTCAGGCAGTACCCGGTTCGTCTCCGCTGACGATCCAGCGGCCGCCGCCGCCGGCAGCGACGAGGTCATCGGCCGCCCGAGGACCCCAAGAGCCGACGGGATAGACCTCCGGATGGCCTTCGGCCTCCCAGGCCTTGATCAGCGGATCGACGATCTCCCACTGCAGCTCGATCTCCTCCGCGCCCGGAAAAGCCGAGTGGCCGCCGGCCAAAACCTCTGAGAGGACGTTTTCGTACGCGTCGGGCAGGGTCGCGCGCGTGAGCTTGGCGTAATCAAGCCGCATGCCGGCGGGCACCAGCTCAAACTTCGGACCCGGGCGCTTGGCGCCGATCCGCAGCGTGATCCCTTCGTCGGGCTGGACACGGATCACGATCAGCGTGGGGATCCCTCGCTGGCGACGCCCGCCAATACGCAGGAGCGGGGCGTCTCGCAGCTTGATCACGACCTCGGTGGCACGCCGTGGCAAGGCTTTGCCCGTGCGAACGAAGATCGGCACGCCGTCCCAGCGCCAGTTTTCGATCGTCACCCGCGCGGCGGCGAATGTCTCCCGCCGGGACTCAGGTATGACGCCAGGCTCGTCTACGTAGCCTTCGTACTGCCCCCGCACTGCGGACGTCACGTCCAGAGGCGACATCGCGCGAAGAGCCGCGCGCTTGGCCCGGCGGACGTATTCGGCGTCGAACGTGGTGGGTGGCTCCATCGTCACCAGCGCGAGCAGCTGGAGGACATGGTTCTGGATCATGTCGCGCACCGCCCCGACCTGGTCGTAGTAGCCGGCCCTCTGCCCGATGCCTTCCTTTTCAGCCGCGGTGATCTGGATGGTCTCCACGAGGGTGCGGTTCCACACAGGTTCGAACAGAGAGTTCGAGAACCGGAAGGCAAGGACGTTCTGGACGGTGTCCTTGGCGAGGTAGTGGTCGATGCGATAGATCTGGAGCTCGTCGAAGGCGGCCGCCAGCTGAGCGTTCAGCTTCCGCGCGGATGCGAGGTCATGGCCGAGTGGTTTCTCGAGGACGATCCGGCGCGAAGGATCGCCCTTGGTCGCCATGCCGGAGTTGGCGACCGCGCCGAGGATGGGGCTGAAGGTCTCCGGGGGTGTGGCCAGGTAGAAGATCACGACCTTGGTCCCCGCGATGAGCGCGTTGACCGGCGCAAAGGTGGCGGAGTCGGCATAGTCGAGCTGCACCCATTCGGCGGTGGCGGCCAGGTCAGGGCGGCCGCTCGCGTCCTTGACCAGCGCGCGAAAATCTTCGGTCGATTTGTGGCTGCGGCCGGCGCCGATCACGCGCAGCCTGTGGCCTTCGCGTGCGGCCAGCGCTCCCAGCGACGGCAGGATCTTGCGCCGGGCAAGGTCGCCCGAGGCGCCGAAGATCACAAGGTCGACAGCAGTGGCCACGGGTCGAAATGCTAGTGGCTAGTCGGCGACGACCTCGGTGCCGGCGATCTCGTCGTGGACCGCGCGCATCCGCAGCGCCGCCAGGGGCAGGGCGAGCAGACGAACGAGCGCCTGGCCGGCGCTCACACGCGACCCGTCCACCGCCACCACGCGCTGCCTGGTGACCATGCCGCCGATCGTGCGGCCGGAGGTGCTCCAGCAGGCGACGTGGTAGCCGGCTGCGATGACCGCGAGCGCGGCCGTGCGGCGGCGCTTACCGGCCGCGAGCGCGACCAGGGCGAACAGACCGACGTCGATCGCCGCCGCCGCGGCACGCCGGGTCGGGGCCACCGGCATGCCTGCCATCGGCAGCCTCCCCCGCCGGCGGAGCAGGTGCAGCCGCATGATCAGGTGATGAAACGGCAGCTGGGTCACCGCGTATAGAGGACGAGGCAGCCAGGGCCGGTATCCATTCACGGAGGCTGTGAGCCGGCCCTTGCCCGCCTGGATCCGCAGGCTGCCCCCACGTTCACCCACGAGCAGGCCGCCTTCGATCGGGAGCTCGACACTCGACCGTGCCGTCTTCGCGGGCCCGAAGCGGATGATCTCCAGCGGCCCTAGAACCAATGACGAACCTCGTGACCGCACGAGGCCCAGCATCAGCGTCGCCATGTCCGAGAAGAAGCCGTCGCGAAGGTCAGCACCTGTGACCCGACGCGACGAGGCCACCGAATCCTCGAGCGTCACGCGTCCGCCGGTCCACTTGGTCACAGGAGATATGTTGAGGCGATGCCCAGGCTCGAGTTTTCGGCCGCGGTGGTCGTGCATACATCGCCCGAGCGCTTGTTTGACTATTTCGCCGACTTCCAACACGTGGCGATGGTGCTCGAGGGCGTAAGCAGGTGGGAGCCGATCGGATCAAAGAGCACAGGCGTCGGTGCCCGTTACAACGTAGAGATGGTGGCGATGGGTTTTCCGCTGCGGAATGTGCTGCGATTGAACCGTTGGCGCCGGCCCCACGAGATCGGCTGGGTGTCGGAGTCGGGGCCGATCAAGCAGGAGGGAGGCTTCACGTTCACGAAGGCGCCGAAGGGCGTCCGGGTCGAGCTCCGAATCGCTTACGTGCCCCCGGCTTCTGTGGTCGGAGCCCTGGTCGCCGGCCGCCTCGATTGGGTCGTCCGGCGGCGGCTCCAGCGCGCGCTGGAAAACATCCGCGACACCCTGGAAGCCGGTCCGCCCTAATCTGATCCCGTGCGCTTGAGTCGCGAGGCCGCCTCGATCGTGGGCCGAGCCCAGATCGGCATGCTGGCGCTTCGAGGCGCCCGCCTTCCGCTGGTCAACCCGGCCGCTTACAGCTACGCGGCGGGATCGGTCTGGATGACCACGTCTCGGTACGCGGCCAAGAACCTGATGGCGCGGCGCGACCCGCGCGCGGCCTTCTTCGTCGATGGCGGCTCTAGAGCAGTCCTGATGCGCGGCACGCTGGAAATCTTCGATCCGCTGTCCCTCTCCAACCAGGTGCGCGCAGCCCTCGGCGGTCCCGGCCTCTACCTGGGGATGGCCGAGTACGCGCTGCGCAACGTCCCATTCATGACGGGCTATCTGCTCGACATCGCGCGCCTGCCCCGCGAATGGATGCCGTACAACCGAGTCGTGCTCCAGTTGCATCCGAACGATGTCGAGATCATCGACGTCTGGCCTTTTCCGCCCGCGCAGGCGGCCAGGGTCCCGGCGGTGCCGGCGGAGGTGAGCCGCAGGCTGGCGGGTGTGCCGCGCGGCTACGCCTGCTGGTTCGAAGGTGGGGCCCCGGTCATCCGGCCGGCGCTGTGGGAGGTGGACCAAGGGACCGTGATGGTGGCGCCCACCGGCGGCCGCGCCCGCAGCGGATCTCCGGGCGCTCTGGTGGTTGAATCGCATCACAGCTTCCGGCCTTCGCTCATGGTCGGTGCGTGCGTCCGCGGAACATTCGGCAGCGCCGGCGATCGTGACGCGATTGCCGAGCGATACGGGATCGACGTCGACGAGGTTCCGCCCGCAGTCGAGCTGCGAACCGAGCGCGTCACATCCTGGCGCGGCTTCCACATCGCCACCGCGGTCCCCCGGTCGGCGCGCCGCCTGCGCGTCGCCCAGTGACAGAGGTACTACCCGAGATGCCGCACCTCTAGTGGCCAAGCCCGCGGCGCCCGGGCTGCGGATCCGCCGCTTCGCGGCCGGCGACTGGACGGAGGTGCCCGACGCGGTCGTCACCGAAGAACCGCTCCAGCTGCTCCTCGACGGCAAACCGCTGGCGGTGGTCATGCGCACACCGGGCGCGGACATCGAGCTCGCGATTGGCTTGCTTTACGCCGAAGGCATCATCCGGTCGGCGCGAGATGTGCGCGGACTGCGAATCAGCGCGGAGGCCGGGGAAACCGAGAACCGCATCGAAGTCGAGGCGGTGCTCGTGGAGTCGAACCAGATCGACGTGCAGCTGGCGACCAAAGCGCGGCGCAAGCCGAAACGGTCGATGCTGTCGAGCTCGGCGTGCGGGGTTTGTGGCACGCAGATGATCGAAGACCTGCGCCACGACCTCGCCGCGCTACCTTACGGGCTCGTCGCCGATCCGTCCATGCTGCCCGGACTCGTCGACAGGCTCCGGTCGGGCCAGGGCGTGTTCGACCGCACCGGCGGCCTCCATGCCGCCGGCCTGTTCGATGCCGACGGGGAGGTCGTCGCCGTGCGCGAGGATGTCGGCCGGCACAACGCGGTCGACAAGGTGGTCGGGCGGATGTTGCTCGACGACCGCCTCCCCGCGTCCGAAATGCTGCTGGTGGTGAGCGGGCGCGCGGGCTATGAGATCGTCCAGAAGTCGATTGGCGCCGGCATCCCGGTGCTCGCCGCCGTCGGGGCGCCTTCGAGCCTGGCGGTGGCGCTGGCGCGCGAGTTCAACCAAACCCTGGTCGGATTCCTTCGTGGCGAGCGCTTCAACGTTTACTCGGGTGCGGAACGGCTTACAAAGCGCTGACCCTTAGGCGATAGCTCGGCCGTGGCCCGACGGCTATCTTGGCCGCATGAGGCGCGTGGCGCTCGCGATCGGGATCCTGGTGATCGGGGTTGCGTGTGGTGGACCAACCCAGTCCTCGACTCCGACGCCGGTCGCGCCAGAGGTCGGGATCCACAAGATCCAGCACATCGTCGTGATCATGCAGGAGAACCGCAGCTTCGATCAGTACTTCGGCACCTATCCGGGCGCCGACGGGCTGCCGCGGCAGGCCGGCCGGTTCACGGTCTGCGTGCCTGATCCGGCCAACGGCGGATGCGTCGCGCCATATCACGATCCGAACGACCGCACCGGCGGAGGGCCGCACGGCAGCGCGAGCGCAACGGCCGATGTTCACGCCGGCAAGATGGACGGCTTCATAGGGCAGGCCGAAGGCGGCAAGAAGAGTTGTGCGGAAACGATGGATCCGAACTGCACCAACTCGGTGAAGACGGACGTCATGGGCTACAAGGACGCGCGCGAGATCCCCAACTACTGGTCGTATGCGCAGAACTACGTGCTCCAGGACCAGATGTTCCAATCCAACGCGTCGTGGAGCTTTCCGCAGCACCTTTATCTGGTATCCGAGTGGTCTGCCAGGTGCAGCGTGGTCGACGATCCGATGAGCTGTGCCACCAACATCGACGCCCCGGGCAATGCGATCGGCGCCGGCGCGGGAAAGATCAACGGCGACAACCAGTCGGCGCGCAACTTCGCGTGGACATCGCTTACATACCTGCTCTACAAACACAACGTCAGCTGGCGCTACTACGTCGCCGAAGGGTCACAGCCCGACTGCGAGGACGGCGCCGCGACCTGCCCGGCGAAGCAGCAGAAGGTCGGCACGCCCGACATCTGGAACCCGCTGCCAGGTTTCACCGACGTCAGGGCCGACGGCCAGGTCGGAAATGTCCAGACCATCGACCACTTCTATGCGGACGCCAAAGCCGGCAACCTGCCCGCGGTGAGCTGGATCGCTCCCAACAGCGCGGTGAGCGAGCACCCGCCCGCGCTGGTGTCCGCGGGCCAGACGTACGTCACGACGCTGATCGACACGATCATGAGAACGCCGGCCTGGAACTCGACCGCGATCTTCTTGAACTGGGACGACTGGGGCGGGTTCTACGACCACGTTGCGCCGCCGGCGGTCGACAGTGCGGGTTACGGGCTCCGGGTGCCTGGGATCGTGATCAGTCCCTACGCCAAGCACGGGTTCATCGACCACCAGGTCCTCAGCCAGGACGCATATGTGAAGTTCATCGAAGACGCGTTCCTGAGCGGGGTTCGGCTGGATCCGAAGACCGACGGGCGTCCCGACTCACGGCCGGACGTGAGGGAGAGCAATCCCACCCTCGGCAACCTCTTGGCCGATTTCGATTTCAACCAGCAGCCGCGCGCGCCCGTCGTCCTCGATCCCAACCCTTCGCCGGGCCCGGCGTCGTCTATATAGCCCCTTATCCCGCTCCCGGATAATCCGTACGTGCTCTCGGTGCTGGCCGCGCGCCCTGCCGTCCGCGCGGCCGTGATCGCGACGTACATCCTGCTCGTCGAGTGGGCGCGTGCCCTGGCGTCCACAGCGCCACATGCCGCCGTCCCGGTGCTCATCCTCGGCGGGCTCGCGCTTGTGCTCGCGGGCGCAGGCTGGCCGGCAGATCGCCTGGGACTGGGCAGGTCCCGCCTCGGCCTCAGGATCCTCGGCGGTTTCGCGCTCGCCGCCGTCCTGCTCCTGCCCGCAGCCGCGCGCGCGAGCGCGGCCCCGATCCTGCCCGCGTTCCTGGTTCTGCCGGCGGTCGTGGTGTCGGTGGGAGAGGAGATCGCATTCCGCGGTGCACTGTACGCAGCGCTCGAGAACCTCGGAGGCGCGCCCGTGGCGATCATCGGCAGCACGGCGTTGTGGACCGCGGCGCACGCGCTCTCACACCCGCCGGAGTTTCTGTTCGCGGTGGCCGCCGCCGGTCTCTTGCTCGCGTTGTGGCGATGGGCGTGCAAAGACCTGGTCGGTCCGATCATCGGCCACGCCATCGCGGATCTCGCCCTGTGAAGCGCCTCGGGCTGCTCGCATCCGCGGCGGTGGTCTACCTGCTGGCGGCGTGGATGGTGGCGCCGGGGTTCTATGACGGGTTCACGCCCCTGCTGCCGTACAACTGGGTCTGCCCGCCGCCCCAGGCCGGCTCGAACCAGCAGCCGAGCTCCGGCCACCAGGTGATCAAGGTCGTCACGGGAATCAGCGACGCCAGCTCCGCCTTCACGGACCCGGACACCCAGGTGGTGCTCGGTTTCAATTTCGGGGTGTTCGACTCCACTGGCAAGACATCCATCACGGTCGACATCAAGCCCGTGAGCCCATGCCCCAAGGCGGCGGGCATCACCTTTGCCACCAATACGTACCTCATCACGGCCGACGCGCCGCTGGTCAAAAAGGCCACCCTCGTGATGCGCTTCTCCGACCTGGTTCCGGCGCCGAGCACGGTGTACTACGCAACGTCCGCGGACGGCCCGTGGACGTCGATCGGCGCGCTGTCCCAGGCCCAACCGTTCACGATCGACACCTCCATCGACAAGTTCGGCTACTTTGCCGCCGGCTACCCGTCGAGCGCCATCGCGCCGAGCGGTGGCGGGAGCAGCCGGCTGCTGCCAATCGCGATCGCGGTGCTGATCATCGTGGTCATCGTTGCCGGCATCCCGCTGGCGATCATTCGCCGCCGTCACGCGCCCGACGATGGAGAGGACGAAGACGACTCCGAGCCGTGAGCCCACCGGCACTTCTGGTCCTCAATCGCGCCTCCGGCACCGGTCATCCGGCCGAGATCGTGGATCAGCTCGAGAAAGCGCTCCGGTCGGGATACGGTTCGCCGCTTCAGATCCAGACCGTGGTGGTCGATGACCATCCTGCCGCGCGATCGGCCGCGGCGCACTTTGCCTCCGGGTCGCCCCGCCCTTCGCTGGTGGTGGCGGCAGGCGGCGGCGGCACTCTGAGAGCGGTCGTCGAGGGGGTGCTCGACGCGTTTCCAGCCGTTCCGCCGGGTCCCGATGAGATGAGGCTCGCGACACTGAGGATGGGATCGGGCAACATCGTGGCGCGCGCCCTTGGAATTCCGCGCGATCCGCTAGCAGCGGCGCGCCAGGTGGGCGAGGGGCTGGCGCGGAACATCAGCAAGCCGGTCGCCGTGATGCGGTGCACTCATGGTCTGCCGGGTGGCGGCACCGCGGTGCGGCATGCGATCACCATGTGCGGCCTGGGGCAGTGGGGCCTGGTGCCGGGCGACATCGCCCGCTGGCGCGAGCGACACGCGCGCGGGCGCAAGCGAGCGGCCTCATTGGTCGGCCTCGAACGCGTCAACGGGCTCGAGTACGTGATTTTCGCCGCCGCCCGGATGCTGGCGGGCACGGTGTCAAGATCACGATGCGCGATGGTCGAGATCGATGGCGCACGCCAGGTTCGACTGCTTGCGGCCGTGGCCTTGAACCTTCCGTTGCCGCCGCTGCCGGAACCAGGCGTGGCCATGGGCGACGAGGCGATCGGCCTGACCGTGGTGCCGCGTCTCGGCCGTCCGTTCCGCCGCCGGCTCGGCGCCGGCGATTCGTTCAACGTCCGCCTGCTCGACCGTGACTCGGCCGAGTTCTTCCTCGACGAAGACCCCGAAGTGGCCACCGGGTGGCTCAAGCTCGACGTCGCCGGCGTCCTCGCATTTGTGCCGGGTCAGCCGGCGTGACGATCCAGGTCGCGATCGTCGGCATCGATGGGAGCGGCAAGAGCACGCTGGCGGCTTCGCTGGCCGCGGTGCTTGCAGCCGAGCAAGGGCTCGTGGCGGGCTCGGCGGTCGCCGATGAGCTGTGGTTTCGCTCTCCGGATATCGACCTCGCCGGCCCGGGTTTCCACCCTCGCGGTTATGCCATCGCCGCGCGGCTGAATCGCTTTTTTCGAAAGCTCTCGCGATTGGTCGTCGAGCACAAGGCGCTCTATCCCGCGGCCAAGGTGTTCCAGATGCTCCTGCAGGACAACGCCGCGGTCAAGCTCTCGAAGAAGTACCACGTCGACGTGATGGTCAGCGATGGCAACCTGCTCCTGTCGGGCGCGGGTCGCGCGTTCAACTACCGCGGACCTGCCGATGACCCGCCCTCGGTGGACGACATCGATCACGCATTCCAGCACCTGCTGCAAGGCACGCCCCTGGGGCCGGAGAGCCGGCGCCATCTTCCCAGCCTCGCCACCGCTGAGGCTCTCGCGTTCACGGCCAGACTGGCACGGTGGCAGGGCGTGTGGATGCCGGACCAGGCTGTCTTCCTCGACCTGACGCCCGACGCCGCGGTGGATCGAGTCGCGGCTCGCGGCACCAAGGTCGACCGCCACGAAAACCCAACCGATCTCGCCACCGCTCGCGACGGCTATATGCGTGTGCTCGAGGTGATGCGACGCAACAAGGGAGCGGCGTCGGTGCATGTGATCGAGGTGGGGTCGATGCGCCCAGGAGCGGTTCTCTCGGCCGCTGCCGGAGCGCTCGCGCCCAGCTTGCCTGCGGCCTCGAGCAACTCAGCGCGAGCCGGCGCGCTGCACGAAGCGATCAGCCGGCGCAGCGTCGCGAGGCGGGTGCTGAGTTACGCGTATCTGGGACGTTATCTCGTGCGTCACTTCTTCGACGGCGCCTGGCGCGAACCGCTGTTTCCGTTGAGCGCACCGGGCCGGACATTCCTGCGCGACGGCTATTCGGCAGGTGTGATGCGCTTCATCTACGACCAGCCGCCTCACCCGTCGCTCGTCGATCGAGCGTTCTACGGCTATCCGCTGCACCGCGCGGTGCGGGACCGGCTGGGCATTCTCGAGCGGCGAATCGAGATGGAGCTGCGCGCGCGCCTGTCGGCAGGAGGCAAGGTGCGCATCTTCACGGCGCCGAGTGGCTTCGCGTATGACCTTTTTCGTCCGCTGGCGCGGCTCGCGGCCGAGAGCTCCGAGCTTGTCAGCCACGCCGTGCTGGTGGCTGCGGACCTGGATCCGGCCGGCGACCTGGGTCCCGAGTTGGCTGCCGCCGCCGAGCGCATCGGGCTCGAGTTCACGTTCTTACGCGGCGATCTGACTGCGGCCGCCTTCCGCGCCGAATGCGCGAGTCACGGTCCATTCGATGTCGGGTTGTTCGTCGGACTGTCCTCGTGGCTGCCCAAGCTGCCGATGCTCGAGCACCTGGCCTGGCTGAGGGCGAACCTGCGACCAGGCGGACTGCTGGTGACGGATTGCTTCACCCCCGCCGCATATGCGGTCGGCGGCGCGGCGATGGGCTACCGGGCCAATTACTACCCTCCGGCGGTGATGCGCACGCTCCTGGATTACTGCGGATTCGACGGCTTGCGAGCAGAGGTCGAGTCAGGTCGGGACGGCATCAACCACGTCGTGCTGGCGCCAGTTCAGACGTCTGCGCGCTAGGCGTACTTGATCGCTTCGAAGAGCGTGCCGCACTTGCGGCACCGGTACTGGAGCGTCATCGCCTGGGTGCCGAAGAGCGAGATGACCTTGGCGTCACGCGCGCCGCAGTTCGGGCACTTGGGCAGGGTGCGCGGCTCAGGCTTCTTTCGACTGGGCGGCATACCGCTTCTCCTCCAGGCCGCGAAGCATCTCGAAGGTGCGCTCGTCGATGGCGCCCGGGCGCCCACGGCGGCGGACCGGATCCCACTTCTTCCAGTCGATCTTCACCTCGGGCGCTTTGGTCTCGAGGCGCTCCTGCAGGCGCGCCGCCAATTCCTTGGGACCCAGGCTCAGGCGGCCGTCCGCGTGCAGCTGGGCCGTGTCACCATCGGGCGGCCCGAACCACTCGATCGCTTCGCGCCACGCGCGGTTTAACGGCTCGGCGCTGATGCCCGACTTGAGCCAGCTGCGTCCATGGAGGAAGTGATAGCGCTCCTCCATCAGCATCTTGCGGAGCCGGTGTTGGAGCACCTCGACCGATCCGTTGACGCAGGCCTCGATCATCACCGTGAAGGCGGTGTCGAGGATGGCGTTCGCGGCGACGAACTGTCCCCACTCGGACCAGGGTTCGTCGAAGTAGGGGAGGGCGCGGAGGCTGGCCGGATCGGACTCACGGTCTGGAGTTCTGGGATCCTCCCCGAGCGGCTCGAGGCAGCCGTACAGGACGCGGCTGTGGCCGAGGTCGTCGAGGCCCATCGCGGCCGCGGCGATGTCCGCTTCCAGAGACGGGGCCCGCGTGGCCCACTCCGCATAACGGAGGCCGAGCATCTGCTTGTTGTCGGCGATGCTGAGGACCAGGTCGGAGAGGCTCATGTCTCCGAGGTCTCGCCCGGCTTCCAAAGCGCGATGACGTGGTCTTTGCGCACGATGGTCATCTCGATCCAGCGTTCCTCGTCGTAGGTTGCGCGCGCGTACGCGGCCGCGAGGTCGTCGTCCGGAGCGACCACGCTGCCCACCTGGTGCAGCGGCTCCGCCCGGGTCTTGCGGGCGAAGACCTCGTACTCGACGGCGTCGCCGCTGACTCGTTTGTAGTTTGTAGTCAAACCGCGAGGCCCCAGGATTCGAGCGCGTCGCGGCCGGCTTCGGTCAGGCGGGCGGTGGTCCAGGGCGGATCCCACACGACGTTGACGCGCACCTCGCGCACGCCGGCCTCGCGCAGCAGTCGCTCGCGGACGTCCTCGAGGATGAAGTCGGAAGCGGGGCAGCCCATCGCGGTGAATGTGAGGTCGACCTCGACGACGCCGTCGCGCTCGGTGATCCCGTAGATCAGGCCGAGGTCGACGAGGTTCACGGGCATCTCAGGGTCCTGCACCTCGGCGAGGGCGCTCCATAGATGCTGGGTCATGACCCGTTCTTGTGGTGGGTCTTGCGGAACTTGTGGAATTCCTCCTGGAACATCGCAACCATCTCGGCGTTCCGAGGCCCGCGCGCCCGCCAGCGCACCAATACGTCGTCCCAGGTGCTCGGCCGGCTGAAGTCCCACCGCTTCGCCTCGGCGTCAAATGCGCATGGGAACGGATAGTCCAGCTCCCACACGTCCTTGCCGTCTCGCGTCTCTTTGTGTGCTGGAACCTTGATCCCGATCTGTTCGCAGTAGGGCACCACGGTGGAAAGCCACCACTGCCGCAGCTGATCATTGGTGAGGCCCTTGAGCCGGTACTCGAGCTGCGTCGAGTGCATCTTCAGGTTGTCCGGCAGGCCGAACCATTCGACGCTGAGCGGAAACATCCAGTCGACCGCTCGCTGAAGCTCATCCTTGGCCGCACCGCCCGCGGCGCTGATTCGCTTCATCCAGGTCCGCCCGTTGCGAAGATGGAAGTTCTCCTCCGCCATCACCTTGTTGAGGCCGCGCTTCCAGGGACCGTACGAGCACTTGTCGTGGATGTCGCCGAGCAGGCAGAAGCCGGCCTGGTCGTACATCCCGTTGGCGACCACAAGCTCCGTCCAGGAATCGAGGGGGACGTCGAATGCGTATGGATAGCGAAAGCTCTTCGGGTCGCGGCTGAAGATCAGCTTCTCCTGGTCCTCGCCGAGCTCTTCGAGGATGTGATAGGCGATGTGTGCGTGCGCCAGCTCGTCCTGGATGATCGCGATGCCGGTCATGAAGGTGTTGATGGACGGCGCCCGCTTGGCGGCGAGGTAGTAAGCGGGGGCTGAGATCAGCTCGGTGTCGCCGGAGACGATCAGGGTGTGCTTGAGCTCCCGGAGGTACTCGGGGGTCATCTCCTTGGGGGACTCGATGAGCTCGCCCGACTTGATCGTCTCGGCGAACTCGGCTGCGGTTGGCATGGCCCTTCCATTCTCTGACAACGGGGGCGGGTAAAATCGTGGTTCCTTACCGGGTCGACGGCTCCTGGCCCGCACGGTGGTGGCTATAGCTCAGCACGGTAGAGCACCAGATTGTGGATCTGGCTGTCGCGGGTTCAAATCCCGCTAGCCACCCCATACCGCTACTTTTGAATACCTCCGCCCTCGGGCGCTGGCGGGGGGCGGCGGCATAGTCTCGGCCGCCATCCGCGACAGGATCTTGAACGCCTGGTGGTATTGGGCCGTAACCCGTCCGTCTCTGACCTGGACGTTCTCCAGGATTGAGGCGAGGAAACCACGCCGCTCGACGAGACCGTGCCGCTGGTACAGGTCGACCACCCGGCTCGCAACGTCGATGAGCCGCGCACCTTCATCAAGGTAGGCGCTGTCGGCCTGACCGTGGCGGGCCTTGAGACGAGCACCGGCCGTTAAGCTGCGGAAAGGAGACCTACGGAATATGGAACTGGCGGAGTTCAGACTGGCTGAAGTGAGTGTGGTCATGCTCGGGGTTTCCGATCTGTCGCGTTCGCTCGGATTCTATTGCGGCAAATTGGGTTTGAACCTCCAGCGGGAGTTTCCCGGCATCGCCTTTCTGGATGGGGGAAAG
>DASWBB010000019.1:0-3923 GCA_036390875.1 Candidatus Dormiibacterota bacterium
CGCGCGCGTCTTTCCGATCCCCGCGGGGCCAGTCTCACAAATTCCCGGAGCGCGGGCCAGTCGTGAGACTTTGAATTCGAGACCAGTTTGCGAGACACGGATCGGCCCGCCGGGGTGTCCGACGCGTTGGCACCCGGTGGGTCTGATCAAACGGCCGTTTTCAGGAAGGTGCAGGTTCCAGCACTCGGTCTGAGAAAAGCCATGAGGGGGCCTAGCGACCGAGGAGCCGGAGGGCTAGGCTCGGCTGCTGATCGGCTTGGGCCAAGTCCGGTAGGAGCGGGCTCTGTCCCCCAGCCCCGAACGCCTCTGTCCAAGCGTGTCCATCCGCTTTAGAAATCCCCAGAGGCGGACGCTGAGGAGCTCGCATGCACGACCTCCCGCTCATCACCACCATCGCCGCCGCGTTCACCGCCGCCTGGCTGCTGGGGCTGCTGACCCAGCGGCTGGGCCTCTCGCCCATCGTGGGCTATCTCCTGGCCGGCGTCCTCATCGGGCCGCACTCCCCCGGCTTCGTCGGCGATGTCGACCTCGCCCATCAGCTCGCCGAGGTGGGCGTCATCCTGCTCATGTTCGGCGTCGGCCTGCATTTCCACCTGAAGGACCTGCTGGCCGTCAAGTCCGTGGCCATTCCGGGCGCCATCGGCCAGAGCCTGGTCGCAACCCTCCTCGGCATCGCCGTGTTCGCGGCCCTCGGCCTGCCGGTCAAGTCAGGGGCCGTGATCGGCATGGCGATGGCCGTGGCGAGCACCGTCGTCCTCATGCGGGTATTGATGGACGCCGACGCGCTGAATACTCCCCAAGGCCACGTCGCGGTCGGGTGGCTGCTGGTCGAGGACGTCTTCACCGTCATCATCCTCGTGCTGATCCCCGTGCTCGGGACCGATGCGTCCGCCGCCGAGGGTGCGACCAGGCCGGGACTCTGGGCATCCTTGGGGCTCGCGCTGCTGAAGCTCTCGGCCCTGGTCGCGATCGTGATGCTCGGCGGATCGCGGGCGATCCCGTGGGTCCTCGTGCAGGTCGCCCGGCTGCGCTCGCGCGAGCTGTTCACGCTCACGGTGCTGGTCTTCTCGATCGCGATCGCGGCCGCCTCGTACGCCTTCTTCGGCGCGTCGATGGCCCTCGGGGCGTTCCTGGCGGGCATGGTGGTCGCGCAATCCCCGGTCAGTCATCAGGCCGCGGCCGATGCGCTGCCGATGCGCGATGCCTTCGCCGTGCTGTTCTTCGTGTCGGTGGGGATGCTCTTCGACCCGGCATTCGTCGTCCGAGAGCCACTGATGATCCTGGCGGCGCTGGCCATCATCCTGATCGCCAAGCCGTTGGCTGCGCTGCTCATCGTCGCGCTGCTCGGCCATTCGGCCCGCACCGCGCTGACCGTCGCTCTGGGCCTGGCGCAGATCGGCGAGTTCTCGTTCATCCTTTCGGAGCTGGCCCGCAAACATGGCCTGATGCCCGAGTCGGGGCACAACGTGCTGGTCGCCGCGGCGATTATCTCGATCACGCTGAACCCGATCCTGTTCCGCTCATTGAACCCGATCGAGGCCCGGCTGCGCCGCCGTCCGCGGTTGTGGACGCTGCTCAACGGCCGCGCGGAGCGGCGGGCGCGCGAGACCAACGCGGACGCGGCGGAGCAGGTCGGCCGGCGAGTCGCGGCGGGGGATCGCCTCGCCGTGGTCGTCGGGTACGGCCCGGTGGGCCGCTCGGTGCACCGCCTGCTCCGCGATGCGGGACTCGCGACGATCGTGATCGAGCTGAACATGGACACGGTTTCCGATCTGAAACGGCAGGGCCAGGCCGCGATCTTCGGGGACGCCTCCCGCGAGGCGATCCTGGAGCAGGCGGGCGTGCGCCGCGCCTCGCACTTGGTGGTGGCATTGCCCCACTCGGCGGATCGCGCCTCCGTGGTTGTCGCGGCGCGGGACCTGAACCCCGGGCTCCGCATCCTGGTGCGGGCGCACTACCTGCGCGAGCGCGAGGAACTGGAGCAGGCCGGCGCCACGGCCGCGGTGTTCGAGGAGGGGGAAGCCGCCGTAAGCTTGGCGCGCCTGGTTCTGGCCGACACCGGCGCGGACCGCGAGGCCGTGGAGAGGAAAGTGCGCGACCTTCGGCTCCAACTCATCCTCGAGAACGTGTCAAATCTTCGCTCGCGGCGCGTGCGGAGCGTGATGGTCCCGTGGACGCGGGTCCATCGCCTGTCCAGGTCGGCCAGTCGCGAGGAGGTCGCTAAGCAGGTTGCAAGGCAGCGGTTCTCGCGCTGGCCCGTGGTCGAACCGGAGACCGGCAGACCGGTCGGCTACCTCCTGGCCAAGGACCTGATCGCCGAGGGTTCGGCCGACGCGGACTGGACGCCGCTGGTGCGCCCGCTCCGCGCGGTGCGGCCCGAGGACGATATCGAGTCGACGCTGATGCAACTCCAGCAGGAAGGGGCGACGGTCTGCGTGGTCCAGGACGCCGGCAGTCCTGTGGGCCTGATCACGATCGAGGACATCCTGGAGCAGGTCGTCGGCCGGATCGAAGACGAGTACCCGCGTGATTCGAAACCTTCCCTGCGCGATGCTGTCTTGGCGGGCGGCGTCGTGCTCGAGCTCGCGGCCCAGACGCCGGAGCAGGCCATCACCGAACTCGCGGCGGCGATCCCGGCCGACAGACTGCCTCCGGGTGCGAGGATCGCAGACTTGGCGCTGGCCCGCGAGCTCGACGTATCCACCGATCTCGGCGTCGGCGTGGCGATTCCCCATGCCCGTTGCCCGAACCTCCGCAGCCCTCTGGTGGTGATCGGTCGCTCTCCCGACGAGATTGTCTTCTCGCCGCACCCAGCGGAACCGGTTCGCTTGATCTTCCTGCTGGTCATGCCCGCGGAGAAGCCGGACGTGCAGGTGTTCTTGCTCGGACAACTCGCGCGCGTCGCCGGCAACGCATCTTTGCGTGAGCGGCTCCTGAAAGCGTCTTCACCGTCGGAGGTCATCGAAGTCATCACTGAAGCTGACCGCCCCCTTCCTGACAGTTCCAGCTCTCTCGTGGCGGATTCCGGCGTGTCTCATTAACGTGTCTCATTAAAGGGACGTTAACTGAGACACAATGGGGCCTGTCTCGCAACCAGCCGCGACGCTCCGCTGTCCAAAAAGCTGGACGCCAGAGCGTTGAATTTTGCTCCGCTGCTAGCGGAACCCCTTCTTCGGCGACTCAAAGACGCGCCCGTGGCGAGGAGCGCGGTCCCCCTTGGCGATCTCGCCAAGAGTCGGACACTCAGGAAAAGGGACTCGTCGCCCAACTCGGCCAGCATGCACGTTGGGGTCCATGCCCCGATCTTGGTTCGTTGACGGCTGAAGATAAAACCGGTCTCCGTCAGGACGGCCCAAAAGAGTAGGGGAGGACAAGAAATCTCACCGAAAGATTTGCCCGGACGCTTCTCCGTTCCCTATGGGCCCTCCGATTGGCCCCCTGACCTGGCCGCCGTCCTGGCGCAGGTCGAGGCCGCCTCCACTCCGGAGCGGGGCACGTGTAATCTGCGAAAAGCCCCCGACGGCCGCGAGGCCGGGGCCGGGTTGAGCGTTCGGTGAAGATGGGGAGTGAAAATGCGACGACGAGTTGGGCGGGGACGGACCGTCCCGAATGACTGAACTCCGACGTCGGCTAGGGTTGAGACAAACTGCTGCGACGATCTCTCGCGATCGTGGACATGACTTTGATCGGAATCGTCTTGAGTCGAGTCATACGCTCAATTCTAATGTGGTTTCGGATCAACCGGATGAGGCTATCCAGAGGGTCGTACGGCTCTCATCTGACAGAATCCCGGGTCAAGGGAGAGAACGATGAAGACGATCAGGGCACTCGGGCTCGTGGCTGTGCTCGCGTTCGGATCAGCGGTTGGCGCGTTCGCGCAGGGGAAGCGTCCGGTGGATGTGCCCAAGGAGGCGGATGTGGCC
>DASWBB010000020.1:0-4940 GCA_036390875.1 Candidatus Dormiibacterota bacterium
AAGGGTTCCTTCTGGCGGGTGAGGGTGTTGTACAGGCGCACGGTCGTCATGAGATCGAATCTATGCTCCCAGTAATGCGTGCTCACAGGCTGGACGGCAGGTTGGCGGCTGCCGGCGACATTAAAGGACGCGTACTCGTCCACGACCTGGGTCCCGACCTGCGCAAGGGCACGGTGCTCGCGCCCGGTCATCTGGATCGGGTTCGGCAGTTCGGTGAAGTCCATGTCGTCGAGCTCGAGGCGGGCGACCTGCACGAGGATGTGGCCGCCATGCGGCTCGCGGCAGCGCTGTCGGGTCCGAACCTCGAGCCACAGGCGCCGGTTCAGAGCCAGGCGCGGCTCATTGCAACGAGGCGAGGCCTGGTGCGGGTGCGCGCCGAGCTCGTCGACGCGATCAACGCCCTGGGCTACGTCTCGGTCTTTACGTTGATGGATGGACAGGCGGTGACGGAGGGCGAGGAGGTGGCCGGTTGCAAGGTCACGCCCGTAGCCGTTCCCGGGCTTCTGATCGAGCAAGCCGAGCGCATCGCGCGCGAGCAGGGCCCTGTGATCGAGGTGCTCCCTTTTCGCCCACTCCGTACCTTCGTCGTGGCGACCGAGCGCCTGAAACCGAAAGCGCGAGAGCTGTTCCGGGCGGCTGTCACCAGCAAGCTGGGCTGGTACGGGGCCGAGTTGCTGGCGGTGCGAGAGGTCGCGCGCAACTCCGATGCTGTCGCAAGCGCCTATCGCGAAGCGGCGGCGATGGGCGCGGAGCTGGTGCTGTTCGCGGGCGCGTCAGCGATCGATCCGCTGGATCCCGCGTACGCCGAGCTCACCAGGGCCGGGGGAGATCTCCTGCAGCTGGGCGCCCCCATGCACCCCGGCAGCATGCTGTGGCTGGCGCGTCTGGGAGCTGCGGCCGTGGTCGGCGTCGCGTCTTGCGCCGGTTTCGGCCGTTCGAGCTCGCTCGACCTCCTTCTGCCTTTCGTCTTCGCCTACGGACGTGCCGACGCCAAGGACCTGCTGCGATTGGGTCACGGCGGCTTGATCGAATCGGCCGCCGGCCGGCGCTTTCCCCCTTACTCATGACCCCCGGCCTGAGGCGCGGCGTCGAATTGTTCAACAGCGGGCGCTACTGGGACGCGCATGAGGCCTGGGAGCATGAGTGGATGCCCGACCGGAAGGGACCCGAGGCGGGCTTCTACAAGGGCTTGATCCAGGTCGCGGCGGGCTGCCTGCACTACACGCGGCGCAACCGGCGCGGGGCGGTCAACAAGTGGCGAAGCGGCGCCGACTACTTGCGCCCTTACCTGCCCGAGCATGGGGGCGTCAGGCTGGCGCCGCTTGTAAGCTCGGTCGACGGATTCCTCGACGCGATGGGCGGGCGGGCATGGCCCGAGCTGACCATGCCGATAATCGCGTGATGGCCGAGCTGCCCGCGGAGTACTCCCGCACCAACCTGTCCAGCGACCCGATCTACCGGTACCTGCGCATCACCAAGGGTGGGCCGGGCGGAGTGCCCGGAACGTCGGCTGAGCAGGACCTGGTCGACTCCGCCTGGCTGCAGCGCCTCCGCCGCATTCATCAGCTGCAGAGTGCGTGGTGGGTGTTCGCGACCGCGGAGCACTCCCGATTCCAGCATGCCCTCGGCGCGATGCACCTGGCCGGCGAGTGGGCGCGGCATCTCTACCCTTCGCTCGCCGCGTGCTGCTCGGGCACGCCCTCGCCGGCGCTGGTCGAGGAGACGATGCGCATGGCCGGACTCCTGCACGACGTAGGTCACGGCCCGTTCGGCCACTTCTTCGACGAGAACTATCTCGACACGTGGGGAATCGACCACGAGGTCATCGGGCGGTCGTTGATCACCGGGCCGCTGGCCGAGCTGGTCGCCGGGCTCGGCGCGTCACCCAATGCCGATTTCGAGGCGCGAGAGCGCATCGATCCCCGCTGGGTCGCCTACCTCATCGCGGGGCCCGACCTGGCCGGTTTTGTCGCCCCTCCGTGGCTGGCCGTCCTGAAGCCGGCTCTGGTCGGTGCGTACTCGGCCGACAACATGGATTACGTCCCTCGCGATTCCTATATATGTGGTGTCGCCGCGGGGCCCGTGGACGTCCAGCGGATCCTTCACTATTCCTTCATCTCCGAGCGTGGCCTGACCCTCCACGCCCACGCCGCCGAGGCGCTCTACATGTTCTTGAGCGCGCGGCTGTATCTCTATCACCAGGTCTACTTCCACCGCACCGTTCGCCGCATCGACCTGCAGCTGCGCGAGGTCTTCCGCCCGACGGTCGAGCTGGTCCTGGGTGGCAACCCGCTCGAGCGTCTGGATGACTATCTGATGTTCACCGAGTGGGCCTTGCTGACGGAGGTCAACCGGTGGGCTCTGGGCGAAGGGGACGCGCGGCGGCAGAAGCTGGGCAAGGCGTGGGCGGACGTGGTCGCTCGCAAGCTCAAGTGGAGGCTCGTGTACCAGGGTCATACCGATGCGGCGGACGTCACGGGCGCGTCTCTCAGCGTCACGCGGGAGCAGTTCGCGGGCATGCTCCGCGAGAGGCTGCCGGCAAAGCTGAGCAAGATCGAGTTCGAGGTCGACGTCGCCGCGCAGGAGTCGCGTGCCTTCAATCCCATCACCGAGACCGCCGACATCCTTCTCTACGATCCGCTCGAGGATCGCTATCAGCAGAGCCGCGTGCTCGACCTGTTCCGGCGCCTTCCGGTGCGCATGACGCTGTTCCGGATCTTTGCGCGCGACGCTGCGCACAGCCGCGAGCTGATCAAAGCGGCGAACGAGGTCCTCGGAACTACGACCTAGTAGTCGTCGTCGCCGCCGTCGAACCCGCCTCCATCGTCTTCGCCGCCGAAGTCGTCGTCACCGCCACCTATGTCATCGCCTCCGAAGTCGTCGCCCGAGTCCTCGCCCGAGTGCACGGTGGCGAATGTCGACACGAGTCGCCTGAGGGCCGGCTTTCCGCAGTGGGGGCACTTGGGGTCGGGAGACGAGAAGCTCGGCAGGAGGGCGGACGAGCGCTTGCCGCACTCCTCGCATCGGTACTCGTAGATCGGCATCGTGAAGAATGGTAGGAGTGATCGGGTTGGAGCGCATCCGGGCGGCCGCCGGCCGCGCGCGCCCGTACGTGCACAGGACGCCTCTGGTGCCGGTCGATGGCGCGCTTCTGAAGCTCGAGTGCCTCCAGCCGACCGGCAGCTTCAAGGTCCGGGGCTTCTTCGCCGCCGCCCTTGCCCTGCCGGAGGACAAGCGCAGCCGGGGGTTGATCACCGTCAGCGCAGGCAACGCCGCACAGGCATGCGCTTACGCCGCGCACTCGCTTGGAGTTCCATGCCGTGTGGTGATGTACGACACCGCTCCGGCCACGAAGATCGAAGGCGTGAAGCGATGGGGCGGCAAGCCCGTGCTCATGCCACGTCCGGCTCTCCTCGATTGGCTCTCGAACCAGGGCTGGGAATCGGAGCCCGAGGTCTTCATCCACCCGTTCGCAGACACCGAGGTGATGGCGGGCCATGGCGGTCTTGGGATCGAGCTGGTCGACGACGTTCCCGACCTGGCGCGGGTGCTGGTCCCGGTCGGCGGCGGTGGGTTGATCGGTGGCACGGCGTCCGCGATCAAAGGGCTGCGGCCCGACGTCGAAGTCATCGGCGTGCAGTCGGACGGCTACGCGCTGTGGACGCGGGCGCTCGAGGCTGGCGGTCCGGTTTCGATCACGCCCGATACCATCGCCGACGGCACCACGGCGCCCTTCGACGCTCGCATGCTGCCGTTGATGAGAGAGGTCGTCGACAGCTGGCTCACAGTGCCCGAGCCCAGGCTGCGCGCGGCGATCGCCGAGCTGGCCGTGGCCGGGAAGGTGGTGGCTGAAGGCGCCGGCGCGCTCGCCTACGCGGCGCTCGAACAGCTGCCGCCCGTACCGGGGACCGTGGCAGTGGTGAGCGGCGGCAACATCGACCCCAGGCTGCTGGCGAGCCTGCTCAGCTAGCCGGGGCTGGCGAAGCTCCGGCCCCGGGCGTGGTCTTCGTGGTTGCCCACGGCCCGTAGCGGACCAGGGCCACGACCATCCACACGAAGAGCGCCGCGGTTGGAATCCCAATCGCAACCGAGAGCCATGTGGCCCACGCAGGCAATCCGTAGAGGTTCGCGGCATAGGTCGATCCCGCCACCGCGCTGATCAGATTGAAAGGCAGCGCGAGGGTCCCGAGGCCGAACAAAACCAGAACCACCCAGAAGATCCACGTCCATCTCATCAGGGCACCGATGACGAGGACCGCACAGATCGCAGCGCCGATGATCGCAGACGCCCAGAGGATCCCCGACATCATCGAGGTCATCGTGCTTATGAACTCCGGCGGGGGCGGTGATACGTTCGGGTTGAGCTGCGCCTGCCGCTGGAAGCTCTGGTTGAAGGCCTGCGTCATCACGCCCGACATCCAGAACGGGATGCTCAGCGCGTATAAGCCGGACATCGCGTACCAGGCCGCTACCGCGTACTGCATCGGCTTCGTCCACGGTGTCGGAACACGTACCGTCGCAGGCTGTTGGTAATGGGGATAGGCGGGCGCAGCCATCGGTGCCAGGGGTGCCGTGGGCATCCACCCATACCCGTTCCAGCGCGAGCGGCCGTCTGGGGACAGGGTGCTGATCCACTGGCGGCCGTCCCAGTAATACAGCCCGTCTTCCGACAGCTTCAGGTCGCCCACCCGCTGACGTCAGCTCAACTGGGCGAATAAGGCGCAGCCTGCGCCGGCCAGTCGACGTTTCTGGTCATCGCCCAGGGGCCGTAGCGGAACACAGCTCTCAGCATCCACACAAACAACGCTGCGGTGGCAATGTCCCAGGCTACCGTCAGCCACGAGGCCAGGGCATCCGCAGGGTAGACGTTCGCGACCACCGATCCATTTACGACGCTGATGAGGTTGAATGGCAGCCCGATCGTGCCCAGACCGTAAAGC
>DASWBB010000021.1:0-45423 GCA_036390875.1 Candidatus Dormiibacterota bacterium
CTGGATCATGGCGAGTCGACGAGCAGCTCCCCTGGATAGTTCTCGTTCCGTCACTTGGCCGTCCTCCTCTTCAGATGTGGGAGGCCCAAGTGTCAATGAACTCCGTCAGTTCTAGACCCCAGCCAACAACATGGAGTATCCATTCAGCTGACTGGCGCGTGGGTGATCGGCAGGCGTGCGATGAGGAACGGTGACCGTGGCGTAGCTCAGGTTGGATGCCTGGCCGAGGTTGTTCTCAGGCATGCACGTCAATTGCCGAGCGCCCAGCGGCTCCGACGTAAAACACGGTGGCGGCAGCGACCGCGATCACGACATAGATGTCGAAGCCATACGGAGCTTGGAGCCAGTCAGTCGCACCGCGCACGAGCAACCAAGCGGCCAGGATCACTGCCGCTGCCAGACCGATGAGTGCACCACTGACAGGGTTCTTGCGCTGCCGCGAAGGCATCGCGAAGCCCGCAACGATCAGGGCAATACCGACGGGAACCCCGAGCACCGGGGTGACATACAAGGCCAGGAAGCGATCGTTGGAGAAGTTGCCGAACGCCAGGATGGCCAGCACGAACGCCGCAGCAAGCCCGAGCAGGAAGACGCCAAGTCCAATCGGTCCTGACGTCCTCCAACCCAACCGCCCTACGCCCACGAGCGAGAGAAGGCCGGCGCCAAGGGTGATGAGATACAGCAGCGGGCCAAACGAACTGAGCTCGATCGCGTCGTTGACTCCGGGATGCGAGAACAGCACGCTCGGCATGAGCCACAACAAAGCGAGGACGATCACGATGACCAGAGCCCCGACCAAACGGACGGCCATCAGCGCAACCAGACGGTTGGCCGGCATCTGAGTCCGACCCGACAGCAGCGAGGCCCGGACCAGGAGATGGCTGTACGGCATTCAGGCAGCAGGACTAAGGGCCCATTACATCGGCGCTCGCCTGGACTACGTTGGCCATGGCCCCGAAGGGCTGACGATGAAGCTCGCGGGGGCCAATGATTTGAGGAGGTGCTGAGATGATCCACTTGTTACTGGTGCTAGCCGCCGTTCTGTTCGTGCTGTGGCTGCTGTTCCACGCCACAGGCGCGTTGGTCAACCTGATCTGGCTGGCAATCATCGTGCTGGTCGTGATCTGGCTGGTCGGTCTCGTCCGCGGCCGCTCCGCGACCTCATGAAGGTTCCCGAGATCAACGGGGGGGAGCCCTCCGGCCCCCCTCCGTTGCTGAGCTTGTTACAGCCGGGGTCGAGAGTCCCTGGTAGGAGGTGGTGTATCGGTGGGCACTGCACGCGCGATTCATGGAGTCGCTGAGTCGGGAGAGGAAATTGCCCTGCGGTTTGCACTCCGATGGCACATATGGCGACCGCAAACTCGATTGCGCCTGATCCGATTGCAACTCTCACTGCAACCTGGTCGTGGTCAGGGCTCAGAAGCGCGTCGGCCCCGCGGCTTCAACGGTCGAACCCGTCCAGGGCGGGCAGCGATTCCGATGTCAGGAGACGCGTCGAAGATGGATGGCGAAATGACATACTCAGGAGCGCTGACATCGATCAACGCTTTACCGAGAACTGAATTCCAGGAGGCGAAGCCATGAATGCCAGAAACATCATCGGAGTCGTGGTGTTCCTTATCGTCGTGTACCTGGTGCTCCACTTCTTGTTCCACGTGATATGAGCGACCGCGCCCAGTCTTAGAACCAGGCGTTCTCTCGAACGCCTGGTGACCTGTTAGGGCGGCCTCCAGGATTCCGGGTCGGTTCAGCGAGACTGCTGCCTCATTTCTGAGTTAGGGCATGCCCAGGTCTGTCCTAACGCTTCTTGCGAGGGCGCTCCAGATCGTATGCGATGGCCTTGGCGGTCTCTTTGACACGACCCACCTTCTGGCGGGCTTTGCCTTTGACCTCAAGTCCTTTGTTGCCAGTGACCTTGCCCTTGACCTCTTCGGCTTTGCCTCGCACCCTTTCCTTCATTTCCAATCTCCTATCGTCACGCGTTATCCGTGCCAGTGTCCAGTATCCAGTGTCAAGTGTGACACCAAACGGCTCAGGCATCTGCCTCTTCCAGATCGGCAGCAAACTGGTCGTGGCGTCCGGGTACAGGGTAGTCCTGATGGGCGACTTGATTCGTCCAGGACTGGTGCGATGATGGCGACGTGTCGCCCGCGATCTCTATTTCGGGTCTTGTAAAGAACTTCGGATCAACGCGCGCTCTCGACGGTCTCGACCTGTCGGTCGAAACCGGCGAGGTCCACGGGTTTCTCGGGCCGAACGGCTCGGGCAAGACGACGACCATTCGTGTTTTGCTCGGGCTGCTGCGTACCAACGCCGGCACGGTCATGTTGTTGGGGGGCGACCCGTGGCGCGACGCTGTTGAGCTACATCGCCGGCTGGCGTACGTGCCCGGCGAGGTCAGTTTGTGGCCGAACCTGACCGGTGGGGAGGTGATCGACCTGTTCGGCCGGCTGCGGGGCGACTTCAATCGCCGGCGCCGCGATGAGCTCATCGAACGTTTTCAGCTCGACCCGACGAAGAAGACGCGCTCCTACTCGAAAGGGAACCGGCAGAAGGTGGGATTGGTGGCGGCACTGGCGTCTGACGCCGAACTGCTGCTTCTCGACGAGCCGACGTCGGGACTCGACCCGCTGATGGAGGCGGTGTTCCAGGACTGCATCCGCGAAGTCAAGACGCAGGGCCGAACCGTGTTGCTTTCCAGCCACGTCCTGGCCGAGGTCGAGGCTCTCTGCGATCGGCTGAGCATCATCCGGTTGGGGCGCGTGGTGGAGAGAGGCACGCTCAACGAGCTGCGGCACCTTACCCGCACGGCGATCACCGCAGAAACCGAGAGTCCCGCGGAGAGCCTGTCGAACCTTGCGGGGGTTCATGGGCTCGAGATCGACGGCACCAAGGTCCGCTTCGAAGTCGACACCGATCATCTCGGCGCAGCGGTGCGCCGCCTCGGCGAGCTTGGGGTCAGCAGCCTGGTCAGCCACCCACCCACGCTCGAAGAGTTGTTCTTGCGCCACTATGGCGACGAGCTGGCGAAGGAACCCGAACGAGTCGGCGAAATCGCTGCGCGAGACCGTGAAAAGGGGTGATGACCACACTCACCGGAACTATTGCGCTCACCCGCTCCATCGTGCTGCGCGACCGCATCCGGATCCTGGTCTGGATCGGCTCCATCGTTGCGCTCGCGGCTCTCACCGCCTCCGGAATCAAAGGTGTGTTTCCAACCCAGGCCGCCCTAGATCAAACGGCCGCCGCAACTCAACACAATGCCGCAGCCATCGCCTTCAACGGCCCCGCCCAGGGCCTGAACACAGTTGGCGGGCAGGTGGCGTTTCAATTCGGCGCGACGGGCATGGTGTTGGTGGCCCTGATGAGCTTGTTCATGATCGGACGGCTCACGCGAGGGGAGGAGGAAGCCGGCCGCCTGGAGCTCGTGCGCTCCCTTCCGGTCGGGGGCCGCGCGCCCGGATTTGCAGCGTCGCTCACGGTGGCCGCCATGAGCTTGGCCGTCGGCGTCCTCACCACTGTCGCGCTGCTCGCGGAGGGCCTCCCCGCGGCCGGGTGCATCGTGTTTGGAGCTTCGTTTGTCCTGATTGGGCTCTTCTTCGGCGGCGTCGGCCTCCTGGCGGCACAGCTGACCGAGAACACCCGCGTCGTGTATGGCGCGACCGGTGCGGTCCTCGGCGCGGCGTTCCTGGTGCGCGCGGTGGGCGACGTCGGTGACGGCACCGTTTCGTGGTTCTCGCCGATCGGAATCGCTCAGAAAGCACGTCCGTTTGCAGGTGAGCGATGGTGGCCTCTCCTGATCTTGCTGGTGGCGACGGCGGTTCTCGTCGCCGTGGCAGGCGCTCTGGCCGCCCGGCGAGATCTCGGCGCTGGGCTCGTGGCGGCCCGGCCGGGAAGGCCCGCGGCGTCACCTGGCCTGGGGCATCCCATTGGGCTGGCCTTCCGCTTGCAGCGGGGCGTCCTGCTCGGGTGGGGTGTCGGTGCGCTGGTCGGCGGAAGCGCCTACGGCTGGATCGGCCCCACGGTCGACGCCTTCATCGGCCAGAACAAGGCGCTTGCAGAATTACTCGCCGGTGCCGGGGGCGCGAACCTCACCGACTCCTTCTTCGCCGACTCACTCCGACTCATGGGGCTCGTCGCATCCGGTTTTGCCATCCAGTCCACCCTTCGATTGCGAAGCGAGGAGACGGCGATGCATGCAGAGTCGGTGCTGGCTACGCCGGTCTCGCGCTGGCGGTGGGCGGCGAGTCATCTCACGGTAGCCTTCGCAGGGAGCGTCGTCCTGCTTGTAGTCGGCGGTCTGGCGACCGGTGTGACCTATGGTCTGGCGGGCGGCGATATGAAAAGCGTTCCACGGCTGCTCGGCGCGGCCCTCGTCTACGCACCTCCCATGTGGCTGATGGCGGGTCTTGCCATTGCACTCGTCGGTCTCGCGCCGCGATGGGCCGGCGTGTCATGGGGGATCCTCGGCGCCTGCGTCGTGGTCGGATTCCTCGGCGCCGTCCTCCATCTCCCAGACTGGCTTCAGAACCTCTCTCCGTTCGAGCGCGTGCCACAGCTGCCCGCCGCGAGCCTGACCATCCTGCCGCTGGTAGTGATCACCGCCATCGCCGCGGCCTTCACGTTGGCCGGGCTGGCGGGACTCCGACGTCGCGATATTGGCACGGTCTGACCGGTCTCACGCGAACAATCGAATCGCCTACGCCTCGGCAGTCTCCTTGAGGCCGTCGAGCACCGGTCCCCAGTTGTCCTTGGCCATCTTGTCGGCTTCTTCCTGGGTGGGATTGTTGTCTTGAATCAGAGTCACAGTGGTTCTGCCATCGTCGCCGGCGAGTTCGTAAGTCACGGTGTGGTAGTTCTCGGGCTTGTCTTCGCTGCCGCCCATCGGACTCCAGTGCGTGTACTTGAGCAGCCTTTCCGGCTTCACTTCCAGGATCTGGCCTTTGTCCTCATATGACTTCCCCTTCCATTCGCCCTTCCAGCTGATCGGGCTGCCTTCTTTCCAGTCGGTCGATACATGGGTGCCATGCATATACCGCTTGACCTTGTCGGGGTTGGTCAGGGCGTCCCAGACATCGGCCCTGGGGGCGTCAATCATCACCGTGGTGATCGCTTTGAATCCTCTCGACATTTGGAACCTCCATTCGTCCCGGCCGGCCGGCAATGATTCCTCTTTCGCCCTCAGTTGCACCGCCGGGGTAGTGGCGGCGCAATCGTTCGCGCCACTAAAGCCAGACTAAGGGCTCAAGCCAGACTAAGGCCTTATCTGTGAAACGCCTATAGGAATTCGAGCACCTGGCGCGCCTCGATGAACAACGCGGCGGATGTGCCCCAGAACTCAGGCCTTGGTCGATTCGAGAGCCTTGGCCTCGGCGGATTCCGCCTCGGCTTTCGTGCGGTGGATGGTTCCCGCGGCGTGCTCCGGCGGCGCGTAGATCGTGAACAGCTTCATGGGCGCGCTGTTGGTGTTGAGCACGTTGTGCTGCGCGCCCGCGGGGACGCACGCAACGACTCCCTTTTCGAACACATTCTCGACGCCGTCGATCACCACCTTACCGTCACCTTCGACGGCGTAGAGGATCTGATCGACCTCGTGGACCTCCATGCCGATCTCCTCGCCGGGCTCCAGAGACATCAGTACGACCTGGCTCTTCGTGCCCGTATAAAGGACCTTGCGGAAGAAATCGTTGTCCTTGGCCGCCTTCTTGATGTTGAGGACATACGGTTGTGTCATCGCCAAACCTCCTTGGTCTGCCACCACCATCGCGCGCGAACGTGGGAGGGGGAAGGGGCGATCGGCCCTGTCAGGTCGGGACGGGAGACTTCACGACACGCGCGCGATCGGTTGGCGGATCAGGGTTTTCAGCCGTGCTGGCGCTGACCGCCGCGGGTCTCCGAGATAGATCTCGTGATGCTTGCCGACCAGGCGGTAGCCCTGCTTCTTGATGAACTCGTGCAGCTTGGCGATGGTCGGCGCCTCGGCGCTGTACGGGCCGATATGCATGATCTGCGCCGACCGGCCCTCCTTGAACGTCTCGAGCCGCACCCTGGACAAAGCCGGCAAAGGTTTCTTGCGCATGGCCTCTGCCCGCACCTTCTCGAGCACGGCGGACGTGACCGCCGACGGCTGCATGACCATCGCAGTCCAACGCCACGTTGCCTTGTGGTTCGGGTTCAACCCGCCGGCCGATCCCCACAGACCCTCGAGCGGTGACACCCGGAACTCGACCCCTTCCTTTTTGAGCATGAACTTGGCGCCATACGACAGGCTGTACAGAGCCTGGATGGCATCCTGGAAAGCCCCCGGTTGGTTGGGGTCTCCGGTCCCGTCCACCATCAGGAACTGCAGCTCGGGCACGTCGACGATCGACGGCTCGTTCGAGCTCGCTCCGTACAGCTCCTTGACATCGATCGTCGCCGCGTGCGGGCTCATTCTCACATCACCCCTAGTCCCACGGGATGGGGTCGCGGCGGGCGTAGAAGTGCCGCGGGTCGGGCGAAGCAACTGTGAAGTCGACCAGCGTGCGCATGTAGTTGGCACGCTCGAACGCTCCCGGGTCGGGCGACGATGCCTGGCTCATGCTGCCCTTGAGCTGCGCCACCGATTCGTATTCGTGCTCGTCGAGCCAGGCGCGCAATGCACGCAAGACCAGCTGCATGTGAGCGGGCCCACGCCGCAGCAGCGCCGAGGTCATCATCGTCACGTCCGCGCCTGCCATCAGTAGCTTGATCACGTCTTGCGCAGTGTGGACGCCGGTGCTCGCCGCTATCGAGACCTTTACCTGGCTGCTGATGATGGCGATCCAGCGCAGCGGCATTAGAGATTCGTATGACGAGCTGAGGCTGAGCGTGGGCACCACCTTCATGCTGGTGAGCGAGATGTTGGGGTACAGGAAGCGGTTGAACAGCACCAGCCCGCTGGCGCCTGCGATGGCCAGACGCTGGGCCATGTTCGCCATCGCTGAGAAGTAGGGTCCCACCTTGACCGCAAGGGGTATCGAGATGGTGCTCGCGACCTCGCCTACGAGGTCGACGTAGCGGGCTTCGACCTCCGATGACGTGACCCTGGGGTCCGCGGCGACGAAGTAGATGTTGAGCTCCAATGCGTCCGCACCCGCCTCCTCGAGGAGTCGCGCGTAACGGATCCAGCCGCCGCGCGACACGCCGTTGAGGCTGGCGATGACTGGCACGCTGAGCTGTCGCTTGGCGCCCTCCACCATCTGCAGGTAGGACTCGGGGCCGGTGTTGTAGTCGTCGAGCCCGGGAAAGAAGTTGTGAACCTCTGGGAAGCTGTCGGTTCCGGCCTCCAGGATCGAATGCACGCTGAGCTCGTGATGCTCGACCTGTTCCTCGAACAGCGACTGCAGCACGATCGCGGACGCGCCCGCCTCTTCGAGACCGAGCAATCCATCCATCGTGCCCGACAGCGGCGATGCGCCGGCGACCAGAGGGCTCGCCAGCTCCATACCCATGTAGGTGGTACGCAGGTCTGCGCTCATGGCAGCTCCTCCTCCGGCTCTTTGACGGGAGCCTCCGCGTGTCCATTGGTGCTGATGGTGTCGTCTGGTGCGTGGCGCTCGACTCCTGCCAGCTGTTCGTACAGTCGGCGGCGCTCGTCCACGTCCGCCTGTGCGATCGTCATCAGGCGCTCCGCCAGATCCGGCTTGGAGCGTGCGAGGAGCGAGTAGCGACCTTCCTTGGCGGCGAACTCGCTCAGCGGGATCGTCGCCGCTTTTGAATCGAGGACAAGCGGAAGCTTGCCCGTCGCTTCGATTCGCGGGTCGAAGCGGTAGAGAGGCCAGTAGCCGCTGTCGACCGCATCCTTCATGTGGGACATGCCGGTCGCCATGTCGATGCCGTGGGCGATGCAGGTCGCGTACGCGATGATCAGCGATGGTCCCGTGTGGCTCTCCGCTTCGGCGAAGGCCTTCACGGTCTGAGCGTTGTCGGCGCCCAGCGCTATCTGCGCCACGTACACGTTGCCGTAGGCGCTCGCGATGAGGCCGAGGTCCTTCTTGCCCGTGCGCTTACCGGCGGCCGCGAACTTGGCGATCGCGCCGCGAGGAGTCGCCTTCGACGCCTGCCCGCCGGTGTTCGAGTAAACCTCGGTGTCGAGAACCAGGATCTTGACGTCGCGGCCGGAGGCGAGGACGTGGTCGAGCCCGCCGAACCCGATGTCGTAAGCCCAGCCGTCGCCGCCGACGATCCACACACTCTTACGCACCAGGTGATCGGCCAGCTCGGCAAGCTGCGCGGCAGCCGGTGACTTCAGCTCCGCCAGCCTGACGCGCAGCGTCTCCACGCGCTGCCTCTGCGCCGCGATGCCCGCCTCGGATGATTGGTCCGCGGCGGCGATCGCCGCCGCCAGGTCGGCGCCGATCTCAGGCGCAAGCTCCTTCAGCAGCCTCTTCGCGGTGGCCGCCAAGCTGTCCAGCGCCAGGCGCATCCCAAGCCCGAACTCTGCGTTGTCCTCGAACAGCGAGTTGGCCCAAGCGGGACCTCGGCCGTCGCGATCGACGGCCCACGGCGTCGTGGGCAGGTTGCCACCGAAGATCGAAGAGCAACCGGTGGCGTTGGCGACCAGGATTCGGTCGCCGTACATCTGCGTCAGCAGCTTCAGGTAGGGCGTTTCCCCGCAGCCCTTGCAGGCGCCGGAGAACTCGAACAAGGGCCGCAGCATCTGCGAGCCCTTGATGGTCGCCACCTTCACCTGGGTACGATCGAACTCGGGCAGCGACTTGAAGAACTCCCAGTTGGCGCGCTCGACCTCGAACCGGCCGTCCTTGGGCGCCATGTCGATCGACTTGTGCTTGGCGACCTGCTTGCTGTGCGCGGGACAGTAGTCGGCGCATGTCCCGCAGCCGTTGCAGTCGTCAGGCGCGATCTGGATGGCCATCACCATCCCCGGCTGCTCCTTCGACTTCCATTCCTTGGACTGGAAGCCCGCCGGGGCGCTCGCCAGCAGCTCGGGCGAGAAGACCTTCATCCGGATCGCGGCGTGCGGGCAGACAATGGTGCACTTGGCGCAGTCGATGCAGATCGTCGGATCCCACTGCGGCAGCTCCTCGGCGATGTCGCGCCGCTCCCACTGGGACGTCGCCAAGGGGAACGCGCCGTCCACGGGCAGCGCTGAGACCGGCAGGAAATCCCCTCGTCCAGCGAGCATCTCGGCGGTGACGTTCTGGACGAAAGGAGGCGCCTCGGGCGGCACCACCGGTCGGACGTGCACCGTGCCGTTCGTGTGCGCGGGCACCGTCACCTCGTGGAGCTCCGCGAGAGCAAGGTCGACCGCTGCATAGTTCCGGTCCAGCACCGCCGCCCCGCGCTTCGCATACGTGCGCTCGATGGCTGCCTTGATGGCGGCGATCGCCTGGTCTTGCGGGAGCACGCCCGCGAGCGCGAAGTAACACGCCTGAAGCACGGTGTTGACGCGGCCGGGCAGGCCCGCGTCACGTGCGACCCGGCTGGCGTCGATCACGTAAAAGCGCAAATGCTTCCCGATGATCTGCGTCTGCACCTCGACCGGGATCCGGCTCCAGACCTCGGCCGGCCCGAATGGGCTGTTGAGCAGGAACGTCCCGCCATCGGCCGCGTGGTCGAGCACATCCACCTTCTCCAGGAAGCCGAACTGGTGGCAGGCGACGAAGCCCGCCTTCTGGACCAGGTAGGTGGAGTGGATGGGCCGTGGACCGAAGCGAAGGTGCGACGTGGTCACCGAACCTGATTTCTTCGAGTCGAGGACGAAGTAGCCCTGCGCGAAGAGGTCGGTGTGCTCGCCGATGATCTTGACGGTGTTGCGGGTGGCGCCTACGGTGCCGTCCGAGCCCAGGCCGAAGAACATCGCGGTCGCGACATCTGCGGGCTCCGTCGAAAAGCCCGGGTCGACTTCGATGCTCAGGTGGGTGACGTCGTCGACGATTCCCACTGTGAACTCATGTCGTGGGCGGGCAGCGGCGAGCTCTCCGAACACCGCGGCCGCCATGGCCGGCGTGAACTCCTTGGACGCGAGGCCGTACCTTCCGCCGATGACCAGCGGCGGCTCCGGCCTGGAAGCGAGCGCGACGACCACGTCCTGGAACAGAGGCTCGCCCGTTGCTCCGGGCTCCTTGGTGCGATCGAGGACGGCGATCCGGCGCACGGTCGGGGGCAGCGCCGCAGCCAAAGCGGCGGCGTCGAACGGCCGGAACAGGTGCACGTTCAGGAGCCCGACCCGCTCGCCGCCGGCGAGCAGCGCTTCCACCGCTTCCTGCGCGGCGCCCGCGCCTGAGCCCATCAGGACGACGACGCGGTCGGCCTCCGGATGGCCGACGTAGTCGAAAATCCGGTAGTGCCTTCCCGTCAGCTGGGCGAAGCGCTCCATGGCGGCGCTCACGATTCCTGGCACAGCCGCGTGGTACGCGTTGGCCGCTTCGCGAGCCTGGAAGAACACGTCCGGGTTCTGGGCGGAGCCGCGCAGAACCGGGTGGTCGGGCGACAGCGCTCGCATGCGATGTGTCGTGACCAGCTCATCGGGCACCATCGCGCGGAGGTCCTCGTCGGCGAGCGGGATGATCTTGTTCACCTCGTGCGACGTTCGAAAGCCGTCGAAGAAGTGCAGAAATGGAATCCGAGACTCCAGGGCGGCCCGGTGCGCAATGAGCGCGAGGTCCTGCGCCTCCTGGACCGAGGAGGAAGCGAGCATCGCGAACCCCGCCGCCCGAACCGCCATCACGTCGCTGTGGTCGCCGAAGATCGACAGGGCGTGTGTCGCGACCGTCCGGGCCGCAACATGGAACACGGTCGGCGTCAGCTCGCCGGCGATCTTGAACATGTTGGGGAGCATCAGCAGCAGGCCCTGTGAGGCGGTGAAGGTGGTGCAGAGCGCCCCGGCCATCAGCGCCCCATGCAGGGCTCCCGCCGCACCGGCCTCGCTTTGCATCTCCATGACTTCGGGAACCGTGCCCCAGAGATTGGGTTGGCCGGCGGCCGACCAGGCGTCCGAGAGCTCGCCCATGGCCGTCGAGGGCGTGATCGGATAGATCGCGATGACTTCGCTCAGCCGGTGGGCGACGCGCGCAGCGGCCTCGTTGCCGTCAACCGTAATGAAGGTCTTCATCGGGAAGGTACTCACCTTCAACCCTGGGGGCGATCGCTCTGCCGTCCTATGGCCGAAAGGCCCGCCCGCATGGGGTCTTGTGACGGTCGGGCGAACCAGCGGTCAGGCGGGTACGGCGTCGATCGGGCAGTAGACGGGCTCCCACATCGCCTCACGCACGCGATCCTCGAGGTGATCGACGGGACCTCGCGCCAGTCCCTCGGCTGCCGCTCGCGCAGCCACGGCCGTCGCCACGGCTCGCGACACCTCGCGCAGCCGCTCGACTTCTGGAAGCAGGCTTGCCCCCTCGACGCTCACGTCCGTCGAAGCCGCGACCGCGCTCGCCGCGGCGGACAGCATGCCGTCGCTGACGCGTTCGGCGCGGGCGACGATGGTGCCGAGTCCGATGCCGGGAAACACAAGGGCGTTGTTCGCCTGCCCGATCGTGTGCAGGACTCCGCCATGCCGTACCGGCGGGAACGGGCTGCCCGTGGCGACGAGGGCCCGGCCGTCGGTCCACGCCATCAGGTCCGCTGGGACCGCCTCGCTCAACGAGGTCGGGTTGGTGAGCGGGAGGATGATGGGGCGCTCCACGTGGAGGGCCATCTCGCGCACGATCTCCTCGGTGAAGGCGCGCGCGATGGTGGACACGCCGATGAGGATGGTGGGTTTGACACGGCGCACGACCTCAAGCAGGCCGATCGCGCCATTTTCACGCGCCCAATCCCTGACCTCATCAGCCGGCCGTGCGTAAGGGAGCTGAAAGTCGCGCAACGTTCCGATCATTGCGTCGGTGATCAGACCGCGCCGGCCAAGACCCCAGAACTTTCTCGTCGCCTCGAGCTCGCCGATCCCTCCGGCGACCATGGCGGCCCGCAACCGGTCGGCGATGCCGATCCCCGCCGAGCCGCAGCCGAACAGGATCACCCGCTGGTCGCGCATGCGCCCTCCGGTGACTCGCAGCGCGGCCGTCACGGCCGCCAGCGTGATGGCGCCCGTGCCCTGAACGTCGTCGTTGAACGTGCGGAAGCGCAGGCGATAGCGGTCGAGCAGGCGGCGGGCGTTGTCGGCGCCGAAGTCCTCCCAATGCAGCAGTGCGTTGGGAAAGAGGCGTGCTGCCGTGCTCGCGTACAGGTCGATGAACTCGTCGTAGGCCGCCCCGCGCACCCGAGGATGGCGATTACCCAGATACTGCTCGTCCGCAAGCAGACTCTCGCGGTCGGTGCCTACGTCCAGCACGACCGGCAGCACCCGGCCGGGATGGATGCCGCCCGCGGCCGTGTACACGGCGAGTTTGCCGATCGCGATGTCGACTCCGCCGACACCCCAGTCGCCGATGCCGAGAATGCGCTCGCCATCGGTTGCGACAATGAGGTCGATGTCTTCGGGACCCGAGCCAGGGCTCCGCAGCGATACCTCGACCTGCTCCGGGTGGTCGATGGATAGGAATACACCGCGCGGACGCCGGTACTCGTGGCTGTACTGCTGGATTGCCTGGGCGATCGTCGGCGTATAGACGATCGGCAGCATCTCGCGGAGGTGCGTTGTGACCAGGTGGTAGAAGAGCACCTCGTTGCGGTCGTGCAGCGACGTGAGGTAGACGTTGCGGGCGAGATCATCGGGCTGCTCGCGGTACTGGCCGTACGCCCGCGCCGCCTGTTGCTCGAGCGTCTTCACCGCCGGAGGCAGTAGGCCCGCCAGGCCGAGGGCTGCCCGCTCGTCGGTGGTGAAGGCCGTGCCTTTGTTGAGCAGCGGTGTGTGCAGCACGTCCTGCCCGCGCAGGCGCGTAGCGATGCGCCCCTCGGGAACCTTGGTCCGGCTCCCGGTGCGTGCGCGCGTGACGGGGCTGAAGACGCCCATCGATCTGAATCGATCGTGAGCCGGCGCGGGCATCGAAGGCAGTGACGAATGGACCCGAGCGTGAGAGTCGTTCGGCCCGGTGCTCGCCGTCCGGCCCGCAAAAGGCAGGCAGTTGGGCCCTTCAGTTCGTATGCCGTCCATGGGAGGCTGACCAATGGATGACAACGAGTCCTCCACAGTTGAGGACTCTTAATCGCGCTCGATGCGCAAAGAGGTCTGCTATGAGCAACAAGGAGCTTGCGACCACCGTAGACACACCCTCAGTGGGCTGGGCGCCCTGGTTGACCCCGCGGCGCGCCGTCCTGTTCGTGATCGGCTGGTTGACGGTGTTCGCCGTCTTCAGCGTGCTGATTTCGAACCCGTTCCAGTCGGAGCCTAACGCAGGCGCCACTCCTAACTACGCCACCGTGATGTTCCTGCATGGATTGCTGATCGGCATGGTGGGCTTGATCGCCCTCCTGACACTGCAGGTAATGCGCGTCAGGTCGCTTCACGTCCGGGCATGGATCTGCGTTGGCGTCGTCGCGGCCACGGTGCTGGCTTCGATCGGAGGAATCTTCGACACCAAGATTCCAGGAGCTGAAGTCGCAATGTGGACGCAGATCCTGGGTTTCTTCGCTCTTGATGAGATTCTCATAGTGCTGATCTACGGCATCTACAAGGAGCGCCAGCAAGCGCTGACGATCGGCCGGTTTCCATTCGTCGCCGGCCTGGCGACCTCGGTCGCGATGCTGAGTGCCGCCGTGATGGGACACCTGGCGGGCTGGATCATGGAGTTCGGCAACTGGCCGGGGATCATCGGCGGATACGCAACCGCGGTCGGTTTTGCCAACGTCGACGACTTCACCGGCGCCCTCGTCGGTTCGCACTCACACGAGATGGCGGTTGGCGCCATGGCGCTTGCGATCACGCTGCTGGTGGTCCAGTTCGGATACAGCGGCCTCACCGGAACATCTCGGCTCGTCGCTCGGATCGGGATGGCAATGGTCGCGTCTGGAACCATCCTGATGGCTGTGTTCTATGTCGTCACGGGCATCACCACATGGGCGCCGCCAGACAGCATCGCCACGTTCGGCCAGGACCCGAACACGATCCCGCTCGACGACGTGATCACCGGCGTCCTCGTCATGGGCGGCGGCGTGGTCGCAGCGGCGGCCTTCCTACCGACTCTGCTCAAGGCGCCTGTGCGGTTTGCCGCTGCCTGGACTTTCGTGCTGGCAACCGCAACTGTGGCGGTGGCCGGCTACACCATCGAGTTGAACACCAGCCACTTCGGAGCCGGCGACCAGACGGCGGCAGGCGCTGCCTCTGACGCAATCTTCACGTGGCTGCACCAGGACATCGGGTTGTTCCTGCTGCCCACCATGCTGGTCGTCATGCTCGCCGTGGAGCTGTTGGCAGCCAACCACGGGCGAGCCGACTGGATTGGTTGGACCACGATTGCAGGCACGACACTGCTCTTTGCGGGCGGGATGTTCTGGGTCTTTGTCAACCCCGCCCTGTACGGACCCGGCTACTACCTGTCCACGGCGGGAATCCTGATCACCGGTGCTGCTGTGCTCGGCACGATGTGGCACGGAGGCCTGGCCGCGGCCAGGCGGTCGAACCAGACGCCGAAGCCACAGCTCAGGTCCATGGCGCACTGACCGTCTGATTGAGGAGCCACCGGCGGCCGCACCGCCGGTGGCCTCACCCGGGTCGGTCCCGAGATCGCGGGGCCCATCGGCCCTTAGCAGCAAGATCCAACGCATCCACTCTGGTCAAAGGTGAAAAGGCAGCCGTTGGCGCCATGCATCGCGCCGACGTGATCCGTGACTCAGCCCGGCGACAGGAGGCCACGAAATGCAGACCATCGAGCGAACGAAACCGATCAGTGAGGCGGCTTCGGAATTTCTCGCCAACAAGCGGATCGCGGTGACGGGGGTCTCGAGACACCCTGAAAGCCATGGGAGCAACGTTGTCTACCAGCGTCTCCGCGAGCGCGGGTACGAGGTGTTCGCCGTCAACCCGAACGCGGACCAGGTCGAAGGTGACAGGTGCTATCACGATCTGAAGTCGATCCCGGGCGGGGTGGGTGCGGTCGTGATCGGAACCAAGCCCGAAACCGCGGAGTCGACCATGCGAGAGTGCGCCGCGCTCGGCATCAAGCACGTATGGATGCACCGCTCAGTTGGCGGTGGGAGCGTGTCTCCGACGGCAGCCGCGTACGGGCGGGCGAATGGCATCAGCGTGATTCCCGGCGGGTGCCCGCTGATGTTCGAGCCGGTGTCCGATGGCGCGCACAAGGCCATGCGCTTTGTGTTCACGCTCACGGGAGCGGTGCCCAGGCGGGCCTGAATACAAGCGCTGACGTCGGCCCGGCGTCGCGCTACCTGCCGGCGCGCGTCAACTCGAGAATGGGCTGCGGATCAGGGGTTCCTGGCCGGCACGTAGTCCAGGATGACGATGCCGGTTTGGAACGTCTTGGTCTCGCTCAAGGCCAGGGCCCTCCGGTCGACGCCTTCGGCAAACAGCCGCTTGCCCTTGCCGAGGATGATCGGGTGGAGCATGAACCGGTAGAGATCGATGAGGTTCTCCTGTGCGAGCGCGTTGAAGAGCTGCCCGCTCCCGGAAAGCAACAGGTCCTGGCCCGGCTCCTTCTTCAACTTCTTGATCTCCTCGAACAGGTTCCCGCTGATTACCTTCGAGCCGGCCCACTCGACCTTGCCCAATGTGGAGGAGACCACGTACTTCGGCATGCTGTTCATCTTTTCGCCGAATTCGCCGGTGCCGGACATGGTCGGCCAGGCCGCAGCGAAACCCTCATAGGTCTTGCGCCCGAGCAGCAGCGCGTCACTTGCCTGGAGCTCCTTCCACTTGAACTGCCCGGCCTCATCGTTGAAGAAGGGGAAGGACCAATGCCCCGGCTCTTCGAAGACGCCGTCGAGGGACACGTATTCCGTTGCCACCAGTCTCATGTCGGCCTCCTGTCATGACTCAGTCGTGCCGGCTCGGTGAGCCGTCGTCACCAACTACACGAACGCGCGAGGCCGAAATCGACATCGGCGTCAGCCGGACTTCTGAGCGCGGGCCGTCTCATGCTGGCACCACGCGTAGAGCGCGTCGTAAAGCGGGCTCTCCAGCTCGATCTTGCGGTGGTCCGCCTCGCCGTGGACGATCGCGAAGCCGTGGGCGATCGCCTTCAGGCCGGCGGCCTCCGGAGTCACACCGATGTCGGCTGCGACATCCGCCCCGTGCACGATCAAGGCCAACCGGTCGAGAGCCGGATCTTTCAGGTCGTACTTGACGATGATGGATTCGAAGCTGCACCGGCCGTCCACGTGTCCCAGCTCGACCCCGGCCACGTCGTAGGGCAGGGCACCCTCCCGCTCGGCCACGGCCGGCACATCAGGCGCGGCGACGTACAGGAACTCGGCTTCCGGGTCGATGAAGCGTTTGATCAGCCAGGGGCACGCGATCCTGTCAACGCTGGCGTTCTTGCGAGTTACCCACTTCATTTCCTTTCCCCTCTTGTCTTTGAAATGTCGTCACGCCTAGAATCGCGGCGAGTTGTCTGTCGTCCTTGCCGTCCTTCCTCTCGCGATCGAGATCGCCTTCGTGCTGCTTTCGGTCGCCCTGCTGGCCGACTGGCTCAGTCACCGAGAGCGCCGCCGCGGCTACCTCGCCCTCGCTTTCGGGTCCCTCACCTTACTGGTTCTGATCGCTCCCAGCCTGTCGGACGCGGGTACGTACGGGCGCCCGCTGATCGACCTCGCGATCGTCCTCTTCCTGCTGTCCGGCTGGGCGTTGCTCATGTTCCGCGACTCATTCATCGCATTCGGCGCGCGGATCCGTCGATCCGTCGGGCTCGTGATCGTCCTGGTGGCCGCCCTCGCGATATTCGTCCAGCTGCCCACCGACGCCCAGGCGCCTCATGGCGCGCCGCAGACGGTCGCCCTCGCCGCGATTCTCATCATGTGGGCCATCTGCGTGGTCGAACCGATCGTCACCCTGTGGCTGGCCTCGCGTGGCCGGCCGGCCGTCGAGGGAGCGCGCATGCGAGCGCTGAGCCTCGGCTATGCGGGCCTGGTCGCCGTGATCATGTTCGGGACACTCGGGGGCTCGCTGGTCAGCAACGACGTCGCGCAGCTGATCCTCAATGTGGTTGCGCTCGCCATCGTGCCGATGCTCTTCATCAGCTTCTACCCGCCTGCCTGGCTGCGTCGCTTGTGGAGCCAGCCTGAGGAGGAGGAGCTTCGCCTGGGGTTGCACAGCCTGTTGACGTTCAGCCCCGATCGCGTCACCCAGGCGGGCCGAGCCCTGGAATGGGCGACGCGACTGGTGGGCGGCAAAGGCGCCCTCATCATCGATTCGGACTCTTCCATCCTCACCTACAGCGGATTGAGCGAGGAAGAGGCCAGGTCGGTGGCCGCCCGCGCGTCCGCCAGCCCGCAGGCCGGCGAAGTACGGTCTCCGCCGCGAGGGTCGCCAACCCTGGTGATTCCGCTCGAGCTGGAGGAGGGCCCAGGCGCGATGGTGGTCGTCGCGGGCGCCTTCACGCCCCTCTTCGGCGACGACGAGGTGATCCGCCTGCGTCAGTACGCCGGCAGCATCACCGCGGGCCTCGATCGGGTCGCCCTCAGCGCGCGAATCCGCGACCTTGAAAGGGCCAAGTCGGAATTCATGAACATCGCTTCGCACGAGCTGCGCGGCCCGATGACGGTCATCAAGGGCTACCTCACCATGCTCGAGGGCGGATCACTTGGTGCCCTCGCGCCCAAAGCCATGGCCATCCTGCCGTTGCTCATCGCCAAGGCGGATGAGGTCAATTCGATGGTCGAGCAGATGCTCGAGGCCGCTCGCCTCGAGGAGGGACGTTTTGGCCTTCGCAAAGAGCAGGGCGACATCGTCGAGCTGACCGAGCTCGCGATCGACAGCGTGCGCCCCATGCTCGGCAAGCACGAGCTTTCGACTGAGCTGCCGCCGGAGCCGATCCTTGCGGAGGTTGACTCCGAGCGCTTCGGGATCGTCGTCAAGAACCTCATCACCAACGCCATCAAGTACTCGGCGGCGGACAAGCCGATCACGGTGTCGGTCCATCGCAATGGCACCAGCGCGCGGGTGATGGTCATCGACCAGGGCATCGGGATCGCCCCCGAGGATCAGGCCACGCTGTTCACAAAGTTCGGTCGCATCCAGCGTGAGTCGACCATGCATGTCGCGGGCTCGGGGCTGGGCCTGTGGCTGTCGCGTGAGATCGCCCGCATGCATGACGGGGACATAAAGGTCGACTCGACGGAAGGCGAAGGCAGCACGTTCACCTTCGAGGTTCCGATAATCGCGTGAGTTGGACGTCCCGATGCGCGCGCGATTCGAGCTCAACAGGCCGCTTGACCTTGCCCTGACGATCGCGCCGATCGGTCAGGGCGCTTCGCTGCGCCTGCGCGACGGCGAGGCGTGGCGCGCGACCCTCACGCCCGAGGGCCCTGCCACCGTTCACGTCGTACATGTGGGCGGCGCGGTCGAGGTCGAGGCGTGGGGGCCGGGCGCTGCATCGGCCGCGGCGGGCGCGGCTGCGCTTTGCGGGGAGGAGGACGACGACGCGGGATTTCACCCCGCCCATCCTCTGCTCGCGGACTTGCACCGGCGCCATCCCGGCCTGCGCCTGCCCAAGACGCGGGCCGTTTTCGAGGCACTGGTGCCGACCGTGCTGGCGCAGAAAGTGATCGGCGTCGAAGCGCATCGATCGTATCGGGAGCTGGTCGCAGCGCTGGGCGAGCCCGCACCTGGACCGGCGGGTCTGACCATTTCTCCTTCCGCCAAGGTCCTCGCGGGCACGCCTTACTGGACTTTTCACAAGTTCGGAATCGAACGCAGGCGCGCCGAGGTCATCATCCGCGCGGCTCGAAGTGCGATCCGGCTCGAGGAGACCGTGACCATGGACCTGGCGAGCGCGCGCCGTCGGCTGGAAGCCTTTCCGGGGGTCGGGCCGTGGACCGCCGCCAGGGTCGCAATGATTGCGCTCGGCGATGCCGACGCGGTGCAGGTCGGCGACTACCACCTGCCGCACGCGGTCGGTTACGCGCTCGAAGGCACGCCACGGTCGAGCGATGAGCGGATGCTCGAGCTGCTCGAGCCGTATCGGGGCCACCGCGCGCGGGTGATCAGGCTCATCGGCGTCGCCGGCATCACGGCTCCGCGCTACGGTCCCAAGATGCCGCTGCGCAGGATCGCGGGAGAGTAACGATCAGCTCTCGAGCTTGTCGAGCTCTTCCTCGACCAACGTCACCAGCTCGCGCATGCCCTCGGTGTCGAAGACCAATTTCGCGCCGGCAGCTCTGAACAGCTCGGGCAGCGGGCGCGTGGCGCCGAGCGCCAGCGCTTCGCGGTACTTGCGCACGGCCTCCTTCCGGTCGTGCAAGCTGTTCCGCCAGACCTGCAGGGCGCCGAGCTGCGCGATCCCGTATTCGATGTAGTAAAACGGGCTGCCGAAGAAGTGCGGCTGCATGTACCAGCGGGCGATGCGCTCGCGGTCGAGTCCCGTCCAGTCGACGGTGGCGCCTTCGAAGCGGCGCCGGAGCTCGAGCCACTTGCGATCGCGCGCATCGGCGTCGCGACCCGCGCCGTCGAGGTAGATCCACTGCTGGAACGCGTCGACCGATGCGCAGTGAGGGAAGAACAGGACGATGCCTTCGAGCAGGTCGGCTCGCGAGCGCTTCGCGTCCTGCTCGGAGTAGTAGCCGCCGTTCTCCTTGCCGATGAACGGCGAGGCGAGCAGCTCCATCGACATGGACGCCACCTCTGCCATCTCGGATCCCGGATGCCGCTGAAACAGCAGGGGAAGCTTCGAGGCTTCGACGGAATGGAAGGCGTGGCCGGATTCGTGCAGTAGCGTGCGCACGTCGCCATCGACGCCGACTGCGTTCATGAAGACCAGGGGCAGCTTCCGGAAGGGCAACGTCGTGCAGTAACCGCCGGGCGCCTTGCCTTTGCGGTTGTCCAGGTCGAGGAGGCCGGCGTCGTCCATGGCCTGGTAATAGCCGCGGAAGTCGGGCTCGACGTGGGCGAAGACCGGCGCCGCCGGCTCGATCAAGCCTCTGATGTCGTCGAACGGCTTGAGCGGGGGACGGCCCTCCGGATCCACCGACATGTCCCATGGGCGCAGCGTCTTCAATCCCATGCGGCGCCGGCGCCGTTCATTGATCCGTTCGACCACAGGCAGCACCGCCTCCTCGACGGCGACATGAAAGCGCATGCAGTCCTCTGGCGTGTAGTCGAAGCGGTTCTTCTCGCGGTGGGCAAAGTCGCGGTAGTTGGCGAAGCCTGCATTCTTGGCGACCTTCTGGCGCAGGTCGTACATGCGGTCGAAGATGCCGGCGAGAACGTCGCGCTGCTCGATGTACGGCTGGGCTCGCAACCTGAATGCGCGCTCCCGCACATCGCGATCGGTGGAGAGAAGGAACGGCAAGAGCTGCGCCGGAGTCTTCTCCTCGCCCTCCCACTGGACCGTCATCGCGCCGTTGATCTTGGCCCACTGTGTGCCGAGCTCTGAGATGTCCGCGAAGAGGGGCACGTTGGCCTCGTCGAAGATGTCCATCTGGTTGCGAAACCTCTGGACCATGGTTTCGAGTCCGGGACGCACGTAGCCGAGCTCGACCAGCCTGGCCTGGAGACGCACCCGCTGCTCGTGCGCGCGCGGCGAGATCTGGGTCCCAAATCGAAGCTGGGCGGCTTCTCGGTCTGGGTCCGCGGTGTCGCAGGAGTAGGCGAAGTTGGCCAGCGCGGCGGCCTCCGTGAGGAGCGACTCGAACAAAGACCAGTCGGCCAGCCACTCCTCCACGTTCCCCGAGTCAAGGCGCCGCGTGGCCAGGTCCTCGTAGTAGGGGAGGACGTCAGACCAGGACGCGTCCTTGAACGCGTCAGGACTATCCGGAAGCACTTTCGCGGCCATCACACCCTCCACACCCGTCGAGCGCACGCCTGCCTCACGCGCCCTCCACACTTAATCGTATAGAAGTGATGGAGCGTAAGTCGTCATCGTCGATGAGGCTTCCCCCCGCGGTGCGCGCGGCCGCGCTGGCCGCGGTGGGCGGAAGCCGCCTGCAAAAGGAATTCGCCTGGATGAGCTGGGCCGGCACGGTCTGGCGGCTCGAAGGCCAGAGCGGCGCCGTCTATGTCAAACGCGCCGGCCACTTGAAGGACGAGCACGATCGCACGGTGTGGCTGGCCGGCCGGCTGCCGGTGCCGGAGGTGCTCGGCCTGTTCCACGGCTTCGGCGACGACTGGCTCCTGACCCGCGCGGCCCGCGGGGTGCCACTCTCCGATCGCGCGCTCGGGTGGGAGCCCAATGTGGTCGCCCAAAGGTTGGGGGAGATCCTTCGCGACATCCATGCGGTCGACGCCAGAGGCTGCCCGTTTGGCGAACCCAAACCGGGCCACGTCCTCATCCACGGCGACTACTGCCTGCCCAACGTGCTGGTGGAGGACGGGCGCCTGAGCGCTCTCATCGATCTTGGCCTCGCCGGCCTTGGCGATCCGCAGGACGACCTGGCGGCGGGGGTGTGGACGCTGCAGTACAACTTCGGCCCTGGCCTCGCGCGCGAGTTCCTGGACGCCTATGGGTGGCCGCCGATGAGCGACAAGGCGATTGAGCGCTTGAGGCGCCGCTACAGCCGGTAGCGGCTTACGAGCGTTTCCGTGGTTTTGGCGCGGCCCGTTTGCTTTCGAGCTTGCCCGGCAGGATCGTGTCGACGACGCGCCAGCAGTACCAGGCCGCGATCGAGCGATAAGGCCGAAACTTCTCGCCCTCCGCCTGCATCTCGCGCGGCTTGAGCGGTTCTTTGAGCCCGTGCGCGGTCGCCCAGCCTTTGCGCACCCCATAGTCGTCGACGGGCCAGACATCGAGCCTGCGCAGCTGGAACATGAGGAACATCTGGGCAGTCCACGGGCCGATGCCGCGGACCTGCACCATGCGCGCCACGAGCTCGTCGTCCGAGAGCGACTCGGCGTCGTGCAGTGGAACCGTGCCGTCGTCCACCTTCCGCGCGAGGTCAACGATCGCGGCCGCTTTGGGTCCGCTCACGCCGGCCGAACGCATGGTTCCTTCAGGAAGTGACAGGACTGCGGCAGGCGAAAGCTCAGCGGCGAACAGCTTGAGGAACCGGCCGTGGATCGCCGCCGCGGCCGCCCCCGCGAGCTGCTGATACATGATCGAGCGCACCAGGGCTGCAAAGCTGTCGTCGAACGGTGCGCGCAGCTCCATCGGGCCGACGGCCTTGATCAGCCGGGCCATTGCGGGGTCGCGCCGCGCGATGAGGCGTGTGCCGCGCTGCAGCTCGGCCGGTGAGGGGCGGGGGCCGACGGTTCCGGTCAGGCGAACTCGGACAGAAACTGTGCGAACTCGTCCCGCGTGAGCCGCAGCTCTTTCTCGCCCAGCTCCACCAGCGGGCTCTCTGGAATCCGCTCGGTGGTGGCGAAGTCGACCGATGCCGGGTCGAGGTAGAGGAGCCCGGTCACCAGTTGGCCCGCGGCCCGGCCCTCTTCGATCACCTTCATCGCGGCGCGGCGGTCGGTGGGGTCATGGTCCTCGCCGAGCTTCTTGAGCAGGATGTGCGATCCGTCGTGGAGCTCCACGTCTCTCACCGTTCCCGGCTCGTAGTCGACCTGGACCTCTTCGAAGAAAGGGATGAAGGAAACGTCCGCGATCGACTCTTCGTGGTCCTTGACCCAGCTGTAGCTCTTGGTCGAGCCGTCGTGGTCGTTGAAGGTGACGCAGGGCGAGATGATGTCGAGGACCGCGGTGCCGCGGTGGGCGATGGCGGCCTTGATCAGCGGCACCACCTGCTTGCCGTCACCGCTGAACGAGCGCGCCACGAAGGTGCACCCCAGCGTCAGCGCGACCGCGCAGGGGTCGATCGGTTGGAAGGTGTTGACGGCGCCCTTCTTCTGCACGGAGCCGAGGTCCGCCGTGGCCGAGAACTGGCCCTTGGTGAGGCCGTACGTGCCGTTGTCCTCGATGATGTAGGTGCAGTCGATGTTGCGGCGGATCATGTGCATGAACTGGCCGAGTCCGATCGATGCGGTATCGCCGTCACCTGAAACGCCGAGCATGATCAGCTGTCGGTTGGCGAGCTGAGCGCCTGTGGTCAAGGCGGGCATACGCCCATGCACCCCGTTGAAGCCGTGTGCTGATTCAACGAAATATGCGGGCGTCTTCGAAGAGCAGCCGATGCCGGACATCTTGGCGAGGCGGTGTGGTTCCACGCCGAGCTCGAAAAGCGCCTTGATCATGTGGTTGGTGATCGAGTTGTGGCCGCACCCGGCGCACAGCGTTGTGGCTGCGCCCTTGTACGCATCGCGAGACAAACCGACTCGATTCACTGTCGTACTCATGCGGGGATGGCCTCTGCTTCGAGAAGCGGCTCTGTGATGGCGTCGGCCGGGATCGGCTGGCCGTCGTAGTGGCGGATGGAGCGGAGACGATCGACGAGCCCAGGCGGGAGGGCGAGGCGGATGAGGTCGTAGACCTGGCCGTCTCGGTTCTGCTCGATGACGTACACGCGCTCGTGTCGCGAAACGAACTCCACGACCTGCGCCGACAGCGGCAATGCCCGGATGCGCAGGTAATCGACGGGCAGCTTTGCGGCCGCGAGCGCCGACCGCGACTCGATGACGGCCGCATGGGTGGAGCCGAACGCGATGAGCCCGATCTTTGATCCGGTCGATTCGTCGATCGCCGGCGCGGGCAGCGCGGCGCGCGCGGTCTCGAACTTGCGCGACAGCCGATCCATGTTGGCCGCATACAATTCAGCGCTCTCCGTGTAGCGGGCGTGCTCGTCGTGACCGGATCCACGCGTGAAGTAACCGGCGGCCGGGTGATCTGTGCCCGGAAGAGTGCGGAACGGCACGCCGTCACCATCGACGTCGCGATATCTCGCCCATTCACCTGCAAGGCGCTCTAGGTCTGCTTTTGACAGCACCTTCCCACGGTCGAACGGCTTGTCCGGGTACTTGAACTCGGGCGTCATCCAGAGGTTCATGCCGAGGTCGAGGTCGGACAGCACGAACACGGGGGTCTGGAACCGGTCGGCGTAATCGAACGCGTCACGTGCGAACTCGTAGCACTCCTCGACCGTGCCTGGAAGCAGCACGAGGTGCTTGGTGTCGCCATGGGACAGGGTGTACGCAAACGCGACATCGGCCTGCGAGGTGCGTGTGGGGAGACCCGTGGACGGCCCGATGCGCTGGATGTCGAAGATCACGACAGGCACCTCGGCGTAATAGCCGAGTCCGGCAAATTCGGCCATCAACGAGATGCCCGGCCCGGAGGTCGAGGTCATCGCGCGCGCGCCGGCCCAACCGGCCCCGATGGCCATACCCACTGCGGCAAGCTCGTCTTCCGCCTGCACCACCGCGATTCGTTTTTCACCGGTCTTCGGGTCGGTGCGGAAGCGCTCCGCGTACGCGATGAGGTTCTCGCACAACGACGACGACGGGGTGATCGGATACCAGGCCACCACGGTCACGCCGCCCATCAGGGCGCCAAGCGCGGCGGCCTGGTTGCCTTCGACGAGCACCTTCTGGTCGACCAGGCCCGTCATCGGTTCCAGCCGGTAGGGATCCTTCTTCGAGAAGTTGTCCTGCCAGTAGTCGTACCCCACCTTGATCGCGTCGAGGTTGAGGGGCACCGCCTTGGGCTTGGACAGGAACTGCCGCGTGACCGCGTGCTCGAGGGCTTCCCACGGGATGCCCAGCAGCCCGGCGACGACGCCGACGTAGATCATGTTGGCAAGCTGCTTTCGCAGCGTGTCGCTCTGAATTTTCGACTTGGCGAGCTTGGAGAACGGAACCGCGTAGTAGGTGACGTCGGTGCGGGCGTCGGCGGTGGAGAAGACCTCCTCGTGCACGACCACGCCGCCAGGCCGCACCGTGCGCAGGTCCTGGTGCCAGGTGGCGGGGTTGAAGGCGATCAGGATGTCGACCTGGTCCCGGCGAGCCATGTGACCCTGGGGCGTGACCCGCAGCTGGTACCAGGTCGGCAGGCCCTCGATGTTGGACGGAAAGACGTTCTTGGGGGCGACCGGGATTCCCATGCGGAAGATCGCCCGGGTCAGGATCAGGTTCGCCGTTTGGCTCCCCGAGCCGTTGACGGTGGCGGCCTGGATGGTGAGGTCGTTGATGATCTGGTTGGTCACTTGGGCATGTGCAGCGGAGTCGGATTTTACGCGCACGTGCGAGCCGAACCAGGTGTTCGGGTCGCCGATTGGGTAGAGTCCACAACTTGTGAAGGTCGGCACCCCCAGGGAAACCGCTCCCGATGAACGCCGTGTGGCGCTCGTCCCTGACACCGCCACGAGGCTTGCCGCCGCCACGCTCGAGGTCAGCGTCGAGTCCGGCGCCGGGTTGGCGGCGTACATCACCGACGAGGCTTATCAGCAGGCGGGCGCCAGGATCGTGAAGAGCGCCGCCACCCTTATGGGCGAGGCGGACGCGGTGCTCAAGGTGCAGGCCCCCTCTGCCGCCGAGATCGAGCTCATCAAGAAAGGCGCGGTCCTGATCAGCTTCTTGCAGCCGGCGACCCAGGGGGACACCGTCCGGGCCCTCGCCAAGCGCGGCGTCACCGCGTTCAGCCTGGAGCTCGTACCGCGGATCTCGCGCGCGCAGTCGATGGACGCTTTGTCGTCCCAGGCGTCGGCGGCCGGTTACAAGGCGGTCCTGATCGCCGCCGGCCGCCTGGGCAAATTCTTTCCGATGATGATGACCGCGGCCGGAACCATTCCCCCGGCGCGGGTGCTGGTGATGGGCGCCGGCGTGGCCGGCCTGCAGGCGATCGCGACCGCTCGCCGGCTCGGCGCCGTGGTTTCCGCTTACGACGTGCGGCCGGCTGTCAAGGAGGAGGTGGAGTCGCTGGGCGCGACGTTCATCGAGCTTGCCCTGGAGACCCAAGAAGGGGAGGGCGGCTACGCCAAGGAGCAGTCCGAGGAGTTCCTGCGCAAGCAGCGCGAGCTCATCGGCGAGCACGTCGCCAAGTCAGACGTGGTCATCACCACCGCCGCGGTGCCCGGCCGCCGGGCGCCGCTGCTGGTCACGGGCGAGATGGTGAAGGGCATGCGGCCCGGGTCCGTGATCGTCGACCTGGCGGCCGAGACCGGCGGCAACGTCGAGCTGACCAAGGCCGGTGCGGACGTCGAGGTCGGCGGCGTGACCATCATCGGCACGCGCAACGTGCCTTCGACCATGCCCCTTCACGCAAGCCAGCTCTACGCGCGCAACGTCGCCAACCTGCTGCTGCATCTCGTCAAGGACGGAGCGATCGTGCTCGACTTCGACGACGAGATCACCAAGGGCTGCTGCGTGACCCACGACGGAGAGATCGTCAATGAGCGAGCCAAGCAGATGGTCTCGGCTGCGAAATCGTGAACAGCGATCTGCTGAACGAGTTCACGTTTTTCGTGCTGGCGGTTTTCGTCGGCATCGAGGTCATCTCCAAGGTGCCGACGATGCTGCACACGCCGTTGATGTCCGGCACCAACGCGATCCACGGCATCATCCTCGTCGGGGCGCTGGTCATCGCCGCCGGGGCCAGCTCGCCGGTCACCATCATCCTCGGGCTGCTAGCCGTCGTCCTCGCCACGACCAATGTTGTCGGCGGGTTCGTCGTCACGGACCGCATGCTCGAGATGTTCAAGGGCCGGCAGACCACCAGGACCCAAGAACCGGTCAAGCCAAAGTGACCCTCGTTTACGCCCTGGCCTACCTGCTGGCGGCGGTGCTGTTCATCCTCGGCCTGAAGCAGCTGAGCTCGCCGAAGACCGCCCGCAATGGCAACTTCACCGCCGCGGCCGGCATGGTCATCGCCCTGGGCGCGACCGTGCCACAGCTCCACTTCACGGCCGCGGGCGCGGTCATCATCCTGATCGGCGTCGTCATCGGCGCGGCGGTCGGAACCATCGGTGCGCGCCAGGTGAAGATGACCCAGATCCCGCAGATGGTGGCCCTGTTCAACGGCGCCGGCGGTGGTGCCGCGGCGCTCGTGGCGGTCGCGGAGCTCGTCAAGTTCGGTCCTCACCCATCGTTGACCGAGGCGGTGCCCAGCGTTTTCAGCATCGTCATCGGCTCGGTCTCCTTCGCGGGCAGCCTGGTCGCCTTCGCAAAGCTGCAGGAGCTGATGACCGGGACGCCGATCACATACCCGGGACAGCAGCTCGTGAACGGCCTGATCGCCGCGGCGATCATCGGCTTCGTCATCGCGGTGCTCGCGATCGCTTCGGTCCCCTTCTCGTTCCTGTCCCTGATGCTGCTCTCGCTCATCCTTGGCGTCGCCTTCGTCCTGCCCATCGGCGGTGCGGACATGCCGGTCGTGATCTCGCTTCTCAACGCATTCACCGGGCTCGCGGTGGCCGCGAGCGGGTTCACGCTCAACAACTTCGCGCTCATCGTTGCCGGAACCCTGGTCGGCGCGTCCGGCAGCCTTTTGACCAAGCTCATGAGCGACGCGATGGGCCGCTCGCTCGGAAACGTCCTGTTCGGCGCGTTCGGCAAGGTGCAGACGGCGGCTGGTGCGGTGGCGGGGAAGGAGGGCCGAACCGTCCGGACCGGTTCGGTCGAAGACCTCGCGACGCTGCTCGCATATTCGCGGCGCGTGATCATCGTCCCGGGGTACGGACTAGCGGTCGCGCAGGCGCAACATGCGGTCCGAGAGCTCGCGGACCTGCTCGAGAAAAGAGGGGTGGAGGTGAACTACGCGATCCATCCCGTCGCCGGCCGCATGCCCGGCCATATGAACGTCCTCCTCGCCGAGGCGAACGTGCCCTACGAGCAGCTGAAGGAGATGGACGAGATCAACGACGAGTTCAAGAACGCCGACGTCGTGCTCGTTGTGGGCGCGAACGACGTTGTCAATCCGGCGGCGCGCAGCACGCCCGGCAGCCCCATCTACGGAATGCCCATCCTCAACGCAGACCAGGCCAAGAACATCGTCTTCATGAAGCGTTCGATGCGCCCGGGCTTCGCGGGCATCGACAACGACCTTCTGTACGACCCGAAGACGATCATGTTGTTCGGAGACGCCAAGGACTCGCTGACGAAGCTGGTGAACGCGGTCAAAGCCGCGTAACGCGCTCCGTCGGGCTCGGCGCCTCAAGGGGGGAGTCCCCTCGAAATGACACGAGCCCCCGACCGGTGACGGACGGAGGCTCGCGCCGCGAAGAGGGTGTGGTGGCTCGAATCCTAGGGATTGGGCGCCCGATCGGTTAGTGCACAACCTACAAATCCGTTGCCGTTTCGTTGTGGCGTGGCGCAGGGCACCTACAATCCGGTGCGGTGGATGGCAGCGAGATCGTATTGCTGGTCACCGTCGCCGTGCTGGTTGTGTATGTGATCTCGATCGGCGGCGCCACGGCGACCGCGATCCGGATCAGTGAGACCTGGCGCCGGCGCGCGGTGAAAGCCACCACCATCGGGCCGAGGGATGAGGGCGATGTGGTCCTGCAGGCTCCTGCTCTGCCCACGGCCCTCCGCCCGATCCGCCTGGTCGGCTGGGTCGCGTTTCCCATCGCGCTGGTGCTGGCGGTCTTCGCCAACCGCGGCTTTCCATGGATCGCGCCGCTCGCGGTGCTGGTCATGGTCGGGTTGAACGCTTTCTATTTCACCGCGATGCAGGGATTGGGCGAGCCGCTCACGCTCTCCAAGGACGGATTCCGACTCGGCTCGCGTGGAAGGGAACGCTTCGTGCGCTGGATCCACGTGACCGACCTTGTCGGCGCGCGCCTGGGGGCGTTCAGCGGGATGCGGATGTCGGAAGCAGGTGAGTGGCAGGATCCCAAGCTGCGACCCAACGTCATTTTCTTTCGGCTCAATCGCGCGCTCGTGCTCACACCCAAGACGCTCCTGCAGAGGATTCGAGGCTTCTCTTATTACGACGGGGCCATCCGCAACGCATTCGGCGTGCCCACCGAGCAGCTGCTGCAAGCCATGCGCGAGTGGCAGCGGCTGGCGGTCGATGCCGAGTCGCCGCCCTTCCGGCGTCCACGCCCGGGCGAGCAAATAGAACGCCGGAAGCTCTAGGCCCGCGACTCCTTCAACACCCGCTCGAGCGTTTTCGTGTCGAACGGCTCAGCCAGTCGCAGGACGAAGTGCTGGAGGCCGGCGTCGAGCCAGGCCTTGATGTCGCTCGACGTTCTCACGCTCACGTTGGCGGTGCGCTCGATCTCCTTCGGGTCACGCCCGATGCGATGGCACCACTCGTCCAGGATCCCTGACTTCCGCGCGTATTCGTCCGGGTCTCCGAGCGCGTTCCACATCTGCGCATGCTCGGCCACCAGCCGAAGGGTCACCTTCTCGCCACCGCCGCCGATGAGGATCGGCATCGGTCCCGCGGGCCCGGGCTTCAACTTCTTGATGCGCTCTTTGATTCGTGGCAGCGCCTCCTTGAGGGTGCGCAGCCTGTCTCTTGCCTCGCCGAACACGAACCCGTACTCGTCGTAATCGCGCTCGAACCATCCCGCGCCGAGTCCGAGCACGAACCGGCCGCCCGACAGCTGATCGATGGTGCCCGCTTGATAGGCGATGAGATCGGGATTTCGATAGCCGATCGCACTGACCATCGGTCCGATCTGAGGGGCTTTGGTGTCGATGGCCGCCGCCGCCAGCAGCGACCAGCACTCGAACTGGTTGCCGTCGGGGTCGCCGTAGAGTGGAAAGAAGTGATCCCAGAACCAGATGCTGTCCACGCCAAGGTCGTCGGCGCGGCGCCACGCATCGCGCAGCTGAGCGATCGTGCACTGCTGCGGATGAATCGAGACCCCGACCTTGAACCGCTTCGTTTCCGACATTGGTCAGGGATTATCCTCTCCCTCTCATGACGAATCGCTGGACGCCGGTCGAGGTCGACGCGGCCACTGCCGGCCCGGATTTCTGGGCGCGCTTTCACGCCTATCGCCGGTTGCGGCAAGCCGAGACGCGCCCCGACGATCCGATTCGGCCCGACCGTGTGATCGAGGACGGAATGAAGCGCAACGATCCGTTCGAAATCCACTACCGGTACGAGATTTCAGATGGCGGCAAGATGTTGAGCTGGTTGAGCGCCGAGGCGACCAGGCCGGGGGCGCCGGGCTACGAATCCAATCAGCACCTGCTCTGGGTCGAGTGTTCCGTGCACCGCGACCATCGGCGCCGGGGCATCGCCCAGAGCTGGATTCCGCTCGTGCTGGAGATCATGGACCGCAACTCCTACACGACGGTCGGCTTCGACACCGAAGAGGAGTCAGGCCATGCATTCCTCAAATGGATCGGGGCCGAGCCCAGGATGAGCGGCGCGGAGAACCGACTCAAGCTCGCGGACGTCGACTGGGCGATGATGCGGCGCTGGGTCGAGGAAGGGCGCAAGCGCTCACCCGAAACCAAATTCGAGTCCTATGACGGGCGCCTGCCGGAATCGATGCTCGACGACTATGCGCCGCAGCTCTCGAGCATGCTCAACACGATGCCTTTCGAAGACCTCGACCACGGCGAGATCGTCGAAACACCGGAGATGATCAGGGAGTGGTTCGCCCGCATGGACATGTCCGGCGACGCGGGGCACTGGATGCTCACGCGCGAGCCTGACGGGGTCATCTCCGGAATCACCGACATGTACTACGCCCCGTACAGCCCGACGATCGTCCACCAGGGCTTCACGGGGGTGCGGCCCGACGCGCGCGGGCGCGGGCTGGGCAAGTGGCTGAAGGCTGCGATGGCGATCCACCTGCACGAGCTTTACCCCGAGGCCGAGTGGTTCAGGACCGACAACGCCGCCTCCAACGCGCCGATGCTGGCCATCAACAAGAAGATGGGCTTCAAGACCTATCGGGTCGGAACGGCATACCAGGTCACGCGCGACCGCCTGGCCGCGCGATTTCAGGAGCTCGCGGGAGCGCTGTAGGGCTAAGCCTGGCGGGTCCGCTGGATGCTGCGCGCGAGCAGGACGAGCCCGACCAGGATCAGGAGCGCCGGCAGGGCGGCCTTGCCGAACACACCGTAGTTGTAGCCGCCGATGTTCAAGACAACTCCAAAGATCACGAAGGCGATCATGAAGATGATTGCTGCCACGAACATCAGCACGCGGCCTTGCCTGAGCAGGTGTGGATCGTGGTTGCGCACGCCTTGCAGGTAGAGACCCAAGCCGACCCCGCCCGGCGCGACCAGCGGCCATACGAAGGCCCACGAAGGCCAGTCGCCGCTGCTGCTCTGATAGGCGAGGATCAGCCCGACCACGGTCAGGATCGCGCCCGGTATGAGGGCGCCGGTGCCAAGGCTTACGTAGCCGACCACGAGCAGGGTGAGGCCTGGAATGATCACGAACAGCGGCCAGCTCTCGCCGGCGTCGAATCCCGTGAACTGAACCAGCAGGGCGAACAGGCCCAGGACGACCAGCACCACTCCGAACGCGATGCTGGATCCCGCCCTCCGAGTTGTAGGCCCCGGCGCGACGTATGCCGGGGGTCGCGGTTGGTACGTCGGAGGGGGAGGCGCGGTGACAGCGGTCTCGGCGGCGACCGCCTCACCTTTTTCCTCTTCGGTGGGCACGGCCTCACTCATCGAGGGCGGTTCCTCGCTCACAGTCTCGGCTTCAGCCGCGGGCTTCGGTTCCTCCGAGGCGACGTCGGAGCTTTCGACCGGCTTGTCTTTGCCTGGCGCCCAGATGTCGGGGCTGCCGGCGAGCATGTCCGAGCTGACGTGGACGGTGGGCGCGCCTTCGCCGCCCTCAGACGGTGTTGCCGGGGGCGTCTCTTTCGATGTGGAGCGCTTGCGCTTGCTCATTGGGATTCCTTATACAGCAACCTGGGCCTGTCACTGGTGGTCACGAGTGTCGCCACGGAGCCGGCAGGAGATGGGCCAGGATCCGGTAAACCTCCGGATTCAGGGCCAGCCCAACGTGGCTGCCCCTCACTTCGATCGCGTTGACGTCACGGCGCCGGCACGCGCGCCAGCTCACCACTCCGTCTGAACGGGAGTAGATCGAGGTGGTGGGCACGCGGGGCGCCGCCGCGAGGTCGCGCAGGAATCGCATCTCGACCGAGGCTGGGTGGCCGTAGCGGAATACGTTGTAAACGTGCGCGGCGCGAACGCCGGCCATCGTCAGCGGATGGATGTCGAAAGGATCGTTGAGCGGCGAGCCGAGCGTGATCACCTGTTCCACGAGCTTGGGCTGGCGGTGCGACAACACCTTGGCGAGAACGCCCCCACGGCTGTGGCCGACAAGCGAGACGCGCGCGCCGGTGCGGTGGTGCAGCTGGTGAAGGGCATCGAGCAGCGGCCGCAGCATGACCTCTGAGTAATTGACGTTGAGGGTGACGCCCGCCATCTGCGGCCGGTAGCCGACGCGGCGCAGCCATTGGAACGGCGTACGCAGCGTCCAGTCGCCCGCAAAGAAGCCGGGGATGAGGATGACCGGCCGTCCCAATCCAGGCGGGACCTCGATGCCGCGGAAAACCGGATCGCGGATGAGGCTGAGATATTCGAGATAGAAGCGGCCCTCGAGCCACATCGGCGGGACGGGATCCCAGGTGCCCAGATGACGGAGGTCGGGGAGTATGGAGGCTGCGACCTCCTCCCAGCGTCCGCGTCGTTTGGTGTGTTGTGGTGAGGCCGTAGCCAAGTTAGGTTCTGAGCGTCTCTCCGTTATGAAACTGCAGCGGGCTCGGGCGCGATTCTATCTACAAGCCACTCCAAAACAACGCTCAGGAACACGTCGGGGGTCTCCATCATCGGCACGTGGCCGGCGCCTTCCACGACGCGCAGGGTCCAATCGGGACGCCGGCGCACCAGGTCGCGCGCAGCGGCGAGCGGGATCACGCGGTCGAGCGATCCATGGATCACCAGGGTCGGCGCTTTGACCTTCTTGACTCGCGTCCAGAACCGCGGGTCGGCCATCCTCAGGGCGATCGACCGTGAGGCCTGGATGAAGGCGCGGCTGCCTTGAGGACCAAGGTGTCCTCGCTCTCGCGTGAGCTGCACGTGGGCCTCGACCATGTCGGAGGCCACCCGCGAAGGATCGGCGCAGACGAGCGCGAGGGATCGCTGCACGAGCGTTTCCACATCCATGCCGCGCAGCCGGCGTTCGAAGAGCGCCTCCGCGAGCCCGGGGATCGAGAGCGCGGCGGCCACACCGAGCATCGCGGGGTCCGGCCGCCGCGCGTGCCCGAGCGGGATGGGGACAGCAGGGTCGACCAGAATGCATTCGACAACCCGCTGCGGGTGGTCGGCGGCCTCGATCACGGCGATGTGGCCTCCCATCGAATTGCCCATCAGGACCACCGGCGCCCCGAGGACCTTTTCGATGAACCCATCCACGAGCTCGGCATTGGCTCCCACCGTCGCCGACCGGTGGAAGAGGGGCGTCTGGCCAAAGCCGGCGAGGTCGATGGCGATGGCGTGATAGCGCTCGGCCAGCGCCGGCCCGACCGCCATCCAGTTCAGAGCATTGCCGCCCAGGCCGTGGACCATGAGCAACGGTGTGCCGTGGCCGCCGAAGTCGAGATAGTGGACCGGGCCGTCCAGGTCGACGATCCTATGGCGCACTGCGTCAATCCTACGACGCGGGACTCAAAATCGCACCCGCCAATCGCATCAGGATCTCGGCGATGGCGGTCGCCGAGCGCCGCCCGTCCTGGTGGAGGCGGTCGAAGACCCCGAAAGACGTCAGCGCGCCGATGACGTCCTCCGCCTCTTTCAGCGAGCAGCCGGGCCGAAGCTGATCCGCGGACGCGAGCCTCTCGGCGAGGCCGCGGTCCTTCGGTGCGGCGGCGTCGCCCGGTGAGGTCATGGCCGGGAGGGCGCGGAACAGCGCTGGATCGGATGCCCAGATCGCGCAGGCCGAATTGATGCGGTCGCGCAGCTCCTCGCGCGGGTCTATGGCTTTGTTGGCTCCGTTCGTGGCCGGCGGCCGCGTGCGCGCGTGCGCCTCGCCCACGACCGCCCGCAGCAGCTCGGATCGAGAGCCGAAACGGTTGTAAATCGTGAGTCGTGAGACACCCGCTCGGCGTGCGACGGCGCCCACGTTGAGAGCCGAGCCGCCGCCGGCCGCGACCAGCTCGCGCGCGGCCGCCAGCACGGCGGCGCGGGTCCGGTCGACTCCCGCCTGACGCTTGCCGAGATCGTGGCGGCCGTTCACCCGCGCACATTAACATACAGTCTGTCAACTGAACATCCTGTGCCGATCGTCCGCTTCGCTGCGCCGACCACCTACCATCCCGTGCCGATGAGGCTCCCTGATCCTCTGGCTCTGCGCGAGCTGTCGGCCCTGTTGCGGGATCCGGTGTTCCGTGGTCGCGGCGTGCCGCACGGCGACGGCCGCGCCGTGCTCCTCATTCCCGGGTTCCTGTCGGGCGACTGGGCATTGCGGCTTCTCCACGGTTGGCTCCAGCGCATCGGCTATGAGGCCTATCTGTCGGGCATCTATTTCAACGTGCGAACGTCCGAGCACATGCTCGCGGGCCTCCGCCATCGCCTGGCCGAGGTTGAGTCTCTGGCCGGCTCGCGCGTGAGCCTCGTCGGGCACAGCCGCGGTGGCCTTCTGGCCAAGGTGCTTGCGCAGCGCCGGCCCGACAGCGTCGAGCAGGTGATCGCGCTGGGCTCGCCGCTGTCGGATCAGCTCGACATCTCGCCTCTCACTCAGGCGGCCGTCGGCGTCGTTCGAACCGCCAATGAGATCGGCCTGGGCCGGCGGCTGCGCACCGAGGGCCGCTTTTCGTACGACCTGGCTCAGCCGCCTCTGGTGCCGATGACTTCCATCTACACGCGCTCAGACGACGTCGTGAACTTCCGCAGCTGCATCCGTCCCGACATCCCTTCGATCGCCGTTTGGGGCAGCCACAACGGGCTGGTCATCAACCCCGAGGTCTACCGGCTTGTGGGCCGGCTCCTTTCTCGCCCGCGGCGCGCGGCGCGCAATGGGCGCGATCGGCGCACGCCGAGCCGCTGATCTGCGGGCACGCGGCGCGCGGGTCGTCGCAGCATGAAAGTCCGCGGCCGATCCCTCGAGATGCCTGGCGAAGTCGTCCAGGTCCGGAACGAGGTCCCGATCCGCGAGCATCCCAAAGTGGACGCTGCCGTTGTAAGACACGATCGCGACATTGAGGCCGAGCGAGTGGTAGATCGAGACCAGAGGCCAGAACTCGAGCAGCTGCGCACCGCCTGTGTAGAACGGCATCTGCGGGCCAGGGACATTGGTGGCGACGAGATTGATCGCCGACTGATTCGTCCATTGCGGCTGCGAGGTCATCACCCGGGCCGCCAACGCCTGGAGCGTGGCGGGAGCCCAGTTGGCAAGATGGGTGAGCGTGCCCGCGGCCACCGCCTGGCGCGATCTTTTGAGGTCGCCGGTCGCGGCTGTTACGCGTCTGACCCGTTCCTTCGGGGTCATCGGGCCGAGTGGAACCTCGACGACCATGCCGGTCACCATGTTCCCGAGCTGGTAGCGCTGTGAATCGTCGCGCACGCTGACCGGCGCGAACACTCGCAGCGCCGGCGGCACCGCCTCACCCCGATCATCGAGCCAGCGCCATATCGCCTCCCCGATGACCGCGAGGACGACGTCGTTGACGGTGCCTCCAAACGCGGTCTTGACATCCTTCAAATGCTGCAGCGGCACCCTCACCGACTGCACGCGGCGATGCGGACCGATCTGCTGGTTGAAGAACAACGGGACTCCGGGCCGGAGCCAGGCGAGCGCCAGCTGCAGGCCGCCCAACCATGGCGAGCGCATCGCGCCCTCGAGCAGCTGCTGGGGGCGAAGGCTCGCGACCTGCTTGAAAACGGCTGCAGGCGAGAGCCCCTTGACCGTCTCACGGATCAGCTCGCCGGGGGTGGGAGCGGGCCGCGCCTTCCAGCGTTTGGGACGCCCGTGCGTCGCGGGCAATGGTTCCGCGTCGAGCAACAGAGTCGCGATGTCCACCGTCGAGATACCGTCGACCATCGCGTGATGAACCTTGTTCACCACGGCCACGCGCCCGCCGCTCAATCCCTCGATCACGGTCATTTCCCACAGCGGCTTGTTGAGGTCGAGAGGTCGCGCGAACACGCGCGCCGTGTACTCGCGCAGCGTGGCGTCGTCGCCAGGGCTGGGCAGAGCCGCGCGCCGCACGTGATACGAGAGGTCGAAGTCGGGGTCGTCGATCCAGACCGGGTTGCCGAGGTTGCCGGGCAGCCACATCACCTTCTGGCGGTATCGCGGCACGAGGTGCAGGCGCTCCTCGACGGTGCGCGCCAGGCCCAGCGCCCCGCGACCGCCCGCGACACGCGGGGTGCCTTCGAAGATGTAGGTCGCCCCGATGTGCAGCGGCGCCTCATGCCGTTCGGCGTACAGGAACCACGCGTCGAGCCCGGCCAGTGGCTCGTAGAAGGCTTTGGTCACACCATCAAGTGTGGACCTGCCTGCTTTAATTGCCAGCCTTGATTACGATCGCGATCGTTCTCGCGCTGGTGGCGGCCGCGATGCACGGCACCTGGAACGTGATCGTCAAGGTCAGCGGCGACCCCAGGGACACGCTGACACGCGCCACGGTGGCCGCGACGGTGCTCATGACTCCGCCGGCATTCGTCGCGTGGCTCGTAGCCGGTCGGCCCGGCCTGGGCATCGAGGCGGCGGGGCTCGCGGCCGTGTCAGCGCTGCTCGAGCTCATCTACATATTTCTGCTGTCGGCCGCCTACCGCCACGGAGAGGTGTCGGTGGTCTACCCGATCGCTCGAGGGTCGGCGCCGCTGCTGGCCGTGCTCATCGGTCTCGGCCTCCTTGGAGAGAAGCTCGCGGCGCCTCAACTGCTCGGCGTGGGCCTGCTGCTCGCCGGCATTCTCGCGGTCACGCTCCCGCAGACCAGCGGTCGGGCAACCCTGCCCGCGCTTGCGACCGGCGTCGCCATCGCGGCGTACACGGCGGTCGACAGAGTCGGGGTCAGGCTGGCCGCGCCGTGGCTGTACGGCTGGCTGTTGATCGTGCTCCTGGCGTTGGGGCTTGTGGTCGCGCGGTGGCTGAGCGCCAGGGTCGCACGACCAGCGATCGAGGCCGGGCGAGAGCCACCGCCGGCTCCGGTCACATGGCCGCAGGCGGTTGTGGTCGGCCTGTTCATGTGGGTCGCGTACCTGCTCGTTCTCCTGGCGTTGAGCATTGCGCCGCTGTCGGTGGTGGCGCCGGTGCGCGAGACCGCGGTCGTCGCGGTGGCGGTTTGGGGCGTGTGGCGCCTGCGCGAACGGCAGGCGGCTGCGCTCAAGCTCTCGGGTGCTGTGGCCACCCTGATCGGGGTCGCATTGCTGGCCCTTTGAGGGACCGTCCGGGGTCGCCATCGGCCCGGTTTAGGGCCGACGATGCCGTGGTAAGGTAATTTCGTCGCCCGGACGTCGAGCGATGTTCGCCGCGGTCGTCGATTCTTCTCGAAAGGACCGAGCGTTCGCGAGATTTACTTTCGAGAAGAGGAGTTGCAGATGCCGACCGGCACAATCAAGAAACTGGTATCCGACCGCGGGTTCGGGTTCATCGCCGCCGAGGACGGGAAGGAGTACTTCTTTCACCGCACCGGTCTCGACTCGAGCGTGAACTTCGACTCCCTGGCGGGCGGAGAGCGTGTCAGCTTCGAGATCGAGGCGAGCCAGAAAGGCCCGCGCGCGAATCGCATCAAGCTGGCGTAGCCGAGCTGACCTTTATGGGCCGGTCGCCGTGGCGGCCGGCCTTTTTCTTTGGCGATTTTTTGGCATATCTGGGGGCCGTCCGTACAGCTCGGTGAGCTGGGCGCCGCGTCGCGCCAGCTCCACGCGGACCTCGGCCGGCTCGAGCACTTCGACCATGGCGCCGAACGAGCTCACGAACGCGGCCGCGGGCTCGAGCGCCGGGAACGCGAGCCGCACGACGCCGCGCCGTGGGCGCCCGATCACGCGGTCGCCGGAGACGCGCAGCACCAACGGCATGTTCGCGTCGTCGGCAACCTTCACCACCACCTCGTAGCCCGCGCGCCCCAAGTCCCAGTGGGCTGATTGCTTGCGCCACGCGGCGGCCAGGTCGAATCGCTTGGGGCGGCGCGCCGGCTCATCCAGAGCCTGGGCCGATTCGACGCGTGACAGTCGAAAGAGTCGCCGGTCGCCGTCGACATCGGCCAGCAGGTACCAGACCCCCGCTTTGATGATCAGGCCAAGCGGATCGACCTCGCGCTCGACGACCTGAGCCTCCGCGCGCCGGTATTTGAGGCGCAAGCGCCGGTCGCCGAAGACGGCGTCTTGAACCACACGGAGGTGGGGGGAGGTGGCGCCGCGCCGGCCCCAGCCGATCGAGTCCACCAGCAGTCGCTCCCTGATCCGTCCCGCGCGCCTGCCGCCTTCGCCGGGCAGCGCCGCTGCGAGCTTTCCCATCGCGCTCTCGAACGCCGGACCTGCCGCCGACGTGAAAAGCGCCTCGACCTCGGGCGCGGTCAGGCCGGTGAGGTCGGTGCGCCAGCCCGCCATCAGCTCGATGCCGCCGGTGGGGCCCGGATCGGCGTGGACGGGCACCCCGGCCGTGCTGAGGGCGTCGACATCCCGGTACACGGTCCGCCTGGAAACCTCCAAACGCTCGGCCAGCTCGCTGGCGGTGAGGCGGCCGCGGGCCTGAAGCAGCAGAAGCAGCGCGAGTACACGATCGGCTCGCATTCTTTTTTCAATGATGACATAGGATGTCAACAATTACCATGGACACTGGCAGACATGAAGACCAAAGCCGCAACTCGAAGCTTTGAGATCCAGCCGCTTGGCCCCTATTCGTTGGAGGAGTCGGCGAAGTTCATCGGGGCGTGGCATCAGGCGCCGGCAGATGGGGGACCGGAGGGTGGCCACCTCCACCTTGCCTTCCTGACCGACGAGGGATGGCGGCCAGTCGGTGTCTGCATCAAGCAAGGCGATTCGGGGGCGGTCAGCGGCGAGATATACGGCACGGCGAGCGCCGCGGAAGTCAAGCGCCAGGTGGCGCGCATCCTCAGCCTCGACGTCGACGGGCGTGGCTGGCCGGAGGTCGGGCGCCGCGATCGGGTGGTGGGAACGCTGCAGAGACGGTTCCCAGGCTTCCGGCCCGTGAACTGGTCGGACGCATACGAAGCCGCCGCATGGTGCGTGATGTCGACGCGGATCAACATGCGTCAGGCGCAGGCGATCAAGGACCGGATGTGCCGTGAGCTCGGACACGAGGTCGATGTCCACGGGCATCGGCTGTGGACATTTCCGGAGCCGTCGCGCTTGATCGACCTGGAGTCATTTCAAGGGCTCTTCGGCCGCAAGGTCGAGTATCTCAACCGTCTGGGCCGTGCCGCCCTGGCCGGCGAGCTCGACACCGAGACGCTGCGAGCCCTACCTCGCGATGAGTCGTTAGAGCGGCTGCAGCGGCTCGCCGGCATCGGCGAGTTCGGTTCGCAGCTCGTGAGGCTGCGCGCGCTCAGTGCGGTGGACGAGCTGCCGACCCGTGAGCCGCGATTGCTCGGGGCGATCCGCACCGAGTACGGCCTCGAGGCGGAGCCCGCGCCCGCGGAGCTCGAAGCGCTGGCGGAGCAATGGCGGCCGTACCGGATGTGGGTGGCGGTGTGCCTGCGGCGGACGCTGACGGGTGGGGCGGGGATGATGCACTCGCGAGCGCCGGCTTCTTAGCGCGAGGCGCGCCCGACGACGGCGATGGCGCCCGTCCAGGCCACACTCCCTACCGCGACCAGCGCCCACATCGTCGGAGCGATGATCGGAAAATCGACGAGGGCGCCGAAGATGCACATCGCGGCCGCGCCCGCCAGCAGGAACGCACCGGGCAGCAGGAGCCAAGCGGTGTACCACGGAGGCTGCACGGCGTCGCCGCGATCGAAGCGCCGTGCGGCCAGGAACAAGATCGCGGCGGCGCCGATGGCGGGGACGGCAAGCTGTGCCGCCCATCCCGGGCCCACCGAGCCCGTCGCCGCGCCCATGAGCGGCTGCACTCCCGCGAGGGTCAACCCCGCCGGCACCGCAAACGCGACCAGCCGCAACAGGTTGCTGGCGGGCGGCATTGCTCTGTAGCTCATAGCGATCGAACTATCGCGCTCGCCCCCAGCGGGCTCATTTGCGAGCGTCGAGCACGTGGTTTCGGCCGGTGGTCAGGATCGGGCCCGGGTGCTCCCGCTTGAGCGTCGCGACCGCATCCCGCATGAATCCTTCGCGCCGTGATGGTTCCAGCGTGTCCAGTCTCGAGGCGCAGTCCCACCAGCTCGTGAACATCGAAACCAGTTGCTCCGCCGATTCCCATCTGACCTCTTCCTCGATCAGCTCAACGCGCGCGGAGGCGAATCCGGCATCGAGGGCTGCCGCCCGGAATGCCTCGCGGTCTCCGACGGTCTGGCGCGTCGCCTCCTGGTCGACCACTTTGGGCGCGGGCGGCAGCCGGCGGTCGATCACGCTGCCGAGGAGGCCCCAGACGGAGTCCGCAACCGGCGAGCTCGGCACGCTTGCAACCAGGCGGCCGCCGGCCCTCAGCACACGGCATGCCTCGCGGAGCGCGCGGTCCAGATCAGGGGCGAACTGCAATCCATGGCCGCAAACCGCCACGTCGAATGTGCTGTCAGGAAAAGTGAGCCGCTCGATGTCCATGACCTCGAAGCGGGCGTTCGGGATGCCCGCGCCGCGGGCCAGCGCGATCATGCCCGGAGCCAGGTCGACGCCAACCACGTCGCCTCCGGGGGCCACCGCCGCAGCCAGCAGGCGGGTCAGGTTGCCGGGGCCGCATGCGAGGTCCAGGATCCGCATCCCCGGCCGCGCGCCGGCCAGCTCGATCACTCGGGCCCGGCCCGGCGCCTCCCCGCGGGCCATGATGCCCTCGAGGCGACACTGGTACGCGTCGGCGTGGCGGCTGAAGACGGCCGGGAAGAAGTCCTTGGATTTCATCCCGGCCCTCTCCACTGACCCTCCAGCCAGGCCGCGACCGCCAGCGTTTCGGCGTTCGTCCGGCCCACGACCTGGATGCCGACCGGCAGTCCCGACGCCGGGGCCGGCAGCGTGACCACCGGCTGCCCCGTCGTGTTGAAAGGACGCGTGAATCGCGACAGAGGTTCGCGCACTTCCCCGCCTGCGGTGACTGGTGGCGCGACGATCGCCGTGGCGGGAAGGATGAGGGCATCTATGTCTTCCATCGCGTTTTGTGCCCGCTTGCGAAGGCGTGTCATCGCCAGCAGAGCCGCCTCGAAATCGACGGCGAGGATCTCGAGCCCGCGCCTGATATGGCCGATGACGTCCGCACCGTACTTCTCCGGATAGTCCGAGGCCCACCGGCGGTGATATGCCGCGGCCTCGACCAGCAGGATCGTCAGGCCCACGCTGAAGAGCTCAGCGCGGTCGGGGAAAGGCACCTCCGGCAGATCCCCCGAAACCACCGCCCACGCACGCGCTGTCTCGGCGTCCAGGCCCGTGACCCAGCCCGCCGGCACCCCCAGGCGTGGAGCGCGAACCGACGCAGCGGACGGCGATTCGCCCGACATCATCGAGTAAGCGGCGGCGGCTGTCGCCACGTCAGGAGCCATCGGACCGAGCGTGTCCAGCGAACGGCTCAAAGGGATGACGCCGGCGGTGTCGATGCTGCCGAGCGACGGCTTGAAGCCCACGACGCCGCACAGGGAAGCCGGGATGCGGATCGAGCCGCCCGTGTCGCTGCCGATCGCCCAGTCGCACATACCTGCCGCCACCGCCACCGCCGACCCGCCCGACGAGCCGCCCGCGACGCGGCTCGGGTCATGCGGGTTGCGCACCGGGCCGTAATGGGGGTTGACGCTCGTGACGCCGTATGCGAACTCGTGCAGGTTGGCCTTGCCGACGACCAAGCAGCCATGGGCGCGGATGCTCTTGACGACCGGCGCATCGTCAGTGGCGGGGACGTCGGGGAGGATGATCCCGCCCGCGGTCGTGACCGTCCCGGCCACGTCGACCAGGTCCTTCACCGCCACCACGGTGCCGCTCCCGGTCTCGTCCGAGATGGAGATGAAGGCGTTCAGCTCCGCGCGCTCGCGAATGCGCCGGTGTGCTTCCGCGAGATCCATCGGGCCAATTCTGGCAGCCGGGGCGTTATCCTCCGGGCAGATGTCTCAGCCGATGAGCTCGCTCAGCCCGACCATCGCATGGGTCAAGGTCGACGTCCTGACGGCGTACCAGCGCATCACCGCGGAGATGCAGGTCCGCGGCCGGCTCCGAGACACGATGAACGATCCGGAGTCGCTGTTCCATCTTCGCAATGTGAGCGCGGAGCCGCTGATGCCCGGCGCGGTGCCGCTCAACGGGGTGCCCGAAGGTACGTTCAACAAGACGGCGGTGTGTGGCATCCGCACCATCGACGTGGAACCTCCGCTGCCCGACCAGCCCGAGGTCATCCGGAGATTCGTGATGTTCCAGGGGACCAGCTTCATGGTCACCGGGGCGGCGGAATTTCCGAAGCTGTCGGATCCGAAGATGCACGGTGAAGTCCTCATGAAGAGCCGGTTCTTTCCAATGGTGGACGTCACCGTGGTCGTGATCGGGACCGCAGCCAAGAGCTGGACACAACCGGCCATCTGGATCAACCGCGACCAGATGTTGGCGCTCTATCTGGGTTAGTCCGCTAGCTCTTACTCCCGAAGAGCCTGCGCAGCCGGGCCCACAAGACCGAGAAGAGCAGCCCGATGGCGTTGACCGGCTTCGCCGTGGCCGGCGCGCGCGCTGGCGCTGGTGTCGCCGTTGAGGCCCCAGGCCCGTCTTCCGAGGTCGCGCCGGCGGCTGTGGCCGGGTGGGGCTCTTCGGCCTCGATGTTGGCCGCGATGCAGGCCGCCATCTCTCCGACGAGGCGCCTGGACACGTCCTCCATGACACCGCGACCGAATTGGGCCACCCGACCGGCGACGTTGTAATCGGTGACGATCTTGACCGTGGAGCCGGCGCCGTCCGGGACCACGCTCATGCGCGCCGTCGCGCGAGCGGATCCCGGCCCGGTCGTCTCGCGGCCCTCCGCCTCGATCGCCGCCGAGTGGGTGCTGTCATCCCGATCGACGATCCGAGCCGTGCCGTTGTACGCGACCGTGACCGGGCCGACCTTGATCTTGACCTTGCCCTTGAAGGTGCTCGGGTCCACGACTTCGGACAGCTCAGCGCCAGGCACGCAGCCGGCGACTTTGTTGACGTCCAGGAGGTAAGCGAACACCCGATCGGGGGGCGCAGCGACCGGGAAGGAATTTTCTAGTTGCAATTCCGCCGTAAAAGTAGCGCAATTACAGGAGGCAGTTTCGGCAAGCTTTTGTTGCCCCGGCGCATCAAGCGCCCACACGAGGGTTGGAGGAACCGTATGAAGCACAAGGTCGCTACTACCATCAACGGCCGCCGGCACGAGGATGAGGTCGAGCCCAGGCTCCTCCTCGTGCATTACATCCGGGACGTCGCCGGCCTCACGGGCACCCACATCGGATGCGACACGAGCCAGTGCGGGGCTTGCACGATCCTTGTCGACGGCAAGGCGGTGAAGAGCTGCACGATGTTCGCGGTCCAGGCCGAGGGCAAGAGCCTCACCACGATCGAAGGCATGGCCAAGGACGGCGAGCTCCATCCCCTGCAGCAGGCGTTCTGGGACGAGCACGGCCTGCAGTGCGGCTACTGCACGCCGGGGATGATCATGGCCGCCGCTTACCTGCTGTCGGAGAACCCCAGCCCGACCGACGACGAGATCCGGCAAGGGCTCGAAGGCAACCTCTGTCGCTGCACGGGCTACGTGAACATCATCAAGTCGGTGCGCTCGGCCGCCAAGACCATGGGTGGGAGCGCCGCCCGTTCCGGTGAGAAATCCGTGGCGGGGAGGAGCTGACATGGCGGTCACGACCATGATCGGCGCCAAGATCCACCGTCGCGAAGACCCGCGGCTGGTCAGCGGCGAAGGCCGCTACGTAGACGACTTCACGCGGCCCGGCACCGCCTATTTGGCGGTGGTCCGCAGTCCGCATGCCCATGCTCGGATCAAGAGCATCGACCTCACGGCCGCCTCGAAGGCGCCCGGCGTCGTCGCTGTCTACACACACAAGGATTTCGCCAAGGTCATAGCGGGCGTCATGGCCACCGCCCCGTTCTTCGTGCCCGAGAAGAAGCAGGTGCCGCCCCGATTCCCGATCGCGGACAAAGAGGTCGTGTTCCAGGGGGAAGCGGTGGCAGTCGTACTGGCCGACACGAAATACGAAGCGGCCGACGGCGCCGGTCTCGTCGATGTCCACTACGACGTCCTGCCCGCGGTGACAGACCTGGGCAAGGCCCTCGAAGCCAACAGCCCCAAGGCGCATTCCGGTGCGCCCGACAACGTGGGCTGGGAACAGACCTTCATCCCCGACGATCCGGCGGTCATGAAAGAGGCTGACGTCGTCGTCAAGCAGCGCGTCCTCCAGCAGCGGCTGGCGCCGACGTCCATGGAAACCCGCGGCGTGCTGGCCGAGTACTCGAAGGCCGACGGCACGATGACGATCTGGATGTCGAGCCAGAACCCGCACCTGATCAGGCTTTTGCTGGTCGCCGGCCTGGGGTTTGCGGAGAGCAAGCTGCGCATCATCTCGCCCGATGTGGGTGGTGGCTTCGGCAGCAAGATCAGCCCGTACCCGGAGGACTACCTGGTGCCGGCGGCGGCCAAGCTCAGCGGCCGTCCAGTCAAATGGATCGAGTCTCGTACTGAAGCCCTGCAGACGACCAGCCATGGTCGAGGCGAGATTTTCGACGTCGAGGCGGGTGCCAAAAAGGACGGCACCCTCGTGTACCTGAAGATAACTCAGTACATCGACGTCGGCGCCTATATGCCGCTGACCAGCTCCGTCCAGACCGTCGCCTGCCTGGTGTCGGGAGGCGCTTATGTCTGGAAGCACGTAGCGGCGCACACAGTTGGCGTGCTCACCAATCGCGTGTCGACGGATCCGTACCGCGGCGCTGGCCGCCCTGAGGCTACCCACAACGTAGAGCGGATCATCGACCTGCTCGCCGGCGCCCTCAAGATGGATCCGGCTGAACTCCGCCGCAAGAACTTCGTCAAGGAATTCCCGCACACAAGCCACTTCGGCCTGGTCTACGACTCTGGCGCGTACGAGGGCGCGTTGGACAAGGCGATGCAGATCGCCGGCTACGAGAAGCTCCGCCGGGAACAGGACGAGGCGCGCAAGAAGGGCCGGTACATGGGCATCGGAATCTCGAGCTGGATCGAGATCTGCGGGTTCGGGCCCAGCGCCGGCACCGCGCCCGGGACCGGCGGTCTCGGGCTCGTTGATGCAGCGCAGGTGCGCGTCTTCCCAACGGGTTCGGTGGCCGTCTACGTCGGCACCCATTCACACGGCCAGGGTCACGACACCACGTTCTCGCAGATCGCGGCGGATACCCTTGGCGTCCCATACGATTCGATCGAGCTTCGCCACGGCGATACGGGCGAAGGTCCGGCATTCGGCCACGGTACATACGGCAGCCGCTCGCTCGCGGTCGGCGGCATGGCCGTGCACAAGGCATGCCAGAAGGTGGTGGAAAAGGCGAGC
>DASWBB010000022.1:0-25242 GCA_036390875.1 Candidatus Dormiibacterota bacterium
GCGACCACCGAGATCCCGGGGACTGTTCACAGCCGCGCCGACCGCTACTTGTGGACTCGAGAGCGCGCCTACGGGGGTGAGTCGCTGGCTGATTTCGCGAACAACCTCGGTCCGGTGGAGCCGTGGGTCGACGTCGTCTCCATGACCACCATGCCGGAGCGCCCATAGCACCGGGAGAGCATTTGCCCGTGCGGCAGGCGCGGGTGCTCGGCGTGCGCGTCGATTGCGTCGACATGGACGGTGCGCTGGCGCGAATCGAGGCTTTTGTCGACGGCGGCGGGCGCCACCAGGTGGCCACTGTCAATCCCGAGTTTGTGATGAGGGCGGGCAAAGACAAGGAGTTCGCACGCGTGCTCGAAGCCGCCGACCTCTGCCTCGCCGACGGCAGCGGCGTGGTGTGGGCCGCGCGCCGGCAGGGCTGCGTGCTTTCGGGACCTGTCACCGGAGTCGATTTGATTCCACCGCTGGCCGCGCTCTGCGCCCGCCGGCAGTTCCGGCTCTTCCTGCTCGGGGCGGCTCCGGGCGTGGCGGAGGACCTGGCCCAGCGCCTGAGAGCCGCGCACCCAGGGCTGCAGGTGGCCACGCACCCCGGGTCGCCAGAGCCATCCGCGGACGCGGAGACGGTCAGCCGGATCGCAGCCGAGCGGCCGCAGGTGCTGATGGTCGCGTACGGAGCCCCCAAGCAGGAGATGTGGATCGACCGGGTGGGCGGCAGCCTGAGCGGGGTATCGGTGGCGATCGGCGTCGGCGGCGCGTTCGACTACCTCACCGGACGCGTCCCCAGGGCGCCGCTCTGGATGCGGCGGGCGGGCATGGAATGGCTTTTCCGGCTGGCCTACCAGCCGTGGCGCATCCGCCGCATGGTCGTGCTGCCGGTGTACGCGCTGAGGGTTTTGCGCGCCCGTCCCTAGGAACGTGTGATCCCGCGCCCTTACGATGGGGCGCCGTGGCCACCCCGTCCCCGAAGCTGAGCGTCGTCATCCCTTGCTTCAACGAGGAGCAGAGGCTGCCGCGCACCATCGAGCTGGTCGAGCGCTACCTCGCCGGGCGGGGCGACTACGAGCTCATCCTTGTCGACGACGGCAGCCGCGACGGCACGCGGCACGTGATGGACGAGGCCGCCGCGCGCCACAAGAACGTTCGTATCGAGGCGCTGCCGGCGAACCGCGGCAAGGGCCGCGCCCTCGCTGAAGGAGTCAAAGTCTCTCTAGGCGAGGAGGTGCTCGTCACCGATGCCGACCTGTCCACACCCATCGAAGAGCTGGAAAAGCTCGAGTCCGCCCTGGCGGCCGGCGCCGGCGTCGCCATCGGGTCGCGCGCCGTCAAGGGCTCGCGCGTCGAGCTCGCGCAGCCGATCTATCGCGTGCTCATGGGCAAGGTCTTCAACCTCATCGTCCAGGCCGTGCTCCTGCCGGGAATCTGGGATACCCAGTGCGGATTCAAGCTTTTCCGCGGCGACATCGCGCGCGAGGTGTTCGCCGGCCTGACCACCGACGGCTTCGGGTACGACCCCGAAGTGCTGTACCTGGCCAAGAAAAATGGCGTGCGCATCGCCGAGGTGCCCGTTGTCTGGCGGAACTCTGCGCCGACCAAGGTGATGCCGATCCGGAGCTCGGTGGACATGTTCCGCCACGTCGTGAACGTCAGGCTCGGGCGCACCGCCCGGAGCCCTTCTCGACCGTGACCGACGGGGTGCTGGTCGTGCTGCCGACCTTCAACGAGGTGGAGAACATCGAGCGCGTGGTTGAAGGTGTCAGGCGGCTCGGCCACGACGTCCTGATCGTCGACGACGCGTCTCCCGACGGCACCGGCGAGCTCGCGGATCGGCTTGCGAGCTCGGATAAGGGGGTGCGGGTGCTGCACCGGGCGCGCAAGCTTGGGCTCGGCAGTGCCTACGCAGAAGCGTTTCGAATCGGACTGGCCGATGGCGCTCAGCTGTTCGTCGAGATGGACGCCGACGGCTCGCACCGCGCCGACGAGCTCGACGCAATCGTCGAAGCGGCCAGGCGTTCGGGCGGGCTGGCGATCGGCTCTCGCTACGTGCCCGGCGGCTCGATCGAAGGGTGGCCGTACCGCCGCTGGCTGCTGTCCTGGGGCGCCAACTTCTACTGCCGCACGCTGCTCGGCCTGCGGACGCGCGACTGCACATCCGGATTCAGGTGCTACACCCGGGAGCTGCTCACTGAAATGGGGCTGGACGACGTCCTGTCGCAGGGATACTCGTTCCAGATCGAGATGGTGTGGCGCGCGCGCCGGCTCGGATACTCGGTGGTGGAGGTGCCGATCCGCTTCGAAGACCGCGTCGCGGGCGCATCCAAGGTCTCGAGAGGCGAGGTCCGCCGCGCGCTGTGGACGGTGCTGCGCTTGAGCCTGGGCAGATGGAAGCGGTAAGACCCGCATCGGCCGTACGCGCCGAAACGAGCTCATCCGGCAGTGAGTGGAGGCTGCCGCTGCTGACGGGGCTCGCCCTGGCGATGGTCACCGCGGTGCCGTACGCATACGCCTACGCGGCCCAGCCTCACGGCCAGGTGTTCATGGGGTTCTTCTTCCTGGGCGACGACGCGAACACGTATCTGGCCAAGATGCGCCAGGGGTGGGAGGGGGCGTGGGCGTGGCAGAACCGCTACACGACCGAGCCGAGCCCCTCCGCGTACCTGTTCATGTTCTGGATCCTGCTCGGCCACCTGGCCGCTCTCCTCCACCTGCCGCTGATCGCGGTGTTCCATCTGGCCAGGGTCGGTGCGGCCTTTGCGCTCATGGGATCGGCCTGGCTTTTCATCTCGCACTTCATCGAAGATCGATCGGCGCGCCGCTTCGCTTTCTTCTTCGTGGCGATCGGGCTGGGGATGGGCCTGGTGATCCAGGCGCTGGGCCACCCGGTCATCTTCGGACACCAGACCGACACCCTCGACCTGCGGATGCCCGAGCTGACGGCCTTCTACTCGATCCTCGCCCTTCCGCACTTCGCCTGGTCCGGCGTGTTCGCCGGCGTCGGCGTGGCGCTCACGCTGAAGGCGATCCAGCGAGGCAGTCTCGGCCTGGCCGCGCTGGCGGGGGTGGCCTGGCTCGGGCAGGCGTCGATTCACCCGCAGATGCCGATCCTGATGGGCGGCGCCACCGCGGTGGCCATGCTCTTGCGTCCGCCGGCGCCGCGCGGGTGGGCGGCGGCAGCGCTTGCGTTCGCGATCCCCGCGCCCTACATCCTTTATTCGTACCTGGCGTTCGTGGGCAACCCCGAGGTCCAGCGCTGGACCTTCCATTCCAAGAATGCGCTGCCGCCGGAGGGCATCAGCCTGTTTTTCGCGCTCGCACCGCAGCTGCTGCTGGCGCTGACCGGGATCCCGGGCGCGATTCGCCGCCGCACTCGTGAGGACGTGTTCCTGGTCGCGTGGCTCGTCCTGCTGGCAGCCATCCTTTATCTGCCGAACCCCGCCGGCGACCTCCGCCGCCGGTTCCTGGACGCGATCTATCTACCACTCGGCGTGCTGGCCGCGCGAGGCATGTACGAGGCGATCCTGCCGAAGCTCCGGAGCGTGAGGGCGCGCGCGCTGGTGCCGTTCTCCTACGTCGCTTTCTCGTCGATCGGCAGCGCGTTCCTGGTGCTCGCTCCGCTGCTGTTCGTCGCCAGTCCGATGTATTCGGTGAGCCAGGCCGAGTACGACGGCCTCGCGTGGCTGGGCAATGCGCCGGCAGGGACTGTCCTGTGCATGCCGGGCGTCGGCCTTTACGTGCCCGCCTACAGCCCCGACACCGTCTTTGTCGGCCACTACGACGAGACGTTCGACTACAACACCAAGACCCAGCAGGCCTACGACCTGCTCACCGGCAAGGCGGACCTGGTCGATTTCGTGCACACCGACCACATTCGGTATGTGATCTGGACCGCCGACCTGCAGTCACCACCGCCCGCTGCCCTGGGGCCGCCGGCTTACGACAGCCCGAACTTCAAGATCTGGCGGCTGTATTGAGTCTCGCTACGGAGATGGCGCCCTGACGTAGACCACCGCCACCGGATCCTCGTACACGAGCTTCCAGCCCGGCTGGGTCGCGAGCACGTTGGCCAGCGCCTCGCCGCGGTTGTAGACGATGTAGTCAACGCCGTACTTGTCGAGCAATGCCGTCCAGTCCGGCCGCAGGGTCTGAATGTCTTCGTAGTCGTTGAGAAGGCCGTCGCCCATCAGCGCCGCCTCGCCGAAGATGAACACCCGCCGGTTGGGCTGTGGATAGAACCGATAGGCGAGGTATCCGCCCCACCCGTACTGGTTGTACATCCTGGTTCCGACCTCCGGGTGGGCGGCCAGCCAGTCGGCGGCCGCGACGGGATAGCTCGCATTCGTGAGGCTGTCCTGGTGGCTCGGAAGCGTCTCGCCGGCGATGTGGACCACGGTTGCCAGCGTGATCACGAGCAGGACCACCGCCGTGATCACCGCGAAGATCGAGCGTGACGGCAGCACGGGCTTCCAACCCCGCGCCGACGAGATCTCCCGCCAGGCCTCCGAATAGCTGTTCACGAGCACCGGGGTCGTCGCGGCCACGAAAAGCGCGATGTTGCGCACCGACTGCAGCGCCAGGCCGAGGGCCACGAGGGTGAGGAGCAGGTCGTACGGCTTCGGCCGGCGCACCGCGAAGCCCACGATGAGGAGCAGGACCATGGCCTCGAACGGACGCAGGTACGGCTGGTGAAAGTCCGGCGAAAACCACTCGACGATCAGGCGCTCCTGGGCCACGCTGGCCACGGTCTGGAACGGATAGAGGTAGAGGCCGAACCCGTGGGGCGTTGCCAGGACGGCCACGCCAGAGGCCGCGCCGACGATGGTGAGGAACCGGACGTGTGCGCGATGGGCGGGATTGGACGGCTCCCAGAGCCAGCCCACCAGCTCGGCCGCCAACGCCACCCCCAGCCAGACGAACGCGATGACCCAGCCGCCGTGCAGGTTCGCCCAGAGCACCATGACCAGGGGAAAGAACTGGAGGTTGCGGCTGCGCCCGCTCAGGTAGCCCTGAAGCCAGTACAGCTCGAGGCAGGTGAGGGCGAAGGTGATCATCTGCGCCCGAGGGCCCCAGATCGGGGCTCCCGCGATGGCGCCGAGCGCCAGCCCGAGGCCGGCGATGACGAAGGGCTGTCGCCGGACCTGCCTGTACATGAGGTAAAAGCCGGCGTACGTGATCAGCCCGAAGAAGATGCCGATCCCGAGCGCCCCCGTCTTCGAGTAGACGAGCCACATGACGATCTCCGTGAGGTACTCGTGGTCGGTCCAGACGTGGCTCGGCACCGTGAACGTGAAGATGTCGTGGGCCGGGAGGCGGCCGTTCTCCACCATCCACTGCCCGATGCGGACGTGCCACCAGAAGTCGGGATCCTGGACCGCCCCGACGAACAGGGCGAGGATGACGATCATCACTCCGCCCAGCAGGAGCGTCCGCGCGCTCAGCCGTGCTACCAATCGCGTCAGCCGCGCTTCCTGAAGGGGTTGGGCGCGTACCTCGGCACACTCCGGGCGTAATCGGGGTAGTCGGCCGGGAACGCGCGCGAGAGCACGCCCTCCTCCCAGCGCATCCTCAGGAGCTCGCACCCGATGAAATAAAGGACGGCGATCGCGCCCAGCCAGCCGGTGGTGGCCAGGTTGATCCCGATCGCCGTGAGGATCTCGCCCAGGTAGACCGGGTGGCGGCTGAGCCTGTATGGCCCGCCCGTGACCAGACGGCGGGCTTCGGGGATGATCGAAAACGACCGCCGCAGATAAGCGAGTCCCCAGACGGAGTAGGCGAGGCCGGCCGTGGCGATGATGTCAGCCGGCAGGACCAGCCAATCGCGCCGGACGCCACCCGGCAGGAAGCTTGCCGCGAGCACGGAGAAGGTGCCCGTGAAGGCGATGAAGACGACCCCCAGCCGGTGATCGGTCCCCTGCTTTGGGAGCCGGACGCTGTAGAGGATGACGAGCATCGTGAAGTAGGCCAGGGCCAGGCACTGCTGGACGACGAACAGGTAGTCGGACGGCTGCCGGATGGAGTGCACGCCGTCCCATGCCGTCAGCAGGTAGCGGACGAGGAAGATGCTGAAGAAGACGGCGGGCAGGACCCGGCCGAAGGCGAGGTCGCGCCAGTAGGCAGCCGAGCGCCGGTTCACCTCGTTTTCGACGCCCGCGGCGACCATTCCCGGCGCAACGGTATCAGCCGGTACCGCAGGTCTAGTCATCCGGCCGCGTTTTGGCTAATGAATTGACCTCTGCGGGGGGCCCCGAGTAGGATCACCTGCCGCGGCGGAGATCGGGAGCGCAAGTATCCGGTCCCGGTCCCGTCATCTCAAGTAGCAGTCTGTAGTTCAAGAAAAAGGAGGTGAATCGCAGATGTTGAACCTTTACTGGAAACTTCGCAGTCTTACGTCGCGTCAGGAAGGCCAGGGCATGGTTGAGTACGCCCTGATCCTCGTACTCGTTTCAATCGTGGTCATCGTCATCCTTCTTACGATGGGCAACCAGATCAAGAACGTGTTCTCGAACGTCGTAGCCGCTCTCGGCTAACGAGAACCAAACGTAGTAGCACCTTCAAGAGAGAGCCCCGCAAGGGGCTCTCTTCATTCCCGAGAAGGATGCGGATGGAAGGGGAAGATCGTGGTCCCCCTCGCTACAATGGCGGCGTTCTGCAAGATCAAATCAGCCCGGAGGTGACTTAGTTTGGCCGTCGCACCAGCTCCAGCAAGACCCCGCGCAGGCGGTGGGCGCTTCCTCATCATCATCGGCTTGCTCGTCGCCGTGGCGGCAGGCGGTGGTGTGTTTCTATACGGGACCCTCTTTGGTGGCGGCGGTGGCGGCGTGCTCTCCGGCGGCGTGACCGTCGTCGTGGCCGCTCAGGCCATACCGGTCCGGCATCAGATCACCGACGCCGACCTGACGACCACCAAGATCTCGCCCAATCTCCCCAACACCTACACGCAGACCAAAGACGTCAAGGGCCTGATCTCCGAGCTCTTCATCAGCAAGGGCTCGCTCATCACCTCCGACATGCTCGCCAGGGACGTGGGCCTGATCCCAGCCGGGTCCGCACCGGCGTACCTACCGCTCGCCAGCGGCTACGTCGCCATGACGATCCCCACCGGGGAGCAGCAGGGCGTCGCTGGTCACATCACCCTCGGCGACTACATCACAGTCATCGCCTCGGCCAGCGTGGTTGTCCCGCCGGCTCCGGCGAAGGTCGTGACCAAGACCGTGTTCACCAACATCCACATCATCGGGCTGGGCCCGGCCGTAGCCAACGTGCAGCCGGCCGCCGGCGCCGCCGCACCCGGCGGGACCCAGGGCACCACCAGCGGCCTCACCTCCAGCCTCACCATCGAGGTCAGCCAGTGCGACGCGGAGTTCTTCACGTGGTTTCTCCAGAACATGACGGTCCGCTACACGCTGGAGTCCTTCAACGACTACTTGAAGCAACCGCCGACCACCCCGGACCCTACGTGTCAGACCATCAAGGACGCCCATGGCGTCAGCTTCAAGCAGATCGACGACAGGTACGGTTTCTCGAAGTTGTGATATTCAGCGGTAGCTGAGATGGGTCTACTCGACAGGGTAAAACAGAACCAGACCGGGGTGCCCGCGCCCGCGGCCCCGATGACCAACGGCCCGGTTGCGACGGCACCCGGCGGTTCCGCGTACGCGGCGGCGACCGCGATCCCGCTCGCCCGCCCGTCCGCCCCGGTCGAGACACCTGCTCCCGCGCCGGGCGGGCCGCCGCGGCCGCCCACCGCGGGCGAGATGAGCCCGGCCTTTACCGCCGCGAAGGTGCAGATCCACGCCAAGCTCATCGAGAAGTTCGCCGACCAGATCGACTCCAGCAACAAGGGCGGCGTTCGGGAAAAGATCCTCGAGCTCGCCGAGGAGTACTTCCGGACCACGGCGATGACGATGACCAAGGCCGACAAGGAGCGGCTGGTCGATTCGGTTCTCGACGACGTCCTCGGATTGGGCCCGCTGGAGGCTCTGCTGGCCGACCCCAGCATCACTGAAATCATGGCCAACCACCCGAAGCAGATCTACGTTGAGAAGAGTGGCGAGCCAACACTGTCGGCGGTGACGTTCGAAACCGAACGGCAGATGCGGCAGGTCATCGACCGCATCGTGAGCCTCGTCGGGCGCCGCGTCGACGAGTCGACCCCGATCTGTGACGCGCGCCTCAAGGACGGCTCGCGTGTCAACGTGGTCATCCCGCCGATCGCGCTGAAGGGTCCATGTCTGACGATCCGGAAGTTCGCGAAGGAGAAGTGGGGGCCCGCCGACGTGGTCAACCGCTTCCGCTCCTCGAGCCCGGAGCTGATGACCTTCCTGCGCTCGTGCGTGCGCGCCCGCTTCAACATCCTGGTTTCCGGCGGCACCGGCTCCGGCAAGACGACGCTTCTCAACATCCTGTCGTCGTTCATTCCGGAGACCGAGCGCCTCATCACCTGCGAGGACGCCGCCGAGCTTCAGCTGCAGCAGCCGCACTGGATCCAGCTGGAGTCACGGCCGCCCAACGTCGAAGGCAAGGGCGCCGTGCCGATCCGCGAGCTGGTCAAGAGCTGCCTCCGCATGCGCCCCGACCGCATCATCGTCGGCGAGTGCCGCGGCGGCGAGGCGCTGGACATGCTCCAGGCGATGAACACCGGCCACGATGGCTCGATGTCAACCCTGCACGCCAACAACCCGAAGGAGTGCCTGGTCCGGTTGGAGACCCTCGTCCTTCAGGCCGGCCAGGACCTGCCCTCTCGCGCCATCCGCGAGACCATCGGCTCCGCCATCCATCTGATCGTGCAGCAGTCCCGCCTCCGCGGCGGCGTCCGCCGAATCGTGAGCGTGGCCGAGATCATCGGCATCAAGGACGGCGAGGTCCAGTTCCAGGAGCTCTTCACCTTCAAGCAGATCGGCGTGAACGCCGAAGGCAAGGCCGTCGGTTTCCACACCGCGACCGGCGTGCTGCCCATGCGTATGGAGCATCTCAAGGCCGAGGGCGAAGACGTCCCGGAAACGCTATTTCGACCCACCCCCCAGCCCCCGGCGGATAAGCTGTACTAACCCCGTAGGAGGTCCCAGATGACGTACGGCATGATTTTCGCCCTGCTGGCTTTCGCCGGCGTTTTTCTATTCTTCATCGGACTCAGCCAGATGCGCCGGTCCGCGGGCGGCTCGGAGGACTTTCAGGCGCGGCTGGCCGCGTACGGAGTCACGACCGCGGGCGCGACGCCTCTGCCTCCCGCCACGGGCGCCCGGGACATGCTCAACCGGCTCTTCCAGCCTGCCGCCGACCGCGTCGGCCGCGGCAACGTCAAGAAAGGCAAGCCGTCGGTGGCGGAGCAGCTCAACCGGGCCGACCTGAAGCTGCGCACCTCGGAGTACTTCATGATCCAGATCGGAGCCGCCGTGCTGCTCGCGCTGATCGCGGCGGTTCGCTTCGGATTTCCGGGAGGCATCATCCAGATCGTCCTTTTCGCCATCATCGGGTACTTGATCCCCGGGTTCTATGTCAAGTACCGGATCGGCCGCAGGCTGAGAGCCTTCAACAACCAGCTGGGCGACACGCTGACGCTGCTGTCGAACGCTCTGAAGGCCGGTTACTCGTTCGCCCAGGCCATCGACACCGTGGCCAAGAACGCAGTGCCGCCGATCGCCGACGAGTTCGCCCGCGCGGTCCGCGAGATGAACCTCGGTGGGTCACCCGATGAGGCGCTGCAGAACATCACCAAGCGCATCGCCAGCGCGGACTTCGACCTGGTCGCGACCGCCTACTCGATCCACCGCACCGTGGGTGGCAACCTGGCCGAGATCCTCGACAACATCGCCTACACCATCCGCGAGCGGGTCAGGATCAAAGGCGAGATCGCAACCCTCACGGCGCAGGCGCGCGCATCGGGCACCCTGATCACGTTCCTGCCCATTGTTCTCGCCACCTTCATGTACTTTGTGACGCCGACATACTTCCGGCCCATGTTCGACAACTTCATCGGCTGGATCCTGATCGCGATCGGCGCCTTCATGATCTTCGTCGGCAATCTGATCATCCGGCGCGTGGTCGCCATCGAGGTATGAGCTGATGATTCCCATACTCGCGTTGGCGGTCGGCGTCGGGATCTTCATCATCTTCCTGGGCCTCGCGCGCACGCCGCAGACGAACACGGCGCAGATGGTCCAGCAGCGCCTCCAGGTCTACGGCGGCGAGAAGCCGCTGACCGTGGAGGAAGTCGAGCTGTCTCGGCCGTTCAGCGAGCGCTTCTTGCGCCCGATGATCGAGAAGCTGGGCAGCTTCCTTTCCCGTTCCACGCCACAGAAGGCGCGGCAAGACCTCATGAACAGGCTCGACCTCGCCGGCCGGCCTGGCAACCTGACCCCCGAGGACTTCTTCGCGGTTCGGCTCGTGGCGGCGGCGGTGATGGCGGCGATCGGGTTGCTCCTGGGGTTCCTTTTCAACAACCCCGTCTATCTGGTCATCTCGTTGGCGACCGGCGCGATTCTCGGCTACTTCGCACCGGTGCTGTGGTTGAAGCAGAAGGTCGACGCGCGGCGGACCGAGATTCAGAAGGGCCTACCGGACGCGATGGACCTGCTCGTGATCGCGGTCGACGCCGGTCTTGGCTTCGATGCCGCCCTGGCCCGCGTGACCGACAAATACAAGAACGCGCTGTCGGAGGAGTTCGCCAAGGTGTTGCGTGAGGTGAGCCTCGGCCGGCCTCGGCTCGAGGCCATGGATGAGATGGGTCGCTCCAGCGGCGTCGAGGACCTGCACAACTTCATCCAGGCCGTGATCCAGTCGGAGCAGTTCGGCACCGGCATCGGCAAGATCCTGCGCATCCAGGCTGACGAGATGCGCCGCAAGCGGCGCCAGCGGGCTCAGGAAAAGGCCGCGCAGGCGACCCTGAAGATGATGCTGCCCATGGTCGGCTGCATCTTCCCGACCCTGTGGATCGTTCTGCTCGGACCCGCCGCTCTCATCCTTCTCGCGCCGCGGAAGTAAGGGGGGCACCCACCGACGCCCGCGGCTCTGCGGTTCACGGTCCCCCCGTGGGAGCTCGCAATTCGTGCGGTGGTCATCTACGTAGGGCTGCTTGTCGCGTTGCGATTGTTCGGCAAGCGCGAGGTGGGACAGTTCACGCTCTATGACCTCGTCTTCATACTTCTGGTCGCCAACGCTCTGCAGCCGGCGATCACGGGACCTGACACATCTGTCGTGGGCGGCATCGTGCTGATCGTCGCCCTTGTGGGAGTCAACTACATCGTTGGCAAGCTCGACAGCATGCCGCGATTCCACCAGCTTTTCACCCCGGCGCCCGCGGTGATCGTCAAAGACGGCAAGTACATCCCAGATGTGATGAAGCGGGAGGGGGTCGATCAGGCGGAGGTGGAGATGTCGATGCGGGAGCATGGCGTCATCGATATGAAGGACGTCCAGCTGGCAGTGCTGGAGCCGGACGGGACTATCTCGATCGTGCCGACGACTTCCGCGATGACTCGGACCAAGCACCGAATCCGCTACCACCACCGGGCGGGCTGACCGATTCCCTCTCCCCGAAGGGGAGAGGGGCGCGCCCCATTACGCTCCGGCGAGGAACTCCAGCGCCGCGTCTTTGAACTGGCGCGCGGGCACCGTGCTGAGGTGATCGCGGCCCGGGATCACGACGAACCGGGCGGTTGGGATCTGAGCCACCAGCCTGGACGCGTTGGGGGCGATCTCGTCGCGATCCCCGGCGACGAGCAGGATCGGCGTCCAGATGGCGGCGAGCTGCTGCCGGTCCACACGCGCAGTCCGACCCAGGGCCTCCATGCAGGCCGCCAGCGCCTCCAGATCATTGGTCGGCCTGGCGGCGGCGAAGAGCTGGAAGGACAGCGCGGCGGCGGTCTCGGGTTTGCCGCCGCGGAGCGCCCGGGCGATCGCCTCAGCATCCTCGACTCTACCGAATGCCCCAAGGCCTCCCAGCACGGCTCGATGCAGGCGATCCGGAAAGTCGAGCACCGACTGCAGCCCGATGCGAGCTCCCATCGAGTAGCCGACGTAGCGAACGGAGTCAATCCGAAGTTCGTCGAGCAAGCGCCGCACGTCGGCTGCCAGCACATCGATCGCGTACGCCGCCGGGTCGTGCGGCTTGTCGCTCCGCCCATGGCCGCGGCAGTCCAGGCCGATGACGCGATATTTCGCGCCCACCAGCGTTTCCTGCCACCGCGTGCCCACCCAGTTGAGGTGGTAGTCCGACGCGAACCCGTGCACCAGCAGCACAGGCGACCCGGCCTCTGGGCCGTGAAGCTCGTAATGCAGGCGGACCCCATCGCTGTCGAACTCCATCGCCGTTAGGCTACTGGACTGAAATGGCAGGTCCACGCGCGGTCCATGCGCGCTCCGGCAAGGTGCTCGCCGAGGAGCTGGAGGTGCCCGGGACATTCATCGGCCGCGGGGTCGGGCTCATGTTCCGCCGCCGGCTCGAACCAGGACGCGGGATGTGGATCAACCCTTGCGAGGGCGGCAGCATCCACATGCTGTTCATGAGGTTTCCGATCGACGCGGTCTTCCTGGACAGCCAGGAACGCGTGAGAAAGGTGTACCCGAAGCTGCCTCCCTGGTATGGAGTGGTGTGGTTCGTGTGGGGCGCACGCAGCGTGCTCGAGCTGCCGTCGGGGTCGACCGCGGAGCTTGACCTACAGCGCGGGGACGAAATCCACATCACCTGACGCAGGCATCCCTGTAAAGCCGGGCTTGACGGGGCCGGTAGCGTCGGAGTGTGCTCGCGGCCTTCATCGACCTCGTCCTGCCCCCTCGCTGTGGCGGCTGCCGCAGCCTCGGCGCCTGGCTTTGCGATGGCTGTCGTGGGCGCATCCGGCGGCTCCAGGAACCGCTGTGCCGGCGGTGTGGGGCAGAGGTCGAGTCGGCTCGTCCCGACTGCGGCTGCCGGCGGCGCCTCCGCTCGCTGGCGCGCCTGCGGTCCGCGGTCGCTTACGCCGGACCGATCGAGCTCGCGATCCAGAGGTTCAAGTACCAGGGCTGGCGACGCCTCGCCGAGCCGCTGGCGGTGCTGCTCGTGGAGCGCCTGGTGGTCGAAGGCCTGGCGGCTTCGTGGGCACTGGCCGTGCCACTCCATCCCGAGCGCATGCGGGCGCGAGGCTTCAACCAGTCCGAGCTCCTCGCCGCCGAGCTGCGAGCGCGGATGTCGCTGGAGACGCCTCCCGGGCGGCTCGTCCGAGCACGAGCCACGCCGCCCCAGGTGGGCCACGACCGCATCTGGCGCCAGAACAACGTCCGTGGCGCGTTTGAATGGCATGGGCCCGATCTCGCGGGCAGATCGATCCTGGTCGTCGACGACGTAGCCACCACGGGCGCCACCCTGGAGGCCTGCGCAGCCGCCCTGAGAGCGGCCGGATCGGGACCCGTGATCGGGGCCGCGGTGGCCCGCGTAAGCGTATGAAGGTCGGGGCCCGACCCGTATAGTTGGTCGGCATCCGTATCACCTCGGGAGGCTGACGAATGGCAGTTCGGATCCCCGGAATCAATATCGATGAGTACTACCAGCAGCTTGGGCCGATCGAGCCCCTGATCCGCGACGACCGCGTAACCGAGATCATGGTCAACGGCAGCGACCATGTCTACGTCGAAATGGGCGGCAAGGTCGTGCTCACAAACATCAAGTTCGTCGATGAGGACCAGCTGCTCAACGTCATCCAGTTCATCGTCCGCACCGTCGGCCGCCGCATCGATGAGCGCTCGCCCCTCTGCGACGCCCGCCTCGCGGACGGCTCCCGCGTCAATGCGGTCATCCGGCCGCTGGCGCTGAACGGGCCCCTGCTCACAGTTCGCAAGTTCTCGCGCGACCCATTCCAGGTCGAGGACCTGATCCGGTTCGGCACCTGCAACGAGGCGGGCTTCGGCTTCATGAAGGCGGCCGTGCTCGCCAAAGCCAACATCATCATCTCGGGCGGAACCGGCACCGGCAAGACGACGTTCCTCAACGTTCTCTCGGGATTCATCCCGGTCGAGGACCGCATCATCACCATCGAAGACGCGGCCGAGCTTCAGCTCCACCAGGAGCACGTGTGCCGCATGGAGACCCGTCCCAAGGACATCAACGGTGAAGGCGAGATCACGATTCAGCGCCTCGTGATCAACTCCCTGCGTATGCGACCGGAGAGAATCGTCGTCGGCGAGTGCCGTGGCGGTGAGGCGCTCGACATGCTCCAGGCCATGAACACCGGCCACGATGGTTCCATGACCACACTGCACGCCAACACGCCACGAGATGCGCTTGCCCGCCTCGAAACCCTCGTGCTGATGGCCGGCGTCGACCTGCCCGTGCGCGCCATCCGCCAGCAGATCGGGTCCGCCATCAACCTCATCGTCCAGCTCAGCCGCCTCCGCGACGGTTCGCGAAAAGTGACTCAGATCGCCGAGGTCGTGGGCATGGAGCAGGACATCATCACGATGCAGGACATCTTCGTGCTCGAGCAGAAAGGGGCCACGCCCGATGGCAAGGTCATTGCGGAGTTCAAGCCCACAGGCTTGCGGCCCAAGATCCTCGACCGCATTTTCACTCAGGGCATCCCGCTGCCGAGAGAGATCCTCACCCTCTTCCCGCCGCCTCCCGGGTACAAGCCGTCCACGCGCTAGCGGGTCGCGGAGCCGCGCCGGGCGCGCGCAGGGCGCATTTTTGAGTCATATACTCAGGACGTGAAGGTCGTTCTGAACGACCGCACCGATGGGCTGCCGCCCGCCCTCAAGGCTTACGCACAGCGAAAGCTGGCTCGCCTCGAGCGACATTTCGGCAAGGTGGCAGACGCCGAGGTGGACTTTTCCGAAGAGCGCAAACGCTTCGGGGTCGCGACCATCGTGTGCCGCATCAACGTCCACATCAACGGACGCCGCGCGCCCGTCCTGTCGGCGCATGAGCGCGGCGCTGACGCGCAGTCGGCGCTGGATCTCGCCCTCGACAAGATCGACCGGCAGGTGGTCAAGCTCAAAGAGATGAGGACCCACCGGCACCTCGAGGTGTCGCCGATCCGGCAGCCGGCGCGGAAAAAGGCCTCGCAGCCCCGTGCCGCCGAGCCCGAGCGGATTCGGGTGCGTCTGCTGCCGCAGTCGACCGAGCAGGCTGTCGCCGACCTCGTGTCGGACGGCGAGGCCTTCCACATCTTCCTCGACGAGTTCTCCGGCGGCATCCACATCGCATTCCGGCGTGCCGACGGTACGGTAGCGATCATCGAGCCGGTGAATACCTAGGTCCGTTTCCGGCCGAACGGCTCCGGGTAACCTAGATCTAGACCCATGCTGAACCTGACCAAGCTCCTGGACCCCAACGAGAGGGAAGTCAAGCGCCACCTCATGGTGGCGGCCGCGGTCAACGACCTGGAGCCCGAGCTCCAGGCGCTGGACGACGCCGGCCTGCGCGCACGGTCGGACGAGCTGCGCCGGCGGGCCCGCGACGGCCATGACCTGGACGAGCTGCTGATCGAGGCCTTCGCCGTCTGCCGGGAGGCGGCGCGCCGCACGATCGGGCTCCGGCATTTCGATGTCCAGCTCGTGGGAGGCGTCGTCCTGCACCAGGGCAAGATCGCCGAGATGAAGACGGGAGAAGGCAAAACGCTCGTCGCCAGCCTTGCCCTTTACCTGAACGCCCTCGCCGGCAAAGGCGTCCATCTGGTCACGGTCAACGACTACCTCGCTCGCCGTGACGCCGGCTGGATGGGGCCGATCTACCACCTCCTGGGCCTGAGCGTCGGCGTCAATGTCGGCTCCACCGGCACGTTCGTCTACGACCCCGATTTCGTGGATGAGACCCATCCGGACACGCGATTGCAGCGCCTCAAGCCGGCGACCAAGAAAGAGGCCTACCTCGCGGACATCACGTACGCGACCAACTCAGAGCTGGCATTCGACTACCTGCGCGACAACATGTCGCTGGACCTCAGCCAGTGCAGCCAGCGCGGGCTCAACTATGGAATCGTCGACGAGGTCGACTCCATCCTGATCGACGAGGCGCGTACGCCTCACATCATCTCCGGCCAGTCTGAGGAGTCGACCGAGAAGTACTACGAGTACGCGCGCTGGGCGGGACGCCTGGTCGAGACCGACGACTACGACGTCGACCTCAAGCACAAATCCGCATCACTGACAGAAGCGGGCATCGCGAAGATGGAGCGCTGGACGGGGATCAAGAACATCTACGACCTCGAAAACGTGATCGAGGCTCACCAGATCAACCAGGCCCTGAAAGCGAAGGCGCTGTTCCTACGCGATCGCGACTACCTGGTCAAGGACGGCGAGGTGATCATCGTCGACGAGTTCACGGGCCGCACGATGGTCGGCCGCCGCTGGTCCGACGGCCTGCACCAGGCGGTCGAGGCGAAAGAGGGGGTCAAGGTCCAGCAGGAGCAGAAGACGATCGCGACGATCACGGTCCAGAACTACTTTCGCCAGTACGAGAAGCTGGCCGGCATGACCGGCACGGCTCTGACCGAGGCCGAAGAGTTCCACAAGATCTACAAGCTCGACGTGGTCGCGATCCCGACGCATCGCAACATGATTCGCATCGACAGCCCGGACGTGATCTACAAGACCGAGAAGTCGAAGTTCGAGGCCGTCATCGAAGAGATCGTCGACATGAACAGGCAGAAACGGCCGGTGCTGGTCGGCACCGTGTCGGTCGAGAAGTCCGAGCGTCTCGCGCGAATGCTCGAGCGGCGCGGAGTCAAGCACAACGTGCTCAACGCCAAGCAGCACGAGCGCGAGGCGCAGATTGTGGCCGAAGCCGGGCAGCCGGCCGCGGTCACCATCGCCACCAACATGGCCGGGCGCGGGACCGACATCGTGCTCGGACCAGGCGTGACCGATGTCGGCGGCCTCCACATCATCGGCACCGAGCGGCACGAGAGCCGGCGCATCGACAACCAGCTGCGCGGGCGCGCGGGCAGGCAGGGCGACCCCGGGTCGAGCAAGTTCTTCATCTCGCTCGAGGACGACCTCATGAAGATCTTCGGTCCGGCGGCGGACCGGATCGGCAAGCTCATGGACAGCCTCGAGGTGGAGCCGATCGAGCACCCGTGGGTGGCGCGATCGATCGCAGGCGCGCAGAAGAAGGTCGAAGGCATGCACTTCGACGCACGCAAGCACGTCGTCGAGTACGACGACGTGATGAACAAGCAGCGCCAGATCGTGTACGAAGAGCGGCGCAAGGTGCTCGAAGGCGCGGACGCCCGCGGGAACATCCTCGAGTACGTCAAAGAGATCGTCGACAAAGGCATCGAGGCCCACTGCCAGAGCCGCCATCCCGAGAACTGGGACATGGTGGGCCTGGTCCGCTACCTGTCGGCCTACCTGCCCATCGAGCCTGGCTCGCAGATCCCCGAAGAGGTGGTGGCGCGCGGCCCCGAGGCCCTGGCCGAGCACCTCAACGCGTCGGCCGCCGACGCCTACGACAAGAAGGTCGAAGAGATCGGCGTCGAGCTCATGCCGCTGGTCGAGAAGGACGTGATGCTGCGGACCATCGACTGGCAGTGGATGGAGTACCTCACGCAGATGGAGCACTTCCGCGAAGGCGTTGGGCTGCGCGCATACGGCCAGCGCGACCCGCTGGTCGAGTACAAGAACGAGGCCCTGGAGATGTTCAACGAGCTGCGCGAGCGGATCCAGAGCTCGATCGTCGCCGGGATCTTCCGCGTCCGCGTGCAGCGCAACGCCCCGCCACCGCCGCCCAAGCCGCTCGTCCGAGGTGTGCTGGAAAGCGGACCAGGCGATCCGGATGGTGCCGGAGGCGCGGGCAGGAATGGAGCGCCCAGGAAGCCACGCCCCATGGCACCCGCCGGAGCCGCGGCAGTTCCAGGCGGCGCTGAAGCTAAGCTGGGCCGCAACGATCCCTGCTGGTGCGGGTCGGGCAAGAAATACAAGAGGTGCCACGGAAGATAGATGGACGTCCAGCTCAGCCCCAAAGAGCTGTTGGAACGGATTCTGCAGCTGAAGGAGCATCTTTGACCTCCCCGCCAAGCTTGCGCGCGCCGAGGAGCTCGACCACCTCCTGACGCAGCCCGGGGTCTGGGACGATCCGCGCCGCGCCGGCGCATCGGCGCGCGAATCGGCCGAGAACAGGGAGCTGATCAAGACCTGGGAGCAGCTCGAGAAACGCGCCCGCGACCTGATCGAGCTAGACCAGCTCGCCTCCGGCGATCCAGAGCTGACCAAGCAGGTCGCGGAGGAGGAGGCCGCGATCGCGGCCGAGCTCCGTTCGCGAGAGCTCGACCTGCTCTTCACCGACCCCTACGCGAATCACAACGCCGTGGTGACGATCTCCGTCGGCCAGGGTGGGGTGGAGGCGCAGGACTGGGTCGAGATGCTCATGCGCATGTATCTCAAATGGGCGGAGCGCCATCGCTTCGAGGTGGAGGTCATCGACCAATCACCAGGAGAAGAAGCCGGGCTCAAGAGCGTGACCTTCATCGTCCGCGGGCCGCGCGCATACGGCCTGATGCGGTCGGAGCACGGCGTGCACCGCCTGGTGCGCATCTCGCCGTTCGACCAGAACCACCGGCGGCACACGTCCTTCGCCCTGGTCGAGGTGATGCCCGAGCTCGAGAGTACGGACGAGGATGCCGTGGTGATCAACCCAGGAGACCTCCGCATCGACACGTATCGCTCCACCGGCGCGGGCGGCCAGCACGTCAACAAGACCGACTCGGCGATCCGCATCACGCACCTGCCCACCGGGATCGTCGTCACGTGCCAGAACGAGCGGTCCCAGATGAAGAACCGCGAGATGGCGATGAAGGTGCTCAAAGCCCGCCTCTTCCAGCGCCAGCAGCAGGAGGCGGCCGCGCAGCTCGACCAGATCCGCGGGCAGCTGCTGCCGGCCGAGTTCGGCTCCCAGATCCGAAACTATGTTCTGCAGCCCTACACGCTGGTGAAGGACGTGCGGACCGGCCTCGAGGTCGGCAACGCCCAGGCCGTGCTCGACGGGGAGATCGACCCGTTTGTCGAGGCCTGGCTGCGCTGGCGGCTGAGCTCGGCCAGGAACGGCTCCCGAACCTAGACTCGGGCTTCCCCGCGAGCCCGGCGCAAGCAACCTTTGACCTGCCCGTTAGACCGGTGTTTGAACTCAGAAGCCGCCATTTGGAGCTTCCGGGGGCATGAGGTATACTGCCCGCGACCTAACCAGGTGCGCCCGCCGGCGCCACACGTCATAGCAAGAGATCCAGCCTATGGTTTTAACACCGGACTTCGACAGCCGGCCGGTTATCAGCTTCCAGCACGTCTGGAAGACGTATCCGTCCGGGACCCAGGCGCTCCGCGACGTCAATCTCGTCGTCCCCGAGGGCGATTTCCTGTTCCTGGTGGGTCCTTCGGGCGCCGGGAAGTCGACCCTGGTGAGGCTGCTCATCCGGGAGGAGAAACCCACCAAGGGCAAGATCTTCGTCGAGGGGGTCGAGCTCGGCCGTATGAAGCGGCGCAAGCTCCCGTACTACCGGCGCAAGATCGGCCTGGTCTTCCAGGACTTCAAGCTTCTGCCCAACCTCACCGTGTACGAGAACGTGGCGTTCGCGCTGCGCGTTCTCGGCGAGCCGGACCGGCTGGTCCAGGCGCGGGCGGCCGAGGCGTTGGACACGGTGGGCCTGGCCGGCAAGGAGCAGACGTATCCGTCGAACCTGTCCGGTGGCGAACAGCAGCGCGTCGCGATTGCGCGGGCGCTGGTGCATGCGCCGCGAATGATCATCGCGGACGAGCCCACCGGCAACCTCGACCCCGCCACCGCGTGGGAGATCATGCAGCTCTTTCTGCGCATCAACTCGCGGGGCGCCACAGTTGTGATGGCGACTCACAACCGTGAGATCGTCGACCTACTCCGTCGTCGCGTCGTTGCGATCGATGCGGGGCAGATTGCCCGAGACGACCGTTCTGGCCGGTATCACGAAGATGTTTCGAAACCTCAGATTCGCGCTCAATAGCGCCTGGCAGAGCTTCTTTCGGAACCTCGCGGTCAGCTTGGCCGCGGTTCTCTCGATCACGCTCATCCTGATTCTGGGCGGGGTCAACCTGCTGGTCGGGCACGCCCTCTCGCAAGTGCTCGACGGCTTCCGCGCCAAGGTGAGCGTCATCTCCATCAACGTCGCCGACGACACGCCGCTGACGAGCGTTTATGACTATCAGACGCAGCTGAGCGCCGACCCACGGGTGGCGAGCGTCAAGTTCATCACGAAGGATGAAGCGCTCGCGAACTTCACGAAGGACCCCAACAACGCCGTGCTCGCGCAGCAGCTCGACGGCAACCCGTTGGACGCCAAACTCGAGGTGCGAGTGCGCAACCTCTCCGACGTCGCTGCTATCGATACCATGGCGCGGCAATGGCCGGGCGTGGATCCCACGAATCCCACCAACTACCAGGGCGATTTCGTCAACCGGATGCTTCAGCTGTCGCAGTGGCTCAGCCTCGCGGGCGTGGGCCTGCTGGCGATCCTGGTCGTCGTCTCGGTGGTCATCGTGATGAACACGATCCGCACTGCCGTGTACCACCGGCGCAAGGAAATCGAGGTCATGAAGCTGGTGGGGGCCACCGAGTGGTTCGTGCGCGGGCCGTTCGTGCTCGAAGGAATCATGACGGGCCTGATCGCGGCCTCGATCGCGCTCTCGTTGCTGGTCATCGCTTATCCGCCGGCGGTGCAGCAGTTCCGCTCCGACATCGCCTTCATCCCGCTCTCGTACGACCCGACCTTCCTCGCGAGCCTCGCCCGCGACCTGCTGCTCGGCGGCGCCTTGCTCGGAGCTGTGGGCAGCTACATCGGCGTTCGCCGATTCGTGAGACTGTGAGATGAGAAGACTGGTTGCGGCCGTCGTCATCGCCACGTTCCTGTGGATCCCGCTGTCCCTGCGCACCACCGTGGCGGTCTATTGCTACCCAGGCGACCCTCCAGACGTCTACGCGGCCTGCGTCGCCTACAACAACGGCATCGGCCAGCAGGTCAACAACGAGTACCAGCTCGAGAGCATCCAGGCGAAGATCACGGACACGCAAGCGCGGATCAATGCGATCTACGCCCTGATCAGCAGCCTCAACTCGCAGATCGAAGCCCAGAAGGAGCTGATCGCGAAGACGCAGAAGGCAATCGATGACCTGGATCGCCAGATCCGGTTCACGGAGGCCAGCCTGACGCGGCTGCACGCGCAGATGAGCGTGCGCGACGAGCTGCTGAACCAGCGGTTGCGCTATGTGGACGACCACGGCTCGGTGAACTACGTCGAGCTCGTCCTGACCGCGAACACGTTCAACGACCTGATGAACCGCATGATCGGCGCCCAGCAGGTCGCTGCCTCCGATCGCAAGCTGCTCGGCGAGCTCGCTGTCGAGCGCGCGAACTTCAACCAGACCAACGCCATCCTCACCATCCAGAGAACCCAGGTGGTCGCGCTGCTCCAGCAGCTACAGGCGACCGAGGCCGACCTGGAGAAGAACGTGGCCACGCAGAAGGCGGCGATGGCCGCCGCCGTCAAGCTCGAGGCCCAGCTGGCGGCGCAATACGTGCAGGTGCAGACGCAGCGCGCCGCGATCGACGCCCAGGTCGCGCAGCTGCAGCTTCAATATGAAGCAGCGGCCCAGAAGGCCGGAGGGGGCACGGGTCAGTTCGAATGGCCGGAGCCCGCGTGTGGCTTCGGCTGCATCAGCCAGGGTTATGGCTGCGTGACGTTCTATCTCGAGATCTACGACCCGTCGTGCCCGTATCCGCACCGAAAGCACACCGGCATCGACATCGCCGCGCCGAACCAGTCGCCCATCGTCGCCGCTGACACGGGCGTCATCTACTTCTATCCCGGCTCGATCGGCTACGGGAACATGATCTTGATGGTCCACGGCAATGGGTACTCGACCGTGTACGGCCACCTGGCGGGGTATGCCGGCGGGCTTTCGAGCGGCCAGATCGTCGCGCGTGGTGACCTGATCGGTTACGAGGGATCGACCGGGTGGTCGACCGGGCCGCATTTGCATTTCGAGATCCGCGTCAACAACGACCCAAGAAATCCCTGTATCTGGCTCGGCTGCTAGCTTCGGCTAGTCTGCTGACATGAAGCTGCGCGACGCCTCTTGGGGCGTTGCCGTCCTGGTGGTCGCGGTGCTCGCGTTCGGACTTGGGGTTTACACCGACCAGGCGTTCCCGGATGTGATGCCGTATGTGGTGCATCATTCCGCCGGCCGCGTCGACACCACCGAGCTGCAGCAGGCGATCCGCGTGATCCAGGCGGACTACGTCGACGGCAACGTCGATCCCACCAAGCTCTCGCACGGAACCGTCCAGGGACTCATCTCCAGCCTGGGCGACCCGTTCTCGGCCTACTACGACCCTGCGGCGTACAAGCGGCTGCAGGACGTCTACACGGGCCACTACTCGGGCATCGGAATCTATCTGAGCTTCACCGCCAACGCCTATCCAGTGATCACGGGCACAGTGCCGGGCTCACCAGCCGCGGCTGCCGGGCTGCTAGCCGGCGACCAGATCGTCAAGGTCGACGGCAAGGACATGAAAGGCCTCACCTCGGACCAGGCGTCAACCGCAATCCAGGGTCCCAACGGATCCAAGGTGACCCTCAACATTCAACGAGGCGTCCAGAACTTCTCGGTCACGATCACCCGGGCCGAGATCCAGGTGCCGTCGGTGCGGTCGACGGTGATCACGGATCAGGTCCTGTACGTGCGGCTGTACCAATTCACCACGACGACGACGGACGAGCTCCACGCGGCGCTGACCTCAGGGTTGCCGGGCGCCAAGGGCATGGTGCTGGACCTGCGCGAGGACCCGGGCGGATTCATCGATCAAGCCGACCATGTCATCAGCGAGTTCGTCTCGAGTGGGGAGACCTTCGAGCTGCGCGATCGCAGCGGCACCGTAGACAGGCACAACGTGAGCGGCGAGCACCTCGCGGCGTCGGTCCCCCTGGTCGTCCTGGTCGACGCCAACAGCGCGTCGGCGGCGGAGATCGTGGCGGGCTCGCTGCAGGTCCACCAGCGCGCCAAGCTGGTGGGCACGGTGACCTTCGGGAAGGGGTCGGTGCAGCAGGACTTCCCGCTGAACGACGGCGCCGACATCCACCTCACGGTCAAGCGTTGGTACCTGCCCAACGGCGTAACGATCGACCACAAGGGTCTGACGCCCGACGTCACGGTCCCGCTGGCCAACACGAGCGACCAGTTCGACGTCCAGCAGCCGGCCAACGGCTACGCCAAGGACGCGCAGCTCAACTCGGCGCTGAGCGTGCTCGCCGCTGGCTAGACTGAGCATCCGCTACGGGCGGTTAGCTCAGTTGGCCAGAGCGCCTCGCTTACACCGAGGAGGTCGGGAGTTCGACCCTCTCACCGCCCACATTCGACGGTTCGCGGCTAGGGCAGATTTCGGACGGCAGTACGAGCCAGGTCCTCGAGCTTACTCGTGTCGGTCAGAGGTGAGATGGCGATCACAATGACCACCTTCGACTTGACTACGAAGATCACTGCCCCGGTGGAACCGGACGTCTTACTCGTAGCCGTGTACTCGATCGCCTTGTCGCCGATTCCACTGACCGGCTTGGCGTTCGTGATCCCGAAGGCGCTGCTGAAAGGCGCGGCCAACTGTTCGGGCGAGACGGCATTAGCACTGCTGGCGTCCGGGTAAGCGTTGGCGATGACAAACACAGTAGTAGTCCCGTCAGCACTGATGTAAATGCAAGCCCCCGGAATCGGGCCGCCGGCTGCAGGGTTCGTGACCGGTACTCCAGCGGCGGTCGATGCGTCGGCTCCAGTAACGAGTAGGCAGGCGTCGATGTTCGGAGTCAGAGTCGCTTTCGGCGTCGGCGTCGGCGTGGGCGTAGGAGTTGCCGCGGTCTTTGATGACGAACTGGAGGATCCGCAGGCGCTACCGATGAGGCCGCAAATCGCCACCGCGATCAAGACGCTCGACGAGCGACCCGCGCCGGAGATGCCCACGTCAGGGAGTCTCGCAAGAGCCCGCCGGGCTGTCAAGCCGGTCAGGACGCGTCGGCGTGGGGTGGGCGGGCGCCCTCTGTGGGGCGCCCGCCTTCGATCACTTAGCCCTTGGGGCCGACCAGGTCGCTCATCGCCGGCACGTTCGCCGTGTCGCAGGTGAAGCCCAGGCATCCGAGATGCCAGCCGTCCTGGATCGTGCGCAGCACCGAGTAATGGTTGTACGACACGCTCGAGGTGCGAACCGCGTGGTCGGAGTGCGAGATGACCAGCGTGACGACATGCCCGCCGCCGTGACCGGCAACGGAGTCGCAGCAGCCGGTGTCGTCGCCGAATCCGAAATTGCCGGTGCCGGTGAAGTCGCTCTCGTCCCACGCGATGAAGATGGCCGAGTTGCCCGTCCACGCGGAGGAAGACATGATCGCGCCGACCGTGTTCGATAGGAAGGTGTCCCCAGTTCGGATCAGGCCCTGCACATTTCCGAAGTTGCACGCGCCGGCGGTAGATCTGCCGTGCATGTCGTTGCACTGGTCCGGGCTGATCCAGACGTAATCCGGGACCGTGCCCGCCGCGAGGTCGGCGTCCAACTGGCTCAGGTCGACGATGTTCGCCATCCGGGCCGGGCTGCTCTGCACGTCGGCGAAGGATACGAACGAGTCGTGCTTGCGCTCATACAGCTGGTCGCCACACGCGTGAGCGAGCTTGGTCGTGCAGAGCGACAAGGACTGCATGTACGCCTTCCAGGTCTTTCCCTTGCTCTCGAGCTGGTCGACGATGTTGGGAACGTGGAGAGTTATGTCGTTGTCGTCGGGGGCGCCCTGGATTCCGGCTGTCGCGGCTATGTAGTTGGGCTGGCTCGGGTGCGTCACCCCGAAGTAGCTGGTCGCGAGGCCGTAGGTGTTGGCCGCCGCGTTGATCCATGGGGCGTTCGGGTTGCCGATCAGGCTGTCGTAGCCGGTGTTCTCCATCATGATCACGAACACGTGCTGGAAGTTCTTGAGGTCGCTGCGGTTCCCCGAATCTGACGCCGAGACGGGACTGCCCACCAACGCCAACAGCGCGGCCGACAGCATGGCGGCTGACAGACGTCCGACAAACCTGCGATTCATAGCGACCCCCTCCATTGCTTCCCAACGCGAACCAGGAACCGGTGGATTATGCCTCTTAGCCGGATCGATGACCAGCGCCAACTCGGGTCACCCTCCGGGCGCGGATAGAATTACGGGCCGCGTGCCGAGGTAGCTCAGCTTGGTAGAGCACTTGACTGAAAATCAAGGTGTCGCCAGTTCAAATCTGGCCCTCGGCACCAAGAACCC
>DASWBB010000023.1:0-3733 GCA_036390875.1 Candidatus Dormiibacterota bacterium
CTGGAGGACGTGGTCCTCGTGGCCGGGCTCTTCCGCGCGCTGGTCATGCGGGAGATCGACGCGATAATCGCGGGCGATCCGCCGATGCCCGTGCGACCCGAGCTTGTCCAGGCTGCGACCTGGCGGGCCGCTAGATCCGGCCTTGAGGGCAACCTTGTCCATCTAGCGACGGCGAGGTCGGCGCCTGCCCATCAGCTCGTTGAGCGGCTGCTTGGGGAGCTGCGGCCCTGGTTGGAGTCGACCGGTGACTGGGAACTCGTGGCGGAGCTGACGGAGTTGGCGCTGGCCCGCGGCAGCTCGGCGGCGCGGCAGCGGGCGGCGTTTGCCCGCGGCGGCCTTCACGAGGTCGTCGACACGCTGGTGGCGGAGACCCGCGCCAACACGGAGTGGCTACCAGGCGCGGGACCCGCGCGTACGGCGGTCAGCGCGATGCTGCGAGGCTATGCGACCGCATGCGATGAAGCGATCGTCTTCGATGGCAGCGCCCGTGGGCCGTACGGCGTCATCATGTCCGCGCTTGACCAGATCGGTGTCGAGGGTCTGTGCGAGCGGCAGCGATACCGTGACGAAGTCCAGCGGCGTATGGGGATGATCTTTCACATCGGCGGCGCGGACTCCGACAGGCTCTTTCCCATCGACCTCATTCCCCGGATCGTCGCCCCCGAGGATTGGCGTCCGCTGCAGGCGGGGCTAACGCAGCGGGTCAGCGCTCTGGAAGCGTTCCTGCACGACGCCTACGGTGAGCGCGCCGTGATTCGCGATGGCGTGCTGCCGGCTTGGGCAATCGAAGAATCGCCCGGTCTGCGCGCTGCCGGGTGGCAGATCCCGTCGTCTGTGGTGCGGTGCTACGTGGCGGGCATCGACCTGATCCGCGACGGCGCGGGCCGGTGGGCAGTGCTGGAGGACAACCTGCGCGTTCCCTCCGGCATCGGGTATGCGATCGCCAACCGCTGGCTGGCGGCCCGGGTTCTGCCTGAGCTGATCCCCGCGTCGCTTGGGATCACCCCGGGGCCAAAGATGGCGGTGCGCGCGCTGCGTTCCGCGCTCACGGCGACCTCCCGCGCCCTGGCTCTTGTGACCGCGGGCACGGCAGATTCGGCCTTCTACGAGCACAAGTTGCTTGCCGCCGAGATGGACATCCCGCTGGTCCACCCGGCGGAACTGCGTGTCACGGACGACGGAGTGTGGATCGAAGGCCCGGAGCCCGCCCACGTCGAGGTGCTGTACCGCCGGATCGACGAGGACGAGCTATTCGGCGCCACTGGCGCGGACGGGAAGCCACTCGGCCCCCGGCTGCTCGATGCGATCCGCAATCGGCTCCTCGTTGTCGCCAACGCGCCAGGTAATGGGGTTGCCGACGACAAAAGCCTGTACGCCTACGTGCCGGAACTGATCGAATACTATCTCGGCGAACAGCCATTACTTGACACCGTGCCAACTTACCTGTGCCGCGACCCCCAGATGCGCTCGCAGGTACTAGATCGGCTGGACGAACTGGTCACCAAGCCAGTGGGCAGTTACGGGGGCCACGGGGTCGTGATCGGTCCCGATGCCACTCCGGCGGAACTGCGCGAGGTACGCGCCCGAATCCTCGCCGACCCGGCCAACTGGATCGCCCAGGAGACCCTGTCGTTGTCGACGCACCCGACCCTTGTCGACGGGCGCCTGGAGCCGCGGGCGGTAGACCTGAGGACCTTCGTGTGCCCTGGCACCCTGCCCACGGTCATTCCGATCGCGCTGACACGGGTGGCGCCAGCCGGAAGCAGGATCGTCAATTCCTCCCGCGGAGGCGGAGCAACGGATACATGGCTCATGTACTGACGTCACGTGCCAGGTAAGTGGCAGATAAGCAGGAAAGGATTCGGATGTCCCAGGGTCCCCAAGTCCGCGGGAGCCGCAGATGTGCGGCTTGAGCGGCGAGTTGCGCTTCGACGGCGCGTCGGCTGACGTCAGCGCGGTAGCGCGGATGACCGCGACGATGGAGCCACGCGGCCCCGATGGTTTTGGCCTCTGGTCACAGGGAAGCCTGGCACTCGGCCACCGCCGCTTGAAGATCATCGATCTGTCTGTTCGGGCGTCCCAGCCCATGGTCGATGCCGAGCTCGGTCTGGCGGGCGTCTTCAACGGCTGTCTCTACAACTACAAGGACCTCCGCGAGGAGTTGCGCGCCGGCGGCTACCACTTTTTCTCTGCCTCCGATACCGAGGTGCTTGTGAAGGCCTACCACCGGTGGGGGCAACGGTGCGTCGATCATTTCAAGGGGATGTTCGCCTTCGCGGTCGCGGAGCGCGATACCGGGAGGCTGATTCTTGGCCGGGACCGGCTGGGGATCAAGCCGCTCTACCTCACGCGCGATGGCTCCAGGCTGCGCTTCGCCTCCACGTTGCCCGCCCTGCTGGCCGGGGGTGGGGTCGACACGGATGTCGACAAGACAGCCCTGCACCACTACATGACTTTCCACTCGGTGGTACCACCGCCGCTCACCATCATCACCGGGGTCAGCAAGCTGCCGCCCGCCACCGTCCGGACCTTCGAGCCGGACGGGAGCACCTTCGACGACTACGCGTACTGGGACCCGGACTTCACCCGTGGCCGATCGCTCACACCGGCAGAGTGGACGGAGGCTGTGCTCGCCGGTCTGCGCACCGCGGTGGACCGGCGAATGGTGGCCGACGTGCCAGTCGGCGTGCTGCTGTCTGGCGGGCTGGACTCCAGCTTCATCGTGGCGCTGCTCGCCGGGGCAGGGCAACGGGATCTGCAGACCTTCAGCATCGGCTTCGCGGACGCTGGCGGCGAGTCCGGTGACGAATTCGCCTACTCGGACCTCGTCGCCGAACGTTTCCGCACAGACCACCACAAGATCCAGATCGACGACTCGCGGCTACTGCCAGCGCTCACCGGCGCCGTCGCAGCCATGAGCGAACCGATGGTGAGTCACGATGCGGTGGCGTTCTACCTCCTTGCCCAGGAGGTGTCGCGGCACGTCAAGGTGGTCCAGTCAGGCCAGGGGGCCGACGAGGTGTTCGCGGGATACGACTGGTATCCACCGCTCGCCGACGTACCGCGCGAGGAGGCGGCGGGCGCATACTCCCGCGTGTTCTTCGATCGCGCGCACGACAGGCTTGCCGAGGTCCTGAGCCCCGAGTACCTGAAACCCGATGATGTGAGCTTGACGTACGTCCGAAAACATTTTGCCGCTCCGGGCGCACAGACGGCGCTGGACGCGGCGCTGCGGCTCGATACGGGCGTCATGCTCGTGGACGACCCCGTCAAACGTGTCGACAACATGACGATGGCTTGGGGACTCGAGGCGCGCACCCCGTTCCTCGATCACGATCTTGTCGGGCTGGCGGCCTGCTGCCCACCGGAGCTAAAGCTTGCCTCGGGCGGCAAGGGGGTGCTAAAGAACGCCGCTCGCGGAATCGTTCCCGACGAGGTCATCGACCGACCCAAGGGATACTTCCCTGTGCCGGCGATCCGCCATTTGCGTGGGCCATATCTTGAGATGGTCCGTGAGACACTGACCTCTCCAGCGGCGAAGTCCCGCGGCTTGTTTCAAGTGTCGTACGTTGAGCGGTTGCTTGCTGCGCCAAGCGACCACCGCACCACTCTCGGCGCTAGCGCGCTGTGGCAGATCGCGCTGCTCGAACTATGGCTGCAGGCCCACGGGATATAGCGGTGCTGGTATGGGACACGCGCCTCCCCGTAGGCACCCCGGACGCCGACGGTCACC
>DASWBB010000024.1:0-19715 GCA_036390875.1 Candidatus Dormiibacterota bacterium
CTCGGGTCGGTTGGCTGGCACGTTGACGTGGTCAATGACTGGCGGTCGGCTTGGGTGCGCCTGCTCGGTTCGCAACCGGACGTCCTCGTGCTGGACAGCTTGCCCGAGCTCAAGCAAACCGATGCGCTCGACCTGATACGAAGTCATGCGAAAACCAGGGGTCTGCCGGTGATCCTCCTCACCGATGCGCTCGAGCCAGGCGATCAGGATTCAGCCAGACAGCTGGGCGTGCTCGACCTGCTGGTCAAGAGCCGCGCGACCAGGCAAACGCTTTCCGAAACACTTCGCCGCCTGCTGAACAACCGGACCGAATCGCCGCGCTAAGGCGGCGACACCGGCAGGCCGCGCTCCACGGACTCGGCCTGAGCCTCGAGACTCATAGACGGACCGCGACACGATCGCCGGAGACGACCGACCGTGAAGTAATCTCACCGCGTGTGGCGCACGATCACGTCGTTCGCGGTGGCCGGCGCCATCGTGACGGGCGCGGCGTGGACGCCGGCGGCGGCCGTTAGAACCGCAGCCCAGCCGATCGACTACTTCCAGTTCCCACTGCCGTCATGGGCGCCGCACTGCCTTGGATTCGGCAGCGAGTGGCGCTACTGCGACGGGACGGTGCTGCGGCGATGCAGCGCGACGGGGGCGATCTGGCTCCACACGGGAGTCGACATCACCACGGGGATTCAGCCCGTGATGGCCGCGGCCAACGGCGTGATCATCGGCTACATCGTCGACCCCACGTTCAAGGGCGGAGTCCTCATCCGCCACGAGACTCCCAGCGGAATCGTGATCACGCAGTACTGGCACGTCTGGCCTCGCACCGGCTACACGGTCGGCACCGTCGTATCGAGAGGAGAGGTCTTCGCCGACATCGCCGACATGGGCTCCCGAACCCATTTCCACTTCGCGGTTTTCATCGGTGACTACGAGGCGGATGCATGGCGTGGGGCTCTGCCGCCCACACGCTGCGACGGGTTTCCTGCATTTCCTTCTCGGTTCGTCAACCCGACCGCCTTCGTGCTGTCGCACTGGCAGCCCATACCACTCCCGTTCCGGTCGCATCCGCAGCCCATGCCATTTCCTTTCCAGCGGCCGAGCCGCGTGCACACACAGCTATAGGCGGCTCCCTCCGTACCCCGACGCCTGACGGGCTCGCGCCCCAGCTGGTGCTCGCCGGCATTGCCATGTCGATCTCGATCACCTTCAACATCCTGCTCCCGGTCGTGCCAGTGCTCACGGAACGGGGCGGCCCCCACGGCGCGGCGGGCGCAGCCACGGCTGCGCTCTTTGTCGGCGCCGTCGCCGGGGAGCTGCTGACCCCGTGGCTGATGTCGCGGTGGTCTTCGACGCGCCTGCTGGTCGGAGGCCAGCTCATGACCGCGGTGCCGAGCCTGGTCTACGTGCTTCCGCACCCGGACGCATGGCTGATGCTGGCCGCCGCAGCCGCTCGCGGATTCGGAATGGGCGTCGCGATCGTGGTGGCCGTTGCGCTGGTAGGGGAGCTCACCGCGCCCGACCGGCGCGGGCGTTCCATCGGCTACTTCAGCGTCGCCCTGACCGCTCCAGGCATCGTGGTGCCGTCAGTGGGCGTCGCGCTCCTCAACGCCGGCCGCGCCGACGCCGATGCTCTGATCGCGTTTTTCAGCGGGCTCGTAGGGGGATTCCTCGTCCTCCAGCTGCGGCAGCCGGCCATGCCCCCGCAGGAAGCCTCAGCCAACCCGATGGCCGCGTTTCGAATGCCTGGCCTCCTGTCGCTCTACCTCGGCTTCGTGGTGGTGAGCTGCAGCTTCGGCGCCGTGATCACGTTCGCGCCCATCGTCCTGCCGGCCTCAGGCCTCGGCTCGGCGGCGGCTTTCCTGTTCGTCGCCGGCGCCACGCGGGCCGCCAGCCGCTGGATCGCGGGCGTCCTCGGAGATCAGGGCCCGGGCCGGCTGGTGCTGCTGGGCAGCATCGCCGTGACCATCCTGGGCCTCATCGCGCTGGCTTCGCACTCCAACGCGCTGGTGGTCATTTTCGCTGCGGCGGCCTTCGGCGCCGGCTACGGCGCGGTCCAGACCGCGGTGTACCTGGCGATGGTGGCGCGGGGATCGAGCGACCACCGAAACAACGTCAGCGCCCTATGGAACAGCGGGATCGACCTCGGCGCGTCACTCGGGGGGACGCTCATCGGCCTGGCCGCCTCGCGATATGGGTACGCCGCCGCCATCTGGGCATTCCCGGCCCTGGTGTTGATCTCGCTGCCGCTCGTTCTGCTGCCTGGCAGAGCGAACGGTCAGTCGGAGCCCTCAGGCGGCGCCCAGAAGACCACGAGCACGAGCTCTTCTTCGATCTCATGAAAGTGATGAGGCTGTAGAGCCGGCACGAACAGGAGGGTGCCAGGCCCGACCGGGTGGTCGTCGGGACCGACCCGAAACTTGGCCCGGCCCCGAACCGCGAAATACACCTCGTCCTCTTCGTGGGGCCTCTGGCCGTCCGTGGCGCCGGCCTGGAGGACGTAGACGCCGGTGCTGAGAAGGTCGCTTCGCAGCACGTTGCCGGCGTAGCCTCCCGCCGCCACCGCTTCGGCGACGGCATCCTCGAGGTCCGCAGACTGGAACGCCGCTGCCTCTTTCTTCATGGCGTCGTCACCCTCATGCAGCTTAATCGGCTCGATAAGGACGTTGAGGTTCGGCGAGCCCCTCAAGGCTTGAGTTGACAGACCAGTCAACTCATACGACACTCGGCTCATCAAAACCTGGAGGGTTTCTCATGCGCAAGCTGTTCTTTTCCGTGTTTCTGACGGTGATGGCGTTGGCTCTCGCGATCGCGCCGGTACTCGCCGACAACATCGGACCGACTCCGTAAAGTCATTTCGTTAACTCACTAGCCGACGGCCGGGCGTGGCGGTAAACTCACCGCCATGCTCGGCGCGAAATACCGTGGCCGCCGCAAGGGAGTTCCGGTCCGGGAAGGATCGGTCGAGCAGGCACGCCGGGAGGCGAAGCTGACGCTGGCCCAGGTGGCCGGTGGCACTGTCACCCGGACGGCCATCCACCTCGTCGAGAAGGGACGGACGCGTCCCTCGATGGAGACCCTGCAGCAGATCGCCCGCCAGACGCGGAAACCGATCGAGTTCTTCTTGACCTCGGACAGTCCACCCGCTCTGACCGAGCGCCAGGCGCAACTGCGCGAGCTGGAGCGCCTCACCGAAGTTCGAGAGCTGCAGAGCGTGGTCGATCTGGGCACCTCCCTGCTCGAGCAAGACTGGAGTGCAGAAGAGGAGGCTGTGATTCATTTCTCGATCGGCCAGGCCTACTGCCGGCTGGTTCGACCGGCTGAAGCTCTGCAGCACCTCAGGCTCGCCAGAGCGGAGTTCGAGCGCCTCGGCGACGAGTGGATGATGGTGGAGACCCTGGACTGGGAGTCGAGCGCGCTCGGTCTCATGGATGATTCGGAAGCCCTTTCGCTCGCCAACCAGGCGCTCGAGCGATGCCGTCAGCTGAATCCAAAAGCGCCCCAGATCGAGGCTAGAATCCTCGGTCACATCGCCGGCATGTACCTGATTGCACACGCGTACGTGCCTGCGATTCGCTACTACGAAGCAGCCGCGTCGGCAGTCGCCGGCGTCAAGGACCTTCTGCAGCTGGCCAAGATGCATCACGGTTTGGGGGTCGCGCACCAGCGCCGGCAGCAGCCGGCCACAGCCCGGCAGCATTACGACAAGGCGCTCACGCTCTACTCCATCGAATCGGACTTGAGCGCGGCGTATCGAGTCGAGACCGACCTCGGGGACCTCCTACTCCAGCAGGGCCAGCTCGACTCGGCGGAGCAGCACCTGCTCAAAGCCCTCGCCGGGTCTAGCGATTGGAAAATGGATCGGCGAGGTCGCGGTTATATCCTGGCCAACCTGGGTGAGGTGTATCTGCGGCGAGATGAGCTCTCCCAGGCAAGGGATTACCTCGAGCAGGCCCTGGAGGTTGCTCAGGCAGTAGGCGAACGGATCGTGCTCGCCAACGCCCGCCTGCTCTTGGGCCGGCTCGAGGAGCGAACCGGCAACCGATCGCTGGCCGATGACAATTTCGAGACCGCGATTCGGATCCTCGAAGAGCTCGGCATGCCGGACCGGCTCCGCGACGCGCACATGAGCTATGCGGAGCTGCTCGACGCACGCCAGGAAGTGGCCGCAGCCTCGCGCCACTGGAAGCAGGCGGCGGAGATCGGCGTGCTGGCGGCGCTCGGACTGACTTTCGTCGGAGCACGGGCCGGGGCCGAAGCCAAAGGCTCTCTCGCGTAGCCGCTCGGCTCTCGCCGAGCGCCTCGACCCAAGACACACGGCGGCCAAACCCTGTCGGTAAGCGGCGGCTACACGATGATCTGAGCGAGGACCTCATCGCGGATCGCGCGCCAGCGCTCCGCGCGGTGACGGCCGGCGAGAGGAAAGATGAACGCGTCGATCCCCACTGCCTGCAGGTCGCGCAGCCGGCCGGCGCACTCCGCCGAGGAGCCCACAATCGCCAGGGCGCGCGTCAGGTCATCCGAAACCACGGTGCTGTGCTCTGCGGTCGTAGACAGGTGTTGCGTGTAGTCGTAAGCCTCGGCGCTCGCTGCGATCTCGTTGCGAAACGGAGAAAGGCTGGTGGGAAGCTCCTTGTAGTGGCCAAGCAAGCGCGCTTGCGTGGACGCCCACGAACGCACGTCTTCCAGCGAGCTCGACATGGTGGCCATGAACGCGATCTCAAAGCCGGATCGCTGGCGGCCGGCGGCCTTCAGTCCGGTTTCGATCCACTCGACCTGCTTTCGCACCATGTCCGGTTGCGCCGGCCCCATCACGATCGCGCCGTCCGCGGTCCGACCCGCCAGCTCGCACATGCGCTCCTGGCTGACGGCGAGGTGAATCGGAACCCTTGCGTCCACGTTAGCCCGGAAGAATGCGATCGCCGCCTCTACTTCGGCCACTCTTTGCGGCTTCAGCCCGATGCCGTACAAGGCGGAATCGCCTGCGCCGAGGCCGAGCAACGCGCGGCCGTGCGAGATCTCCGCGACCGCCGCGATCGCGTTGGCGGTTACCGAGGGATGCCGCGTCACCGCATTTGTGACGCCCGTGCCGAGACCGACCCGAGTGGTTTTCAGTGCAGCGACGACGAGTCCCGCATAGACATCTTTCATTGCCAGCTGCGAATCGATGACCCAGATCCGCCGCACGCCGTCCCGTTCGAGCTCCGCGACGAACGTGGCCCAGCTTTCGAACGACTGCCGGGGGCTGATCCCGACGCTGACGTCGAATTCGGTCATCTCTTGTCCGCACGGGAGCGACGCGACATGGATTGCTTCCGTCGCGTCACGGCGGCGTGTCGCTCCGGGCTGGCCGCCGCCGCTTCGCGCAGCTGCTGGGCCAGCAGGAGGTCTTCGCCCGAGATCCCGCGTCGGGCCAGGAGGTCAAGGCTCGCCTTGGTGCCTCGAACGGCGGTCCGCGGAGCGGCGGCCAGATTTTCAGCCAGCGCGTGAACCCGGCTGTCGATCTCCGACCTCGCTACGACTTCAGTCACGAGTCCCCAGGCCGCGGCCCGTTCGGCATCGAGCTCAGGCATGGCGAGCAAGAGGTCCGAGGCCCGGGCGATGCCGCAGATCTGCATCAGGCGGGCCACGAACTGGAATCGATAAACCACGCCGAGGCTCACCGCGGGGACAGAAAGCCTAAGGTCGTCGGCGGCGATCCGAATGTCGCAGCTCATCGCGAGCTCGACCGCGGCCCCATGGCAGTGCCCCTGCAGCCTCGCGATCACGGGCGCGGGACATTCACGCAGCGCCGTGGCTGCCTCGCCGATGTATCGGTCTGCCTCGAGGTCGTCGACGGTCCCCGTCAGCCGCGACAGGTCGTAGCCGGAGGAGAAGGCCTCGGTGCCGGCTCCCCGGAGGATGACCGCGGACGCGCGCTCTCCGTCGTCGCGCAGGGCTTCGGCCAGCGCCGTGAGCAGCTCTGGATCGAGCGCATTGCGGCGGTCGGGCCGGTCGATGGTCAGCGTAAGGATCTCGCGGGCGCCCCACTCACGCCGCAGCGTCTCAGCCAATTTGGGCCAGGAAGGAGTTGGTGGAGGCCGCCAGCTCGCGAGGCTTCTCGACCGGGATGGGATGGCCGGCCCCGGGAATGATCTCGAGCCGGCTGCCCAGGATGCCGGCGGCGATGATCTCGGCTGCTTTCGGGGGGCAATGTCGGTCCTTGTCCGACGCCACGATCAACGTCGGCGCGGATATCCGGCTCAACTCCGGGTCGAGCGGCGCCGCGTTCAGCGCCGCCATGGCAGCGCAGGCATTGCCGTATCCGCGGGGGTCGGCCGTCGACTCGCGCCGGATGAGGAGCCCGTCCGGCAGCTCGGACGCAGACTCGGCGTAGACATCGGCAGCGTCGCGGTCGAGCGTCTCGCGCAGTTTCGGGTCGCCGCGGTCGACCATTTCCGCGCGCTGGCGATACCAGTCTGCTGCGACGCGCCCGACGCGACTTGACGTCGCCACGAGGACGAGCCCGCGGACCCTGGCCGGATGGTCGATCGCCAACCGCATCGCTATGGTGCCGCCCAGAGAGAATCCCGCGATGTGAGCGCGATCGACTCCGGCCGCGTCCATGAGCGCAGCCAGGTCCCCACCGAGCTGACTCAAAGTCCCGTCGGGCCGGCCGAGGCTCGTGCCTCCATGTCCCCTCAAGTCGTACATGAGCACGCGATGTCGAAGCATGAGATCGGGAAGAGCTCGGCGCCAGGCTCTGTGGTCGTCGGCCAATCCGTGAATCAGGATGAGGGGATCGCCACGCCCGGCCTCGAACCACGCCACCTCGATGTCGTTACAACGCGCGCGCATGTTCACTCAGCATCTTGCGGTTAACCTTGCCTGGTCCGGACAGGGGAAGCTCCCCGAGACGATGGATCGCCACCGGCCACTTGTATCGAGCCAATCCTCGCTCTTTGAGAAATCGGTCGAGCCCCTCCTGCGTCAGGTCGCCGACGACGAATGCGACCGGTACTTCGCCGAGCTCAGGGTCTGGGCGCCCGACGACGCAGACATCCCTCACGGCCGGAAGCGCGCGCATCATCGACTCGACCTCGTAGGGGTTGATGTTCGTTCCGCCCCTGATGATGATGTCCTTGACCCTGCCGACGACGTGGAGATAGCCGGCGTCGTCGACAAAACCCAGGTCGCCCATGTGAGCCCATCCGTCTTCGGAGTACGGCCCGAATGTCTCGCCCCAGTAGCGGTCTTGCACCAGATCGCCTCTCATGCAGACTTCCCCTATCTGGCCGCGGCCGACCGCGTCGGCCGCTGGGTCGACGATCTGCCACTCGGCGCGATCGTGCGGCCGCCCGACCGTGGTCCAGCGAACAGCCTGCGGGTCGGACGGGCTCGCCACGGCCAGCTGGCCGGCGTCCATGGAGCCGTAGAAGCTCGAGATCGGCACACCGGTTGACGTTTCCCAGCGCTCGGCGACCTCAGGGGGCAAGGGGGCGCCGGCGACCGCAACCGCGCGCAACGAAGGCGGTGTGCGAAACGGGTGGTTCAGCATCCTGATCACGTTGGTGGGCACGCCGACCAGCACGGTAGCTTTCGACCGGTCGGCGACGGCGAGGCAATGCTCTGGAGTCCAGTGCGGCTCGTGCAGCATGACAAGAGCTGCGCCCACGCGAAGACAGTAAAGGCACATGCCGCCGATGCCCTGGGTGAGAGGCGTCATCGGAAGCACACGATCGTCCTCGCTGATCTCGAGCCTCGCGGTGAAGCTCTCGAAGGTGACCTGTTTGAGGCGCGCCGACAGCGATGCGAGCTTGGGGGTGCCCGTCGTGCCCGATGTCATGGCTATCTCGACGATCCGATCTGGATCGCGATCCACCGTCGACGGCGAGTACGAGCCTGCGTCCGGAAGGCCATCCAGGCCGGCGATCGTGACCGTGAGAACAGGCTTGGTCTTCTCGCTCAGCCAGCGCAGCTCGTGCTCGCCAAGGCTCATGGGCATGGGGAGGATCACCGCGCCGAGGTCCGGTATCGCGAGCTCCAGGGCGAGGTACTCCCAGATGTTCGGGAGCTGAACGCCGACTACATCTCCGGTGCGCACCCCGACGGCCGCGAGCCGGCGCTGAAACCGGCGCACGTGCTCGAGCAGCTCCTCGAAGTCGATCTCGCGACCGTCCCAAACGGCGGCGGCGTGCGGACGGCGCCGGGCATTCCATTCCAGGTAGCTGACCGGGTCGTACGGCTCCGTCACCGGATCGAGGCGATGATGCGGTCGGGCGTCAGCGGCAGCGTGACGTCGGTGAGGGACAGGGCGTCCGCGATCGCGTTCGCCAATGCGGCTGTCGCGCCGATGGTTCCGCCTTCGCCCACTCCTTTGGTCCCCAGCTCATGCACGGTCGAGGGAGTGACGAGGTGCTTGATCTCGACCGAAGGTACCTCGCTCGCGCTCGGGATGAGGTAGTCAAGGAAGGTTCCACTCAGAAGCTGACCGTCCGTTCCGTAAGTGATCTCTTCCATCAGCACGGCGCCGAGTCCCTGGGCGACTCCGCCCACCACCTGGCCTTCGGCGATCATCGGGTTGATCAGCACGCCGCAATCTTCCGCGACCACGTAGCGAAGGATCTGCACGGCGCCGGTGTCGGAGTCAACCTCGACCAGGCAGACGTGGGTGGCATACGGATGGGAGGCTTGCACGGGGTCGTACGTCACCGAGACGTCCAGGGTGTTGCCCCCGTTGCCGGCCGGATCGCTGGCCGCGAGCTGCATCAAAGTCACACCGGACTGCTCGCCGTCGACAAGGATGGTCGAGGCGCCGATCGACAGCCGCTCGGCCGGCTGGTCGAGCCGCCACGAAGCTGCGTTGAGGATCGCCTCGCGCAGCAGCCCCGCCGCGCGATACGTGCTCGTCGCCGCGGTCACCGAACCGCGACTCATGAACGACCCGGTTCCATGTCCAACCTTGCCCGTGTCGGTCTGCTCGACGACGACGCTTTCCGGATCGATTCCCAGGCCTGCGGCGGCCACCTGCGCGAATGTCGTGTGCGCGCCCTGGCCGATCGCGGGACAGGTCGTCTGCATGTGCACGCGGCCGTCGTCGGCGAGCCACAGACGTGCCGTATCGGTGCCCGGGATGTCCGCCATACCGCGACCCTTGAAAGTGGACGAGCCGGCGCCGGTGAACTCCACGTACGAGCCGATGCCGATGCCCAGCAGGCGACCTTCGGCTTTCGCGCGGGCCTGCTCCTGGCGTGCCTCCTGATAGCCGAACGCGGTGAGGGCCGCGTCCATGCCGACGCGATAGTCCCCCGACTCATAGGGATGGCCGGTGGCGGCCACATATGGCATCTGCGCCGGTGTGACGAAGTTGATGCGGCGCACCTCCGCGGGGTCCAGTGAGAGCCGCGCGGAGATCAGATCCATCAGCCGCTCATGCGCAAGCACGGCGGTGACCATCCCGACGCCTCGATAGGGACCTTCAGGGCACTTGTTGGTCGCGATCGCGTACGAGTCGTACTCGTAATCGCGAATGTCATACGGCCCGGGGATGAGGCCGGCGCATGTCATCGGGTCGAGCAGAGGACCAAACGGCCTGATCCCATAAGCACCGATGTTGGAGAGGACAGTCGCCCGCAGGCCCAGGACGCGGCCGTCGCGGCGCACCGCGGCGCTGAACCGGATGCGCTGGTCGCGGGCGTGGCTGGCCGCCTGGAAGTGCTCCGACCTGGTCTCGATCCATTTGACCGCTTTGTTGATGCGCCTGGCGATCCACGCCAGCAAGATCTCTTCCGGGTAGACCTGCGCCTTGATGCCAAAACCACCGCCGACGTCGGCGGCCACGACCCGCACCTTCCGCGCATCAAGCGTCAGCGTCTCGGCGATCGCGTCGGCCGCGAGATGCGGGACCTGGGTGGAGGTCCACACGACCACGCCACCCTCTCCATCAGGCATCGCGATGGCGCCGCGGCCCTCGATCGGAGCCGCCGACACCCGGGGGTGGGTGACCTCCCCCTCGACCACTAGGTCCGCCTCGGCAAAGGCTCGGCCGGCGTCACCGAAGCTGCGATGCCCCAGGTAATACTGATTCCCGGGCACCGAGTCGTGGACCTGCGGCGCCCCGACGGCCATCGCGCCCTCGAACGTGGTCACGGCTGGACTCGGATCGATGTCCAGCCCAATCAGCTCGCGCGCGTCGTCCGCCTGGTATCGACTGCCGGCAACGACCGCCGCCACGATCTCGCCGGTGAAGCGAACACGATCTGAAGCCAGGATCGGCCGCTCTGGCGACAGTGCGCCGCTAGTGGTCAGATGAACAGTGAGCGGGCCGCAAGTGCCTTCGAGGTCGGCGGCGGTGAAAACCGCGACCACGCCGGGCGCCGCCCGAGCCGCGGAGGTGTCGAGCCGGATGATCCGGCCGCTGGCGATCGGGCTCCGCAGGCAGCTGACATGTAGGTGACCCTCCGGCTGCAGGTCATCGACGAACTGACCAGCGCCGCGGAGAAGGCGCCCGTCCTCCAACCGCTTCAGGCTTCTTCCGATCGGTCCGGGGCCGGCCATCTGGGTCACGTGGTGTCGGGGCGCCGCCGCGACGGCGGCGGCGCCTCGTGATTCTGCTTGGTTTCTATGCCGCCCGCGATCCGGCCGTGGCCTTGCGAGGGGACATCATGCCGAACGCGTAGTAGAGCGCCGCCGTCAATACGAAAGTGACGAGGAAGGTGATGTCGCCAAGCCCCGGATTTCCGCTCGGGATCGGTCCCACGTAAACGCCGAAGACGTTTCCGAAGAGGTAAACGGACACAGCGACACCGACAGCCATCGCTACGACCCCCTGCCAGCGCTCGTGCTTGGTGTCGTAGAACTGCGACTCGTCTCCGTAGTCGCCCTTCCGCAGCCAGTAGTCGACCAGCACGACGGCCAGCCACCCGGCGATCCAGTAGCTGATGAGCAGGAGGAAGGACTCGTACTTGCTGCCAGGTCCGACGTTGGCCTGTCCGATGACGCCGATCAGGTAGCCGAGGACGCCCGCCGTCACAGCGAGGACCGCACGCCTCTGGCGGAGCGTCATGCCCATCTCACGGATGCCGACCGCCACCAGTGACATCGTGCCGCTGTAGATGTTGATCGCGTTCGCAGCCACCGCGCCGACCGCAATACAGAGGAGGGTGAGGTAATAGAGCCAGTCGGGCATGGCCACTCGGAGCTGAACGGTCGGGATGTCGGTGGGCCCCCACTTCGTGCCGGAGACGGTGGCCAGCGCAGCGCCGGCCAGCTCGATGACCACGCACGATACGAAGACTCCCATGCCGGCCCAGAATCCGACCATGGTCCGGTTGGTGGTCGGGGGCAGGTAACGCGTGTAGTCGGCCGCGTACGGATTCCAGCCCGCCGCGTATCCGAACGTCGCCGTCAGCAGGAGGGTGAACGCGCCGAAGTGCCCGATCGGTCCGGGGTTGGCCGCCACCCCGAGGTTGGCTTTGCTGAAGATGAAGATGGTGGCGAGGATGAAGACCACGCCCAGCAGTGGCAGCGACCACCTCTCGAACACGTGGATGAAGTTATGCCCGAAAGTCGCAATCAGTACCTGAGCGACGACGATGACGAGGAACGACAACCAGAAAGGGACGTCCCAGTTGACGATGAGCGCCAGGGCCTGGAGGGCAAATGCGCCGCTGACGCTGTTGACGATGAACCAGCCGATCGAACCGGTGAACGCGTTCAGCCCCGCAGGAAGGATGTTGCCGAGAAAGCCGAACGCTCCGCGGCTCTCGACCATCATCGGCACTCCGAACCTCGGGCCCCACGACGAAAGCACGGCGTGTGTCAACGAACCGAGGGCGCTGCCGATGAGGATCGCCAGTGCCGTCTCCCAGAAGCTCAGCCCGAAGACGGCCACGCCCAGGACGCCCACGAAGACCGTGGCGAACTCCAGGTTCGGGGAGAGCCATGTGTAGAACAGTTGGATCGGCTTGCCGTGCCTCTCCTTGAGAGCGATGTACTCGACGCCACCCGGCTCGACGGTGGCGACGGCCTCCCCGTACACGCCCTCCCGAATCGGTACGTGCTTCTCTACTTCCTCAGCCGTCTGCATAGTCCTTCCCCCTGGACAAACCGACTGCCTAAACGCTGGAAGTTTAGGTCTCTGCTAGCCTCCTGTCGATGCTCGATCTGCTCCTGAAGGGCGCCCGGATCGCCGGAGAGGCAGACACGAGGGAGATCTGCGTCCGCGACGGGCGGATCGCGGAGCCCGAGCCCGAGGCGCGCCAGGTCATCGACCTCGGGGGCGCGCTGGTCACGCCGGCCCTGGTCGAGCCCCATATCCACCTCGACGCCGTGCTCACCGTGGGCGAGCCGCGACACAACCAATCGGGCTCTCTGTTCGAGGGCATCGCCATCTGGGCCGAGCGGGTCAAACACCTGACCGTCGACGATGTCAAGCGCCGAGTCCGCACCGTGCTCCGGTGGCAGCTCGCCAACGGGGTCCAGTTCGTGCGCAGTCACGTCGATGTTTGCGACCCGGAGCTGCGCGCGGTGCGGGCCCTCCTCGAGCTGCGGAAAGAGATCGGAGACCAGATGACGCTGCAACTCGTCGCGTTTCCGCAGCAGGGGATCATGTCGTTCGAAGGCGGCGAGGACCTGATGCGGCGTGCCGTCGACCTGGGGGTCGACGTCGTGGGCGCCATCCCCCACTTCGAGCTGACACGTGAATACGGCGAGCGCTCGGTCAAGTTCGCGATGTCTCTGGCCGCCGACAAGGGCCTGCGCGTCGACATTCACTGCGACGAGACGGACGACGACCACTCGCGCTTCGTGGAGGTGATGGCCGCCGAGACGATCCGGCTCGGGATGGGCGGGCGGGTCACCGCCAGCCACACGACCGCCATGCACTCGTACAACGCCGCCTACGCCTACCGGCTGATCAACAACCTGAAGCGGGCCCAGATGCACATGGTCACCAACCCGCTCGACAACTCGGTGCTCCAGGGCCGTTTCGACGGATACCCGATCCGTCGCGGGCACACCCGCGTCAAGGAGCTGCTCGCGGCCGGGGTCAACGTGTGCGTCGGCCACGACTCGGTGATGGATCCGTGGTACCCGCTCGGTTACGGCGACCCGCTGCAGGCGGCGTTCGTGCTCGCGCATTACGGCCAGATGTCGGGCCACAGCGAGCTGCGCACCTTGATCGACATGATCACCTTCAACCCCGCCAGCGCCCTCGGCCTCCAGGACTACGGGCTGCTTCCGGGCAGCAGGGCCGACCTGTGCGCCTTCGCGGCGCCAACCGAGATGGACGCGATCCGATTGGTCGCTCCGCGCAAGCTCGTGCTGCGCGGTGGCAAGGTGGTGGCCCGCACCGAACCCTCACACACGACGGTGGTCTGGAATGGCCGCGAGGAGGCCGTCGACTTCTTGAGACCTGGACCGGCGTGATCCAGATCGGAGTTGCCGACCTTCGCTTTGCGGCCCGGCTCGAGACGGAGCGCGCGCCCAAGACCTGCGCCAGGTTCCGCGCCATGCTGCCGCTGGCGACGAAGCTCATCCAGGCCCGATGGAGCGGCGAGGCAGGCTGGATCCCCTTCGGCGACCTCGACCTCGACCTCGGCTACGAGAACCAGACCAGCTATCCGGCTCCGGGCCACCTGCTGCTGTACCCGGGCGGCTTGAGCGAGACCGAGATCCTCTTCCCTTTCGGCCCGACGGTCTTCGCGAGCAAGGCCGGCCAGCTGGCCGGGAACCACTTCGCGACGATCTACGAGGGCAACGACCAGCTGGCTGAGCTCGGACGGCGCGTTCTGTGGGAGGGCGCGCAGGAGATCACCTTCACCGAGCCGGCGTGACGCTGGCCCGAATCGTCATCGAGCGGTGCCACTACCTGGCCAGGTGCAGCGAGGAGCCGGGCGCCATCACCCGACCCTTTGCCTCCGAGGCCATGCGATGCGCCCACGAGGTCGCCGGCGAATGGATGCGCGAGGCCGGAATGGCCGTGCGCCGCGACAGCGTCGGCAACCTTCGGGGCCGGTTCGAGGGCACGGGAGAGAAGACGCTGCTGCTCGGTTCCCATCTCGATTCCGTCCGCAACGCCGGCAAGTACGACGGACCTCTCGGTGTGACGGTTGCGATCGCCGCCGTGCAGCGCCTGCACGACGCAGGCACGCGCCTGCCCTTTGCGATCGAGGTCCTCGCCTTCGCCGACGAGGAAGGATTGCGTTTCGGCTCGACGTACCTCGGCAGCCGCGCCGTGGCGGGAACATTCGACCCCGCTGACCTCGGCCGCACCGACGCCGATGGCATCAGCATGCGCGACGCGATCCGCGCGTTCGGCGGCGACCCCGAGCGGATCGATCACGACAGGTGGAGCGGCGCCCCTCTGCTGGGTTACTGCGAGGTTCACATCGAGCAGGGACCGGTGCTGGAGGCGCGGGACCTGCCGGTCGGCGTGGTCTCGGCCATTGCGGGCCAGGCCCGCTTTCGCATCACATTTACGGGCGAGTCTGCCCACGCCGGTACGACGCCGATGGACAAGCGACGCGATGCCCTTGCCGCCGCCGCCGTATTCGTGCAGGCGGTCGAGAGCTACGCCGGCGGCAACGAGGGACTCGTCGCCACTGTCGGGCAGCTCGAGGTGCGCCCAGGCGCCGCCAACGTGGTCCCTGGAGAAGTGACGCTCAGCCTCGACGTCCGGCATGCGGACGACTCCGAGCGTGCGGCTGCTTCGCGGACCCTTCTGGATGTCGCGGCGCAGATTGCGAAACACCGGCATATCGCAGTCGCAAGCAGTCAGATCAGCGAAAACGCGACGGTGCCAAGCTCGAGGCGCCTGGTCTCGACGCTCTCGCGGGCCGTCCAGGAGCTCGGCCAACCGGTTGTGGAGCTGGCCAGCGGCGCCGGGCACGATGCGGTGGCCATGTCGGCTCTCACCGAGGTCGGGATGCTCTTCGTTCGCTGCAAGGGAGGCGTCAGCCACAACCCCGCCGAATCTGTGAAGACGGAGGACGTCGCGGTGGCGATCGATGTGCTCGGCCGGTTCCTGGAGCTGCTGGCGAAGGAATGATCATCCGCGGCGGCACGGTCGTGACAGCCCGCGGTGTCGAAAAGGCCGACATCGTGATCGCCGGCGACCAGATCACAGCGGTCGGATCGAACCTTGCCGATGACGGCGAAGAGCTCGACGCGTCGGGTCTGCATGTGTTTCCGGGCGGCATCGACTCGCACGTCCATTTCAACGAGCCGGGCCGGACGGAGTGGGAGGACATCGCGCACGGGTCGGCGGCGCTCGCCGCGGGCGGCTACACGAGCTTCATCGACATGCCCCTGAACAACCTCCCCGTGACGACGGACGTCCGGGCGTTCGACCTGAAGCTCGAGGCGATGAAGCGCTCGTCGAAGATCGACTTCGGGTTGTGGGGCGGGCTGGTGCCGGGCAACCTCGACCAGCTGGAGCCGCTGGTCCGGCGAGGCGTCATGGGCTTCAAGGCGTTCATGTGCCCGAGCGGCATCGACGAATTTCCGGCCGCCGACGAACGGACGCTGCGCGAAGGCATGAAGCGAATTGCCGAGCTGGGATCGATCCTGCTGGTCCACGCCGAAGACCCCGCGGAGCTGCGCGAGCCGCGTGGCCCATCGGCCGCTGACTTCATCGAATCGCGGCCGGTTGCGGCTGAGGTTTCGGCCATTGAAAAGGCCGCCGAGTGGGCGGCCGAGGCGGGCTGCCCCTTGCACATCGTGCACGTCAGCACGGTGGCCGGCGCGGAGCTGATCATCCGCACGGAGTACGACGTAAGCGGGGAGACATGCCCTCATTACATGCTCTATGTCGATCGGGACATGGCCCGCATCGGTGGCATCGCCAAGTGCGCGCCTCCATTCCGCGCCGAATCGATGCCAGTCTTGCCGATCGTGGTGTCCGACCACTCCCCGAGCACCCTCGACCTCAAGCAGGGCGCTGACTTTCGCAAGATCTGGGGCGGCATCTCGGGCTGCCAGTCGACACGGCAGCTATTGCTGGCTCACGAGCGCGACCTGCGGGTGATAGTCGCGGTGACGTCGACCAACATCGCCCGTCGGTTCGGAATGCAAGGCAAGGGCGACATCGCGCCGGGCTTCGATGCCGACCTGTGGCTGGTCGATCTTGGCCACAAAGACCTCGTGCGGCGTGAGGACCTCCTCTACAAGAACCAGTTCAGCGCGCACGAAGGGCAAAGGATTCGCGGACGCACGGTCAAGACGCTCGTCCGCGGCGAGGACCCCGGCCGCGGTCGCTTCATCCGGCCAGCAGGGCGCTCGTAGCCGCGATCTCGCGCGCGATCTCGTCCTCGTCGGCGGTCAGCAGCCTGCCGTCGTACACAACCACGCGCCCGTTCACGATCACGGCCGACGCGCGCGCGGGCGGCGCCAGCGCGAGCCCCGCCAGCGGGTCGGCGATGCCTGCGTGGGCCAGATCGTCGACCCGATAGAGGGCCACGTCGGCGCACTTCCCCACCTCGAGCGTCCCGCAGTCCTCCCGTCCGAGGCATTCGGCGCCGCCCCTGGTCGCAAGCCGCCACGCGCTCCGCGCATCGAGCGCGTTCGGCCCACCGTTGACCCTGGCCAGCAGCAGCGCCTCGTGGACTTCCATTGCGATGTTGGCGTCTTCGTTGCTGGCGGAGCCGTCGACCCCGAGTCCAACCCGCGCTCCCGCATCGATGAGGTCGGCGACCCTGCAGGCTCCCGCGCCCAGACGCATGTTGCTCGAAGGGCAGTGCGCGATCCCGGTTTTCGTTTCCGCGACCCGATCTACCTCGGCGTCGTTGAGGTGGATGCCATGGGCGTACCACACGTCACCGCCCGTCCAGCCGAGGTCTTCCATCAGCTCCATAGGCCGTTTGCCGAATCGCTCGAGGCAGAACTTCTCCTCGTCAAGAGTCTCGGCCACGTGCGTGTGCAAGCGCACGCCATGCCGTCGCGCGAGCGCAGCCGACTCGCGCATCAGCTCCGGCGTGACCGAGAACGGCGAGCATGGCGCGACCGTCACCCGGCACATCGAGCCGGGCTTCGGGTCGTGAAAGCGCTTGATCATCGCTTCTGTGTCCGCGAGGATCGCGTCCTCGTCCTCGACCACGCTGTCTGGAGGCAGCCCGCCCTTCGACTCTCCCAGGGACATCGACCCCCGGCAGGGATGGAACCTCAGACCCAGCTCGCGCGCGCTGTCCACGAGCGCCTCGAAGATTCCCTTTTCGCCGCGTGGGAACACATAGTGGTGGTCGGTCGACAGCGTGCAGCCGGACAGGAGCAAACGTGCCATCGCGGCGCGCGCGGCAGCGCGCACGATCTCGGCGTCGATGCGCGCCCACACTGGATAGAGGGCGCGCAGCCATTCGAACAGGGTGCCGTCCGGCGCGTACCCGCGCGTGGCCCACTGGTACATGTGGTCGTGGGCGTTGACGAGACCAGGCACCGCAACGCAATTGGGCGAATCGACGACCTCGTCGGCCGGCGGCGCATCCCCCGAACCCACCTCGGCGATCATGCCGTCCCGAGCGAGGACCCAGCCGCCTTCGATCTCGCGGTCGCCGGTGAAGACCAGACCGGCGCGGATGAGGAGCGATGCGGTCACGAATCGACGATGTCTTGCGGGCGCACAGGCACGCGAGAGAGGTTGCGGCCGCTGGCCGCGCGGATCGCGGCGAGAATCGCCGGGCCCGACGAGATCGTCGGCGGCTCGCCGACGCCCTTGAGCCCATAAGGCGCGTTCGGATCGCCAAGCTCGAGGATGTCCATCCGCACGGGCGGCATGTCGAGTGTGGTCGGAAGGAGATAGTCCGTGAAAGAAGGATTCCGGATCACGCCGCCCGCAACCTGGATCTCCTCCATGACGGCCAACCCGAGACCCTGGGCCGCGCCGCCCTCAAGCTGCCCCTCCACAGCCTGCGGGTTGATCGCCTTGCCGACATCCTGGGCCGTCGCCAGCTCGACGACCTTGACGAGCCCGAGCTCCGTGTCGACGTCGACCACCGCGCGATGGGCGGCGAACGCGTACTGCATGTGCGCATTGGCCTGGCCCGTCTCGGGATCGAGCCTGGAAGTGCGCCGGGGCCGAAACTCGCGGGTCTCCTCGATCACCTCCTCGCCCAGCAACGTCGCGAGCGTGATGACCGCGGCGCCGTCATGGGAGACGATCGAGTCGCTCTCGAGCCGCCAACCACCCGATCCTTTTGCAACCTCGCGACGCAGCGCTGACAGCTCCGACTCCGCAAGCGCGAGCACGCGCTCGCGCACCGCTTCGCAAGCAGCCTTGACCGCACCGCCGGTGATGTAGGTCTGCCGTGACGCGGAGGACGAGCCGGCCGAGCCGACCTGCGTGTCCGCGGTGAGGACGACCACGTCGTGCACACCGAGCTCTGTGCCGGCGATCTGCGCCTGCACAGTGACCAGGCCCTGGCCTACCTCCGCAGCGGCCGTATGCACCTCGACGCGCGGCCGGCCGCCCACGACCGACAGCCGAACCCGGGCAGTCGAGTAATCGTCGAAGCCTTCGGAGTAGCCGACGTTCTTGAAGCCCAGCGCGTAGCCCACGCCGCGGCGCACCCCTTCGCCATGCGTGGTGTTCGATACGCCTCCGGGCATCGAAGTCAGATCCAGGTGGCCATGCGCAGCCGCCGGCGGCAGCGCAAACGCCCGGACCCGGCGCAGAAGCTCCGCGACTGGGGCCGGACCGTCCACGACCTGCCCGGTGATCAGGCTGCTCCCGGTCTCCATCGCGTTGCGGATGCGCAGGTCCACGGGGTCCATCCCCAGGGCGGCCGCGAGCTTGTCCATCTGGGCCTCGTGCGCGTAGCAGTTCTGCACTGAACCGAAGCCGCGCATGGCGCCGCAGGGCGGATTGTTCGTGTAGACGACCCAACCGTCGACGGTTGCGTTGGGGCAGTCGTACGGCCCCACGGCGAAGCAGCAGGCGTTGGCGATGACGGCGGTCGAGCTCGAAGCGTACGCGCCGCCGTCGAGCATGATGCGGGCCTTGACGTAGACGAGCTTGCCCTCGCGCGTGGCGCCGTGCTCGTAACGCATGCGCGCTGGATGCCGATGGACGTGGCCGACGAAAGATTCGGCGCGTCCGTAAACGATCTTCACGGGCCTTCCAGTTCGCAGCGCCAGCAAGCATGCGTGCGCCTGCATCGAAAGGTCTTCGCGAGCCCCGAATGCGCCTCCGATGCCCGCCATCGTCAGCCGGACCTTCTCCGGCGGCAGCCCCAGGCAGCCCGCCAGCTGGTCGCGGTCGATGTGCAGCCACTGCGTGGCGATATAGAGGTCGACGCCGCCCTCGGCGTCGGGAATCGCAAGGCCCGACTCGGGGCCGAGGGGGGCCTGGTCCTGCATGCCGACCTGGTACTCGCCAGTGACCACGACGTCGGCATGCGCGCTCTGATCGCCGCGGCGGATCTTGATGCGGCGCGTGATGTTGCCGTCGGGATGCAGCTTCGGCGCGTCATCGGCGAGCGCAAGCTCTGGATCGGTCAACGGCGACAGGACCTCGTACTCGACACGGACCGCACGGGCAGCGCGCCGCGCGCGCTCGGGGTGGTCCGCAGCGACCAGCGCCACCGCCTCGCCCCAGTAGCGCACCACGCCCATCGCCAGCACCGGCTGGTCCGGGATCTCGAGGCCGTAGACCTTGCGGCCCGGCACGTCCTCATGTGTGAGGACGGCTTCCACGCCGGGCATCGATCGCGCTTCGCCGGCGTCGATGGAGACGATGCGCGCGTAGGGAT
>DASWBB010000025.1:0-3933 GCA_036390875.1 Candidatus Dormiibacterota bacterium
ATGGCGAAAAAACGGCGCAAGACGCTCATCGTCTGCGCTGACTGCCATGAATACATCCACGCGAACCCGGTCGCGCACGCGGCATAAATCGCTGGAAAGCCCGGTGCCCGGAAAGCGGGCACGCCGGGTTTGGAGGGAGGCTGTCCGGAAAAGGAACGGGTTCATCCAACACGAACACGGGACCTCGCCGGGCAGCCGACCCTACCCCTAATCTCCAGCAGGTGAAAAGAAGCACCCGCCGGAACGGCGCCTGAAACCGGTGCCGCATCCTGCGCTGGCATCTTCGCGGGGCCAGCGCAGCCTCCGGGGTGCGGGGCGATGCCCAGTGAGGGCATTGAAGGAGATGAGCGGGGAGCCTACGTCACGCTGTCACGTGTTACAAAAGGTCCCCGTGGGGCACTCCAGTGCCATGTCGCGCACAGCGAAGGGATCCCTGGAGAACCCGGAATCACGGCGTTACGCCAGCGCGATCAAGGTGACGAGCTAAGCAGCTACCATCGTTGGATCTATCTGTCCATAAGCTCGGAGTTTCTCGTGAGAGCTCACAGAACATGGAACCCGGTGCTCGCTGGCGGCACGCTGCTTGCCGTCACTGCGCTGGTCGTCACCGGCTGCGGTAGCAGCGCCAGCAGCACGAAGCCCGCAGCCACCAGTTCAGCAGCCACCAGTTCAGCAGCTAGCCCGGTCAGTTCGATTGCGGCCGAAGTGCCGGCCGCTGTCAAGTCGAAGGGGACGCTCACGGTGGCCGCGGATGCCACGTACGCGCCCAACGAGTTCATCGCGTCCGACGGCCACACCGTGATCGGCTGGGACGCCGACTTGGCCAAGGCCCTCGGACAGGTGCTCGGCCTCAAGGTAAGCATGGTCAACGCGACATTCGACACGATCATCCCCGGCCTCGGCTCAGGCAAGTACGACCTCGGGATGTCGTCGTTCAGCGACACCAAGGTGCGGGAGAAGACCGTCGACTTCGTCGATTACTTCGAGTCCGGCACCTCGTTCTTCGTCAAGTCAAGCGGCGGGCCGAACATCACGTCTCTTTCCGGCCTGTGCGGGCATAAGGTCTCGGTGGAGAAGGGGACGACCCAGCAGGCCGACGCGCAGGCGCAGGCGGCCAAGTGCAAGTCGGCGGGCAAGCCGGCCGTGACGGTCGAGATCTTCAACGACCAGAACGCCGCCAACCTGGCGCTGTCCTCGGGCCGGGCTGACGTGTCGATGGCCGACACAGGCCCGGCTGCTTACCAGGTCAAGCTGTCGAATGGCGTGTTCAAACTGTCCGGCCCGGCCTACGGCACCGCGCCGTACGGGATCGCGATCCCGAAGAACAACGGGATGGCCAAGCCGATCCTGGACGCCCTGAAGCAGCTCATGGCGAACGGCACCTACATCAAGATCCTTCAGAAGTGGGGGGTGCAGGCCGGTGCCATCTCGACCCCGGTCATCAACGGGGCGACCAGCTGACTGCCTCACAGGTACCCGGCTGAGCAGCGTGCACAGCTGGGGGTAGGAATAAGGAATGACGGCACCGCGAACGACGGATGCCCCGGAGTGGACCGGGCGGCCAGAAGAGATCAAGGCCGTCCCGGTCCGCCACCCGGGGAGGTGGGTGGCCGCGGTCGTCGTGCTCGTCCTCATCGCGATGTTCGTGCACTCCCTCGTGACGAACCCCCGCTTCGAGTGGGGGGTCATCGGGAGCTACTTCCTGTCGCGCCGGGTGCTCGACGGCCTGGAGATCACCATTCTCCTCACCGTGGTCTGCATGGCGATCGGGATCGTGCTCGGCGTGATCCTCGCGGTGATGCGGCTGTCCGCGAACCCGCTGCTGTCCGGCGCGAGCTGGGTGTATATCTGGTTCTTTCGCGGTACCCCGGTCCTGGTCCAGCTGCTGTTCTGGTACAACATGGCGGCCCTCTACCCGCGGTTCTCGCTCGGCGTGCCGTTCGGGCCGTCGTTCGTGCACGGGAACGCCAACAGCCTCGTCACCGCGCTCACGGCGGCCATCCTCGGACTGGGACTGAACGAGGGTGCCTATATGGCGGAGATCGTGCGGGCCGGCATCCTGTCCGTCGAACACGGCCAGGTGGAGGCGGCGCAGGCGCTGGGCATGACCCGGGCCCTCACGATGCGCCGGATCATCCTTCCGCAGGCGATGCGCGTGATCATCCCGCCGACCGGCAACGAGACCATCTCGATGCTCAAGACGTCGTCTCTGGCGAGCGTGATCACGGTCACCGAGCTCCTCTACGCGGTCCAGCTCATCTACTCGGTGAACTTCAAGACGATCCCGCTCCTGATCGTGGCCAGCTTGTGGTACCTCATCGCAACCTCGGTGCTCACGGTTGGCCAGTACTACATCGAGCGGCACTACGCCCGCGGTTCGGCGCGTGAGCTGCCGCAGACGCCGTGGCAGCGGATCCGCCGGCGCCTGTTCACTTTCCATGACGAGATGGCTGCGCTCCCGGCTCAGACGCCGCACAGGGAGGGACGGTGAGCGCTCTTGCCGAAGGCCAGCCGCCTGTCCAGGGGGAGGGCGGTACGCCGATGGTGCTCGCGGAGAGCGTGTACAAGAACTTCGGCCGGCTCGAGGTGCTGCGCGGCATCAACCTGGAGGTCGCGCACGGAGAGGTCATGTGCATCGTCGGTCCTTCCGGCGGGGGCAAGTCCACGCTCCTGCGCTGCATCAACCACCTGGAAAAGATCGACGGTGGCCGCTTGTCGGTCGACGGCGAACTTGTGGGTTACCGGCAGCAAGGCGGCAAGCTGTACGAGCTGCGCGACAAGGAAGTCTGCGCGAAACGTGCGCAGATCGGCATGGTCTTCCAGCGGTTCAACCTGTTCCCGCATATGACCGCGCTTGACAACGTGATCGAGGCACCGATCCATGTGATGGGAGTGCCGCGGGCGGCGGCATCCGAGCTCGCCGTGCAGCTGCTTGAACGTGCGGGCCTGAAAGACAAGGTGCGTGCGTACCCGAACCAGCTCTCCGGCGGCCAGCAGCAGCGGGTCGCGATCGCGCGGGCGCTCGCCATGAAACCCAAGCTGATGCTGTTCGATGAGCCGACCAGTGCACTGGACCCGGAGCTCGTGGGTGAGGTGCTCGATGTAATGCGCGATCTCGCCAGGAGCGGCATGACAATGGTCGTGGTGACGCACGAGATGGGGTTCGCCAGGGAGGTCGGGGACACCCTCGTGTTCATGGACCAAGGGGTGGTCGCCGAGACGGGCCCGCCGCGGGACGTGCTCAGCAATCCGCAGCACCAGCGCACCCAGGCGTTCCTTTCCAAGGTGCTGTGACCCCAGGGCCTAGCGGCGGCCGTCCTCCGCGCCTCGTCTGCGATGCGGCTGGAGGGAGACATGCGCTGGCCGCTTTGGCGGGTCGCCGCGGCCGAACGGTTCATGGAGCCCGGTGGATGGTGGCTGGAATGCGATAACCAGGCGCCAGAGCGGAGGATAGCCGTGCCTTCGGTGTGGTTCCTGCCTCCTGACATGGTGCGCTCTGCCGCCGACGGCAAGATGGTGTCAGGTCTCGGCGCCCTCGACCGCTATGGCTTGCATGCTAATGTTCCTTGGCCTCTCCGGCGAGAAGCCGGACTGCCTGCGCCCAGTAATAGATCACCAGGCTGAAGACGGCTATGACCAGAATGTCCCACCACAGGCCTATCGATCGCTAGCAAGGCTCCCCAATGACCTCAATCGCACAGAACCGGGTCATCTGCATGCATCGCAGTCCAGAAGGTAACAACGATCGAGCCGCCCATAGTCGTTATGCGAGGCTCCGAGCTGGCGACTCAAACCTTCGGCCCTCCTTATCTTGATGCGCAGGCTGTTGGGGCGGAGGATCACGTAGGCCCTTGTCAGCGAAGCGAGTGAGATGCCCGCCTCCTCCGTGGCCGGGTCACGGCGGTCGTCGGCGCTCGTGTGTTACCGGAAGAA
>DASWBB010000026.1:0-34531 GCA_036390875.1 Candidatus Dormiibacterota bacterium
GTCGGGGCCCTGCTGCTGCTTGATGGCTTTCAGCTGCGCGATGGTTTGCTGATTGGAGGCGATCTCGTCGTGGGCCGTCGTTTGCCACGCGACCGCCGGCGGTGGGCTCCAGCGGTGCTGGCTGAACACGTAGTAGGTGTAAAGGCCGCCGGCGATCAGCAGGAACAACCCGCCGAGCACGGCGAACACGATCCAGCGGCTGCGCCAGGTCTTCTCGAGCTCGTTGCGGACCAGGCTGAAGAACACCGTCAGGTCCTGGCCGCCGCGGCGGGCTGCGTGGGAGGCGGCGGCGGCGGTGAGCTCAGGGCGCCGCCGGGCGTCGCGCCCGTGAGCTCCATGTAGACGTCCTCCAGGCCCTTTTGCGTGTGCACGAGCTGGTCGACCCCTATGCCTGCCGACACCAGCGCGCGATTGATGATCCGCGCCTGGTCGGTCGGAGAGGTGACCGTGATCGAGTCCTTGATCGTTCCCGGGTCGGCGGTGACGCCATCGATCCGGCGCAGGACTTCCAGTGCCTGGTCGACGTCCGACACATCGATGCGGTATTTAAAGCCCTTCGTGGTCATGAGCTCGTCGAGGGGCCCCGCAGCCTTGACCTCGCCGCGATGTAGCACCACGACCCGGTCGCAGAGCTCCTCGACCTCGGACAAGAGGTGGCTCGAGAAGAAGATCGTCATCCCCTGCTCGGTCGCGAGCTTGCGCAGGAGCACCCGCAGGCCGTGAATCCCGTTGGGGTCGAGGCCGTTGGTCGGCTCGTCCAGGATCAGCAAGCGCGGCTTGCCGAGCATGCCCTGGGCCAGCGCGACGCGCTGCCGCATGCCCATGGAGTAGCGCTTCACCTTGTCATCGGCCCGCTCGGTCATCCCGACGAGGTCGAGCAGCTCGCTGATGTGGGCCTCGTCCACGCGGCCGAGGATCCGCGCGAACTGGCGGAGGTTGTCGCGGCCGGACAGGAAGCCGTAGAGGGCGGGCTGCTCTAGCGTCGACCCGAATTGCCGCGCGGCGTTCGCGTGGTCGGTCCAGCAGTCGTGGCCGCCGATCCTGGCGGTGCCACCGTCCGCGTGCAGCAGGCCGAGGAGGATGCGGATGGTGGTCGTCTTGCCGGCGCCGTTGGGGCCGAGGAAGCCGAAGACCTCGCCCTCGGCGACGCTGAACGAGATGTCATTGACCGCGTGGACGCGGCCGAAGTGCTTGGAGAGCCGATCGACCTCGACGATGGGGGCCATGCAGAGCTAACTCTACTTTGGCGCCAGACCCGACCCCGGCCTGTCTAGGGAGCTCTCCGATGTCGTTGGGTTTTCAGGTCCAGGACGTCGGCGCGCAGCATCTCGAGGCCCGTCATGGGGCGCGCCCGCGTAGGTCCGGCGGTCCGATTCTCTTCTCCACCGGCAGGCCGCACGGAACCGGCATCCAGGTCATAGACGTATCCCCGGATCCGGTCGCGGTGAGCGAGAAAAGGACAGCGCCGCAGGGTGTTTACCGTCTCGTCGACCGCCGCGTCGAGGTTGTTGAAGGCGCCAAGCGCCGTGTTGGGCCTGTGCCCGCTCTTGCTCCTTATCGTCTCGGAGAGCTCCCCTTCGGTCCGTTCGAACAACCCGCACCCGGTGTGGCCGAGGACGAGCACCTCGCGTGTCCCGAGGATGGCCTGCGAGAGGGCGAGCGAGCGCATGACGTCGGGAGTCGCCCGCGCGCCGGCGTTGCGAAGCACATGCGCGTCGCCGGGGCCGAGGCCGAACAGTGAGACGGGGTCGATGCGAGCGTCCATGCAGGTGAGGATCACGGTCCGGAGGCTGGGCTCTGGCGGCAGGCCCGGCGTCGTCTTGCGAGGCCGCGCTCGGGCGTGAGCAATGAGTCCGTCGATCGAGCTCATTGTCGGATGGTAGCCGGGCCGTCGATACTTTTCCTTATAGATGCGGAGTGGATCATGAATATCACGGTCGCCGCCGAGCCGTTCGATTCAGCGGAAGCCCGACGGCTGATCGCCGCCCTCGACGAGCACCTGGCGGGCCGCTACTCGGCCGAGCAAAGATTCGGGCCGAATCTAAGGCCGGAACATGTCGCGCCCGGGCTCGGCATCTTCGTGATCGCGCGCGCCGACGGACGGGCGGTCGGCTGCGGCGCCCTCCGCCGCCTGGATGACACAAGCGCCGAGGTGAAGCGGATGTACGTCGAGCCTGGGCTGCGCGGCCGCGGCATCGCCAAAGACATCCTCGACCACCTCGAAGCCGCCGCGCGCGGGATGGGCGTTCGCCGCCTCGTACTGGAAACCGGCATCTATCAGGCGGAGGCGATCGGGCTTTATCGCCGGGTGGGTTTCAATCCCATCCGGTGCTGGGGCGAGTACGAGGGCGTGCTCACGAGCGTCTGCTTCGAGAAGAACCTCTAGCGCTGGTGGAAGCGCGCTTTTTCGAAACCTCGGCGGAATTTCGCGCCTGGCTCGCTGCGAACCACGGCACCGCGACCGAGATCGGGGTCGTGCTCCACAAGAAGGGTTCCGGCAAGGCGAGCATGACGTGGTCGGACGCGGTCGATCAGGCCCTGTGCTTCGGCTGGATCGACAGCATCGCGCGCCGGATAGACGATACGAGTCGGGTCCAGCGGTTCACGCCGCGAAAACCGAAGAGCAACTGGAGCGCGGTCAACATCAAGAAGGTGCGGGAGCTGACGAAGCGAGGTCTCATGGCGCCGGCTGGGCTTGAGGCGTTCGCGCGTAGAGAAGAGGCGCGCTCGATGGTGTATTCCTACGAGAACCGCCACCTGGCGGCGCTGGATCCGGAACGCGAGGCGAAGTTCAAGGCCAGAAAGAAGGCCTGGGACTTCTTCGGCAAGCAGCCGCCCTCGTACCGGCAAACCGCGATCTACTGGGTCATGAACGCCAAACGCGAAGAAACCCGGTCGAAGCGCCTGGCACGTCTGATCGAGGTGTCGACCGGGGGCCGGCGTCTCTCATGAGCTATCGCGGCGACTCAGGCAAGTAAGCCTCGATCACGTCGGCGGCTCGAAGATCGCCGGGCTGGCCGCGCTCGCGCAGCTTGGCCGCGACGCGGCGCTTCGTTTCTGCGGTGCCCGCCGGGCCGGTCTTGAATTTGATGTGCCGGCGGGCGACCCGCAGCTTCATCGTGGCCAGGCGCTGCAGGCGCGGTCCGTAGAACTCACCCATCTTCATCGGCTCATACGAGGCGCCCGGCTCGTATGCGGCGAGCAGCCGGCTGAGGGCGCCGGCCACGTCGTTGGGATCAGTCGACACTCGTTCCACGTCGCATTCGAAGGCGACGGCGCGGAAATGAAGCGTGGCGCGGCCGGCGTCTTGGTCGCTGACCCAGCTGTGGGGCGACCAGGCAAGAAAGTCGGAGACGAAAAAAGTCACACGCGGGTTGGCCCGTACGGCATCGAAAGTCGGATCGCCCTGGACGCAGTGGAGCTCGATGACGTCGCCTGTTTTGACAAACGGAAGGATGCTGACCTGCGGATAGCCTTCGGCTGAGCAAGCGATCAGCGTCCCATGCCGCATCTCGGCGACGAACCGGTCCGCGGCCGCCTGGTCGGGTGGATAGTTGGAGCTGGCAAACACGTCACCAGTCTGGCAGCAGGTCACGAGGAGGACTTTGAAATGAATGGCTGGAGCGTTGTCCGCTGGACTGGGTTGCTGGGGCTGGCAGGAACTGCTTTTCAACTGGTCGCCTTCGCCTTTCTATTCGCGACCGGGCTGCCCCCGACCTTCGACGACACGGCCAGGGTTCTGGCTTACGTCAAGGACGCCCACTTCGCCCTCACGACGGCGACGCTTCTCTTCTTCATCGGCTTTGCTTTGGTCATCGGCTTCAATGCGGGCCTTCGCGCGCTTGCCGTCGCGGCAGCCGCCGACCATGAATGGTTGGCGACGACCACCTTCGCGGCTGGACTTGCCACCCTCGTGCTGGGTTTCGCCGGGGTCGGGCTGCTGCTTGCGGACGCCGCCATCGTCGCCGGCAACCATGCCGACGCGGCCCAGGTCCGCACTCTGTTCGAAACCAGCGGTGTGCTGGGCGGAGCACCCTTGTTGGTGCCGGTCGCGTTCTACCTCGGGGCGGCCGCCTCACTGGGCGCCACCACCCGCATCCTCCCGCGCTGGCTGGCGATTGTAGGTTGGGTCGGGTCGGTACTCGTCCTGATCGCCTCCCTGTCCGCCTACGGCGGCAGCGACCCGGCGGCTTTCTGGTCAGCAGGTGGGATGGTCACCATCCTCGCGTTGCTGCCGCTCTACGTGTGGACGCTCGGCGCCTCAGTCGCTTTTGTGCGTCGTCCACCCGTCGGCTGATGTCAAGCGGCGCTTTAAGTCACAACTTGACGGATTCATCGGAGCCAAGCCGCCAGGTTCGATAATGGGAGTGGAATGGAAGACAGAAGCGAGGAGCAGATCATCAGCCGACTTTTCGATCTGGAGAATGACGGCCAGGCGGCGCAGCGCGCCGAGCTGACCGGCGAACGCTTCCTCTCGCTGATCCAGGATCCCGTCAATGGACTCGGCTACGTCTTCCAGCATGGTCTCGACGAGACGGAGGGCGCCGAGGTGCCGGTCGGGACCGAGTTCTGGGAGTACGAGACGTGGGACGAGGCCGAGCGAGCCTATGCGCAGCTCCTCGCGGAAGACAGGCAGGCGGGCGAGCTGGTGGAGACGGATTCCGAGGAGGGCCTTGGCGACTCCGACGCCGCGGGAGCCGAGGTCCGCGACCGCTACTCCGCGAGCGACGAGGATCCCCTGATTGGAGATGGAGACGACCGGGTGGGCGAGGAAACCGACCAGGTCTCCTGAGCGCTCGCCGGGCCGGGGTCAAGCGTGCGACGGCCCCCCGAGGATGACGTCTAGAACTTCATCCCTTACGAATGACCAGAGGGCAATCGCAACTCGATTCTACGGGCCGGTTACCGAACGTGCCCAACGGATATTGCCGGTTGCCAGGCTACCGGCCGTGGGCGCCAAAATGCAGGACTTGCAAATTTGGTGGACCCGAGGGGATTCGAACCCCTGACCTTCTGACTGCCAGTCAGACGCGCTCCCAACTGCGCCACGGGCCCACGCCGCTGCAGGAAGTGATGATACCCCGCACCTCCAAGCTGACTTTTCGCTCTCGCTACCATCTTCCGGAGCCTCCACATATATGAAGACACGCGCGATCGATGGTGCCGAGCTCAAGGGCGGCGGCTATGCCGCACTCCCGGATGGCGATGGCCCGCACCCCGGCGTCGTTGTCATTCACGAGGCCTACGGGCTCAACGACAACATCAAGAACATCACCCAGCGCTTCGCCGCTAACGGCTACACGGCACTCGCGGTCGACCTGTTCGCAGACCGGAATCGGGCCGTCTGCATGGCCCGCTATATGACGGGGATGCTGATCGGGTCGGTTAACCGGGCGGGCATCAGCGACCTCAAGACAGCCCTGACGTACCTCTCCGCAATGCCTGAGGTCGACCCACAACGCGTCGGCGCCATCGGCTTCTGCATGGGCGGTGGGTTTGCAGTCGCGTGGGCATGCACCGACGACCGGCTCAAGGCGATCGCGCCTTTCTACGCCGCCAACCCGAGGCCGATCGACGTGGTCAAGCGAATGTGCCCGGTCGTGGGTTCGTATCCAGAGAAGGACTTCACCGCGAGCGCCGGCCGTGCCCTGGACCAGGCCCTCGACAAGTACGCGATCGATCACGACATCAAGATCTATCCCGGCGCCAATCACTCTTTCTTCAACGCTCAAGGCCGCGCGTACAACCAGGCCGCCGCGGAGGATTCCTGGGACCGCGTGATGACGTTCTTCGGCAAGCACCTGATGACCCGCTCTTAGCCGTCATGCAGGTGCTCGTGACGGGTGGAACCGGCGCCTTGGGCCGGCAGGTCGTGAAACGCCTGCTCGACGCCGGTCATCGCGTGCGAATCCTCAGCCGCCGACCCGCCGCCAGCGAACCCGGCGCGCGCGGCGAGTGGGCCCAGGGCGACCTCGTCACCGGCGCCGGGCTCGAGCTCGCCGTCAAAGATATGGACGCGATCATTCACGCCGCCTCCGATGCAGTGAACCCGCGCAAGTACCAGGCCACCGACGTGCTGGGGACTCGGCGCCTGCTGGCGATGGCACGGGAGGCGGGCGTGCGCCACATGGTCTACGTCTCGATCGTCGGTATGGAGGGCGTGCCGTACCCGTACTTCAAGAGCAAGCTCGCTGCGGAGGAAGTCATGCGCGAGAATATCGTCCCCTGGTCGATCCAACGCGCGACCCAGTTCCACACTCTGATGGAAGTCTTTCTTGACGCCATGAGCAAGCTTCCCCGACTCGCGACAGTGCCGTTCAAATGGAAGTTCCAACCGGTCGACACGACCGACGTCGCCACGCGACTCGTGGAGGTCGTAACCGCAGAACCCGCCGGCATGCTCCCCGACTTCGGCGGTCCGGAGGTCAGGGATTTCAAGAGTCTGGCGACATCGTGGCTCAAGGTCCGCAAGCCGAACAAGCACCTGGTCAACCTCTGGCTGCCCTTCAAGTTTAGCCGCGCCTGGGCCGACGGACGGCTGCTCTGCCCCGAGCATCGCGACGGCACGATCACGTTCGAGCAATATCTGGCCCGGAGGTATCCGACACCGACATGAAGCACCTCGTCGATCGTTTCGGCCGGACAGGGTTCGCAGCCCTCACCAGCGTGATCTGGCTTCTGCCGATGGCGGCCTGGGCGGGTTCCGCCGACCTCTCGCCCATCGACAAGACGGCCACGCCAGGCATTGCCCTCACCATCGGCGTCTTGATGCTGGCGGTCTGGCTCGTGCTCGTCGCCAGCCTCCGGCGTTTTCCGGTCTCGCCACGTCAGAGGCGCTTCGACCTCGCGCAGATGTCGCCATCGGAGAAGCGCTGGACCCTCGCGTGCATCGCATTCGGCCTCGGGCTCATCGCGTGGCTCAACGGAGCGGCGACCGTGGATTGGGCCCCGCTCGGCTCCGCGATCGGAGCCGGCAAGGTCGGTCCGATTCTGCTCTCCGTTGGCCTGGCGATGTTTGTGATCGGGATGGCTGCCGGCATATGGTTCAGCTGGCGTAAGGAAACCGTCGCCTACCGCCGGCGCTCGGGCGCCTGATGGGGATCGCATACCGGTTGATGTATGCGGTCGGTTTCACTCCATGGGACGGCCCCGTGCCCGCACCGCTGAAGGACATGGTCGAAGGTCCAAACGCCCTGCACGCAGGGCGAGCGCTCGACCTCGGCTGCGGCAACGGCACCAAGTCCATCTACATGGCGACCCACGGCTGGGACGTGACCGGGGTGGACACCGTGCCGCGCGCATTGAAAGAGGCGCGGCGGCGTGCCGGGACTGCAGGCGTCAAGGTCGACCTCCACCAGGGCGACGTCACCAAGCTTGCCGACCTCGGCCTCACACCCGGCTACTCATTCTTGTTCGACTTCGGCTGCTACCACGGTCTGAGGCGCGAGCAGCGCACCAGTTACGCGGAAGGCGTGACGGCGCTCGCCACGCCTGGCGCGACGCTGCTCATGATGGCCTTCACCAAAGCCTTGCCCCCGGTTCCGTCGGGCGTCAGCGAATCTGAGCTGCGCGAGCGCTTTGGGGCCTGGGACCTCACCTGGTCCAAAGCGAACGAGCAGGCCGGCACCCCGGCCATGATGCGTGCCGCCGCCGCCTGGTTCTGCCTCCAGAAGCGCTAGCGACTCAGGCCGACCACACGCCCTGAACGCACCTCACTCCCCAGCCGGGAATAGTTGCTTGCGCAAGCAAGTATCACTGTCAGGGAGCGGTCGCGGCCCCTTTCAAATCAAAGGAGGACCAAATGGTCAGATACGAGATCGACAAAGCGCATACCCACGTCGGCTTCACCGCCAAGCACCTGGCGGTCTCAACCGTGCGCGGGCAGTTCAACACGTTCGAGGGCTACTTCGAGGGACCCGAGGACGACGTCACCAAGACCACCGGCGAGGTGAAGATCGACGTCGCCAGCATCGACACGCGGACCGAGATGCGCGACAACCACCTCCGCTCGGCCGACTTCTTCGATGCGGAGAAATACCCCTACATCACGTTCAAGCTCAACCGCGTCGAGCCAGTCGACAGCGAGTCGTTCAAGGTCCACGGCGACCTCACCATCAAGAGCACGACCAAGCCCGTCGTGCTGGACGCGACGCTCGAAGGCCGGGTGCCCGACCCCATGGGCGGAGGCAAGGAGCGCCTGGGCATCAGCGCCAAGGGCCAGCTCAACCGGATGGACTTCGGCCTCAACTGGGACGGAGTTGCGGGCGCCATCCCGATGGCCAGCCACACAATCAAGCTCGAGATCGAAGCCGAGATCGTCGTCAAGGCAGCCGAGCTCGCGCGAGCCTGAGGTTGATCGAGCGACGGGGCCTGGCCAGGCCGGGCCCCGTCCTCAACTCCGGTCAGAGATAGATGTCCCCCACAGCACCGCCTACCATAGGCGCCGTGAAACCGACACGGACCTCCAACGTGGAGCAGCTGTGGGAGGGACTGGACCGGGTCCACTCCTCGACGACCGCGGCCCTCGAGCACGACATGGTGCCCGATGCGGGTATGCCGCTGGCCTGGTATGAGGTGCTCCTCAACCTTTCCCGGGCGCCAGGCGGGATGTTGCGGTACCAGGACCTCGCGCGTGTGGCGGGTATCACGAACAGCGGGGCGTCTCGGCGCCTGGAGCAGATGACCAGGGCCGGCCTCATCGAGCGCCGGTCCTGCCCGACCGATCGACGCGGAGTCTTTGCCCACATCACGCCCAAGGGCCAGGCCGCGTTCAAGACCGCGCACAAGGTTTTCCTGAACAGCCTCGAACGCAACCTCGGCACGAGCTTGAAGCCGGGCGACGCTGAACTGATCAGCGCGGCGCTGTCGAAGCTCCCCTAAGCGGACTCGGCTTTCTTCGCGAGGTTGCCGAGCAGGGTTCCGAACTCTTTCGAGACCTGCGGCCCGAGCATCCCGCCCAGGATCGGCCCCAATGGACCCTTGACCTCGACGTACTGGCCGATCCTGGTCTCGACACCCACCGGTTCGACGCGACAGTTGAAGCGAAACATCGTCAACGGCACGACGTTCGTCTCCAGCGCGAAGCTGCGACCGGGCACGACGTCGACCAGGCGCATCTTGTGGTGCTGGCCGGCGCGCGTATTCATGACTCCCGTGGTGCCGGACGCAAAACCGCCCTGCCAATCCATAGTCGACACGTTGGGATTCCACTCACCCCACGTAGACATGTCCGACCAGATCTTCCAGACCTTGTCCGGCGATGCCGTGCTTGCCACCGAGGTGCCGTACTCAGCCATGTGTGACCGAGATTAGACCTCAGCGACTGACAGCGGACGCACGATGACAACCGGCGCCTTCTCCCGCGTCCAGTTGAGGAACACAATCACCGCCAGCAACAGCGCGGTGCCGAGAACCTGGAGCGGGTACAGGGGTTGATTGAAACCCCACGGATAAGGTGCCGACGCGATCAGCGTCGCCGCCACCGGATACGCCATCTCGGCGATGGTCGCGAGCGAGGCCGGCGTCTTCGACAGGGCCCGGTAGTAGAGGAGCAGGGCGAGCAGACCGGGCACGATTGCAATCGCGAGCAGGTTGGGCACGAAATCGCTCGGGCGGTAGTGGCCGAAGCCGCCCAGGCCGCTCTGCACCAGGACGATGACGACCAGCACCGGGAGAGCCAGCGTGAAGCGCAACGAGGTCATGCTCCAGAACGAGATCGACCCGAGCGCAAAGCGGCCGAGCACGGTGCCGGACGCCCAGAGGGCCGCCGCCCCCAGCGCGAGCAGACCCACCTCGAGCCGTCCGTTCTTCAGCGCGGAGACCGGCGACAACGGATGGTCGGCGAACAGGACCATGTAGACGGCCGCGATTGCCACCGCGGCCGCGGGCCAGAACCACGGACGCCGGCGCTCGCCGAGCACGATCCAGGCCAGCGCAATCGCGATCAGTGGTTGGGTCTGCTGAAGCACGAACGTCTCCGCGAACAGCCCATGCTGAGCCGCGATCGAGAAGGACGCGGTGAACAGGATGGTCGCCAGCGCCTGCGCGCCGGCCGCGATGATGCCCACCGCGAGCCAGCCCCTGCGGCCGAGCTTCGCAAGCTCGCCACGGCTGCGGATGAGCACCGGCAGCAAGAACAGCGTCACCAGCGCGTCTTCGGCGACGACTATCTGGGTCGGGCTGAGGTGCTGGACCAGCTGGTTGCGGAAGTACGCGTCCGTGGCCCACAGGGTGGCCGCCACCGCCACGAAGACCACCGCATAGCGATCGATCAGCTTGTTCATCGACCTAGTTCAACAGCCTCCCACCCGCAATCCTTCCGCAGGCGGGAATGTTACGCGACGGTGATTTCGTCCTCCGGGACGGCGGTCTCCAGCCGCACCTCGGCGTGCCCGACCACGAAGACCTCCTCGGCCCGGTCGTGCCCTTCGAGACGCCGCTTGCCGACGCTCAAGAGCTGCATATCCGGCCGTAGGATGTCCGCCACGATCGAGGCGGTGGTCTCCGAGACCAGGATCTGGTTGCCGACCGCCCGGCGCCTCAGCTTCGCGCAGCGGTTGACGGCGGGTGAACGGTAGTCGCGGTCCTGGGCGTCGGCCTCGCCGGTCAGGATGGCCATGCGGACGGCGAGCGGGATCTTGTCGGCCCAGGGCTCGGACATCAGCCCGGTCTGCGCCTCCAGCGCGGCCACCAGCGCATCGGTCGCGCGATTGAAGACCGCGAAGAAGCTGTCGCCTTCGCCCCGCTCCTTCAGCACGATTCCATGGTTGGCCTCGATGGCGGCGGCCAGCAGCTGGTCGTGACGCCTCATGGCTCCATACATCTGGGCCCGGTTGTGCAGCCAGAGCTGAGTGGACTCGACGACATCCGTCATCAGGAAGGTCACGACCCCATCGGGGAGCCGGTCCGGCTCCTCGAGCAATGCGCGCGGCGATGCGAGGACGGACCCGGCGGCAAGGCCGTTGGTCAGGTTGATGTTGGCTGCAGTCGCGAGATAGTCGTCGATGCTCTTGACGCGCCGGAAGAAGTGCACGTTGTAGGACGGCAGGAAGCTCCAGGTCGAGAAGTCTTCGGCGGCCTCGGAATCCCGACAGATGTCCGGAGCAGCCGCCAGCAGGCGGCCGAGCTTGGCTGCGGCGAGGCCGTCGAGGTTGAGCTCGCGCGCGGCGTGTTCGCTGGTGAATCGCTGCATGGCCTGGTCGGCGTCGACGACAAGCCGAATGGCCGCAACAAAGTTCTCCATGTCCGCCTGTGTTCCGCGGCAGCGGTGCAGATGGTCGGTGCCAAGGCTGAGCACGAAGTCTCCGTTGGTCTCACCCTCGAACTTGAACATGCCGGTGACCGTTTCGAAGCTGTCCTCGACCGCGAACTCTCGCGTCGCGCGCTGGTAGATCTCGCCGAGGGCCGGCCACCGAGCGGTGGCGGTGAAGTGATCCGCCACCAGCTGCTCGTAGAGCCAGGCCGATCCGGCCAACGCAAGGTCGACGCTCAGCGCCGTCTGCAAGAACGAGACCAGGGTGCGGTATAGCTCGTGGACGAACACGGAGGCGCTGACGTCGGCCACCTTGATCTCGCGATCCAGCCCGAGACCCGGGTCGGGCTTGGCTGTGCCGGCCGTGTATGCGAACGCCTCGACGACGACCGCCTCGCCGTGATTGCGAAGCTTGACCCGGGTCTGGGAGACACGCTGTCCAGGCCCGGCCACGTCCGGGTTGTCCGCGACGTGAACGAGGCCGCCCGCGCCCCACGCCTGCTGGATGGGCACGCGCAGCTGGGCGATCATGGCGTTGAAGCGCTGGATGAAGGCGAGAGCCTCCTTACCGGGCTCGGTGTCGTACCGGTCCTCGCGCACGGCCCGCAGGTCGTCCTCCCAAAGGGCCGTTATCGCACCGCGCAGGCCGACTACGCCAGATTGCATATGCCTCCTAGGCCCCGATCGATTCAGGGCCTACTTTGGCAACGAACGTTAGCCCTGGTAGGGTCGTTTAGAGCCGTCTTATGCCGTAGTAGATTGCGTCACAAAGCCAGCGGCCCTGCAGATCCACTTGGGGGAGATATCGGAGTCGTGACCGCGATCGTGGCATGGTACGTCGTGGCGCCGTCGTAGTTTCGGAGGTCAAAGGATGAGTGAAGTCCAGGTCTCAGAGGCGGAGATAGCCGTTCACTGGCGCGAGGAGGAGCTGTTCTTTCCGCCACCACGATTCATCGGTCAGGCCAACGCGAACGACCCTGCCATCTTCGACCGGTTCGCCGAGAAGAACTTCCCGGAGTGCTTCAAGGAATACGCCGACCTCTTGACCTGGGACAAGTACTGGCACACGACCCTAGACACGAGCAACGCACCTTTCTGGAAGTGGTTCGTCGGCGGGAAGCTCAACGCCTCCTATAACTGTGTCGACCGGCACCTCGCCAAGCACCGGAACAAGGCGGCCCTCATCTGGGTGCCCGAGCCGGAGGCCGAGGCGACGCAGGTCATCACCTACCAGGAGCTCTACAAGCGCGTCAACGAGTTCGCCGCATTGCTAAGGGACTATTGCGGGCTCAAGGCCGGTGACCGGGTCACCTTCCACATGCCGATGGTCCCCGAGCTGCCAGTCTCGATGCTGGCCTGCGCCCGCCTTGGTGTCATCCACTCCGAGGTGTTCGGAGGCTTCAGCGGTGCGGCCTGCGGCGGCCGCATCGCGGACTCGGGCAGCGAAGTCCTCATCACCATGGACGCTTACTACCGCAACGGCGACCTGCTCGACCACAAGGTCAAGGCCGACGAGGCGGTCGAGGAGGCCAAGAAGCTGGGCCAGAAGGTCGACAAGGTCCTGATCTGGCGGCGCCACCCGGGCAAGTACTCAGCCAAGGCCGAGCTCGTCAAGGGCCGTGACTTTTTCATCGACGAGCTCATGGTCGACTACAAAGACAAGATCGTCGAACCCGTATCCATGCCGGCCGAGGCCCCGCTCTTCCTCATGTACACGAGCGGCACCACGGCCAAACCGAAGGGCTGCCAGCACAGCACGGGCGGCTACCTCGCATATGTCGCCGGGACATCGAAGTACTACCAGGACATCCACCCGGAGGACACCTACTGGTGCTTCGCCGACATCGGCTGGATCACCGGCCACTCCTACATCGTTTACGGGCCCCTGGCTCTGGGGGCGACCAGCGTCATGTACGAAGGAGTGCCGACCTACCCCGACCCCGGCCGCCCGTGGAGAATCGCCGAGCGGCTCAACGTCAACATCTTCCACACCGCTCCCACGACCATCCGCATGCTTCGCAAGCTCGGTCCCAACGAGCCCAAAAAGTACGACTACCACTTCAAGCACATGACCACGGTGGGCGAGCCGATCGAGCCCGAGGTCTGGCGCTGGTACCACGACGAAGTCGGCAAGAACGAAGCCGTCATCGTCGACACCTGGTGGCAGACGGAAAATGGCGGCTTCCTTTGCAGCACGCTGCCCGCTCTGCAGCCGATGAAGCCCGGCAGCTGCGGCCCGGGCGTCCTGGGCATCTTCCCGGAGATCCTCGACGAGCACGGCAAGCCGTTACCCAAGGGCAGCAGCAAGGCCGGCAACATCACGATCCGCAATCCGTGGCCGGGAATCTTCCAGACCATCTACGGCGACCCCGACAGATTCGTGTCGACCTACTACGCGAAATACAACAAGAAGAAGGACAGCAAGGACTGGCACGACTGGCCGTACTTCGCCGGCGACGGCGCCCTGCTGGCGGGGGACGGCTACTTCCGCATCCTCGGACGTGTCGACGACGTCATCAACGTGGCCGGGCACCGGCTGGGCACCAAGGAGCTGGAGTCCGCAAGCCTGACGGTCGATGAGATCGCAGAAGCCGCCGCGGTGCCCGTGATCGACGATTTGCGAGGACGGGCGGTGGAGATCTACATCGCGCTCAAGCCGGGCGTGAAGCCGAGCAAGGCGATCGAGGAAAAGGTCTCAGCCGCTATCGAGCGCCTGATCGGAAAAATTGCCCGGCCCAAGAACGTGTGGATCGTGCCCGACATGCCCAAGACCCGGTCGGGCAAGATCATGCGGCGTGTCATAGCCGGCATCTCCAACTTCACAAGCCCCGGCGACATCACCACGCTCGCCAATCCCGAGATCGTGGCGACCATCAAGCATCACGTCGAATCGGAAAAGGTCAAAAGCGGCCAGACCCCGCGCGAGCTGTCGGCGAAGGAGCTCGAAGAGATCAAGTCGTTCGGAGAAGCTGAGTAGCAGAGCTGAAGGGAGGGCCGTCCTGGCCCTCCCTCAACCGGCAATCTCCCGGTAGAGGGACTCGGTCTCCGCGGATGGCGTCACGCCGAGCTCTTTGTCGAGCAGATCGCGGCATTGGTTGTAAGCCCGGATCGCCTCCGCCCTATCCCCATTGGCGGCCAGCACCCGCATGAGCCGCCGGTAGCCCGACTCGCGGTAAGGCTCGAGCCGCACCGCCTCGCGCGCGTGGGTCAGGGCGAGCACGAGCTCGCGATTCGCTATGAGCGCGTCGACCCTGCAATCGATGGCCCTCACCAGGCTTGACGCGAGCATCGCGCGCCGCTCGTCCACCCATGGTCCGTCATGTCCAGGCAGAAACGGACGCCGAAGAATGGTGGTCGCGATGAGTGACGGGCCGTAGGCCGCCTGGGGGTTGCCCGCGACCAGGGCGCCCTCGGCGGCGTCGACCCCGGCCAGCGCCGCCTCGACGTCGACCCAGGTCTCCCCGGGTGGCGTGAACTGATAGCAGCCGAACGCGTTGCCGATGATGTGGCTGCGTGGTAAGCCGACACCGCCAAGCCGCGATCTCAGCCGGCTGACGACGGCGCTCAGCGCAAGCGTCCACGATGCGGGCAGCGAATCGGCCCACAGCGCCTCTGCCAGCTCCGCCTGCGTGACGGCGCGCTTGCGCTCGGTGACCAGGTAGGCGAGCACGAATCGGCCCTGTGGGCCGCCCAGCTGCGATTCCCGCAGCAAGCGGCCGCCGTTTTCGACCTGCACCTCGCCCGTCAGGTAGATCCTCAGCATCGGCCGGACTCAGCCGATAATCCGAAGCGGAATGGGCGACTGGAACATGTTCTTCGCGACGACAGCGGGAAGCGCGGCGACCCTGGTCGGCCTGCTGTTCGTCGCCACGCAGCTGCACCTTGGCGCTCTTGCGGACCCCAGGAACAGATGGGCCGCTTTGGCGCAGAGCACTCTGACGATCCTGTCCACCGCGTTTGTGCTCTCGGCCTCCTTCTTGATTCCGATGCTCAGCCCGCAAGTTCGTGGCGAGATCATTTTGCCGATTGTGGTCGTCGCCCTATGGCGAACTATCAGGATCTGGTGGCCAGTCGTCAGGCTCACAGAGACCGGCCGCGCCCACCGCCTCGGGCAGAGCTTCTGGCTCCTGCTCGCGCCCGTGGTGATCCTTGCGTATCTGTTGACCGGGGCAGTGGCCTTTCTGCGAGGCGATTCGACAGCCGTGTTCAATGTCGGCGGTACGATGCTCGGCCTGTTCGCCATGGCGCTGCGAAATGCTTGGCGACTGGTCGTCAGCGTCGAGCGGGAGATCGCCTCATCGCCTCCAAAGATTCCCCAAACCCGATGAGCCAGGATGACGCCGTCAAGGCCTGACAAAACCTAGGAGAGACATGAAGAAGCGAGTCGAATGTGAATGCGGCTGGGTGCTCGAGACCGACGACGAGGAGAAGCTCGTGAAGGGCGTGCAGGAACACGCCCGCGAGGTTCACCACATGCAGGGCGTCACCCGGGATCAAGTCCTGGCCCAGGCCAAACCCGTTTAAAAGAAGCCGCCGCGCCCCGGCGGCGCACTACACAAGGAGTCATCCGTGAAGTACCTATACCTTCTCTATGCCGACGAGTCGAAGATGCCCGCTCCGGGCACCCCCGCCTTCAATGCGCAGAACGATGCCTTCAACAACTACTTCGAGGAGATCAACAGCAAGGGCCTGTTCAAGGCCGGCGATCCCGTCCAGGCCTCGAAGACCTCGAAAACCGTTCGCGTCCGCAACGGCCACACGGAAGCCACCTCTGGGCCGTTCGTCAAGACCGGCGACCAGCTGGTCGGCTTCTACGTGATCGAAGCCAAAGACCTCGACGAGGCGGTTGCGTACGCCGCCAAGTGCCCGGTCGCCCATGTCGGAGCGATGGAGGTCCGTCCGATCTTCCAGATGTAGTCCCAATCGGGGCCGGCGACCACCGCCGGCCCCCGCCTCCCGGCCTCGCGCCAAACCCGAGCGTTGACGCAAGCGGCATCAAGTGATAGCTTCCGCGCAACTTCTGTAACAAACGTTTCGGGGTCGGCGACAAGCCGAGGGAGGGGTTGCAGTTGAGTGTGTCACCAGACACCCACCATGCCGACGTTCGGGACCTGGCGAGGTTCGGCTACCCGCAAGAGCTGAGACGAGTGCTGGGGCTTTACTCCAGCTTCGCGGTCGCGTTCTCATACATCTCTCCATCCACCGGCATCTTCACCCTGTTCATCCTCGGGATCGGCCTGGCCGGCCCGGCCTTCTTCTGGAGCTGGCCGATCGTGGTCGTGGGCCAGCTTCTCGTTGGGCTGAACTTTGCCGAGGTGAGCGCTCACTTCCCGGTCGCAGGCTCTGTCTATCAATGGACGAAGTACCTGTCCAACCGGACGTACGCCTGGTTCACCGGCTGGATCTATCTGTTCGCAGGCGTGCTCACCGTGGCGGCAGTCGTCGCCACCGTCCCACTCGTGCTGATTCCGCTCCTCAACAACCTGGGCATGAGCCTGGGCACCGACCTGGACACCGAGCGAAACGTTGCCGCGATCGTCCTCTTGAGCACAACGCTGCTGAGCATCTTCGGCGTGAGGATCGTCGCCTTCGTGAACAACACCGGCGTCGTGTTCGAGATCCTTGGCATGGTCGTCTTCGCGTTGATACTTCTGCTCTTCTATCACCATCAGTCGGTATCGGTGCTCTTCGACGGGAGCTATCTCGGTTCCGGCTTCGGCAACCAAACCGGGACGTTCCTGGCTGCCATGTTCATGTCGCTCTTTGTGATCTACGGCTTCGACACCGCGAGCACGCTCGCCGAGGAGACCAGGAACCCACGGGAAGCGGCGCCTCGCGCCGTTCTCGCGTCGATCGTGGGCGCGGCCATCATCGGGGCGATCTTCCTGTTCGCCACCATCATCGCGGTCCCCGGCGATATGGGTAAGTTCGTATCCGACATCGGCGCCGGCAAGATCCCGTTCCCGCTGGTGACCATCATCGAATCCAACTTCCCGGGTTGGGCCGCCAACCTCTACCTGTTCGTCGTCTTCGCGGCCATCTACGTTTGCTGCCTTGCCATCCAGACCTCGACCATCCGGCTGGCCTTCGGCATGGCACGCGACGGCAAGCTTCCGCTGGGGAAGTACTACAACAACGTCAATCCGTCTCTGCACACGCCAATCGGCACCTGCATAGTCATCGGAGTGCTTGCCGGCCTGCCGCTCATCTATTACGCCGGGGCCGGAACGATCGCGATCGGTGCCACCGGGATGATCTATCTGTCCTACATCCTCGGCAACATCGCCATTCTTCTGGCCCGCCTGCGCGGCTGGCCCCAAGAGTCGGCGCCCTTCAAGCTCGCCCAGTGGGGCACGATCGTCAACATCCTCGCGCTGGTGTGGGGCGTCGCCATGGAGATCAACTTCCTTTGGCCGCGCAACGCCGCCGTCGGCGGCCAGAACCCTCCATTGAGCGCGCTGCCGAACGTCACGATCGGAGGTCCGTTTGGCAACATTCCCGTCTACGAGTTCACCCTGGCGCTGATCCTGATCGTGGGCGCGATCTATTACTTCGCCGCCCAGCGCAACGCACCTGAAACAGCGGCGATCAAGCCCGCAGAAGCACGCGCCTGAACGTCGACAGGGGCCGGATGGGTCCATCCGGCCCCACTCTTCCTGGTCGGTGAATAGGTGAAGAGGCACGCGCGCGCGGTCGTGATCGGTGGCGGCGTCGGCGGCGCCGCCATCCTCTACTGGCTGACGCGGCTGGGCTGGACCGACACAGTCCTGGTCGAGAGGTCGCGGGTCACGAGCGGCTCCACCTTCCATTCCGCCGGGCTCGTCGGCCAGCTGCGCGGGTCGCTCAGCCTGACGCGGATGAGGATGAACTCGGTCGACCTCTACCGGACTCTTGGCAAGGAGGTCGGCCTGGAGACGGGCTGGCATGAGGTCGGCTCGCTGCGCCTCGCCTCGAGCGCGGAGCGGATGGAGGAGCTGGCGCGCCAGGCCGGCTGGGCCAAGACCTTCGGTCTGCCATTGGAGCTCGTCTCGGCGCAGGAAGCGCAGCGCATGTTCCTGCCCATGTCCACGGAAGGCGTTCTCGGCGCCGCGTATCTCCCGACCGACGGCTACATCGACCCGAGCCAGCTGACGCTCGCGCTGGTGGAGGGCGCGCGCCGCCGCGGCGCGGAGATCAACGAGGGCACGCGCGTGACCGCCATCGATACGGAACAAGGCCGCGTGAAGCGCGTCGTCACGGACAAAGGCGCCATCGACACGGAGCTGGTCGTCAACGCCGGCGGCATGTTCGCGGCCGAGATCGGACGCCTGGTCGGCGTCAACGTGCCCGTGGTCCCGATGGCCCACGAGTACCTGATCACGACTCCCTCAGGCCTGCCGCGCGACATGCCGACGATGCGCGACCCGTCCCTGCTCGTCTACTACCGGCCGGAATCGGGTGGGCTGATCATGGGCGGCTACGAGCGCGACCCGGCGCCATGGTCACTCGACGGGATCCCGGCCGACTTCAACGGCAAGCTCCTGGAACCGGACTGGGACCGCTTTGAACCATTGATGACTAACGCCATCGTCCGCACCCCCACATTGAAGGACGCGAGCGTGGTCCGCCTGGTCAATGGGCCCGAGGCCTTCACACCGGACGGCGAGTTCATCCTCGGTCCCACCGAGGTCCGGGGATTCTGGGTGGCGGCCGGGTTCTGCGCCCACGGGCTGGCGGGCGCGGGCGGCATGGGCCGGCTGGTCGCCGAATGGATCGTCGACGGCCGCCCCCACCTCGACGCCTGGGAGATGGACTCGCGCCGGTTCGGTCGTCACTACATCAGCCGCGAGTACACCCTGGCCCGCACCCGAGAGGTCTACTCGACCTACTACGACGTCAAGTACCCGGGCCACGAACGAAGCGCGGGCCGGCCGCTGCGGCTGTCACCGGCATACGTGAGGCTCGACGAGCTGGGCGCAAAGTTCGGCGAGAAGTCGGGCTGGGAGCGGGCGAACTGGTTCGAGCCGAATGCCGCTCGCGGCGACGAGTCTCTGCGGCCGCGTGGCTGGGCTGGCCGCCTGTGGTCACCCGCGATCGAGGCCGAGCACCGCAGCTGCCGCGAGACCGCCGCCCTTTTCGACTTCACCTCGTTCGCCAAGATCGAGGTCCGAGGTCGCAGCGCGGCCCAGTTCCTGGAACGCCTCACCGACAATCGAGTCGCTCGCGCGGTCGGCGCGCTCACGTACACGCAGATGCTCAACGAGGGCGGCGGCATCGAGTGCGACTTCACCGTGACCCGGTTGGCCGAGGACAGGTTTCGCATCGTCACCGGCACCGCTTTCGGGCAGCACGATCTCTACTGGATTCGCGACCACGTCCCCGATGACGGCTCGGTGCAGGTCGAGGACATCACCTCGTCGCTCGCGTGCATCGGGCTGTGGGGGCCGGCGGCGCGCGAGATCCTGCAGCCGCTCACCACAACCGATGTCGCCAACAAAGCGTTCCCGTACATGACCGCAAGGGAGCTGGCGGTCGGCTCGGTTCCCTGCCTGGCGCTTCGGGTCACCTATGTCGGCGAGCTCGGCTGGGAGCTGTACTGCCCGTCCGAGTTCGGGCTTCGGTTGTGGGACACGATCTGGGAAGCCGGTCGCGATCACGGACTCAGCGCCGGGGGCTACAAAGCCGTGGATTCGCTCCGGCTCGAGAAGGGATACCGGGTCTGGGGCGCCGACATCGGGCCCGAGGTGAACCCGTATGAGGCCGGCCTCGGATTCAGCGTGAAGCTGGACAAGGGCGAGTTCATCGGTCGAGATGCGCTGTTGAAGGCGCGCGAGGCGCCGCTCACCACCCGGCTCGCGTGCCTGGTCCTAGACGACGAGCATTCGGTGGCGCTCGGCTCCGAGCCAGTCCGCATCGACGGCGAGGTGAGCGGCCGCATCACCAGCGGCGGATTCGGGTATGCGGTCGGCAAGTCGATCGCCTACGCATACGTGCCCGCTGCGGCGGTCACGGGCACGGCCGTCGAGGTCGAGATATTCGGCACCTGGGTGCCCGGCCGGGTCGCGGATGAACCCCTATTCGACCCTCAGGGTGCGCGCGTGCGCGGCTAGCCGGTCGAAATGTTTGGAGGCGTAACCGTGGAAGTCGAAGTCGAGCTCGGAGATGCCGCTCTGCAGCACTCCCCACATCGCTTCGCGAAAATCGGACATGAACTTCATCATCGCAAGCGAGGTGAGGCGCTCTTCGCTCGCGTCATCGAAGTAGGCGTCGAGCAGAACCTCATCCTCGGCCGCCCCGAACTCGTGGTTGACCGACAGGTTGGCGAGGTCGAAGAACCGATCGCCCATGCCCGCGTACTCCCAGTCGACGATTCGAATGGCGCCGTCGTCGAGGAAGTTGGCGTTGAGCAGGTCGTTGTGGCACGGCACGGACTGCTGCGGCCCGCGCACACGACGGATGCGCTCCGACATCGAGTGCGCGGCGGCGTAGGCGTCGGGGATCGCGACTCCGTGTGCCTCCGCTTCGCGGCGGTACTCCTCGACCACCACGTGCGCATCGAAGCGCCCCGGGATGGCCTCCGCATCATGAAACTTACGCAGCGCGGCGGCCACCCTGCGTATGCTTGCCGGCCGCCGCATCTCCTCCGGCGAGATCGGCCGGCCGTCGATGAAGCGGGTCACGAGCCAGCCTTCCTCTTCGATGAAGCCCGCCACCTCCGGTCCGAGGCCCACCTCGGCCGCGCGCAGGCTGGCCTCATGCTCGACGCGGCGGTCGATCCCGAGCAGTCCGGTCTGAGCGCCGCCCATGCGAAGGACGAAAGCCTCCCCGTTCACCTCGACCTTGAAGTTGTGGTTGGTAATGCCGCCCGACAGCGGGACGGCGTGCGCCCCCCGGTCCGGCCACAGCCTCTCGACGGCAGCAACGGCGTCCAAGTAGGGTCAGTCTAGGCTGTGCTTGAATGACTGGAAACGTGGACGCTGAGCAGCTGAAGGCTCTCCGCGAGCGATACGTGCCGCGGGGCGTCACGACCGCGCATCCTCTCGTGGCCGATCACGCCCAGGGGTCGGAGCTTTGGGACACGTCCGGCCGCCGCTACATCGACTTCGTGGGCGGGATCGGAGTCATGAACGTCGGCCACAACCACCCGCGCGTCATGGCCGCCGTACGCGAGCAGCTCGACCGCGCCACTCATACGGCGTTCCAGGTGGTGATGTACGAGTCGTACCTTCGTCTCGCCGAGCGCCTGTGCGCGGTCGCTCCAGGCGACGGAGAGAAGAAGGCAATCTTCTTCAGCACCGGGGCGGAGGCCGTCGAGAACGCGGTCAAGATCGCGCGCGCGGCCACCGGCCGGTCCGCGGTCATCAGCTTCACGGGCGGTTTCCATGGAAGGACGCTGCTCGCACTGAGCCTTACCGGCACGGTGAACCCGTACAAGCAGAACTTCGGCCCATATGCCGCGGAGATCTACCAAACCCCATTTCCGTATGCCTACCGTGGCTGGACCACCGAGGCCGCACTCGCCCAGCTCGAGGACCTCTTCGCGTCCTTGGTCGCCCCCGAGCGGGTCGCCGCGATCATCATCGAGCCCGTCCTCGGCGAGGGCGGCTTCGTGCCGGCGCCTTTCGATTTTCTGCGCGCCCTGCGCGCGCTGACCGCGCGGCACGGGATCCTTCTCATCGCCGACGAGATCCAGACCGGCTTCGGGCGCACCGGCAAGTTCTTCGCGATCGAGCATTCCGGTGTGACGCCCGACCTGGTCACGGTCGCGAAGAGCCTCGCCGCGGGCTTTCCGCTCTCGGCGGTCGTCGGGCGCGCCGAGGTGATGGATGCGCCGGCGCCTGGCGGCCTGGGCGGCACCTACGCGGGCAACCCGGTCGCCTGCGCCGCCGGCCTCGCCGTGATGGACGTGATGCGCGACGAGCATTTGCCGGAACGGGCCGCGAGGATCGGCTCGGTCATCGAGGAGCGCATGCGCACATGGGCCGCCGAGCACGAGCTGGTGGGCGACGTCCGCGTCCTGGGGGCAATGGCCGGCATCGAGCTCGTGCGCGATCGCAAGACCAAGGCCCCGGCCGACACTGAGACAGCGCGCATCCTCACGCTCGCACGCGAGCGGGGGTTGCTCCTGCTCCGGTCGGGCATGCACCACAACGTGATCCGGACCCTCATGCCGCTCACGATCCCCGACGAGCAGCTTATGGAAGGGCTTGACATCCTGGGCTCGGCACTGGCCGAGGTCGCCGGCGTTCCCGCAAGGAGTGCAAGGAGTTAAGAGATGAGCACGACATTGAAGCGCCGCGAGATGTTTATCGGGGGCAAGTGGGGGCCCGGATCTGGGCATGAGTACCAGCAGGTCGTCAACCCCGCGACCGGCAAGGTGATCGCGGAGGTGCCGAAAGGAACCGAAGAGGACGTCAACGTCGCCGTGGCCGCGGCCCGCAGCGCATTCGACGACGTGTGGTACGACGCCACGCCACGAGAGCGGAGCGAGCGGCTGCTCAAGCTCGCCGAGGTCGTGACTCTGCACGGCGAGGAGCTCGCGCGCATCGAGTCGGAGAACGTCGGCAAGCCGCTGGCGCCGACCATCTCGGAGGAGATCCCGCCGATCGCGGACTGCTTCCGGTTTTTCGCGGGCGCCGCACGGTTGCTCGAGGGCCGAGCCGCGGGCGAGTACATGAAGGGGTTCACGAGCATCCTGAGGCGCGAGCCTCTCGGCGTCGTGGGCTCGATCGCGCCGTGGAACTACCCGCTGATGATGGCCGCCTGGAAGCTCGGGCCGGCGCTCGCCGCCGGCAACACGGTGGTGTTGAAGCCGTCCGAGTGGACGCCGCTGAGCGCCCTGCGCCTGGCGGAGCTGATCGAGGACGAAGAGATCTTTCCTCCCGGGGTGGTCAACGTGATCACCGGCGACGGCGAGCCAGTCGGTGCTGCGCTGGTGCGCCACCCCGGCGTCGCGATGGTCTCGCTCACCGGCGATGTCGCCACCGGCAAGATCGTGGCGCGCGAGGCCGCATCGACGCTCAAGCGCGTCCACCTCGAGCTCGGCGGCAAGGCGCCCGTGATCGTCTTCGATGACGCCGACCTCAACGCTGTGATCGAGGGCATCAAGATCGGAGGCTTTTTCAACGCGGGGCAGGATTGCACCTCCGCGACGCGCATCATCGCGGGCCCGCGCATCCACGACAAGCTGGTCAAGGACCTCGTGCCCGCCGTGGAGGGCATCAAGATCGGCGACCCGGGCGCGGCCGACACCGAGATGGGCCCGCTGGTTTCGGAAGAGCAGCTCGAGCGCGTGTCGGGCTTCGTGGAACGGGCGCGCAAAGCAGGCGCGGAAGTCGCTACCGGCGGGGCCCGCATCAAGCGCCCGGGGTCGTGGTACGAGCCGACCATCGTCCTGCCGCCCGGGCCCGACGCGGAGATCGTGAAGCGCGAGGTTTTCGGGCCGGTGGTCACGATCCAGCGCTTCAGCGACGAGGACCAGGCGCTCGCGTGGGCGAACTCGGTCGACTACGGGCTGGCCGCATCCGTGTGGACGCGCGACGTCGGCCGCGCGCTGCGGATGGCGCGGCGGCTGCAGTTCGGCACCGTGTGGATCAACACCCACATCCCGCTCGTCAACGAGATGCCGCACGGCGGCTACAAGCAGAGCGGCTACGGCAAGGACATGTCGATCTACTCCCTCGAGGAGTACACCCAGGTCAAGCACGTCATGGCGTCGTTGGACTGAATGGCCGTAGGGTCAAAACAAGCGCAAGCGCAAACAGCCGCTGCTGAAACGCCGAGACCGGCGGCGCTGCACCTGCAGGGGTTGCGCAAGAGCTACGGCTCGGTGGTCGCGGTCGCCGGCGTCGACCTGACCGTCGAGGAGGGAGAGTTCTTCACGCTGCTCGGCCCCTCGGGCTCGGGCAAGACGACCTTGCTCCGCATGATCGCCGGCTTCGAGCGCCCGGACGCGGGCACCATCGAGCTGGGCGGGCGCGACGTCACCTCGCTGCCCCCCCACCTTCGCGACACGAACACCGTTTTCCAGGACTACGCCCTCTTCCCGCATATGAGCGTGGGCGACAACATCGGCTACGGGCTGCGAATTAAAGGCGTGCCGGCGAAGGAGAGGCGCCGGCGTGTGGAGCGCGCGCTGCAGATGGTGCGCCTGACCGGGCTCGATGCGCGCCGGCCCAACCAGCTGTCGGGCGGCCAGCGCCAGCGAGTCGCGCTCGCGCGCGCCGTGATCAACGAGCCCGAGGTACTCCTCCTCGACGAGCCGCTGGGGGCATTGGACCTCAAGCTGCGCCAGGAGATGCAGCTCGAGCTCAAGCGGATCCAGAAAGAGGTCGGGATCACGTTCGTCTATGTCACACACGACCAGGAGGAGGCCCTGACCATGAGCGATCGCGTCGCCGTGGTGGCGAACGGTCGGATCGAGCAGGTCGGTCCGCCTGTTGAGCTCTACGAGCGGCCCGCGACCGAGTTCGTGGCCGGGTTCATCGGCATCTCCAACCTCCTGACCCGCGATGGGATACGGTTCGTGGTCCGTCCGGAGAAGCTGCGCATGCTGCTCGACAACGACAGCCCGGAACCGGGCATGACCGTCGAGCCCGGCGTGGTGGAGCAGGTCGTGTACGTGGGCCAGGCGACCCGGTACAACGTCCGTCTGGACGGGGGCGAGCAGCTCGTCGCCGTACGCCAGAATACGGATGCTGCGGACGAGGGCCTGCAATTCGACGGCCGGCGCGTCCGTCTGGCCTGGGCCCGAGAGCATACTTTCGTGCTCGATGAGAAACCCGTGGCGGTAGAGAACACCAAGGAGAAGTAGGAAGAATGAGATCGACAGAAGGGCCGGCCGTGTGGGTACGGCTGGGAACGCTCGCCGCGGCGGCGCTGATCGCGATCACGGCATGCGGCTCCAACACGACCACCGGCGGTTCGACCGCCAACCAGCCGCCGACTTACAACATGGCGCCGCCCACCAAGGTCGGCCCCGGCGAAGGCGCGCTCAGCCTGATCGATTGGCCGGGCTACGTCGACCGGACCAACTGGCAAACCCCGTCGGTCGCATCCTTCGAGCAGACGACCGGGTGCAAGATCACCGTTAAGGACGCCCAGACGTCCGACGAGATGGTCACCACCATGAAAGACGGCGGCGGCGGTGTGTACGACATGGTGTCCGCGTCCGGAGACGCCGACCTGAGACTGATCTACGGCGGCGACGTCAAGCCCATGAACACCGACCTCATTCCGGATTACAAGAACTTCCAGACCTATTTCAAGGCGCCCGCCTACAACACCATCGGCGGCATCCACTACGGCATCTCGCTGCAGTGGGGACCCAACACCCTTCTCTACAACACCACCAAGTTCCCCATCGCCCCCACAAGCTGGAGCGTCATCTACGACCCGGCCAACGCGGGCCTGGTGACGGTGCCGGACAACCCCATCCAGATCGCCGACGCGGCGCTGTACTTGAGCAAGACCAAGCCCAGCCTCGGCATCACGGACCCCTACGAGCTGACGCAGGCACAGTTCGACGCCACGGTCGCGCTCCTGCACCAGCAGCGGCCGCTGATCAAGAAGTACTGGGCCTCGGAAGGCGAGGAAATCACCCTCTTCCAGAACAAGGACGTGTTCGTCGGGGCCGCATGGCCTTACCAGACCATCCAGCTGAAGCTGGCCGGCGGGCCGTTCGCAGACACGGTCCCAGCGGCCGAAGGGGCGACCGGCTGGGGCGATACCTGGATGCTCGCCACCAAGGCGCCGCACCCGAACTGTGCGTACCTCTGGACCGCCTGGGTGAGCACGCCCCAGGTCCAGGCCGAGCAGGCGATCTCCTTCGGCGAAACGCCGGTCAACACGAAGGCGTGCGCGGAGATGGAGAAGCTCCAGGCCGGCTCGTGCGCTCAGTACCACGCGGACGCACCTGGCTCGTATTTCGACACCATCAAGTTCTGGAAGACGCCCATCGCGACTTGCCCGGACGGCAGCCAGAAGTGCATTCCGTACGCGCAGTGGCAGGCGGCCTGGACGACGATCACGGCCTAGCTTGTCCGTAACAACTGCCGGGCGGCTCCGCAAGAATCGCGGGGCCGCCCCGCTGCAGCGCCTGTTGTGGCGGCGACCGTGGTTGCGCTCGGCGCTGCTCCTGGTACCGCCTCTTGCCTGGTTCCTTCTCATCTACGTAACTTCGCTCGCCCTGCTTCTCGTGACCGCTTTCTGGACGATCGACACATTCACGACGCAGATCGTGCAGGTATGGAACCTCGACAACTTTCGCATCATCCTCACCGAACCTGCCTACCGGCTGATCATCGGCCGCACCGTCGGACTGGCCGCGCTGGTCACCGTCACCGATGCGGCCCTTGCGTTTCCGTTTGCCTACTTCATGGCGCGGGTCGCATCGCGGCGCACGCAGACCCTCCTGTTTGCGGCCGTCCTGCTACCGCTGTGGGCGTCCTACCTCGCGCGGGTGTACGCGTGGATCCTGATCCTCAATCACAGCGGGCTCCTCAACTGGAGCCTGCAGTCGATCGGCCTCCCGCCGCCCAACATCGGCTACACGCCTGTGGCGATGTGGATCGTCTTCTCGTACATCTGGCTTCCGTTCATGATCATCCCGACATACGCGGCGCTCGAGCGGGTCCCGGAGTCACTCCTCGAGGCCGCAGCCGACCTCGGTGCCCCACGGTGGCGCGCGGTGCTCGACGTCGTCTTGCCGCTGGCGATTCCCGGGGTGGTCGCCGGCTCGATATTCACGTTCTCGCTCACCCTCGGCGATTACATCACGCCGATTCTCGTTGGGGGCGCGGGTTCGATATTCATCGGCAATGTCGTCTACAGCAACGTCGGAATCGCCAACAACCTGCCCTTCGCCGCCGCGCTGGCAATGGTCCCGGTGGCGATCATGGCCGTCTACCTCCTCGGGGCCAAGCGCCTCGGGGCGTTCGAGGCTTTATAGGTGGAGGGTCCCTGGACACGGTTCGCATTGAGGCTTTGGGCGGCGCTGATTCTGCTTTTCCTGTTCGTGCCTCTCCTGCTGATCTTCCTGTATGCCTTCAACAAGTCGAACATCGAGAGCTGGCCGATTCCCGGCCTCACGCTCAAATGGTTCACCTCCACCTGGAACGACGCCGATGTGCGCACGTCGCTCAAGCTCTCGGTGCAGGCCGGGCTTACTGCGACCGCGCTGGCGCTCATCCTCGGGTCATGCGCGGCTTTCGCCATCCATCGCACGACATTCTTCGGCAAGGACGCGGTCAGCTTTCTTTTCGTGCTGCCGCTCGCCCTGCCGGGGATCATCACCGGGATCGCGCTCAATGATTTCTTCAGCATCAGCGGCATCTCGCTTTCGATCTGGACCATCGTGGTCGGGCACACGACCTTCTGCATCGTGGTCGTCTACAACAATGTGCTGGCAAGACTCCGCCGGACCCAAGGCTCGCTGGTCGAGGCGGCCATGGACCTCGGCGCGAACGGCTTTCAGGTTTTTCGCGACATCACGCTCCCGCTCATATCCACGGCGGTTGTCGCCGGGGCGATGCTTGCGTTCGCGCTCTCGTTTGACGAGGTGATCGTCACCTACTTCACGGCAGGCGCTCAGAACACTCTGCCGCTGTGGATCTTCGGCCAGATGCGCCTCGGCCAACGCCTGCCCGAGGTCAACGTCGTGGTGTCATTCGTGGTCCTGGTGACGATCATCCCGGTCGTGATCGCCGCCCGGCTCACCGGGGGCGGGGGCGCCGCGCGCGTCCCCGCCGCCGCCTCCCCACCACGCGAGGAGGTCGGCTCGCCCGCGTAGCGGGCCAGGCCGTTGGGGAGAAACGAACTGGTAGGGCGGTGCTAGTGAATGATCATGGGCAGCACTATCGACGCCACCCATAACGCCAGCCCCACAGCGATCAAGCCGATCTTCTTGTAACCCCAGCCGATCGCGCCCAGGACGAACGCGATGAAGGCGAGGATCAGAAGGATCGTGCTCAACGACAAGCTGGAGAGGCCGCGGCTTATCAGCTCCGAAAGAGACCACAATGCCAGGCCGACGCAAACCAGGTCCGTCTTTTTGTACGACCAGCCGATCGCGGCCACGATGAAAACGATTAACGCGATGATCAGAAGAATCTCGGATAAGCTCATGCGCGCATTATCGACGGCCTGTGACGCCCCGTCAAAACAAAAAAGATCAATGGTTCTTCAGGCTAGAAACGGGGCATAATGAAATTGCAGGCACTGGCGCGCCCTAAGGCGCGGCTTTTTGGGGTTGGGGGGCTCACACAAGGAGAAACAACCCATGAAACGTTGGCTGTCTTTGGCGATATCGATCCTCGCCCTCGCCGTGGCTCCGGCGACCGTGATGGCCGGGCAGGATTCCGTCCACTTCGGGCCAATCAACAGCGGTTCGACCGATTCGGGCACCTGTGGCCCGGACTGGGCCACCGACACGTACAAGCGCGTCTTCGACGCGGCGACGAGTAAGAATCCAGACGGCACCTACAACGTGACCGAGAGCTTCATCGCCGGCCGGTTCGTGACGATGGCAGGGTCGAGCCCCGGGGCCTGTGAATCCGGCTCCAACGACGGCGGCACCATCGCGGCCGGGGTCACCGGCAGCTTCAACGGCAACTTCCAGGTTCTGGTCTCCGGCGGAACCTTCAATCCCGACGCCACCTGCGATTCGGGTTGCGACACCACTATCGGGTTCGTCCACACGGTGTACGGAACGGCAGCGACATATGACGTCCCGAGCTTCGGATTCACCTATCACGCCAACGGACCCGACCTGAGCCAGCGCGAATGGCACAACGCGTCGGCCGACCAGGGCGGCAACTCAGGCGACATCAGGAACTAGTAGTCAAATCTCCCAGCAGGTGCACGCCCCAACCGCGAGGCAGCAGCCGGTCTGACATCACCGAGGCCCGAAACATCAAGGGGTTGAAGGCAAGGTAGGTCGGGTCGGGGATCACGCGGAGCTCGGCGACGTGCATGCCGGTGCGCGCCGCCAGCGCGCGAATCGCGCTGGCGGTGTTGGCCCGGTACTGGACCGGAAACGTGTCCGCTTCGACGCGGCCGTAGAGGCGCGGCACCAGGCGGCGCTGCAGCTGGGGCAGCAAGCGTCCCAGACGGTTGAAGGCCAGCAGCGGGTTCCGAAGGTTGGGGGTGAGGAACACGAAATGGCCGCCCGGCCGCAGCACCCGATGAACCTCGCGCAGCACGCGTTCGGGGTCGCGCAGATGTTCCAGGACCCAGATGCACACGACGAGGTCGAACGACTCGCCTGCGAACGGCAGCTGCTCGCCCCGGCCGGTCACCACCGGCATGCCGTGGGCGCGATGCTCGGCGAGCGATGGCACGTCGGGGTCGAGGCCGGCCGCCAGCCTGACATCGCGCCAGAACAGCTCGACCACCCCGCCGCGCCCGCACCCGAGGTCCATGACGCTGCTGCCGGGAGTCAGATGGCTTCTGACCAGCGCCTCGAGCTGCTCGCCGCTCGAGCTCCAGCCCGGCCGCATGGCCCGATAGCGGGCCCGGTACGAGTTCTGGACATCCAGCGGCAGCGCCGCCCGCCGAGGCACGGCGGCATTATGACGAGAGCCCGCGGCGAGTTGCCGCGGGCCCTTCGATTTGATCGGATTACTTGATCGAGATGATCGTCGGTCCGACGCTGCCGAAGTCGCACGGCGGTGGCACGCCCGAGGCCACGAAGGTGTTCGGGCATGCAATCACGCTCGTATTCGCAAGTGCGGTGCCGTTCTTGAACGGCCCGCTGATAGGAAAGGTGCTGGGCTGGACCAGGACAGTCATGGTGTTGACGGTGGGCGTTGGGTTCAAAAACTCGTCACAAACGGCGGTCCCGTTCGTGATGCCTTGGCCGCTTGCGGCCGTGTGGCCGGTTTTCTCCTGGACGGAGACGAACGCCTGGCTCGACATGATGACGTCGAAGCCACCTGTGTTGAAATCGAAGGTGGGCTGGCAGGTGTAGCTGATCGTGACGTTCACGGCCAGCTTGGCCACCAACGACGCGTCCGGTGCGATCGTCAGGTTGTCGATGCCGAAGCCACCGCCACCCCCGGCCGCATGGGCGGTGACCCCCAGCCGGTCAGATGCAATCCGCAGCGCGGCCGCTCCAGAAGGGGTGGTCGACAGAGCGACAACTGCAACCAAAACTGCGGTGACGATTGGGCTGAGCGCAAGAGCAGAACGTTTGAACTTGAACATCCGGACTCCTAGAGATGAACACGCGTGGACCCCCTGGGTTCCCTAGGTCATCTCCATAGGCACAGCCCTCCGCGTCCGGCGCGACCCCCTCAGCAAACCTAAACGGGGGCGGCTCCAAACGGGTAACGGTCGACGGACGCGATTGGTGATCCGGTCTAAGCGGTCTCCCGTCGTCCCTCGCGGGCAGGCCCTTGGGCTTCCGGCAGGTTCGCGATCTCCTCGATCACACCTCGGTAATCGAGCATCGCCACACGCAGGCCCTCAGTCCCGCCTCTCGACGCTTCGCGCCGCGCCTTGCGCATGCGCTCGGGAAGCCGCTTCTCGGCGAGTGGGTGGTCACACTCGCCCAGAACCGCCAGTGCAAGCGCATCGGCCTGGGCGACCGATTCCTCGGGCGCTTCGACGAAGTGGGACTCGATCTCGTCCCACCGGGCCGCGTACCGGGTCCGGGCTTCCGATGTCAGGGGGCTGAGAAGTAGGCGGCTCGTTCGCCCCGCTCGCCGCGCCATGGCGACGATGGCAAGCAGGACAACGACAGCGACCACGGTTGGAAGGACCAGGTTGGTTCCTATCGGCATCTCTATCGGGGGAAACGCCTGGCTCGGGCCGACGACCCGGCTGGTGTTGGGCTAGGCGGGGGCGTGAGCTGGTTTGGCCGATGGTTCCGTGAGGCGCAGCGCGTGCAGCGAGGCGAGCCAGAGCACGACCACCCCGGCCATGGCCGAGTCGGACCAGACGTCGAACAGGAGGGGAAACCCAAACCCGGCCGCGAACGCGTTGGTGAATGCGAGGTACGTCGGCCCGATCAGCAGCCACGAGACCGCGACCGCCACGACCAGGCCGCGCGATCCCCGCCGCAAGCCGAAGTCGAGCAGCACGATCATGGGCACGAGCAGCAGGACCAGCTGCCCCGCCCAGACCACCGTGAGCAGCAGCGGGGACGCGGCGAATGCGGTCGCCATCTCGAGCGCGCGGCCGCCACGGTCTGGTCGTGGAGAGCCCAGCCGGCGGAGCGTCACCACAACCACCGCCACCGCGGCCAGCGCCGTGAGCGCGAGCACCACCGAGTCGACCCCCGTTCCCTGCTTGTAGAGGCTTTCGGGGTGCAGCAGCCTCGCCAGGGTGGCCATAGGCGCGACATTCATCTCCTCCCCGGTGCCCTTGCCCACGGCAGGAAGGACCTGGAAGAGGTATTCCGGCAGATACCGGGCCGCGCCGACCGCCCAGAGCACCGCCCACGTCACGAGGGCGGCCGCGACCATCAGCCGGCGGCGGCCCCAGATGCTGAGCAGGAGCAGAGGCGCCTGCACCAGCTTGATCGCGAGCCCGAAACCGAGCGCCGCCCCGCCCCACCAGCGGTCGCCGCGCAGCCAGGCCGCGAGCACGACGCCGCTCAAGGCGAGAACGAGCATCTGGAAATTGCGGTTCTGGATCTCGGTCAGGGTCGGCGCGAAGCTGATGCTGAGCAGCACCACCAGCGCCCCGAACTGCCAGTCGCGCACCTCGAGGGCGCGCAGCACGATCCAGACGAAGAAGGCCAGAAGCGCGGTGGCGACGAGCAGCGCGACACCGTCGACCACCCGCGCGTCAAACCCTGTGAAAGGCTCCAGCAGCCAGAGTGGAAAGGGCGGATAGAAAGGCGGGTAGGCGGAGCCCCAGGCGCCGAGGTAGCCCTGCAAGTGCCCCGCACATGCGCCGGCCGTGCACTGATAGGGGTCCTTGCCGGCGGCCAGTGCATTGGCGCCCGCCATGTATACCTGCCGGAAGTCGTTGGTCTGGTCGGACACGAGCGGCCAGACGATCCCGTACCAGATGTACGCCAGCCCGATCGGCACCCCGGCCAGCACCAAAAGCGCGGTCCGAAAGCGGCGCCTCGCGAGGCCCGCGCCCCAGAGGCGCGCCGGTGAACCGCTGGTCAGGGCGGCGGAAGGCGCGGCCACCAGCGAACTCTACGGTGACGGCGATGGGCTGGAACAGCAGTCCACGGTATAGCCTCCGCGGCTCGTCTTGCCGAGCAGGATCGGCGCCGTGACGCCTTCAAATGCCCACTCGAGGACAAGCTGGTCGGGGCTGGCGTTGTCCGACCCGGTAACCGCGAAGCAAATAGCAAGCGTCCCCGTGTTGTCATCGAGGTGGAGGGTGCGCGCCGGCCAGGCATTACACCCCGGCCGGTCGGTCACCGGGTAGTAGATCGAGGGCCGATCGGTCACTGTGAAGTCGCTTGGACTTGCCACCTTGTCACCCACGACGTCGTCCCAAAAACGCACGCGGAGACGGACCGCGCCGGCATCGAGCCTGGTCACGATATTGCCTTGCGAATCGGGCATCACCTGGACCCAGAGGCCATGGACCATCCCGCAGGGATGCGTGCAGCTTATGTCGGTCAAAGCGCTGTAACTCTCCAGTGAGCGCGCGGCTCCCAGTCCCGCAAATGCGAGGCCCGCCACCAGGCACACCAGCCCCACCGCCGCCAGCGACCCGACGTGTTGTTTCAGTTGCATCTGGACAGGGCTTGCTGCTCCACCGGGCGCGGGCATTATTTCCAGGCCGATCAGCCGGGGCAGAGTGAGCAAACCAACGCGGCTGTTCAGGATCGCCAGACCGGCGCCTATCGCCACACCAATGAGCAGCTGTGTCCCAAACAGAAACCAGAGCCCTCCGACGCCGCATACGGTGAGGATGGTGAGACAACCACCGATGGTTGCGTGGCGAGCCCTGACATGCTGGCGCGCTCGCCAGATGCCACGAACGGGGACGAGCGCGACCTCGAATGCGAACCAGGCGAGAAGGGCACCAAGCGCAACGCCCGCCAGCCCGCCTCCGGCACTTCGTGCGGCGAAGTAAATGAGCACGCCGATCACCAAACCGGTCACGCCGACTTTCAGCGGGGCGGTCGGCGATCGCCATGCCGCGATGACGATGACGATGATGCAGACGAGCACCGCCACGAGAGCGGCGATGATCGTCGCGATCAAGACTTGCGAGCTGGTCACGGTTGCACGGCCGCGTACTCGCTGCGCAGAATCGACGGCATCCGGGCCAGGAAGCCCTCGTAGAACTTGAACAGGAGCTCGAACTCAACCGGTTCGCTCGGGTCGTGGGATGGCTCGGTCGCGCGGTTGATCGAAGCCAGCACCCGGTCGCCGATCATCACGAAGCTCACGTGGTCGCAATCGAGCAGCCACTGCATCATGCCCGGGTCGAGCAGCATCACCGCGCTGCGGCGGTCCTTGGCTCTGACGACGAACCGCTTGTCGAATTCGTCGGACTCGAGCTCGAGCGTAGGCTCACCTTCCACCACGGCGGCTGTAAATACGTTTCGGGGGTCGACCGAGACCATGGGCATATCCACCCCGGCGACGGTGAAGGTCAGCACCGAGAAAAGAGCTTCGCTTTTGCCTTCCCTGCGAATGAGATCGGCGGCGGCTACGCCGCCATTGGGAGTCGCGAACGCATTCGTCAGTCCAGTGCGCTCAACCGAGGTGAGCATCGAAAAATCGCGGACCAGGTTGGCGCTGGGCACGAAGCCGCGCTGCGCGCACATCTCCGCCATCGCCAGGCGGCGCGCCTTCTGCAGCGGCGCGGCACGTCGCGCCGCCACGACGACGACGACCAGGCAGACAAGCAACACCAGGAGAGTGGTCGTCATCGTCACGACCAGGATGGGAAAGCCGGTCACGGCCGCGAGTGTACGGCTGCGTGATTCGAGATTCGCCTTTTTTGAACGGCCTGTTGAGATCCAGGGTTCGGAAGCCGTCAGCTGTCCGCTAGAGCTGGACTTTCCTGCTTCTCTGACTATAGTCAGAGAATGGACCCGGCGATGGTTTCAAAGGTTCGTAGCTTCAACCGGATCGTCACCCAGCGCGTAGGCGCTCTCAGTGATCGCTTCCTGGCCCGGGACCGCCCACTGGGCGAAGCGCGACTCCTGTGGGAGATCGGCACTGAAAGGCGCGACGTGCGCTCTCTGCGCGCTCAACTCGAGCTCGATTCGGGGTACTTGAGTCGCCTGCTGCGCTCGCTCGAATCAGCTGGGCTGGTCGTAGTCGGCCCCAAGGACTCGGACAGGCGGGTTCGAGTCGCGACGCTGACCCGAAAAGG
>DASWBB010000027.1:0-2014 GCA_036390875.1 Candidatus Dormiibacterota bacterium
TTGCGGTGCTCGACGGGCTGTCCAGCGTGGGGCGAGGAGCCATGAAGAGGGTGTCGAAGTCGGCGTTGCTATGTCCAACGTCGACCACGGAGGTGGCCAGCGTGACCGCCGATCTCGACACCCGTTGTGGCGAACTTTACCGCTCGGGCGATGAAGTCCTGCCTTGCGGGCAGGCTGACAGCGAAGATGCAGCCGCCGGTGTGGGCGCCTGCCGTCGCCTGGCGGGCGAGTCGGCTGGCGAGGATGCGTTTGCCGCAAGCCGGGGGAAGTTTGAGTCGCTGGTCGGCTTCCTTGATGGGGCGGACGCTGCCGGGCTCTCGCATGCCGAGCTTGAGGAGCATCTTGATGTTCACGGGCGGGAGCTGTTGCGCTGCCTGCTTGATGATCATCTGGCGCTGCGGGCCGTGCGCGAGCCGCGCCTTGAGCAGGTCACTGGCGATGAGGGGGTGCTCCGCAGCCGGGTCGAGCACGGTCATGCCCGCGCGCTTGAGACGGTGTTCGGGACCGTGTCGGTGGGTAGGCTGGCGTATCGAGCGCCGGGCGTAGGGAACTTGTATCCCGCCGACGCGGCGCTGAATCTGCCGGTCGAGCGTCACTCGCACGGGCTGCGCAAGCTCTGCGCGCTGGAGAGCCCGCGCGGCAGCTTCGACGGCGCGATCGACGCGATCGAGCGCCAGACCGGGGTGAGGCTCGGAAAGCGCCAGGTCGAGGAGCTCGCCGGGCTGGCGGCGATGGACTTCGAGGACTTCTATGAGACCCGCCGTCCGGCTCAAGGCAAGCAGGGCGATCTGTTGGTGCTCTCCGCCGATGGCAAGGGGATCGTGATGCGCCCCGACGCGCTGCGCACCCGCGCCCCGGCGAGGCCCCGCGCGGGGCCTGCCCCCAGGCCCCGGCTCTCCGGCGAGGACCGGCCCGGTCGTAAGCGGATGGCGGAGATCGGCGCTGTCTACGACGCCAAGCCGGCGCCGCGCACGACGGCCGACATCCTCACATCGGCGGCACCTGAGGGCTATCAGCCCGAGCCCGGGCCAGTCGCCAAGAACAAGTGGCTGACCGCCAGCATTGTCAACGCCCCCGCTGAGGTCATCAAGCGGATCTTCGACGAGGCCCAACGCCGCGACCCCAAACACCGCCGCACCTGGGTCGCGCTGGTCGACGGCGCCAACCATCAGATCGAGCGGATCAAGTTCGAGGCCCGCAAACGGGAGGTCAAGGTCACGATCATCGTCGACTTCGTGCACGTCCTGGGATACCTGTGGAACGCCGCTGGCTGTCTTTACCCCAACGACGATCAGGCGGCCGCGCAATGGGTGCACCGCCAAGCGACCAGGGTGCTCGAAGGACAGGCCCGCAAGGTCGCTGGCGCGATTCGCCGCCAAGCGACCCACGCCCGCTTGGATCCCGCCCGCCGCAAGGCCGCCGACGAGGCCGCCGTCTACCTCACCAACAAAGCGCCCTACCTCGACTATCCGACCGCACTGACCCAAGGTTGGCCGATCGCGACCGGGATTATCGAGGGTGCCTGCCGCCACTTGGTCAAGGATCGAATGGACATCACCGGCGCCCGCTGGGGGCTCGCCGGCGCCGAGGCGATCCTCAAGCTACGCGCCATCATCGCCAATCGCGATTTCGAGGAGTACTGGAAGTACCACCTCGCCCAGGAACGACACCACGTGCACGAAGCCCGCTACCGCAACCACATCATCCCGCAGGCCAAATGACAGTCACTCCCAGTCCCTTGAGAAGAGCCGCACCCCTGCGATCGCGAACGTGGCAAAGGAATCGCGAGGCGTCGGCGGCCGGCGTGATCGAGAGGTCGCCATTGCGATAGCCCGGCCCGTACCGGCGCGAGGACAAAAGCAGTCGTGCCGAGCCCAGGCCGCACACGCTCGGATCTGGCGGATTGCGAGCGCGCGGCGGGTCGCGGACGCCAGCGATTCAGCTACCGCGACGGGAGAAGTTGAGACGAGGCAGCGATCACCGGCTCGCACCGGTCCTCGGTCGCTTGCAGGCG
>DASWBB010000028.1:0-48647 GCA_036390875.1 Candidatus Dormiibacterota bacterium
CCGCCGAGACGAGGCCCACCTGGACGTCGATCCCGACATCCTCGTCGACCCCGGCGGCCGACATCGCCTCGGCAGAGGCTCCCTCCTCACCCTCACCGGCGCCGGCTCCGGCAGCGCCTACGTACGTGGCCCCTTCACCGGCCACCTACACACGCACTCCGGCCCCGGCTCCCACTCCGGCCCCCGACCTTGCTCCGGCGGCTCGCAAGCCCCCCGCTCCCCGCCGGCCCGCCCGCGCCCTGGCCACCGAACGCCCGCCATGGCTCGTGCCGGCTGCCGCGGCCGTCGTGATCCTGCTGCTGCTGGGCGTCGGTTACGGCATCTTCGCCGCCACGAGAGGCGGAACCAACAACAACGTCGGGGTCCACTCGCCGGGGACCTCGCCAGGGACTTCGCCCAAGACATCGCCGAAGACATCCCCCAAGGTCACCCCGTCCCCCGTGGGTGGCCCGCTCCAGACGGTGCCGACATACGCGCCGGCCGCGAGCGAACCCATAACCAAAGTCCAGTTCTGCTTGACGGCGGCGCCCTGCCAGGGAGCGACATCGGCGGACACCAACTGCACCTTGAACTCGACCTGCCACGTCGACATCGGTATCTACTACAGCGCCGCTGTGGGTCAGCTGACCTACTACGTGAACTTCTTCGACCGCTGCACGGGTGTGACCACGGAGATTTTCAGGCGCACCGACACACCCAACCCGACCTTCCGAATCTTCTTGCCGGCCCCCAACGGCGGCTTCCCGGTGACGATTCCTACCAACGCCAAGGCCGCCTCCATCGTGGTGGTGGCCGAAGCCGGCGCAGCCAAGGCGGCCTCCACGCCGTACGACCTCCCGGGCAGCGCCGCCTCCTGCGCCTGACATAGAGTCAAGGTCATAGCCACCCGCAACAACCTCACCCGCGATCAAGCGCGCTCGCGCGCGGCCGTCGTGTCCGAGCCGCGCTACGACGTGCAGCTGGACCTGACCGGCGACGACGAGACGTTCAGGTCCGTCACGACCGTTGAATTCCAGTCCATCCGACCCGGATCCGCCACGTTCATCGACTTCATCGGGCCGGCCGTCGAGGGCATCGAGCTGAACGGCAAGACGCTACCGGCCGCGGCATTCGACGGCGGTCGGATCGAGCTCACCGGTCTCGAGGCACAGAACGTGCTCAAGGTGTCGGCGATCGCGAAGTACATGCACGACGGCACCGGCCTTTCTCGCTTCCAGGACCCGCTCGACGGACGCGATTACCTGCATAGCAGCTTCGAGAGCAACGATGCGCACCGCATGTTCGCGTGCTTCGACCAGCCCGACATCAAGGGCACTTTCACTTTCCAGGTCAAAGCGCCTGCCGGCTGGACGGTGGTGTCCAACATGGCGGGTGCGCAGACCGGCGAGGGCATCTGGAGCTTCCCCACCACCAAGGTCATCTCCACCTACCTGGCCGCTGTGGTTGCGGGTCACTATCACTCGGTCCACACACAGCACCGCGGCATCCCGCTGGGCGTGTACTGCCGCCAGTCCCTGGCCCCCTACCTGGATACAGATGAGATGGCGGAGATCGTCGAGCTCACCGGCGCCGGCCTCGACTACTTCGAGTCGCGCTACGGCATTCCGTACCCATTCGGCAAGTACGACCAGCTGTTCGTGCCCGAGTTCTCAGCAGGCGCGATGGAGAATCCCGGATGCGTGACCTTCAACGAGAGATACATCTTTCGCTCGCGGGTCACGCAAGCCGCACGCCAGAGGCGGGCGGAGACGATCCTGCACGAGATGGCGCACATGTGGTTCGGCGACCTCGTCACGATGAAGTGGTTCGACGACCTCTGGCTGAACGAGAGCTTCGCCACCTACATGGGCAGCCTCGCGAGCGCCGAGGCCACGCGGTTCAAGAACGCCTGGACCTGGTTCGCCGCGGAGACGAAAGTCGCCGCAAGGACTCAGGACGAGATGCCCACCACCCACCCGATCGTGTCCGACATCCCCGACGTCGAATCGGTCCATCTCAACTTCGACAAGATCACGTACAACAAAGGCGGGGCGGTCCTCAAACAGCTGGCGGCGTGGCTGGGCGAGGAGACCTTCTTCGACGGCGTGCATATCTATCTCGAGCGCCACTCTTACGCCAACGCGACCCTCGCCGACTTTCTCGCAGCGCTCGAAGAGGCATCGGGGCGCGCCTTGAAAGCGTGGGCTCGCGTGTGGCTGGAGGAGGCTGGCCTGAACAAGCTGGCTCTCGACCTCGAGGTCGAGAACCACAAGATCAGGTCGGCGGCCGTGGTGCAGACCGCGCCCGAGTCGCACCCCGTCCTTCGCCCACATCACCTGCGTATTGGCTTGTTCGACGTCGGCGGTGACCCCAGCCGGGCGTTCCACCGGCGACGGACGGTCGAGCTCGACGTGGACGGCGCTCGCACTCCGGTGCCTCAGCTCGCGGGCGAAATCGCCAGTGACTTCGCACTCCTCAACGACGGTGATCTCGCGTACGCGAGGCTCGCCCTCGATCCGGGCTCGCTCGAACTTCTCCTCAATGGTCGTCTGCAGCTCGACGATGATCTGGCGCGCGCGGTTGTGTGGGGCAGCCTGTGGGACATGGTGCGCAGCGCCGAGCTGCGCGCCGGCGATTACGTCGACATCTCGATTCGCTGCATCGACATCGAGACCGATCCAGCGGTATTCCAGTCGCTGATGTTCAGAGCGTTCGCCGCCTTTGAGGAGTACGCCAGCATCGCGCGCCGTGGCGAGTTGCGCGAGGACGTGGCGCGCGCGGCGTTCGACCGGCTGCGGCGAATGTCGCCGGGCAGCGACCTCCAGCTGCACTGGACCAACACGTTCATCGATGCCGCGCGCCGGCCCGCCGACCTGGACTGGGTGGCCGGCCTGCTCGACGGCAGGACGCGGCTCGACGGCCTGACCGTTGACTTCGCCGTCCGCTGGGCGGCTGTGACCGCCCTGGCTACGGCGGGCGCCGCCGGCCCGGATGTCATCGCCGATGAGCTCGAGCGCGACCCGACCGACATGGGCCGGCGCGCCGCCGCCGCGGCCCGGGCGGCACGCCCGCTGCCGGAGGCCAAGGCCGAGGCGTGGGAGGCGGTCGCCAACGGGCGCGTATCTCTCGCCACCAAGAGGGCGCTCGCCGACGGCTTCCATCGCCCCGACCAGGAGACCCTGCTGGCGGAATACGTCCAGCCCTACTTCGACACGCTCCTTCCGTTCTGGGAATCGCACGACATCGATGAAGCCTTGATGTTCGTGAGATGGATGTACCCGGTCACCATCGTCACCCCCGAGGTCGTCACCCTCACCGACCAGTGGCTCGCCCGCGACCTGCCGGGTCCGATGAAGCGCTCGCTGCTCGAGTCGCAGGACGACACCAAGCGGGCGCTGCGAACTCGGGATTTCGACTCAGGTCAGCTAGGCAAGGCGTAGCGCAGGAACAGGAAGTCACCGTGGCGCCGGGCGCTGAGCAATCGGCTCCAGATCGGGATCTTCGGCAGGAGCTCAACCCCTTCCACCATTCCCAGGCGAGGTTCCTTGTTTCGTCCGGCGAGCGCCGGTGACAGCGTCAGGAACATCTCGTCGAGAAGGCGCGTCTTGATCAGCTCACCGATGACGTGCGGCCCGCCCTCGCTCAGCACGACCTGGTAGCCCAACCCGGTCAGCTCGGCGAACGCCCGCTCGATGTTCAAGGTCTTGCCCTTGCCCAGCGTGACCACCTCGCAGGAGCTCGGCACGCGGCTGCTGCACCGTTCGGCCCCGTCCTTGGTGGTGAGAATGAGTGCGCCCTTCAGCGCGGGGTGATCGAAGTCCAGGTCGCCGCGGTTGCTCAGGACCACGAGCCGCGGCTCTCGGATTCTGCCAAGGGTGTCCCTGAGCGCCGCGAACTCGGCGGCGAAATCGGGAAAGACATTCGCCGGCGTCCACAGATGTCCGGGGGTCGCGCGCAGAGTGCCCGCGCCGATGACCACGGCGTCGGCGCACGCGCGCAGGAGCCCCATCAAGAAACGATCGGCGGGATTCTTGCCGCTGATGACCGAGCCGGCCGAGACGCCCGTGCCGAGCGTCACCACCCCGTCGAGCGACGAGACGAAATTCGAGTACACGACCCGGTCGGCAAAACCAAGGCGGCCGTACAGCCTTTTCAATTCGTCCGGCAGCCGGTATGAAGGCAGGTCCGCTTCGAACAGGACTTCGAAGGGCGTCTGCACCCGAGATCAGTGGTTGCTCGGGGTCATGGCGGCCTGGAGGAACTCTGTCCGCAGCTGAGGATCGGTTTCGTAGTTGCCGCGCCAGAACGACGTCAGAGTCCGTGAGTGGGCTTCGCGCACACCCCGCATCTGCGTGCACAGGTGCATTGCGTTGAGGTGCACCGCGACCCCATGTGGCTGCAGCAATCGGACCAGCTCATCCGCGATCTCGACCCCGATCCGCTCCTGGACGGTGAAGCGCCGGGCGAATACGCGCACCAGCCTGGTCAGCTTGGAGATGCCGATGATCTCCTCGTGAGCGATGTAGCCGATGTATGCGTGGCCGTGGAACGGGAGCGCATGGTGCTCGCAGAGGGAGAAGAACTCGATGGGGCCCTCGATGACCTGCGCAATGCTGCAGTCCGGACCGCCGCGGCATTCGGTCGGAAAGGCCGTCAGGAGCTTGGGATCGCCTTCGTATCCGTTGGTGGCGTCGAAGAGCGCGCGCACGAAGCGGGTAGGAGTGGTTTTGGTGGCGGGCGTGTCGAGGTCCATTCCAAAGGCAGAGAACATCTCGGCCGCGTAGCCTTCGAACTGCTTCCACTTCTCAGGGGCGATCGTGCGCGGATGACTCGTCTCCCAATGCGTGGTCTCTTCCGGGTCGAACGCATAGCTGGACATTGCGGACTCCTTGAGCTGGTCGTTGGGTCCGCACCAATGTACTAGCTAGCCTGGACGTCGACCACCAGCAGCGCCGGGACCTAGGCCTTGTTAGCCCAGCAGTTGGAGGCCAGGTCCGCCGTGAACCGGCCGTTGTCCAGAGTGAGCGTCGCCGTCCACGGCCCGGCCAGGTTGTAGTTCGACGAGCCGTCGAACGTCACGGTGATCGTGCAGGTGCCCGAGGCGTTTGCCTTGCCGGCGTCGGCGGGAACCACCAGCTTCATGTCCGCGGTCGGGTCGCCGACCAGTGTCACCCGGTAGGTCGTCCAGAACACCTGACCGTACCCGGGCAGGTCGAAGTACCACTTCTGCCCGCCGTTTGGTGCGCTGTACGTATGGTTCAAGCACCCCGGGTACATCGCGGGATCGCAAAGCGGAAAAGCGAGCTTGACAGCGGCCGCGGCCATGGCCACCGCCCCGGCGCTGACGGCTGGAGCGAACGTCGCGGCCGGGGTGACGTCGACGCCATCGACCACCTGCGACGTGCGGTCGTAGAAGTCGTTGCCGTTCATGGTGACGCTGTGGTACCCCTCGACGGCCTGAACGGTGCTCACGTCGGAGCTCGCGGGAGTGATGCCATCGACCTGGATTGACCCGGGCTGGTTCGGAAGGGTGATGTGGATCGTGACGAACGGGACCACGATCCGCCATGAGCGGTAGATGAGGTCGCGGAACTGCGAGTTGTCCTTGCGAACCGTGTAGGTCTGGCTGTGTTGGTTGCCTTCCCAGGTCATCGAGACGGCTACCGACCGGGTAGTGGGATCGATTACGTGCGACGTCACCACCCTCACGTCATGCAGGTCCTTGTTCTGGGGCAAGGCCATCATCGAAGAAATCGCGGGCTGACGGAAGAATTCGAGATTGGTGCCCTGCTGAAACGTCGCGTTCGCCATCATGGCGCTCACGTCACCGTGGCCCTGGGCGGCGAAGTAATCCATGACCGCGCGCTCGGGGCTGTACCGGCCCGAGGTCAGCTCATACCCGGCCACGCCGCCGCCGCCGAGCACCAGGATCTCCAGGAGGGCCGCGGCCACGACGGCAAGCCAGACGTTGCGTGGCCGCGCTGCCTGGCTGGGTCCAGATGTTGCCGCCGGATCCTGAGCGTCCACCTACCTACACCTTACCGGCGTCGAGTTTGCCGTCGTCACTACGCGCAGTGCGTCTGCTTTCCGCAGCGTTTCCTCCGGCCGACTAGTAGCATCCTCCGGCAAGCTGCACACCCAGCGGGGACACCCCATACACACCCGAGCCGGGGATGTACACCACGATCGCCGATCCGCCCCCGTTGTAACCGGCCTGGTAATAACCGGTGAACCAAACGCCATGCGAGTCGGCCACTGGCACGCCCGTGGCGTTGAATCCGCTTCCGGGGCCGTATTGCGCGGTGCGGTAGGCCATGAGGAACAGGCCCCCAATCCAAACCTCGCTGCCTGATGTGCCGTTTGGATACAAGCCGTTCGCATAGATGACCGGCGCGCCTTGCGTGTCAAACCCGGCGACATAACTTTGCATCCCTGGACGTGTGAAGTAGTCCGTGATGGCCCCCGTTGACAGGTTCAGTTGTTGAATCGTGTTCGCAGTTCCCTGCGGCACGGCTGACGTTGGGGTCCCGTACGCAGTTGCACCGAAGACCGCCTGCCAGTATCCCGTAGCGGTGAGCTGGCGTGGCGACGCGCCCGAAGATGGAAGGAGCCACAGTCCAGCTGTGTTCGGCACGGTTGCGTACACGCCGTCCGCGCCCACCGACACGACCGTCCACTGGCGACCTGCGCCGAGTTCGGTCACGGCGCCGCTGCTGACAGTGACCAGATAAAGGCCATCGGCGGTCGGGAACGCATAACGCTTGCCGTCCGCTGAAACGTTCTGGATCGGGACCGGAAGCCAACGCGAGTAGGCGTGGTCGTAAGTCAGGCCGTATTGGCCCCCCTGACCGTAGCCGCCCTGGATCGGCGAAGGCGTCGGACCGCCCGGGCTGGGCGACGGGGCGGTCACGCTGCTGGCGGGGTCGGCGATGAACGTGTTGCCCGGGAACACGATGAAGCCGCCACTTCCAGGGGGCCCGACGTAGACGGGGAGGCGACAGTTGACCGATGCGGGAGCGCCGCCACTCCCTGATGCGTCGGCAACGGTGGGATAGGCCGGGCTGCCGGGATCATAGTTAGGCGGAAAAGCCGCGGAGGCCGGAGGCGGATAGGGCTGGGACGCCGGCGGCGGATACGGCTGTGAGGCGGGGGGCGGGTAGGGCTGGGAAGCCGGAGGAACGATCGGCGGGGCCGATGGTGTCGAGCTGATCGAATTGGTTGGACGTCCAGAGGGCAAAGCGCTTGGGGATATGCGGGCGGCGGTCGATGCCGCACAGCGGTTGGCGATCCCCTTCAGGCCCAGCGCGTTGGCCGGACCGCAGCCGGCCGACGTCATGGTCAGCACGACCCCGCCGATGAGGACGACCGTCACCGCCGTCAGGACGATCCCGGCTATGAGCGGGTTCTGGGCAAGCTTGCGGATCAGGCGATCGAGAGGCGTCATCAACGACCTTCCTGCTCATTCAACGGTGCATCGAACGGTATGGTCACGGGCCGGGAGGCTCGAATTGGGCCAGCAGCGCGCGGTTGGCGGGGTCGAAGCGGTCGAGCTCCACTGCTTTGCGTGCAGCAGCATGCGCCTCGCCGAGCCGTCCCAGGTGCTGATCGGACAGGGCCAGATTCCTGTAAACGGCCGGGTTGTAAGTGCCCAGCTGCGACGCCTCCAAGTAAGCGGACCGGGCCGCCGCCCAATCGCCGCGCTCGAACGCCAGGTTGCCCACCTCGACCGCGTACACGCTCTCGCGAGGCCACAGGTCCCTCGCCTGCATTGCGAGCGGGGTCGCTTGATCAGGATGGCCCGAGAAGTCGGCGCGGACCGCGCTCAGGAGCCGGGCATCGGCAGCGTAGGGAAGGACGATCCAGGCCGTCCCCAGCGCCACGAGCAGGGCGATCATCACCGTTCCGGCGCCGATTGCGAGTCGCCAATGTAAGAGCCGCAGCGAAACGATGCGGCGTGGCTGCGTCCAAATCTCGACGGCGGCCGCCGCAAAGATCCAGAAGGGCATGGCGGCAGGGGGCGCGGAGAAATTGAGCTGAAGGGTCACCTGGTAACCAACCCAGCCCGCAAAGGTGGGCAGCGCCATCCAGTTTCGGCGCCCCCTCCAGAAGGCCCGGATGAAGGCCACGATCATGAAGGCGTACGCGGCCAGCCCGACGAGTCCCTGCGTCGCGGCCACCTGCAGGGTCTCGGCGTGTGCCTTGTCTATCGGCTGGGCGAGGCCTCCTGGCAATGGCGCCCAGTTCCCGGTTTGGAAAAGTGGAAACACGAGTCCGACGTTGTCGGGCCCATAGCCAAAGACGGGGCGGCTCCCGATCAGCGTCACGCTGTCGTGCCAGATGTGCAGCCGGGAGGCCTGCCAGCTGCTGAGGTCGAGCACGGATCTCGCTCGCGCCTCGAGGGCGCGCTCGAGGCCATTCCCGCCAACCTTGGTCAAGCCCGGCACCGCTAGTGCGAATACCAGAACAAGGGCGGTGCCCACGATGGCGATTCTCGAGGCTGCCCTACGCTCTCCTGCAAAGATCACCACGAAGGCCAGAGCGGCACCCAGCCATGAGCTGCGGCTGAAGCTGAGCAGCAGTGCCGCCGCCGGCACGACGAGGGCGTTCACAGCCAGGATTCGGGCGCCCCACGTCCTGGCCTCGATGAGCTCGCCGTAAGCCAGCGGACAGAGCATGGCGAGAAAGGCCCCAAGAACGTTGGAGTTACCGAGCGTTCCGTAGGCGGGCACGATCTGCCCTTGCGCCTGGTAGTCGTATACCGCCTGGATCATGGCGATGGCTGCCACCACATAGCCGCTCGCCATGAGCACACGCAGCAGCGCACGACCCTCGTCTGGACCCGACACAGCTTGAATCGACAGCCAGAAGAGGGCCGCGTAGCTAAAGATCGTCATAAGGCCGTCGTATCTCGAGTAGATGCCGAAGACGGCGACGTTCTGGTTCGTGGCCAGGATGGTCGACACGAGGGCAGAAGCAAGGAACGCCGCCCAGGGCAGATCGAGAGGCGTCCTTTTGATCTCCAGGGAGCGCGTCATCAAGGCCCGGAGAATGAAGAGCACGAGAAGCCCGATCACAAGCGTCCTTGCCACCAGCAGCTTGGGCAGCACGTAGTGGTCGTACGTATCCCACCAGTAGGCAAGGGGCAGGATGAAGAGACCGGCACGAAGGAACCACCGCTCGACTCTGGCAAGTGGCCAGGCGGCCATCGGCGAGAGTCTAGTTGGGCCCGCCCACTCCCCCGCCTCCGGCTATTAGGTCAGTTCGTTCCACACCCCGGGTGGTCTGGAAATCTCAATACCCGCTAAATCACGCGGCGCAAATACGATCGGGGTGCCTGTGCACCAGCGTTTTGCGCCGTGGGTCTACGCGACCGGGCGATCTGACTGAGCGCTGAGCTGCGTGGGTCCGAGGTTCGGCCTGGGACTATCGGCCCGGCCGCCCTTGAGTTGAATAATGCCTTTGGGTCGAAACGCCCATTCCGGCGCTTGCCTCGTGACGCTAGCTTGGCGTCCAAGAGGAAGGTGCACCAAACCGTAACGGCGCGGCGCGAGCGTACCAGGCAGGCGCAGCGACGGCCGCGCGTGGGCATCGTCCTGGGCGCTGGCGGTGTCTTGGGCGGTGCGTGGATGGCCGGCGCGCTGGTCGCACTCATGCGCATCACGGGCTGGGACCCAAGCGAAGCCGACTGCCTGGTCGGCACCTCGGCCGGCGCAGTCTTCGCGGCGCTGCTGGCGGCCGGCGTTTCGCCCTCGCGGCTTCTGCCCTCGGGTCCGACCGATGCGAGCTGGATTCTGAACGAGCTGACTCTTGAATCCACCTACCGGTCTGGGCGCTGGTTGCCGCACGCTCCGATGGGTTCGTGGCGCCTGGCGCTTGCGGGCGTCCTCCAGTCGCCTAGCCCCTGGTCGATGCTGCAGACGTTGAGTGGGATCGCGCCCACCGGCCGCGTGTCCCCCGACCCAATAGCACGAACGGTGCGCCAGATTGTGGCGCATGGGTGGGCCGCACATCCGCACTGCCGGATCGTGGCCACCGACTATGCGTCCGGGAAGCGCGTCGTCTTCGGCGATGCCGGCGCACCAGACGCAAGCCTCGCCGAAGCCGTTTCGGCGTCGTGTGCGATCCCCGGTTTCTTCGAGCCAGTTGCCATCAACGGCCGTCGATATGTGGACGGTGGTCTTCATTCTTTGTGCAACCTGGACCTCCTCGACGCCGCCGACCTCGATGTCGTCATTTGCTTCAGCGCCCTGACGTCGCATCTCGGGGAAGTCCCGGCGGCTCCTCTGCAGCGTGCGTTCCATACGCTGTTCGGACTCGCCGTTGAACAGCTCGACCGCCAGGTCCGCGCACTGACCGATCGAGGTGTGGACGTGGTTGTGGTTGAACCGACAGTCAAGGACAAGGCGGCAATGGGTGTCAATCTGATGGACGCTCGACGGTGGGGAGTGGTGCTCGAGATCGCGCTAAGCTCGGTCGCCAGAGAGCTGCAACGCTGCCACGTCAGGAGGAGGTTGCGACCGTTGGTGATCGCCGCGTGATACTCCTGATGAGTGACAGCAAATCGGAGACCGCCAGCGCGTAAGCCGCAGCCCAAAGCGGAAGGGCCATTTCGATGTAGCGGTCTCCCTGGTCGAAAATCAAGCTCGGGACCAGGATCACCACCACCGCAAATGCATAGAGCAATACGAGACGGACGTCACGACGAAGCCAGATGGCCACTGCAACCACAGGCAGAAAAATCAAATGGACCCTCAGAAAAGCCCTGTTCGTATCTCGCACGGCGGCCGCCAGCAAGGGTGTCTTTCCGGAGTCGATGAAGTTCGAGCCGGACGCCAGGTTGCTGTGGAGATTCGAGACGAGGGTGCCTACGGCCGGTCCGGGATGGTCCATAAGGAACGAGACCAGCTGACTGTTGCTCCAGCCATACACCACTGTTCGCGCCGCGACGAGGTCGTCGGGCAATCCGTTGATCGACGCGTAGACCTGGCTGACGTAGTAGCCCCTCACCTCGGCGTCGCCAGTCGATGACAGGTTGAAGACATGGTTTGCCGTCGCATTCAGGCCCAGCTGGAACGCGATCGGGATGCAGCAGGCCGCAACCACGACAGCGGCTGCAGCGCGGCCGCGTTGCAGTCGCCAGATCACGATCGCCAGCAAGACGAGCCCAACCAGAAGCTCTATCTGGTACGCGGGCTTGACCACCGTGAGCAATGAGATCGGCAGCAGGAGCATTGCGATGTCCCGAGGTCTGCTCGGTGGCAAGGTGCTCAACGCGAGACCGAGGATCCAGATCGCTTCGAGGAATGCCACGGTCAACTCGGTGAGCGCCTGGAAGCTGAGCACGATCAACGAGACGTTCGTGGCCAGGAGGAGAAAGACGATGGCGCCGAACAGCGGCCGGCCGGTCATGCGCCAGGTCGCCGCTGCCGTCACATTCACCGTCCCCAACCAGAGCAGGAGGTTGAGTGTCCAGATCGCGGCATCGCCACCGATTCGTGAGGCGGCTCCCAGCAGAAGGGGGTAAAGAAATGGCCTGTGAAGGGATTCCACCGGGTTGGGTATCGCCCCGAAGAGCCAGTTTCCGACGTCGCGGTAGCCGAGGGAGTCGGGGCTCGAGAACAGAGTCTCGCCCATGTGGCTGAAAAAGCCCATCTGCGCGGCGACGAAGCCATAAGCAGCGGCAGCGACCAGGTTGAGCGCCACGACAACTGCTATCCGGCGCATCTGGGCGGATGATCTTACCCGCTGGGGAGCTTGCGGAGGAGCGAGAGGCCGTATCCGCTGGCAACCTGCTCGTAACCGAGCGACTCGACGTACCGCACCTGGGAGTCGAACCCGGCCATCTGGTAACTCGTGCCCTCATAGTCCAGAACCACCCACTCCGCGTCCTGTACGCCCTGGAAGCTGTACTCGTAGATATAGCGACGCTCCGACAGGTGGCTCGTCAGTCCTATCTCCGCGGACACGCGTGCGTCGGGACCGATCTGTGTCAGCTGGGACACGAATGACGCATACCGCGACTGCGTCTGAAAGATGCTCCAGTCGAACTTCCGCGAATAGGGCAGGTCACCGTATGCCCAGCTGAAGACCAGCGAACTGGCCAGAACTCCGCCCGCGACATAGCGAACGGCGGAGGCGGGCAGACGCGCCATCGCGATGATGGCGGTGCCGATGACCAGAGGAATCAATGGCGCTGCGTACTGCGACGTGAACGAAAACTGGGGCACATACCCGGTGAGCAGCAGGTAGCCAAGGGTGGGGAGCAGGATGAGAACCGCCCAACCGCTAATGGCGCTCAACCCAAGCACCGGACCGAAGATCCCGATCAGGAAAAAGATCTTCTTCGGTACGAGCAGCACGCGGGCAATCTGCAGCGGATTCGTTACCAGCGTGTGGATGATTCCAAGCGGGCTGCCGCCAATGGCGCCATAGCGCTCGGCGAAGTAGAAGTAGGTGCGGCCGGCACTGAAATGAGGAATCGCGAAGCCCGTCACGAGCTCGAATGCGACGATACTGCCGGCCAGGACCTGAAGGCCGAGCCGCCAGTTGCGCCTTGCCAGCGCATACATGCCGAACCCCAGCGCAACCACGGGAAGCTCTTCTTTGATGAGGAACGTGAAGAGCACGAAGCCAAGAAACCAAACCGGGCGGTCGCGCTCGAGAAAGTAGAGGGCGAACCCCAGAGGAGCGACCGCCAGCGCTATTTCGTGAAAGTCATAGAGGTTGATGAAGGCTACCGGCAAGAAAAGAAAGTAGACGAGCACCCACAGGAGCGGATAGCCCGCCGGCAGTTTGAGCTTCGCGAGCAGGTACACAGGCCACGCGCCTAACGCGAGTGCTGCCGTCTGGATGACGAGAAGCGTCTCGGGGTGGGGAAAGGCGTAGTAAAGAGGCATCAAGAGCAGGAACACCGGCGAGAAGTGATCGCCAAGCAAGGAGTGCGGTGCAGCGATACCGAGGCTCATCGTCGACTCGAAGGGCCGGCCCTGGGTGGTGTTCCAGAAGACCTGGTCGAACAGGCCGAGGTCGAGGCCGAACGAATGGTAGGACTCGTGGCGCAGCACCGACAGCGTCGCGTACAGAACGAAATAGATAGTGGCCATCGCCAGGACCACCCACCCTGCCGCCGCACGGCAAAAGACCTGGCTCGGGTCAGCGCGCTAATCGCCGGAATCTCCGCCCAGCCAAAGCCAACAAATCAATGAAGACCGCCAACGCTCGCCTAACGCCCTAGCGGGCGTTACCTCTGCGGGGCATCGCGGCGTGAGTTAATCACCGATCATGTGGAGCGTCAACAAGACGGAGCGACCGCGCACGCCTTGATTGAACGCGCGGCCCGAGGCGACTCAGTGAGCCGCCTCGGCAACGAGCTACTTCTTTCCGGTGCTCGTCTCTGGAGTCGACCGACGGTGCTCAGGTACGAGAATCTTCTTTCCGTCCTGCTTTCGCGTGTAGCCGGGTACCGCCACGATTTTGTTGCCCTTCTTGGTTTCTGCCATGAGTTATTACCTCCATTGGATCTCAGCCGAGCGTTGGCTGGACTGACCAGGTTGCGCATCTAGTTGCGCGTGGCCCCGCAGCGGGCCAACCTCATATGAGCTTTGTCTGCGCAGCAGAACAAATTCAGCAACAGGCAGAGCGGCCCTGCTCGTCCCCTAAGACAATTGCCGCAGTCGTCAACGACAAGAGACGAAACGGCGCAAGCGAAATTCGTTCAGGTCGCCCGGCGCCGTTTCGTACCGCCCGAGACGAAGCACACGATCATGAGCAGGATTACCGCGCCGGCAAAGGCCACGACCATCGCCGCTGATGATCGGGTGGCCGACCACGAGCACGTTGAACCTGCGATATGGGCCGTCGAGTGATTTGAGCCGAGCTCGGATGGCGGACGGGTTGGGATTTGAACCCAAGACAGCCTTGCGGCTGTACAGCATTTCCAGTGCTGCGCCTTCGACCGGACTCGGCCACCCGTCCCGCCAGAGAAGTCTAGTGGCGACCCTTTAGAGCCCGCCTACCGTCCGGTCGAGGCTCAGGACCCCGTGACGGCCGACCGACCCAGTACTCGCGGACCGTCGACGCCGGCGACGATGCACGTATCCGTCATCCCGACGAACAACCCGTGCTCGACCACACCAGTCGTGGCTTTGATCGTCATCGCCAGCTTCTCCACATCCGCGATGCCGTCTTCGAACATGAGGTCGAGGATCAGGTTGCCGTTGTCGGTTATGAAGGGCGCCTCCTCCCCACCTCGCATGGTTAGCGACGATCCCATGGCGATCAGCCGCTCGGCCGTCGTCCGCCAAAGGAATGGCGACACCTCGACCGGCAGCACCCCCACGCCCAGCTGATCGACCAGCTTGGATTCATCGACGATAACCACAAAACGCTTCGAGGCCGCCGCGACGATCTTCTCGCGAAAAAGCGCTCCGCCGCGGCCCTTGATCAGGTTCAGCGTCGCGTCGACCTCGTCCGCGCCATCCACCGCCAGGTCAATCGCGCCGAGCAGCTCCAGCACGATCGGGATTCCAAGCTCGGCGGCCAGCTCGGCGGTCGCGCGCGAGCTCGGCACGCATCGGAGCGTCATCCCGCTTGCCACCAGGCGGCCGACTCCCTCTGTGAAGTACCTGGCCGTCGACCCGCTGCCGAGGCCGAGCAGCATGCCGTCCTGCACGAGCTCGAGGGCCTTCTCGGCGGCCGCCTGCTTGAGCGCGTCCTGTTTGCTACTCAACCGCTTTGCGAATGGCGGCGATGCCGGCGGCGATGCCGGCTCTGTGCCCGAAGACCGAGCTGCCGGCGACCAGCACGGTGGCGCCCGCCTTCACGGCCAGGGGCGCGGTCTGCGCGTCGATGCCACCATCGACTTCGATCTCGACCTCGGGCGCCATCGCCCGCAGCCGGCGGATCTTATCGGGGCTGTGGGCTATGAACTTCTGGCCACCAAAACCCGGTTCGACCGTCATCACATTGACCAGAACGATGTACGGGAGGATTTCGCGCAACGTCTCCACGGACGTGGCAGGGTTGATGGCCACACCGGCGTCGGCGCCCAGCTCCTTGATCGCCTGCACCGTGCGGTAGAGCGACGCCGTCGCCTCGACCTGGACCTCGATGAGGCTCGCCCCGGATTTCGCGAAGGCTTCGACGAACAGTTCGGGGTGCTCGATCATCAGGTGCGCCTCGATCGGCAGGTCGGTGACCTTGCGCACGGCCTCCACCACCAGCGGGCCGAAGGTCAGGTTGGGTACGAAGTGGCCGTCCATGATGTCGACCTGGATGCGGTCCGCGCCCGCGGCCACCGCCTCGCGCACCTGATCGCCGAGGCGCCCCACGTCGGCGGATAGGATCGAGGGAACGACCTCGATCTTCGTCACCGAGCCCCGGCGGCCTCGCGGTCGATCAGCCATCGCGCGCCCGCAATCATCCCCGATGGGACCTCGCCGCGTTTCGCCATCGCCACGGCCCCTGCCTTCCCTGCCCCGGTCGCGAGGATGATCACGCGGCGCGCCGCGCGCAGCGTCGACAGCGTCAGCGTCACGCGTTGTGGCGGCGGTTTGGGCGCGTCGCGGATGCCGATGGCCCACCCCTTCGCCGAGACGGCTGGATGGCCCGGAAACAACGATGCGGTGTGTCCGTCCTCCCCCACTCCGAGCAGCACGATGTCGAGAGGCGCCACCGCCGAGACCACATGCGAGTACAGTCCGGCCGCCTCATCCGGCCCCAGCTCGGCGGGGATGCGGTGCACGGTCGCCGGCGCAACGCGATCCAGCATCGCCTCCCGTGCCATCCTGTAGTTGCTGTCCGGATGGTCTGGGCGCACGCAGCGCTCATCGCCAAACAGCACCGTGACGCGACCCCATTCGACATCCAGCCGGACGAGCAGCTCGTAGCATCGCCGCGGCGTCGTGCCGCCTGCCAGCACAAGAGTCCTGGCGCCATCCGCAATGGTAGACGCGATCTCCGAAGCGGCCGCCGCCGCCACCTCCTCGGCCGACTCGAGGACGGTGAGCTCCACCCCTTACAGCGCTCGCATGAGCCCGGCTCCAGCCGCCAGCGAGCGCGCGAACACCGCGTCGTGCGCGCCCATGGCAAGCAGCTCGACCAGAAGCGATGCGTCGTCGTTGGATTCGATCCGCTGCACGTGCCGCAGGGTGTCCGCGCCTCCGATGTCGATCAGCGTGAGGAGCACCATCGAGTTGTCCGCCCTCCTGCGCTCGCGCACGAATACGGTCGGACGTGGCGGGGCGCTCTCGCCGGGCGGATCGCCTGTCGCGGTGTGATGGAGCGAATCGCGGTTCTGGAATGCCATCTCGCGATGCTGGGCGGCCTTTCGCTGCGCGATCTCCATGCCCGCGTCATCCTCGCCGCCGGTGGCGTGCTGGTACTGGAAAGGCGCCGGCCCGAGGTCGGGAGTTGGGCGCCGCGTTCGCTCCGGCGCCCGGGCGATCGACAACCTGAAGGAGGTTCCGCCCGCCGTGCCCACGATCCGGACTGTGCTGATCTCGCCCTCGACCAGTCCCTCCTTGACGACCGACCGGAAGGCCACGTCGACGATCCTCCAACGGTCGGCTTCGAACTGAGCCGCAACCACTCCGCCGGCGCCGCCCGCCGCACGCTGCAGCTTCCAGCCCAGGGCGCTGGCCATCCAGCCGACGAGCGTGGCGGACGGGATCCGGTTGCCGCGACCGGCCCCCGTGTAGTCGATGCCGATCTCGCTGATTCCCGAGAGGAACGGCCTCCGTGACACCGGGGCGAAGAACTGGGCGATCGATTCGCGCCACGGATCCAGGCGCGCCCATTGCAGGTCGACCAGCCCCAGGCGGTGGTGCGCGTGTGCGCTGGTGTCCGCCAGACCCAGGAAGGAGTGATAAGGACGCGCGAACCCCGCCGAGTCCACCACCAGGGCGTCGGCGACATCCAGCGCGTCACGCAGCTCCTTGGACCCGAAAGGGGGAGTCCCGAGCCACCAGATGTATGTGGGCACGCCGCTGATCAGGAGTGGATCGACCAGGCCGGCCAGGTGCGTCGCCGCCGCGCCCTGAACCTGAAGCGTCACCAGCTCGTATTGCGCGGGCGATGCCGGGCTCGCGGCCGTCGCCTCCGTCACCTGCACTGGGCGTGGCGCGGTGATGGTGGCGTCGATGCGGCCTGCTCTGACGTTCGCCTGGTCCCGCACCACGATCGCGAGCGACGGGTGGTGGACGGCGATCGCTGTGCAGATGCGTTGGGCGAGCTTCTCCTCCGCCTCCGTCGCGGCCACGGCGATGAGCGTCATGACGCAATTGCGCGGACGCGGATGGTCGTCGTCGGTGGATTGCGCCTCGGCGAATTTCCGTCTGAAATCGGTCAGCGCGCTCAGGACCTGCGCGATCGTGACCCCCTCGCCCTTCCATTCCATTGCGTCGAGCGGTGGACCGCTCAGGGCCTGTGCCATTCCCTCCCATCCGCCTCGAGCAGCTTGGCCGCTGCCGGAGGACCCCAGGTGCCGGAGGGATACATCTGCAGCGGCGGCCTGCCCTCCCTCCATGCGGCCTCGATCGGGTCGATGAGCGTCCATGCGGTCTCCACCTCGTCGGCGCGCGTGAACAGGGTTGGGTCGCCGATCATGCAGTCGAGCAAAAGGCGCTCGTATGCCTCTGGCACCTCCACGAGGAATGAGGAGGCGTATTGAAAGTCCATCGCCACGCTTCGGAGCCGGATGCCGGCAGCCGGCACCTTGGCGCCGAACTTGAGCGAGATGCCCTCCTCCGGCTGGATGCGCAGCGTGATCGCGTTGGGATCCAGCTCCTGCGTGGCCTGCAGGCCGAAGGTCATGTGGGGCGGGCGGTTGAAGAGGACGCGGATCTCGGTGGCCCGCTTGGGCATACGCTTGCCGGCCCGGATGTAGAAGGGAACACCGGCCCAGCGCCAGTTGTCGACGAAGAGCCTGATCGTGACGAAGGTCTCTGTCAGCGAGCCCGAGGCGACGTTGGGCTCTTCGCGATACCCCTGGACGTGCTCGCCGAGCACCCACCCGCTCGAGTACTGGCCGCGCACGGTTGATTTCGCCGCTTCCTCTTCGGTGATCGGGCGGATCGCTCGGAGCACCTTCACCTTCTCGTCGCGGACGGCATTGGCCTCGAAGGCGACCGGTGGCTCCATCGCCGTGAGAGCGAGCAGCTGGAGCGCGTGGTTCTGCACGATGTCTCGCAGGGTGCCGGCCTTGTCGTAGTACGCGCCCCGATTCTCAACCCCGATCTCCTCCGCGGCCGTGATCTGCACCGAGTCGATCAGGTGGCAGTTCCAGATCGGCTCGAAGATCGCGTTCGCGAAGCGAAAGGCCATGATGTTCTGGACGGTCTCTTTGCCCAGGTAGTGGTCGATTCGAAAGACGGAGTCCTCGTGGAAGACCCGCTGCACCATCCGGTTCAGCTCGCGCGCGGACTTCAGGTCGTTGCCGAACGGCTTCTCGATCACGATCCGGTGGTAGCCCTCGCCGGCGTTGAGGCCGGCGGCTTTCAGCTGCTCTGTGATGGTCTCGTAGGTCGGTGGCGGTGTCGCGCAGTAGAACACCCGGTTCCCGCCCACGTGCCGGGCGTGATCGAGCTCATCGAGCTTGCGTCCCAGCGCCTTGAAGTCGTCGAGCTTGCTGAAGTCGACCTTGACGTAGAACAGCGCCCCGAGAAACGACTGCAGCACCGCATCGTCGACCGGCTGCGTCCGGGAGAACTCCGAGATCTTCTCCGAGGCTCGCTTGCGAAACGCGTCGTCGGTGAGATCGTCGATCGCGGCTCCCACCACCGCGAAGCCGGCCGGCAGCAACCGTTGCTTGGCGAGGTTGTACAGGGCGGGCAGCAGCTTCCGCCCGCTCAGGTCGCCGGTGGCGCCGAAGATCACCATCAGCGCCGGTTCGGCGACGCGATAGTCGTGCAGGCCTTCGGCGAGCGGGTTCGGAGCGACGGTGGCGGCGCTCAACTCTTGGCTGTCTCGCCCTTGGCGTCGGTAACGACCGCGTGTCCACCAAATTGATTTCGCATCATCGCGAGCATGCGGTCGCCGAACGTGTTCTCCATCCGGCTCCGGAAGCGTGCGAAGAGTGACTCGGCGATGATCGGCACCGGCACCGACTCATCGATCGCGGCCTCCACGGTCCAGCGGCCCTCCCCGGTGTCTTCGACCCAGCCCTTGATGCTCGAGAGCTCGGGGTCCTGCGTCAATCCTCTCGCGATGAGGTCGAGCAGCCAGGACCGGACGACGCTGCCGGTGCGCCAGGCTTCCGCGATCGCCTGCATGTTCATGCCGGGGAACGACCTGGAGAGCTTCATGACCTGGAAGCCTTCGGCGTAGGCCTGCATGAGGCCGTACTCGACGCCGTTGTGCACCATCTTCACGAAATGCCCAGAGCCCTCGGGTCCGGTGCGCACAAGGCCGCCGTCGTCGGGGGCGAGGTCTTTGAGCAGCGGCAGGCAGTGGTCATACGTCTCCTGTTCCGCGCCGACCATCAGGCAGTAGCCGTACTCGAGGCCCCAGATGCCGCCAGACGTCCCCGCGTCCATGTACTGCATGCCTTTGGCTTTTACCCGCGCGCAGTCCTCCATCGCCAGCTTCCAGTTGGTGTTGCCGCCGTCGATGATGATGTCGCCCGGATCGCCCAGGGCGATCAGCTGGTCGATCGCTTCGGTGGTGGGATCGCCGGCCGGCACCATGACCCACATCACGCGCGGCCTCGATTGGAACTTCGAGACGAACTCCTGCCACGAATACGCACCGACCGCGCCTTGCGACTCCTTCTGTTTGACGGCGTCGGGGAATTGGTCGTACGCGATCAGGCGGTGGCCGCGCTTCATGAGACGCAGGACCATGTTGCCGCCCATGCGGCCCAGGCCGACCATCCCCATCTCCATGGTCATCCCCTCCGGTAAGAGCGCCGCTTGACTATTTCACCGCTGATCGAACCGCCGCCGCCAGCGCCTTCCATCCGGCCGCCGCCTCTTTGCCTAGCGTCACCCGCAGCACCGGGAGCCGGCGCGATGTCAGCGACTCCAGGTCGCCCAGCGACTGCGCTTGCTTGAGGATCGAGAAGCTGTACGGCTGGCCGGGGATGGGCACGTCGCGGGTGTCGTCCTGGACGATTTGCAGGAAGAGGCCGACCTTGGGGCCGCCCTTGTGCAGCTGTCCGGTCGAGTGGAGGAAGCGAGGCCCGTAGCCCGCGGTCGTGGCGTAGGTGGTCGCGTCGCGCACCGACGTTCGGATCGACGCCATGGCGGACTGCGATGCGGTCGTGCGCGTGGTGTAGGCCATGATCGCGAAGTACGCCCCGCGCTTGGCCTGGCCGAGGAGCGCCTTCAAGCCCGCTCGAGACTTGGCTGCCGGGGTCGACTCGGCCTTGGGGAGCTTGCCGGCGGCGCGGTATCTGGCGAGGACTTTCTTGGTGTTGTCCTTCGACTCCTGGACGTTGGGCTGGTCGAAGGCGTCGATGCCGAGGACCGAGCCCGCGATGGCGGTGGCGATCTCCCAGCGAAGGAACTCACCGCCGAGGTCCAGCTTGTCGCGCAGTGTCAGGGTGACCACGGGCTGCCCGGCCTTCTCGAGCGCCTGCACCGCCTTGTTGGGCGGATCGGCGTCCATGCGGATGTACACGAACAGCCGGTCGTCGCCATAGACCGCGGGCTTGCCCAGCGGTTCGCCTTCGACCGGAACGATCCCCTTGCCTTGTTTGCCCGTGCTCTCCGCGATCAGCTGCTCCACCCAGTAGCCGAAGGTCGCGATCCTGGGCGAAGCGACCAGGGTCAGCTTGTTGCGGCCCTGCACGGCGAGCTCGCCCATGACCCCGCCGAGCCAGACTCCCGGGTTGTCCTCGGCAGGCACGGAGTCGGCGCATGAATGCGCCATCTCGACCGCGCGCTCGAGCAGCTCGGTGACGTCCACGCCCATGAGAGCTCCAGGCACCAGCCCGAAATAGCTGAGGGCGGAGTACCGGCCGCCGATGTCCGGAGGGTTGCGAAAGATCCAGCGGAAGCCGTGGTCCTTGGCCAGCTTCTCCAGCGAGGTGCCCGGGTCGGTGATGGCGGCAAAGTGGCGTCCGGCCGTTCCGTCCTTGCCATCGCCATTCACCTCCTCCCAGAAGTAGGCGAAGTGCGACAGGGTCTCGGTCGTCTCACCCGACTTCGACGCGACGATGAACAGCGTGTCCTTGATGCGGATGCGCGACCGCACCGCGAGGATGGTGGCCGGGTCGGTGGTGTCGAGCACATGCAGCCTCGGATGGCCGCGGACCGGGCCGAATGTGTTCCTCAAGACATCCGGGCACAGGCTCGAGCCGCCCATGCCCAGGAGGACGACATCCGAATAGGCGCGGCCGTCGTTGGCGAGCTGTTGAAGCTCTGGCGCGTGCTCCAGCATCTTCTCCGCCACGTTCAGCCAGCCGAGGCGGTCCCGGATCTCCTCGCGCTTGGCCGCGTCCGACGTCCACAGCGTCGAGTCTTTGGCCCACAGGCGCCTCGGCGCGTCGGCCTTCTGAAGCTGAGCTACCCGCGCGTCGACGTTGGGCTGAAGCGCTCCGAGGCTGTACCACTGCCGCGGGCCCTTGCCGGTCTTGATGTTCTGGCTTTCCTTCTTGATGGTGGCCAGCAGGCTCTCGAACGATTTTGTGAAGGACTCGACGCCCTCGACCTCCAGCTCGCGCGTGACCTGATCGAGGTCGACGCCGATGCCGGCGAGCTGCTTCAGCTGGCGCTTGGCCAGCTCGAGGTTCTCATCGATGCTTCGCCTCGCCTCGCCGTGCTCACGGAACGCGGCGAGGGTCGCGGGCGGGATGGTGTCGACGGTGTCCGGGCCGATCAGCTCCTCGACGTAATAGGTGTCGGGGTAGCGCGGATCCTTCGTCGACGTGCTCGCCCAGAGTGGACGCTGCAGCTGCGCGCCTGCCTTCTTCAGCCTCTCCCAGCGGGGGCCGCTGAAGGTCTGTCGGAAACGTTCGTAGGCGATCTTGGAGTTCGCGATCGCGGCCTTTCCATACAGCCGTTCCATCGCGCGCTTCTGCGCAGGGTCCGTGCTCAGCTCGATCTTCTGGGCCAGGGTCTTGTCGACCTTGGTGTCGACGCGGCTGACGAAGAAGCTCGCAACGCTTGCGACCTTGCGCAGGTCACCGCCGCCCTTCTTCCATTTTTCGAGGCCTGACAGGTACGCCTCCATCACCTCGCCATAGCGATCGACGGAGAAGATCAGGGTGATGTTGATGTTGTGGCCCTTGGCGACCTGGTCGTAGATCGCCGGGATGCCTTCCTTCGTGGCCGGGATCTTCACCATCACGTTCGGCCTGTGGCACCGAGCGCGTAGGTCCTCCGCGAAGGCGATTGTCCGCCGCGTGCTGCCCGCAACCGTCGGCGAGACCTCGATGCTGACGAATCCGTCGTGCCCTTTCGTGCGGTCGTAGATCGGTCGGAAGACGTCGGCCGCGGCCGAGACATCCTCGACCATCAGCTCCCAGAGAATCTCCTCGGGTTTGCGGCCGGCCCTCACGAGCTGGACCATCGCCTCGTCGTAGTCGTTGGAGCCGCTGACCGCCTTCTCGAAGATGGTGGGGTTGGACGTGACGCCGCTGAGGCCTTCGTCGCGCAGGCGGGCCAGCTCGCCGGAGGTGATCAGCTGGCGGCGAATGTTGTCCAGCCAGAGCGACTGGCCGAGGCGCTTGAGCTCCTTGATCGGTGGCGCCACACGGGTTGATGTCGCCATGCCGCTACTTCCCGGCGAGCAGCTTGGTCGCGGCCGCCACGATGTGCCGGGCCGAGATCCCGGCGGCGTTCATGAGCTCCTCGGGCTTCCCCGAGGTCGGCAGGCCCTTCACCGCGAGGTGGGCTACACGCAGGCTGTCTTCGGCCGCGAACGCCTCCAGCACCGCCGCCCCAAGCCCGCCCTCCGGGTAATGGTCTTCGACGATGACGAACCGGCCCTTGGTTGCACGCGCGGCCTCGCGAAGAGTCTTGACGTCCACGGGTTTGACCGAATAGAGGTCGATCACGCGAGCCGCGATCTTCTTCTGCGCGAGCGTGTCGGCGGCCGTGAGGCAGTTGTGCAGCGTGACGCCCGCGCCGATGAGCGTGACCCTGTCCTTCGGGCTCTGCCGCACCACCTTCGAGCCTCCGATCTTGAAGGTCTCGTTCGGCCCGTAGATGGTGGGATACGCGCCGCGCGTGGTGCGCATGTAGACGATGCCGCCCTCATCAGCCATCAGCCGCGTGAGCTTGGCGGTCTGGTTGGGATCGCTCGGATAAAGCACCGTCGAGGTGTGGATCGCGCGCATCGCCGCCAGGTCTTCGAGCGCCATCTGCGACGGGCCGTCCTGACCGATCTCGACGCCGGCGTGCGAGCCCACGAGCCTGATGTTCGCCTCCGAGACGCCGGCCATCCGGATGAAGTCGTAGGCGCGCGCGAAGAAGGCGGCAAACGTGGACGCAAAGGGCCGGTAGCCGCGCACGCTCATCCCGACCGCCATCGACACTAGCTGCTGCTCGGCGATGTAGATCTCGAAGAACCGATCCGGGTATGCCTTCGCGAACTCGTCCGCGTGCGTGGAGTTGGACACCTCGGCATCCATCACGACCACGTCCGGGATCGCCCCCAGCGCGAGCAGCGCGTCGCCGTAGGCCTTGCGGGTGGGGACCTTGTCTTCCTTCTTGTAGGTGGGCAGCGTGACCGGCGCGTCGGTGTGCTTGATCGCGGGCGACCCCGACTCCGGCTTGGCGGTCTTGACCTTGAGGTGGCGGATCCCGCCCAGCTCCTTGATCGCCCGCTCGGCCATGTCGGGTGGGAGCGCCTTGCCGTGCCAGCCGTCCTTGTTTTCGATCTCCGAGAAGCCTTTGCCCTTGATCGTCTTGGCGATGATCACGGTCGGCTTGCCCGTCGCGGACAGCGCGGTGCCGTAAGCGCGGTCGATCGCGGTGACGTCGTGGCCGTCGATGACGATCGGGAAGCAGCCGAACGCCTCGACCCGGCGGCGGTAGGTGTCGAGAGTCCAGCCGTACTCGGTCTCGCCGCGCTGGCCGAGGCGGTTGATGTCGAGGATGGCGGTCAGGTTGGCCAGCTGGTAGAAGCCGGACTTGTCGAACGCCTCCCAGATCGAGCCCTCCGCGAGCTCGGAGTCACCGCAGAGCACCCACACGTGGTACGGGAGCTGGTCGAGCTTCTGGCCGGCCATGGCGACGCCGACCGCGATCGGCAGCCCCTGGCCGAGGGAGCCGGTGGCCACGTCCACCCACGGGATCGCCGGGGTCGGGTGGCCCTGGAGCCGCGACCCGAACTTGCGGTAGGTCATCAGCTCGGTGTCCGTGATGGCGCCGACCGCCTTGAACATCGCGTACACGAGCGGCGAGGCGTGGCCCTTGGAGAAGATCAGGTGGTCGTTGTTGGGGTCCTTCGGCTTGTTCCAGTCGTACTGGAGGTAGCGCGTGATCAGGACCGCGATGAGATCGGCGGAGGACATCGAGGAGGTCGGGTGGCCGGAGCCGGCAGCCGTGCTGCACCGGATGGAATCGACCCGCAGCTGCTGCCCCAGCTGGCGTGCGAACTCGAGATCGGTGGTGGCAAGCGCCTCGGTGGTGACGGTCATCTCACTCCTACCACTCGCGAGTGGCACGTCCCGCGATGCAACTTCGCGGGTCCCTGGCGTGTATTCGTCGTTAAGTCTATCGGTCTGTGGAAATCGGGTCCGAAAACCACCCGGTGTGGCCACCGTTTTCCGCACGTTTGGCGCCGGCGGTGCGTGAAAGCCGGCTTCGCGTCGCGGCCGATGGTCACGTCGTGGGCGTCAGTCGCTCCACCTCGGTCACCATGCCATCGAGGATCTTCAGGCCTGCGTCCCAGAACCCGGGGTCGGTGATGTCCATGCCCAGCCGGCGGACCAGCTCGTCCGGCCGCGTGGAGCCTCCCGCGGCGAGAAACTCGAGGTAATCGTCGACGAAGCTCGGACCCACCTCCAGATAACGGTGATAAACGGACAGGGCCAGCAGGTTGCCGAACGCGTACGCATACACGTAGCCCGGCGTGTGCATGAAGTGCGGGACGTAGCTCCACCACACCTTGTGCTCGTCGGTGAGGATCAGCGCGTCCCCGAACATCGGCTGCAGCTTGGCCTGGAATATCTCGCCGAGCTGCTCGACCGAGAGCTCTCCCTCCTGGCGCCGCATCGTGTGGCAGGCGTCTTCGTAGCGGTTGAACGCCACCTGGCGGAAGACCGTCGAGAAGGCATCTTCAACCTGCGTGCACAGCATCGCCAGGCGAACCTTGGGGTCCTTCTCCTCGCTCATGATGTGGTCGAACGTCAGCGCCTCGCCGAACACCGAGGCTGTCTCGGCGAGCGTCAGCGGCGGATGGAAATCGAAGATGTGCTGCCTGGAGGCCAGGCGGTCATGTAGGCCGTGGCCGAGCTCGTGGGCCATGACCAGCGCGTCGCGCAGCTTGCCGGTGAAGTTGAGCATCACGTATGGATGGTGGCGTGGAGTGACTGGCATGCAGTAAGCAGCACCCGCCTTGCCCGGGGCCACGGGAGCGTCGATCCAGCCGTGCTTGAAGAAGTCTTCGACCAGATCGGCTGCACGTTTGGAGAACCGGCGGTATGACGAGAGCACGAGGTCTTTGGACTCTTCCCAGCTCAGGTCCCGGGCCGCCTCGCCGATCGGGGCATACCGGTCCCATTCGTGCAGGTCGCCGACTCCGAGGAGCTTCTTCTTGACGCGGTAGTAGCGCACGCAAACGTCATATCGCCCGGTGACCGCCTCAATCAGCGCCTGCACGGCTTCGTCAGAGGTTTCGTTGGCGAGGTTGCGCGACGAGATCCAGGTCGGGAAATGGCGCAGGCGATCGTCGATCGCTTTCTCCCCGAGGATGACGTTGTAGATGTAGCCGCGCGTCCGCGCGTCCTCATCCAGAGCGGCGGTAATCGCGGCGCTTGCCTGGCGCCGCACCGTGCGATCGGATTCGCGCAGACGGACCAGCGCCTCCTCGAGCGCCACCCTCCGCCCATCGAGGTCGACGCGGATGCGGGCGCAGAGCTCCTCGAACAGGCGGTTCCACGCCGAGTTGCCGACCGGGCTGAAGTCGGTGAGGACCCGCTCCTCCGGCTCCGACAGCTGGTGCGGCCTGAACTTTCGCGCCTCTTCGACCGTGTGGCGATATCGAGCCGACTCTGGATCGGCGTAGAGGCGCGCAGCCTGGTCGTCGGCGATGTGCGCCAGCTCCAGCGTGAAGAAGACTCCATGACTCGCCCGTTCGGCCCCGGCCTCGCGCACGCGTGCCAGTAGCCGGCCGGCGGCGGGATCCTCGGTGTTCTGGCTGTGGAGGAGGTATGCGTAGACGTCAGGCCTGGCGGCGAGCTCCTCGTCTTCCTCGAGCTCGCGCATCATGGCCGCGAACTCTTTGGGTGGCAGGGAGGCGACCTTGCCCTTGTAGCGCTCCTCGAACGCCTTCGCTCGCTTGAGCGCCTCGGCGAGCGTCTCCTCGACCGCGGGGTCGGTCGGTGACTGGAAGAGGTCCGTCAGGTCCCAGCGAACTTGCTCGGCGCCGGTGGTCTTGGTCGCCTGGGCCATGGGCGGTCAGGATAACCGCTTAGGCGAGTCGCGCTTCGATCAGGCTCTCGCCGCCACCGATCGGCGTGACTTTGATCAGCTGCAAGTCCGCGGCGGCGAGCAGAGCGCGGTACTGCTCCTCGGTCCGCTCCCGGCCGGTCAGCACCACCATCATGTTGACGTCGAACATCGCCGCCCGAGACGGCTGGCCGTGCTCGGGAATGACCGGTTCGACCAGCAGAACCGCTCCTGGACCGGCGCGAGCAGGCGGCTGAGATCGCTAGGTTCGTCAGCCACGGCGTGTCAGGATAGCCGCCGCTCGAGCTCGCGGACGCGCGACGGCTCCGGCCAGCGGCCCGCGTACGCGCCCTCATTGACCGCGTCGGTGAGCTCTTCGAGCAACACCCAGTCGGTCGGGATCCCGTGCAGATACTCCAGGGGAGTCTCCGGCGGCGCCCGACGGCGCCCGAGCCGGCGCTGAGCGCGTTCGTAAAGCCTGAGCAGCTCCGATTCGCCGGGCGAGGCACGCCGCAAAGCAGCCCAGCGCCGACGCGTGCGCAGCCAGGCCCACAGCACTGTCACCAACAGCGCGATCACCACGGCCGGCGGCACCACGGCCAGCGCTCCCAGCGATCCGAGGACCGCCATCGGCGCCCCGATGGTCAGGTGCGGGATGAGTCGCGCGATGCCGCCGGCGGCCCAGTGATTCGGAAACTGGGTGGCCGCCAGCCCCGAGACGCCTGGCGTGGGGTCGAACGGAACCCAGCCATGGTTCTGGAACCACACCTCGACCCACGCGTGTGCGTCGTGCTCGCGGACGATGGACTGGTCGAGGACGGGGTTGTAGTCGCCGGTCGCGTAGCCGGTCGCCAGGCGCGCCGGGATGCCGAGGCCGCGCAGCATCATCACCTCTGCGGTGGCGAACTGCTCGCAGTAGCCCTTCTTCGCGTCGAACAAGAACCAGTCGACCGGATCGCGGCCCGCGGGCACATGGCCCAGCTGCTGCGTGTACTGGAAGGTCTGCTGCAGGTACCCGGTCAGCGCCATGACGAGCTCGAACTGATTGGAGCTGTGGTCGTGTGTCACCCCTTGGGCCAGCGCCAGCGCCCGCGGCGAGAGCGAGGAGGCATCCAGATAAGCCGGGTTCTCGTCCGGCGCGTTGAACACGTAAGGGTCCTGACTCAGCTCCTCGGGCGACAGATTCGGCAGGTACGAGACGACAGAATAGATCTGGCCGGGCCGCAGCAGGTCCGGCGTCCGAAACGTCCCGTAGGCGTCCTCACGAAGCGAAGACACCGGCGCGTAGAGGGTCTGCAGTGGATAAGCAGCGCTGATGACACCGGGCAGCGGCCTGAGGACGCGGAAGACCTGCACGAAGGTCCCGAGGTTGTGCGGGGGCGCCGGCGGGAGCAGCCGCGAGGGGACGTACGGCTGCAGAAGGGTGAAGCCGCGATTGGAAGCAGTCCAGACCCCGTCGTGATAGGTGTCGAACACCAACCCTCGCCAGTAAGCGGGGGCGCCCGTGCGGACGTACATCACCGGCGCATCTCCCAGACGGCCGCGGAAATGGAGGTCGAGGGTGCCGGTAGCACCCGACGGGTCGCCGGACAGCTGGATCAGCGGCAGCGCGGGGTTCTCCAGCTCGCCTTTGAATCCGACGTAGTTCGGCAGCGACACGACCACGGGCCCGTTGGGGTCGATGCTCGGCTGAGGGATGGCGATGAAGGCAGCGACTCCGAGCGCCAGCGCGCCGATGAGCGCCGTCGCGACCGCAGGCACCGGCAACACGACCCGCGCGCCCATCTGGCGCAGATTTGAGGCGGCCCAGAAACCCGCGAGGCACAGAGTCCACAGGCCGAGCAGGACCCCGAACGGGTAGTCCCAGGCGTAGACCGCGGCCAGGTACAGGATCGCGAGGCTGATCCACAGGCTCGAATAGCAGTTGCGCCGCGTCTTCAGGTCGAAGCTTGTGACCGCAACGAGCAGGATCGCGAAGTTCGCCTGCGGCAGCACGCCGCCGAAGAATGCGCCCACCGAGTCGGCCAGGAAATAACCGAGGGAGGCGAAAACCAGGCCGGCGAGCAGGATCTGGCGCCGCAGACCCCGCTTGCCGGCGCGCTCCCGGTAGCTGACGACGTGGCCGGCGGCGGCGACTCCCACCCCAACTGCGGGAACGATGTAGTCCTCGCCGTACAGCACGACGGCAAGCACCGAAACCGCAAAGCCGGAGAAGACGAAGGCCCGGCCTTCGAGGGAATTCTCGACGGGCGAGGCCGGGAGCCGGGGCCTGGGCAGTTTCACGGCAGCGGCCACGCCAGTCCAGCCCGCTGCGTGCTGACGGCTGAATCCATCTTCGCGTCGCCGACCACCCAGGCACGCACGGCGCCGCCACGCAGCCTGATGGTCTCCAGCGCGTCGTCGATCTCGAAGTTGGCGGTTGCCAGCACGGCGATCGCGTCACTGACCCGGGGCGCCTGGCCTCCCCACCGCGTGGGGAGGTCGGCCTGCTCGCCTTGCGAGCCGGCCGGGTGGGGACCTGGGTATCGAGCCAGCCATTCCAGCAGCGCCCACAGAGAGCGCGACTCGCTCGGCGCGGAGGGCTCGGCGCCGGGCGCCCAGAGGACGACGCGCCCACCGGTGCGTAGGCAATCCCATGCCTCGGAGGCGGCCAGGCGCGCAATCTGGTCGGCGGCGTCGGGCGTCGGCGGCGACGGGTCACAAAAGATGCCGAGCGTCTGCACGCCGGGCGGCTCGAACTCGCGGACGATGAGCTCGCCGTGGCGAGCGCTCGAGCGCCAGTGGATGCGGCGCAGTGGATCACCGGGCCGGTACTCTCGGACGCCGAACATCTCGGTCCCCGACCCCGCGCGCGGCGCGGCCGCGCTTGCTTCGAGCTCCCTCACGTGGGGCCGTGCGGCCAGCGCCGTGAATCGCGGCAAGACAAGACCCAGCTCTGACTCGACGCGCGGGCCGTGGTGCTTGAAGAATCCCAGCGGGTCTCCGCGTTCGAGACTCATACCTCGCGCGTCAACCCGGCCGCGGCGCACCGGACCGACGACCTGCACTTCTTCCCAACCCTCCTTGCGCACCAGGCCGGCGGCCGTTGAGAGCTGGGCCGTCCCGATCGATGCCGAGATGCGCGCGGGGCCGCGCGTTCCCCGCGGCGATTCGATGCGAAGCGTCACCTCGATGCGGTCGCCTTCGAACACCGGCACTTTGGGGCCGCTGCCAAGGATTCGCTCCGGCAGGTCCTCGACGGGCGACCCCTCAGCGCTCTCGGTGCCCACGATGGCCAACCCGCCGGTCAACCCTCTGTTCCACAACGCATAGGCGAGCGAGACGACCACCAGAGCCACGATCCAGTAGGCGAGCAGGAACAGCCACGCCACCTCTGATGTGCTGCCGTAGTAGAGGATCGCGGCCGCCAGTATCAGCGCGCCAAACAGCCTTGGAGTCGTGTCAGTGCTGCCTGAGCGGTGGGAGTGGAACCGAGGCCACGACGTCGGTCACAACGTCGGTCGCGTGCGCGCGGCCGCGCATTCCGAGCCGGTGCGCGAGCACGGGTGCGGCCAGCAGCTTCACGTCGTCCGGAAGCACGAAGTCCCTGCCCTCGAACAACGCCCACGCCTGTGCCGCGCGCTGGAGATAAACGCCTGACCGCATGCTGGCAGGCAGCGTGACCTCGGGACGTTTGCGGATCGCGTCGAGCAAGGACACGATGTACGCGCGGATCGCCGGGCCCGACACCACCCGCAGGCATCCGTCCTGCAGCTCGAGAACGTCGGCGAGGCTCACCACGGAGCCCAGCTCGCCGATGGGATCGCCATGCTCGCGCCGCGCCAGGATCTCGATTGCCTCCGCGTCGGTGGGCGGACCCATCTCGGCGGCGAGGATGAAGCGGTCGAGCTGCGACTCCGGCAGCGGGTAGGTGCCGTGGAACTCGGTCGGGTTCTGCGTGGCGATCACGAAGAACGGCCGCTCCAGCGTGCGGGTGATGCCCTCGATGGTGACCTGCCCCTCCCCCATCGCCTCGAGCAGCGCGGACTGCGTGCGGGGCGTGGCGCGATTCACCTCGTCGGCCAGCACGATGTTCGCGAAGATCGGCCCGGCCACGAACTCGAAGCTGGCGTCCTTCTGGTTGAAGATGCTCGACCCGGTGATGTCGGACGGGAGCAGGTCGGGTGTGCACTGGATGCGTCGAAAAGTCCCGCCCACCGAAGTGGCGAGCGCCCGCGCGAGCATCGTCTTGCCGGTGCCGGGAAGGTCCTGGAGCAGCACATGGCCGCCGGCGACGAAGCCCGCCGCGGCCAGCCGTACGACGCGATCCTTGCCGACGATGACGCGGTGAACGTTCTTTTCGATGAGACCAAGGAGCTCCGCCGCGTGCCGGGGTTCCAATGCGGGTTGCTGTGACGCCGAGGCCACGGTTGCAAGTCTAGATTGGCTGGCATCTCGCACTGACGGCTTATGCGTTTTGCGATCCAGCATCATTCGAGCCATGGCGGACAGCCACGCCGGCAGGCGGATCGACCGGCGCGCGTTCCTCAAGGCGGCCGGCGCGCTGGGCCTCGCCGCAGGTGCCTGGCCGTTGCTCTCGTGCGGAGGGTCCGGTGGCGCGCCGGTGCAGGCACGGCCCTCTCCATCGCCAGAGATCCCCGCCCACATCCCCATCAAACACGTGGTTGTCGACGTGCAGGAGAATCGGTCGTTCGACCATTACTTCGGCTTCGCGCCGTTCGTCGGTGCGTACGGCGTCCCCGGAGGCTATTCCCAGCCCGACGGGCAAGGCGGCTCTGTGAAACCGCACCACCTCACCAGGCTCTCGACTCAAGACATCAGCCACACGTGGAGCGCGATGCACTCCGAGCACCACGGCGGGGCGATGGACGGATTCTTCACAACCAACGGTGACGGGGCGCTCGGGTACTACACCGAAGCCGAGCTCCCCTTCTATTACGCGCTCTTCAAGACTTCGGCGCTGTGCGTGAACTACTTCTGCTCGGTGCTCGGCCCGACCTACCCCAACCGCTTCTACCTGGCAGCAGGGACAGCCGGCGGCATCACCGGCAACGGCGTCTACGGGTACGGAATCTTCGACTATCCCATCATCCTCGACCTGCTCGAGGCCGCCGGAGTCAGCTGGAAGGTCTACAACATCGGCTTCGACGATGTCGCCGCCGGCGAGTCGGACAACGTCTTCGTGTTCTGGAAGCGATGGGCTCGAGATCCACGCACGACAGGACTCAAGGCAGACTACCTGCAGGACCTGCGCCTCGACCGGCTGCCACAGGTGTCCTTCATCGTCCCGAGCTTTTCCAACGGATTGGACGAGCATCCGCCGGCGAACGTATCCGTCGGGATGAACCTCCAGCAAGAGCTGATCACGGCCTTGCAGCAATCTTCTGCGTGGCCGAGCGCCGCCTACATCCTCACCTATGACGAGTCCGGCGGTTTCTTCGACCACGTGAGACCCCCGCGGTTGGACGCCTACGGACTTGGCTTCCGCGTGCCGGCCTGGGTGATCTCGCCGTTCGCGCGGCCCGGCTACCTGGAACCCGCGCTCCACGAGCACGCGTCGGTGCTCAAATTCATCGAGGCGACATTCGGGCTGCCGACGCTAGCATCGGTCAATCATCAATTCGATTCGTCCACCCCCGGCGGCCGCGACCACGAGGCCGCGGGCGGTCAGGCCTTGGGCCCGCCGGCGCCACCCCGGGATGGGGTGAGCGCGATCGGCAACCTGCTCGGCTGCTTCAGCTTCTAGCGAAGCGCCGCGTGAGATCTAACCCTGGCCGATCATCCGCGCGATGACCTCGGCGAGATTGGGCCCGCCCTTGCCGAAGGGCACAGAGTGCACTCGATGCGCGAACACCATCTCGGCCACGGCGCCGACGTGCGTAGTCTTGACCTGCTCGGCGCTGTCGTAGGCGGCCTTCGCCTGCGCGGCTCGCGCGCAGACCAGGTCCGAGCGGTGACCATCGACCTCGAGGGCGATCGAGATCTGCGCGATCAGCCGAAGGATCTCGCGAGGCAGCTCGACCTCTGGGAAGGTCGCGATGCCCTCGGCGATGTGCGAGCGGACGTCCTGCTCGGACTCGGCGTGCTGCGCGACGAATTTGTGAGGGTCGTCTTCCCACACCGCTCGCTTCTCGACGATCGCGACGCGCTGGTCGAGGTCGCGAATCCCCTCGACGTCCACGCAAAGACCGAACCGGTCGAGAAGCTGCGGTCGCAGCTCGCCCTCCTCCGGATTCATCGTGCCGACCAGGATGAACCGGGACGGGTGTGACACCGATACGCCCTCGCGCTCGACCGTGTTGACGCCCATGGCGGCAGCGTCGAGCAGCACGTCGACTATGTGGTCGTCGAGCAGGTTGACCTCGTCGACGTAGAGGATGTTGCGGTTGGCCTCGGCGAGCACGCCCGGCTCGAAGCGCCGCGAACCTTCCTTCAACGCGGCCTCGAGGTCGATCGTGCCCACCACGCGGTCCTCGGAGGCGTTGATCGGCAGCTCGACCACGCGCATCCGGCGTGTCGTCACCGGCAGCTGACCCGCCCTCGCCCGCTCGCGGCAGTCGGCGCACCAGTCCTCGGGGTCGTCCGGGTGGCACCCGAAATGGCAGCCTTCCACCACCTGCTGGTCCGGCAGCAATCGCGCGAGCGCGCGCACGGCCGTCGACTTGCCGGTGCCCTTCTCACCACGGATGAGCACGCCGCCGATCGACGGGTTGATGGCGTTGAGCACCAAAGCCAGCTTCATCTCGTCCTGACCGACGATCGCAGTGAAGGGGTAGGAGTACCGGTCTATTGCCATCGTCTCTGCATGTTACCGGCCGCCTCTCCCCAGCTCTCTCTCCACCGCCGAGGCGATCTCGTCACGCGAGAGGTCGTAGAGACCGTAATAGCGCGCGCCCATCCGCTCGGCGAGGTCCGCGCAGGCGTTGATCGCGTACGTCTGGTACATGGGCGCGACCCGCGCGAGGTGCTGGACCGAGGGCAGATGGCTGTAGTCGCGCGCGGAGTCGATGACGAGCGCATCGATGTGCTCGGCGTCGATCATCCCCGCGACCTTTTGCGCCTCGACGAGCGGCTCCTCCTTGAACATCGAGATGTTGCCGCGGCCGTCGCTGATGAGAACCAGCAGCGGCCGGATGGTGGGGTCCCTGAGCAGCTCGGTCTTGACGACTTTGTAGCCGGCCATCAGCCCGTGGGTGAGCGGCGTGGTGCCACCCACGGACAGCTTCTCCAGGCGCCGCCGGGCGAGGGACACGCTGGACGTCGGCCGCAGCACGACCTCAGCCGTGCGGTTCTTGAAGATCACGACCGCCACCCGGTCGCGCCGCACATATGCGTCCTGCAGCAGCGACAGGATTGCGCCCTTGGTCGCCGCCATGCGCTGCTCGGCATCCATCGAAGCCGACGCGTCGACCACGAACACGATCAGGTTTCCGATCTTGCGTTCGCGCACCTTCTGGCGCAGGTCGTCGCGCTCGAGCTTGAGCCGCTCGCCGGGCCGCCGGCCGCGGTCCTTCTGCATCGGCGCTGCCGCGCGAACGGTGGCGTCGATCGCCAGGTCGTTGACCTTCGCCTTCGGCTCCGCACGCACGTAGCGCCCTCGCCGGTCGGGCGTCTGGCTGGCGGATCGCTTGCCTCCCTGCTTGCGAACGCGCCGCTGGCGCGGCAGGTCGATGCGCCGCAGGTTGAAGGTCTCGGTCGCATCCGGAGCGGACTCGTGCGAGCTCGATCCGCCGCTCGTCATGCCCTGGTCGCTGCCGGCGGACTGCTGGCCACCGTCCGACGCGCTCGCGCTCTCCTCCGCGGTCGCCTCGGCAGGGGACTCGCTGTCGGAGGCCTGCGGGTCGCCCGCCTCGCTGTCCGCCGGCTGAGACCCCTCCTGGTCCTCCCCACTCTCAGGCGACTGGTTCTCGTCCTGGTCTCGCCGGATCGGCTGCCGGGCGCGATGCGCGAGGGCAAGCGCGGCGGCGTCGTAGATGTCATCGCGAGTCGGCGAGGCATGCCGCCGGTAAGCGGCCAGCGCGCGGGCGGCATGGTCGATGACCACGTCCGCCCGATGGCCGAGCACGTCGGCTTCCACACAGATCGACGAGATCAGCCGGGCGTGGCCCGGGCGGATCCGCACGTGCTTCACGGCCGTGATCGCCTCCGCCAGCGCGCGCGAGAGGTTGTGGTCGGCCCCGGCGAACTCATTCGCGAACTCGTGGTCGCCGAGCCTGAAGGCGGCGTCGCGCTCGGCGATCAGCACGCGCTCGTCCGGGTCGAGGATGCCCTCGACGTCGACGCACAGCCCGAAGCGGTCGAGCAGCTGCGGCCGCAGCTCACCTTCCTCGGGGTTCATCGTGCCGACGAGGATGAAGCGCGACGGGTGCGAGAACGACACCCCTTCCCGCTCGACCACGTTGACGCCCATGGCGGCGGCGTCGAGAAGCACATCCACGATGTGGTCGTCGAGGAGGTTCACCTCGTCGACGTAGAGGATGTTCCGGTTCGCCTCGGCCAGGACGCCGGGCTCGAAGCGCTTTGCACCCGCGCGCAGCGCCGCCTCGATGTCGATCGTGCCCACGACCCGGTCCTCGGAGGAGTTGATGGGAAGCTCGACGACCCGCATCCGGCGCGCATACGAGGGGAGCACGCCGGCAGCCTGCAGGCGGCTCCGGCAGTCGGCGCACAGCGCCTCGCGGTCGACGGGATCGCATCCGAAGTGACAGCCCTCGACCACGTTGTGCTCCGGCAGCAGCCGGGCCAGGGCCCTCACGGCGGTGGACTTGCCCGTGCCCTTCTCTCCGCGGATGAGGACGCCTCCGATCGTGGGCACGATCGCATTGAGGATGAGGGCCAGCTTCATCGAGTCCTGGCCCACGATCGCCGTGAACGGGAAGACGTGACGGTCGAGCGCGATGCTCACCCATCAAGGATAGGTGGGGTTAGCCGGCGCTCCTCAGGTCGGGAGCAGAGACTTCACGAGCTCCCGCTCCTGCACCAGCTCCTCGGTGGTCTTCTTGATCCGGTCTTTCGCGTCGCCGTCGTGCTCGAGCCCGGTGACCACCTCCCAGTTCCGGCCGTCGGATTTGACCGGGAAACCGAACTGGAGTCCCTCCGGGATTCCGTACTCACCGTGGCTGACCACGGCCAGCGAGTGCCAGTCGCCCCAGGGGGTGGGATTCCAGATGCTGTTGACGGAGTCGAGCACCGCGTTGGCCGCGGAGGCCGCCGACGACGACCCGCGAGCCTCGATGACGGCGGCGCCGCGCTTCTGCACGGTCTCGACGAACTTACCCTTCAACCAGCCGTGGTCGCTGATCACGTCGAACGCCGGCAGGCCGGCGATCTTGGCGTTGCGGGCGTCCGGGTACTGCGTGGTGGAGTGATTGCCCCAGACCGCCACGTTGGAGACGACCTGGACCGGGAGTCCCGCTTTCCTGGCCAGCAACGTCCTGGCGCGGTTCTCGTCGAGTCGGGTCATCGCAAACCAGCGTTCCGGCACGATCTCGGGAGCGTTCGAGCGAGCGATCAAGCAGTTGGTGTTGCACGGGTTGCCGACGACCAGGATCCGAACGTCGCTGGACGCCGAGGCTGCGATCGCCTTGCCCTGCGGCCCGAAGATCCCGGCGTTGACGTTCAACAGGTCGCTGCGCTCCATTCCGGCCTTGCGGGGCACGGCGCCCACGAGCAAGACCCAGGACGCGCCGTCGAATGCCTTCTCGGGCTTGGACGTCAGCAAAGTGTCGTGGAGCAGCGGAAAAGCGCAGTCGTCGAGCTCCATCGCCACGCCTTCCAGCGCCTTCATGGCAGGCTCGATCTCCAGCAGTTGCAGGACGATGGGCTGGTCCGGCCCGAGCAGGTCGCCGGCGGCGATGCGGAAGAGCAGCGAGTAGCCGATCTGGCCGGCCGCACCGGTGACGGCGACGCGAACCGGGACCCGCGCTCCGTCGGTGCTCGGCATCATGGCCGGATCATGCTATCGAAAGCCCTCGCCTTCGGGTTCGAATAAATCGTCCTCGGCCAGGCGGCGGGCAAAACAGAGGAACCCCGTGTGCGCGACCATCCGGTGGGAGGGGCGCATGCTCCGGCCGCGCACGGTCCAGCCGCGCTGGAGCACCTCGAACGCCTCGAGCATCCCGAATCCCTTCACCTCGCGCAGGCACTCGAAGAACCGCTGCACCTGGCTCACGTTCGGACAGTGGGCGAAGATGATCCCTCCCGGCCTCAGCGCCGCCTTGGCCCCGCCGACCGCTTGCCATGGCTCGGGGAGGTCGAGCATGACCCGGTCCATGTTCCGCTCGTCGATGCCGGAATAGACGTCGCCCAGCTTGAGCTCGAGGTTGGAAGGAAGGCCGCCCAGCGTTTCGCTGATGGCTTTCTTTGCCGCCTCCAGGAAATCCTCCCGCTGCTCGTATGAGACGACCAGGCCGTCCGCACCGACGGCCCGCAGCAACGCGAGCGTGAGCGCCGCGGTGCCCGTTCCCGCTTCGAGCACGCGCGCGCCGGGGTGAATGTCTGCGCCGACCAGGATCGCCCCGAGGTCTTTGGGATAGATCGGCTGCGCCTGCCGCTGGCGGCCGGTCACCTGTTCGGCAAACGTTGGCCGCACGGCCAGCAGGCGCGCGCCCAGCTGGGTCGTGACGACAACACCTTCCGGGCGGCCGATCAGCTCGTCGTGCCCGATGACGCCCGAATGGAGCGAGTGCCTTTCTCCCGCTTTGAGTCGGACCCGGTGGCGGCGGCCGACCTTGTCGACGAGGACGATCAGCTCACCTTCCGCGAGCGGTCTCACTCAGGTCTGTGCGCGCGGATCAGGCAGTGCCAGTACGCGTGGAAGAGCCTGCCGTCGCGACGCTCCGGGTGCAGCTGCTCTCGCGCCTCGCCCTCCGCGGACTCTATGACGGTCGCCAGCTCCGCGGCCAGCTCCGGCCGCACACGCATCGTCCGCATCCACTCCTCGTAGTCCCAGTCCAGCTCTCGCGCGCGCGACATCTCGACCTCGAATCCGGCCGCCTCGAGATGTTCGCCCCACTCCTCGACCGTCAACGAGCGCACGTGCGAGGGATCGCGGCGCACCTCGACGTCGTGAAGCACGTCGCGTGCGGGCGCCGGCGGCGCGCAATCGACGAACGCAGCTTCGCGGCCCGGCCTCAAGACGCGATACGCCTCGCGCAGGAACGCGTCGAAGCGTGGGAAGTGATGCGGCGCGGCCCGCACGACGTACAGGTCGAATGTCTCATCGGGAAAAGGCAGGCTCGAGGCATCGCCGAGCACCCAGTCGGCGTTTTCGATCCCACGCTCTTTGGTGATCCGGCGCGCGACGTCGAGCATCTCGCGTGTGAGGTCGAGGCCGACGACCCGCCGCACATGCGGCGCGAGGGCGAGTGCGGTGTTGCCGGTGCCGGTGGCGACATCGAGCGCGAGGTCCCCCTTGAGTGGTTTGGCCAGGTCGACGACCTCCTGCAGCCGGTCCGCCGACGAGTGGAAGCTCGAACGCGAGTAGTTGGCGGCGACGGGCCCAAAACTCGTGCGCGGATCGTCAGGCACAGCCTGAGTCTAGGCTTGCCGCGCGTGGCGACGATACCGAATGAAGGCCACCACGGCGACGACGGCGATGATGACAACCGTCGCCTCGCCAAACAGGAGCAGGTTCGAACGTATCGACTTCCCGATGCTGCTGCCAAACACCGAGCCCAGCACGAGAAAGACGCCAGCCCAGACCGCGCTCGAGACCGCCACGCTGATCGCGAAAATTCCGTAAGGGAGCTCGAGGATGCCGGCGACAACCGTCAGCGGCACGCGAAACCCCGGGATGTGGCGGCCGAAGATCAACGCCCATGGGCCATAGCGACGGAACCAGTGCTCGGCGCTGTCAACTCGCTCATGTGTGAGGTGCAGAAACCCAGCCAGGCGGTGTTCGATCAAACGGCGGCCAAAGCGGCGCGATACCAAGTAAAGGTTCGTGGAGCCCAGGGTGACCGCGAGGACGAAGCCGAGCCAGGCCACACACAGGATCGGAACGTCGTGTGGCAGGCGGCTGCCGACGTAGATGAGAAAGATGTCGCCAGGGATGAACAGGGGAATGCCGGTTTCCTCGATGTAGATCAGCGCAAACCCGCCCAGGTAGCCGTACGCCTTCAGGAGCGCGCTTATGGAGGCGTCCGCGTCGACGACCTCTTCCGACACGTCGTGCTCGATGAGAAATCCGATCCCCACGATCACGGCGATCAGAAGCACGACGCCGCCGGCTATGTGCCAACTGGTCGGAAGGCCGCCGGCGGGTCTCGGCTCTCTGACGTCGTTCAAGAACGGAAGTAGTCAAACATGAGCTTGGCCCCGATGCCGATCAGCGCGAGCCCGGCAACAGGTTTCAGCCACCCGATCCGATCGATGAGGCTCGAACCGATCAGAGTGAACAGAAGCAGGCAGCCTGCGGCCAGCAGGACCCCGCCGGCCAGAACTGGCAATCGATACGATGCCGGCACCCCACCGGCCACAGATGAGATTGCGATCGCGTTGTCCAGCTGCAGCGCTACATCTGTCAGCGCGATCAGCACGATCGAAACCAGGATGCTCTTCGTCATGATCACCTCCACTCGAAAACGTTCCGAGTAGAGGTCTCGCCGCGGACGCGGGTCCGCTGCGGTCCCGGGCGTTGCCGCCGTCTTGACGGGGCCGCGGGTGTGGCTACTCCCCTCTACGTGGCGTCACGAGTATACGGGTCCGCCCGCCGGCTCCATCCCGCGGCTTGCGGCTATCGTTCGCACATGGCGAAGGCGACGGCGACATGGGCGGGCCACAAGGTCAAGTTCGACATCGAGTCCGAGTCCGGCCACTCTGTGAGCGTCGACGACGCGCCGGTCTTCGGCGACGACGAAGCCATGCGGCCGACCGAGATGCTCATGGCGGCGCTGGGCAGCTGCACAGGCATCAACGTCGTGCTGCTGCTGAAGAAGTTCAAGCAGCCCCTGAAGTCGCTCGCGGTCGAGGTGGAGGGCGAGCAGGAAAAGGAATGGCCGCGGGCGTTCAAGAAGATCGAGATCACGTTCGTGCTGGGCTGGGACGGCAAATATGACAAGGAGAAGGTCGACCAGGCGATCGACCTTGCCTGCAACCGCTACTGCCCGATCCACGCCACGCTGACGCATGGAACGAAGGTCGAGCACAGGCGCAAAGACGCCTGACTAAACCAGACCAGGTGGAGCTGCAGGCCGGATTTATTCCGGCCGTCCCCGACGCTTCAACCACCAAGCGCCTCCGGTCAATGTGTTACTCCACCCCACGGGCGAGGCCTGCCTCGTACGTGCCCAAGGTCGAGCAGGCGATCGACCTGGCCTGCAACCGCTACTGCCCGATCCACGCCACGCTGACGCACAGAACCAGGGTCGAGCACCGGCGCAGGGACGCCCACTGACGCCGCGACGCGCGGCGTTTCTCAAGGCACCTATAGAATAAAGACCGTTCCCAAAAGCCCCAACACCTGAGGCCGCTTCGGAAACTTGCTCGAGAGCTACGTCCCGCTTCTCATCTACGTACTCATCATCCTCGGAGTCGTTGGAGCGCTGGTCACCCTCAGCTTCGTGCTCGGGCCATCGCGACCCTCGAAGCGCAAAATGGCCCCATACGAGTCCGGAATCATCACGGATGCCCCAGCTCACCGTCGCCTGTCGGTGCGCTTCTACCTGACGGCGATGCTGTTCATCATCTTCGACGTCGAAGCGATCTTCTTTTATCCGTGGGCCGTGCTCTTGCGCCAGCTCAAGTGGTTCGGCCTGATCGAGATGGCGGTTTTCATGGGCATCCTGGCCATCGCCCTCGCCCACATCTGGCGTAAGGGAGGCCTGGATTGGGAGTAGAGGAGCTCGTGGCGGCCCTCGGCGACAACGTCCTCACCACGACGCTGAACAAGGTGATCGGCTGGGGGCGCGGCAACTCGGTCTGGCCGGCCCAGTTTGGGCTCGCATGCTGCGCGATCGAGATGATCGCGGTCGCCACGGCGCGGTTGGACATCGGCCGCTTCGGGTCCGAGGCGATGCGGGCGTCTCCGCGGCAGGCGGACCTGATGATCGTCTCCGGCCGCGTGTCGCAGAAGATGGCGCCAGTCCTGCGCACGGTCTACGACCAGATGCCGGAGCCGAAGTGGGTGATCTCGATGGGCGCTTGCGCCTCCACCGGCGGAGTCTTCAACAACTACGCCCTCCTCCAGGGCGTCGACAAGATCGTCCCCGTCGACGTCTACGTCCCTGGGTGCCCGCCGCGACCAGAGGACCTCCTGAACGCCCTGATGATCCTCCAGGAGCGGATCAAGGCCCGCGGGATCGCTACGCAGCCGTGATCCCCGACGCTCTGGTGCTCGAGAAGGGGATCACCGCGCGTGACCAATGGGTCACAGTGCCTGCTGAGCGCATCCGCGAGGTGCTGTCCGCGCTCAAGACAGACGGGTACAGATTGCTCGTCTTTCTCACCTGCGTCGACCACCTGATCGACTCATCTCGCGAGTTCCCGGCACGATTCGAGATCGTCTACCAGCTGCGCGACCTTGAGAAGCCTGCGGATATCCGAGTGCGTGCTTTCGTCGGCGGCGAGTCGCCGCGGATCGACAGCGTGCACGACCTGTTCCCGACCGCCAACTGGGACGAGAGGGAGACGTACGACATGTTCGGCATAGTCTTCAGCGGCCATCCAGGCCTGACCCGGATCCTGATGCCCGACGACTGGGTGGGCCACCCGCTGCGGCGCGACTTTCCGGTCGGCGGCGAGGTCGTCGAGTTCTCAGAGGAGCACCAGACCTGGCAGACCGCGCCGGACGAAGCCTGATGTCGACGATCGAATCGCCCGGAGTCACAGTCAGCAGGACCGGCGAGCAGGGCGCATTCGGGGGCGAGCTGCTAACTGTGAACTTCGGGCCCCATCACCCCTCGACCCACGGCGTGCTCCGGCTGATCGTCGACCTCGACGGCGAGCAGATCAAGCGCGTCCAGCCGGTCATCGGCTACCTGCACACCGGCATCGAAAAGCAGATGGAGGCGCTGCGCTGGCAGCAGGGCGTGGTCGTCACCGACCGCCACGACTACCTGTCCCCTCCCATCAACAACCTCGCCTATGCGCTTGCGGTCGAGAAGCTGATGGGCGTCGAGGTCCCCCCTCGCGCGCGGGCGCTGCGGGTGATCATGTCCGAGCTCACCCGCCTGTCGTCGCACCTGGTGTGGCTGGGCACGAGCGGGATCGAGCTGGGCGCGATGTCGATGCTCATGTACTGCTTCCGCGAGCGCGAGCAGATCATGGACCTCAACGAGGAGATCTCCGGATTCCGGATGCACACGTCCTACATCCGCCCTGGCGGCGTGTTCGCCGACTCGACGCCCAGGTTTCTCGAGATGCTCGACAAGTTCGTCCGCGAGATGCCCGGTCACGTCGACGAGTACGAGGACCTGCTGACGATGAACCCGATCTGGCGCGCGCGCACGATCGGGATCGGGCGGCTGCCGGCCGAGGACGCGAAGGTGCTCGGTGCGACCGGCCCGATGCTTCGTGGGTCGGGCGTGGAGTGGGACCTGCGCAAGTCGATGCCCTATTCCGGCTACGAGGACTACGACTTCGAGGTCGCCGTCTCGAACGACTGCGACTGCTACGGGCGCTACCTCGTGCGCATCAAAGAGATGCGCGAGGCGGTGAAGATCCTGCGGCAGGCGCTGGACAGGCTTCCCGACGGACCGGTGAACATCGACGACCGGAAGATGCTGCCACCGCCGCGCGAAGAGCTCGAGACGTCGATGGAGGCGGTCATCCATCACTTCAAGCTCTTCACCGAGGGCTACACGGTGCCGGCGGGCGACGCTTATGTCGCGGTGGAGTCAGGCCGCGGCGAGAACGGCTGCTATATCGTCAGCGACGGCACGCACAAGCCGCGGCGGGTGAAGTTCCGCTCGGCGTCGTTCGTCAACCTCCAGGCGTTGGAGCGAATGGCGCTCAACCACATGGTCGCCGACATGATCGCCATCATCGGCACGGCCGATACGGTGCTTGGAGACGTCGATCGATGACCACGCTTTCGGAACACCTGATCCAGGAGATCCGCGAGCTCCCCGCGAAATATCCGCAGCCCCGCTCGGCGGTGATGCCCGCGCTCGACCTCGCGCAGGAGGAGGTCGGCTACCTCACGCCGGAGGCGATGAGCGAGGTGGCGACAGCTCTCCAGCTCGACCCGGGCTATGTCGAGGGCGTGGCCACGTTCTACACCCTGTTCCACCTGGAGCCGGTCGGCAAGCATCGCTTCTATGTCTGCACCAACCTCAGCTGCACGTTGCGGGGGGCGAACGAGATCGTCGAGCACGTCAAGGGCGCCATCGGCGTGCATGAGGCGGGCGAGCTTTCGAAGGACGGGCTCTTCTCATACGAAGAGGTGGAGTGCCTGGGCGCGTGCGAGTACGCGCCGGTCATCCGGCTCGACCGCCGGTATGAGAAGGACCTGACGCCGCAGAAGATCGACGCACTGATTGCTGAGCGACGTGCTCCCGTTTCCGTCCCGGTTAGTGCATCTCCCCAGTCCCGGCCCTCCCCGCAAGCGGGGAGGGTGAAAGCCCCCAAGTCCTCTCCACCGAGGAAGAAGAAGAGTGGCTGAGCAGAGAGGGACCGTCGGCGGTCCGGTGCTGACCGAGTGGTTCGCGACGCCGGACCTTCACAGGCTCGACGTCTACGAATCCCTCGGAGGCTATGCGGCCTTGCGCAAGGTGGTCAAGGAGATGACCGCCGCGCAGGTGATCGACGAGGTCAAGGCTTCCGGCCTGCGGGGCCGAGGAGGGGCCGACTTCCCGACCGCCACCAAGTGGTCGTTCGTCCCCAAGGACCATCCCGGACCCAAATACATCGTCGTCAACGCCGACGAATCGGAGCCGGGCAGCGCCAAAGACCGCTACTTGCTGGAGAACTCACCGCACATGCTCGTCGAGGGCGCCGCCATCGCCTCGTTCGCCATCGGCGGGCACACGGCCTGGGTCTACATCCGGGGCGAATACGACCTCCCGTACGAGATGCTTCGAGACGCCATCGCCGAGGCGCACGCCAAGGGCTACCTCGGCGACCATCCCTTCGGCACCGACTACCCACTCGACGTGCGCCTGTATCGCGGCCATGGCGCCTACATATGCGGCGAGGAGACGGCGCTCCTCGAATCGCTCGAGGGCAAGCGCGCGCAGCCGCGCTCGCGGCCACCGTTCCCGGCCGTGAAGGGCGCATGGGGCATGCCCACAGCCGTCAACAACGTCGAAACGCTGTCGACGGTGCCCTGGATCATGCGGCACGGCGGCGCGGAGTACGCCAAGCGAGGCACCGAGAAGTCGAAGGGCACGCGCATGGTCACCGTCAGCGGTGACGTCCAGAAGCCGGGCAACTACGAGATCGAGATCGGCGTCACCTACCGCCACATCATCGAAGAGCTCGCGGGCGGCCCGAGGCCCGGGCGCAAGATCAAGGTGTTCTGGCCCGGGGGCTCGTCGGCCAAGGTCCTCCCCGCCTCGATGCTCGACACGTCCACCGACCTCGACGGCCTGAAGGCGCTCGGCACGATGGGCGGGTCAGGAGGGATCATCGTCATGGACGACTCCCACTGCGTCGTCAAGGGCGCGGCGCGGCTGCTGCGCTTCTATGCCTTCGAGTCATGCGGCAAATGCACGCCCTGCCGCGTGGGCGGCAACTGGGCGGTGCGCACGTATGAGCGAATCCTCGCCGGGCAGGGCTCGCAGATCGAGCTCGGGATCCTCGAACGCGTGTCGGACGGCCTTCAGAACGGCCGCTGCCTCTGCGGGCTGGGCGACGCCGCGGGTTGGGTGATCGAGTCGACCATGCGGCACTTCCGGAACGAATACGAGGAGCACTGCCTGCACAACGTCTGCTCCGTGGAGGCCGCGCTCGCCCATGCCTGATGTAAATCTCACCATCGACGGCCACAAGCTGACCGTTCCGGCGGGAACGCTGGTGGTCGAAGCGGCGAAGCTCGTGGGGATCGAGATCCCGGTCTTTTGCTACCACCACAAGCTCGATCCGGTGGGCGCGTGCCGGCTCTGCCTCGTCGACTTCTCACCTGGCCCTCCCCGCCCGCAGACCGCGTGCACAACGCCCGTGATGGAGGGCATGGTCGTGCGCACCCAGAGTGCAATGGCGGTGCAGGCTCGCGCGGACATCCTCGAGTTCGAGCTCGTCAACCACCCGCTCGACTGCCCGGTCTGTGACAAAGGCGGCGAATGCCCGCTCCAGGACTTCACATTCCGCCACGGGTACCCGACCAGCCGCATCGACGGCCCCAGGCTGCACTTCAAGAAGCCCATCCCCCTGTCCGACAAGATCGCGCTCGACCGCGAGCGGTGCGTGCTGTGCTATCGCTGCACTCGCTACTACGACGAGATCGCCTGGGAACAGGAGCTGACGGTCGGTCAGCGCGGCGTGCAGTCGTACATCACCAGCCAGTTCGACCGGCCGCTGCAATCGAACTTCAGCGGCAACATCATCGACCTGTGCCCGGTGGGCGCACTCACCTCGCGCGTCTGGCGTTTCGAGTCGCGGCCGTGGGACATGTCCCACACCGGGAGCATCTGCTCCAAATGCGCGGTCGGCTGCAACGTCACGCTGTGGCAGCGGCGCGGGCAGCTCGTGCGCGTGACCTCGCGCGAGAACGACGCCATCGACGAGGGCTGGATCTGCGACCGGGGCCGGTTCGACTACACCGACGTGAACGATCCTTCGCGGCTCCGCACGCCCCGAATCGGCGGCGCCAAGGCCACATGGGCGGACGCGCTCGCAGCGGTCGCAACTGGAATCAAGGACAAAGGGCCGAAGCTGGGCATCTCCCTGCCGAAGGACATCACCAACGAGGAGGCCTTCCTGTTCCGGCGCCTCCTCGACGGCCCGCTGCGCGGGGCGAGGGTGAAGATGCACGGGCGCACCGCCATCCCCGCACCGACCGGCGAAACGATGCGGATCAAAGAGCTGGATGACGCGCGCGTGATCGTCGTCGTGGCGTCGGACACCGAGGACGACGTGCCGATCGTCAACCTGCGCATCAAGAAGGCGGTGTCGAAGCGCGGGGCGAAGCTGATCATCATCCACCCCGACGGCGTCGACCTGGATCGCAACCCGCGCACGGTGCACATCCGGAGCACGGCCGGCTCCGCCGCGGCCGAGGTGCGCAAGCTCGCGTCGCACGACCTTCTGAAATCGCCAGACGGACCGGTTGCGATCCTCTACGGGGACGGCCACGGGAGCGAGGAGATGGCCGACCTGGCCAAGTCCTGCCGCGAGCTCGCCGACAAGGTCGGCGGGAAGGTCATGCCTCTGTATCGCGCCACCAACGAGCGCGGCGCGCTGGCCGCCGGCGTCGCGGGCTGGGACTCGCTCGATGGAGTCACCGCCCTGCTGAGCTGGGGCCCGCCGCCGACCGCAGGCATTCCGTCGAGCGTCAAGTTCCTGGCCTCCTGGGACCACCTGCCCAGGCCGGCGAGCGAGAAAGCCGGCGTCACGCTGCCCGCGACCACCTTCGCCCAGCGGCAGGGCAGCTACACGAACCTCGAAGGCACCGTCCAGTTCCTGCGGCCACCGATCGATGTCGAACCGCCGCTCAAGGAGTCATGGGAGGTGCTCACCGAGTTGGGCGCCGCCCTCGGCATGGAGCTCGACTATGCCGGCATCTTCGCGATCCAGCGCGAAGCCGCAGCGGCCATACCGGCGCTTGCTGCGCTGGCCCAGCCGCCGTCGCCAGAGCCGGCGCCCCAGCCGGTCCTGATCGGACCCGCCCACCCGTGAGCGATTTCTACGCCAACGCGATCGGTCACTGGGTCGTGGTCGTGGTGGCGATGCTCATCTTGTTCTTCGTCGTGCTCACCGCCACCGCGTACACCGTGTGGTTCGAGCGCGTCGCCCTCGGCCACATCCAGCGGCGGCCCGGCCCGAACCGAGTCGGCCCCTTCGGCCTGCTGCAGCTTGCGGCGGACGGGATCAAGCTCGCGTTCAAAGAGAGCATCGTCCCGGTCAAGACTGAGCACGTCCTCTACATCGTCGCGCCCTGCATCGCTGTGGCCGCGGCGTTCCTGTCGTGGGCCGTGATCCCAATCGGCCTCTGGTACAACGTCACCTACTGGATCGCCGACATCAACATCGGCATCCTCCTGGTCTTCGCGTTCAGCTCGCTCAACGTGTACTCCATCGTCCTGGGCGGGTACGCATCGAACAACAAGTACTCGCTGCTGGGCGGGTTGCGCGCGGCGGCCCAGCTCATCAGCTATGAGATGGCGCTCGGCCTCTCGCTGGTGCCCACGTTCATGATCGTCGGGTCGCTGCGACTGCGAGACATCGTGGACTACACCGTCACCTGGGGTCCCTACCACGGGCCGATCCCCCTGATCCTGCTGACCCCGATCGGATTCGTGATCTACCTCACCTCGGCCGTCGCCGAGACGAACCGCGCGCCCTTCGACCTGCCCGAGGCGGAGCAGGAGCTGATCGGCGGCTTCCTCACCGAATACTCAGGCCTGAAGTTCGTCATGTACTACCTGGCCGAGTACGTGAACATGATCACCGTCTCGGCGCTCGCGACTCTGCTGTTCTTCGGCGGCTGGTACCTGTGGTTCGTTCCGCCCGTGTTCGCCTTCCTGCTCAAGGTCGTGCTCCTGCTCTTCCTATACATTTGGCTGCGCGGCACATTTCCCAGGCTTCGCTACGACATGCTGATGCGCCTGGGTTGGAAGGTGCTGCTGCCGCTGGCGATCGTCAACGTGATCGTCACCGGGGTGATCCTGGTGGCGACGCAGGGGTAGTTGATGGCAGACGAGGAGCAGCAAGTAGACGGCCAGCCGGAGCACCCCACGCCGTTGCGCGGACCCGACGAAGGCGTCCCCCCGAACCCGGAGGGCAAGCGCTCGAGCGTCGCCGCCGACCTGGGTGCGCTCGCCACCGGATTGAAGACGACCCTGGGCGAATTCTTCTCCCCCACGGTCACGACCATGTACCCGGAGGACAAGACGCCCCGGTCTGAGCGATACCGGGGTCGCCACTATCTCCGGCGCTATGACAACGGGCTCGAGCGATGCATCGGCTGCGAGCTGTGCGCCGCCGCGTGCCCGGTGGGCTGCATCCTTGTCATCGCCGCGGAGAACAGCGCCGAGAAGCGAGTTTCCCCGGGCGAGCGCTACGCCAAGACCTACGAGATCAACATGCTGCGCTGCATCTTCTGCGGCTACTGCGAGGACGCTTGCCCCGTGCAGGCGATCGTGCTGGGTCCGGAGTACGAGCTGTCGGACACGAGCCGCGAGAAGTTCATCTACACCAAGGAGAAGCTGCTCGAGCCGCTCCCGCCTGATGTGCAGGCGCGGCTTGATTCGAAGTCGAAGGAAGCCATTTAGCCTTGGCGATCGCGATCTTCTTCATCGCCGCCGCCCTGGCCGTGGCGGGAGGCTTCGGCGTGATCACCTTCCGTCAGCCGATGCACAGCGTGCTCAGCCTCGTGGTCGTGATGATCGCCCTGTCGATCCTGTTCCTGCTTCTGAGCGCTCAGTTCGTCTTCGTCGCCCAGATCATCGTGTACGCGGGCGCGGTCATGGTCCTGTTCCTGTTCGTGATCGCGCTCCTGGGCCCGGCCAAAGAGATCGGGAAAGGCCGCCTGCGATTCCAGCCCTGGCTTTCGGCTCTGTTCGTGCTCGCCTTCTTCGGGCTCATATGGGCGATGCTGCAGGGCATCCAGTACCGGCAGCCGGACACGACCACTGACCTCAACACCTTCGGCACGGTGCAATCGATCGGAGTCGGCCTCTTCACCCAATACCTCTATCCGTTCGAGCTGACGTCGATCCTGCTCCTGCTGGCCGCAATCGGCGCCATCTACCTCAGCCGCCGTGAAGGCGACGATCGATGAGCGGTTTCAACGTTGGCGGCTCGCAGCTCGACACGTCCTGGTTCCTGCTGCTGGCCGCGGTCCTGTTCATCCTCGGCACCATCGGCGTGCTCATCCGGCGCAACCCGCTGGTCATCCTCATCTGCATCGAGCTCATGCTCAACGCGGCCAACCTGACGCTGGTGGCGTTCTCGCGCCAGCTCGAGAACATCGAAGGTCAGCTCTTTGCGCTGATGTCCATGACCGTGGCCGCG
>DASWBB010000029.1:0-67991 GCA_036390875.1 Candidatus Dormiibacterota bacterium
CCGGCCCTTGAACCCCGCCCACAGCGCCGACCAGCAAACCGACCACGACGGCATAAGCACCCTGGCCGCGGTAGGCAGGCTGTGGTCGCGCGGATTGGATGACCTGGCTCTCAAGAACCATCCTCTTGCACCAGCGCGGGACTGCGGCGCCCGGAGGTGTCAACGAAGGTACACAATGTGGCATCTTTGACGCAACGCGCCATCGCCGCCTCATATGTAGATAAAGGGTTGGCACTGGACACTACATGATGGTGCTCGCGCAGGGAATCGAACCCTGAACCTTGGGATTAAGAGTCCCCTGCTCTGCCAGTTGAGCTACGCGAGCATGACCAAGACCGACAGTCGATTCTAAGGTTCCCAAGGACTTAACACGCTGGGTTCCTTCTGCCGCTCGACCTTTCTAGATTGCAAGGCATGTCCGCACGGGTGCCGTTGGACGTCGACCTCGAGGACAAGCTCCTCTACGGCCTGACGCCGATGCGTCTGGCCTACTTGCTCTTGTCCCTGCTTGGTGGCTTCGCACTCTGGTCGTCGCCGTGGTCGGTCCAGCCGGTACGAGCCTCCTCGTGTCTTGTCGTCATTGGGCTGGGGGTGGCGATGGCGTGGGGCCGCTGGCGGGCTCGCGCAGCAGACCGCTGGCTGTCGGACATCGCGATCTTCGTGGTGGGGCGCTACTGCGTCACGTGGACCTCGCCCACCCCGAAACTGCTCATCCGCATTCGAGCAAAGCGCCGGCGGCGAGCGAGATCAAACGCCTGAGCCTCGGCCCGGTCCGGATCGCCGCTCGGGGCCCTTCGGTCTTGTGGCATGGCGCCTCGGACGTCGTGCAGATCGCCACCCATGCAGTCGGCTTCGAGGGCGCGGCGGAAGGGGATCGGACCCGATTGCTCAGTTCGTTCCGGCGGCTGCTCGATGGGCTCGACGCGCCTCTTCAGGTGGTGATCGAAAGCGAGCCCGGTAGCGGAGTAGACGCGACCGCCAGCCCTCCCATTCCCCGGGACTTCGATGACATGAGGGGCGCAGACCTCTGGTTCGTCGAGCGTATGGCCGAATCGCCGTGGGCGCACCGCAGGCTGACTACGCTGGTCATTGCGAAAGGCCATTCGACGCGGCTCGAGGGTGCATTGCGCGAGATGGGTGTCGGCTTTACGACGACGAATCCCGACAATCGACCTACTTTCGGTGAGGAACACGCACACGATCTGCTCATCTCGGAGGGTTGGAGCCGGTCCTGGTACGTGGAGCGCATGCCTGGGACCGAGCTCGAGGCCGGCTGGCTGCTTCGCCTGATCCCGCCCGGCGTGAAGGTTCGTCTCGCATGGCATGCCGAACCGCTGCCGGTGGCATGGATCGTCGACTACCTGCAGCGCCAGCTCACGAACATGAGGGCTTCGCGCATGCAGGAGCTGAGCTCGGGCACCAATGATCCGATGCTCGCGGGCGCCCTGCCCCAAACGGAGGATCTTCAGCGGCGCCTGGCGGGCAGCCAGGAGAAAGCGTTCCACGTCTCCGTTTACGTAACGCTTGTGGCGGCGACCCGGCACGCCCTCGAAGAGGGGTCGGAGCGAATCCGCTCCGCCGCCCGCGCAATCCTGTGCGAGCTCCAGCCGTGCACATTTCGGATGCTCGACGGCCATGTCGCGACGCGTCCGGCCGGCGTCGATCGCCTCGCTCGCAAGCGCGTCCTCGACACCAGCACGCTGGTCACTCTCTTCCCGTGGTCATGCGCCGACATTCAGCAACCCGCCGGCCTGGTCGTAGGCAGTAATTACACGAGCGGTGCGCCCGTCCTGGTCGACCCCTTCGACCAGCGGCGCCATGCGAACGCCAACATCGGGGTCTTCGGCTATTCGGGAGCGGGCAAGACGTACTTGCTGTCGATGCTACTGATGGGATCGCTGGGGCAAGGCACCCAGGTTTACGTGATCGATCCCGAACACGAGTACGGCGCCCTCGCGTGCCAGCTCGGGGGCATCGACGTGCAGCTCGCCCTCGGGTCGGGTCACGCGTTGAACGTGCTCGAACTTCGTCCTTGCGATCGCCGCGATGAGTCGTGGCTCGGTCCAGCGACCGCCGATGCGGTCGACCTCTGCTCGGCGATCTGCGGTGGCCTCGATGAGTCCGAGCGAGCCCTGGTCGAGGCCGCCGTCCGGACTGCCTACAGGCAAGTCGAGCAGCCGTTGCTGCGCGACGTTGCGAGCGTGCTGCCGGACGCATCCCGCGTGGCCGCCATCCTCCGCCGATGGGTGCATGGCAGCCTCGGGCAGATGTTCAGCGCCCCGACCAACATCGACCTCGAGGCTCCCATCGTGGTGTTTGGCATGCGCGAGCTGCGCGACGAGATGGTGGCGCCGGTTCACTTTCTGCTCGCCGAAGCTCTGTGGACGCGCATCAAGCGCAGGGACCGCCGTCGCATGCTCGTTGTCGATGAGCTCGGCCTCCTGTTCGAAGACCCGACGATTCGCCGCTTTGTGGTGAGTCTTGCACGCAGGATCCGGAAGTACGACGGATCGCTGGTCTTTGCAACCCAGAATCCCGGCGATCTACTGAGCTCAGACCAGGGAGCGGTCGTGGCGACGAACCCGGCGCTTCTGTTTCTCGGCGCGCAGCGGCCCGGCGAGGCGGCCAAGCTCGAAGCAGCGTTTCATCTGAGCCACCAGCAGCGGGCATTTCTGGAAGCGGCGAGGCGTGGCGATTTTCTGCTTTCGGCCGGCCCCGACCGACTTGCGGTGCACGTCCAGGCGCCGCCCTGGCAGGAGGAGGCGATGCGGCTGGCCAGGGAGACGGCGCGACCGCCGCCCATTACCGGTAGGCTAAATCGCGTGCGAAGGGTCCTCCACTACCGCTTGCACGGGCTGCCCGAGCAGCGTCTCGAACGGGTGCACGCCCAATTCGAGGCCCTCGCTGCCGCCCGCACGTGGCGCTGCGAGCCGCCGTGGGTGGCGAGCTCCCACTCTCGCGGCCTGTTCGAGATGGAGTTCTTTCGCCATCTGAAGCTCGAGGATGTGGTGAACACCAGCGCCGCCGGTTTCGTAAAGATGGCCGGTGACGAGACCGACGCTCTCATCCTGGCCATCTTCATGCGCGACCTCAGCGCGGAGTACGGAATCAGGACGACTTTGAAGGACGATGACCATCCGCTGGCCAAGCTGCGCCGGCTGGAGTTCGATCACGGCCGGCTCCCCAGCGGCCAGTCGCTGGAGGAGATCCTTGCGAAGCGACCTGTGATCAAGAAGGTTCAGGGCGAGCGAATCCTTTTCTATCCGCCTACGTTTCGGCTTCACTCGCAGAGTCCTCCGAGCCCCGAGTGGGCCTACGCCCTGTTCGGCATTCGCGCCTATGCGCCGACGCTGCTCGAGGCTGAACAAGAAGCGCTCAAGATCCTGAAAGGCTTCGGCCACCTTGCCGGCTGAGGGCACCCTCGTCCGCGAAGGGACGATCGCATCCGCCGACGGAACCAAGCTGTCGTACCGTGCATGGCCCAAAGCCGAAGCCGAAGTGACGTTCGCTGTCGTGCACGGCCTGGGTGACCACGCGCGTCGGTACGAGCGTTTCGCACAGGCGATGACCCGATACGGGTTCGGGACGTTTGCGGTGGATCTGCGCGGCCATGGCAAGAGTGCCGGCTCCCGCGGGCACGTGGGCAGATGGTCGCAATGGACGGACGACGTTTCCGCATTCGTCAAACACGTCGAGGGCGTTGCGGGCGGAGAGGTGGTGCCGCTCGGACATTCCTTTGGCGGCGCGGCGGTGCTGAGCACAGTTCTGGAGCGCAAGCTGCCGAAGACGAAACGATTCGTTGTTTCCAGCCCGGCGCTCAAATTGAAAGTCAAGGTGCCGGCGTTGAAGCTCACACTTGGCAAGGCGGCGTCGAGGGTCTTGCCACGCCTGACACTGAACAACGAGGTCGACCCCAAGACTCTGTCACGCATACCTGAGGTGGTCGAGGCCTATCGCACCGATCCGCTCGTCCACAACAAGATTTCCCTTCGGATGTACTCCGAGTGGGCGGATGCATGCAAACGCATCTTTGAGCACGCCGGGGAGATCAAGCTCCCGTTCTTGATCCTGGCCGGGACCGATGATCAGCTGATCGACCCTGAGGGCAGCAAGGAGCTGCACCAGCTGACCCCGTCAGTCAGCGAGCTCAGGCTGCTGGAGGGTCGCTACCATGAGCCGTTCAACGACCTGGACAACGAGGAGGTCTTTTCGGTGATCGCACATTGGTTGTCGAAATGAACCTCGATCCCGGATCGTGGGTCTCGTGGATCATCGTCGGGCTGATCTCTGGCGCGGTGGCGGCCCGCGTGGTCGCGGGCCGAGGCTTCGGCTGCGTCGCCGACATCGTGGTCGGGGTGGCGGGCGCCCTCATCGGCGGCTATCTCCTGGGCGCCATCTTCCACATCACGGGGACGGTTGGGTTCTTCGGCAGCATCGTCGTCGCGTTTATCGGCGCCGCGGTGCTGCTGGCGGCTCTGAAGCTGGTTTCGGGCGGCCGGCTATGAGTCTGGGCTTGCAGCTGCCGTTGAGCTGACCCGCTCGATCTCGGCTGCCACTTCGGCTGGTGCGTAGATCGGGATGTCGTGCGGCGTGTCGAACCAACGGATCTCGACATTGGGCGCCAGTGTTGCCAGGAGCGCCGCACCACGCGCCTTCCAGCCCGAGATGCTGGCCGGACCGCCGCGGGCCAGCAGCACGACCGCCGGCACATCGATGCGCGGCCACAGCATGTCCGGCTGCGAGTCGTAAAGGCCGCGCAGCAGCTCGAGCCGCGATGGCGCCGTGAGGGTGAGGATGAATGCGTCCCCATCCGGGATCAGCCCAGCCCTCACGAATGGCTCCAGGTCGTCGGCCCAGCCGCCCGCGAGCTCGCGCCGCGATTCGGCGATGGCGTCGGCGAGGGTCGCAAATCGCGGGAGCGGCGGCTGCATAAACGTTTGGGCTTCCTCCCAGCTGAACATGTTGGCGGCGCTCTGCACCGGACCGTCGATGAAGGCAAGGGCGGAGGCGAGCCCGGGCCGTGTGCCCACGAGCTCGAGCGCGACCGTGGCGCCCCACGAGTGCCCGACGACAATCGGCTGTTCGAGTCCGAGCTCACCGACCACAAAAGCGGCGTCCTCCAGCAGCTCGTCCATCGCATAACCGTCCGACGGAGGTGGGGCGTGTGGCGGACGGCCGGTCAAGCCGTGCCCTCGCTGGTCGATAGCGACCAGGCGGCGGCTGGTGAGATGCCGGGCGAGGCGGTCCCAGTAATGCGCGTTGGAGCCGAGGCCGTGCAGTAGAAACACGGGAGCATCGCGGCGCGAGCCACCTTCAGCGCTCCAATCGAGGTAATGAAGGCGGACGCCTCCTCGCTCGAGCCATCCGTCGGCCGGTTCTGTCACCGGCCCTAGCCTAGACCGCCGCGGCCGCCACTTCTTTCTGCGCTTGCGCGGGCTCGCCCTGACTGGCAGCCGGCCGTTGGCGTCGCCTGATGAGCAGGGTGGTGAGCGCGGTGAAGCCGAGGAATGCGATCGGCACGACAAGCGTCGTCTTCATCGCGTCGATGTAACCGCTGACGAAAACATCGTGGCCCAATGCTGCGAGCTGGTGCTGCACTGCAGGCGGCAGTCCCGAGGGCAGCTTGGCTCCGCTCTGGCCCGTGCCGATCTGGAAACCATTGCTCGCGACCGAGCTGAATGCGGCGATGAATTGATCGCGGAAGGCCGCCGGCAGAGCGCTCGCGTGGCTCACGGCCTGGTTGTGCAGGGTCGTGGCGAGCTGGTTCTGCAGCAATGCGCCTACGACCGCGCTCCCGATGGCGGCGCCCAGCTGGCGAGTGGTGTTGAGAATGCCCGACGCGGCGCCCGACATCTGTGGAGAGATGTTGCGCATGGCCACCGTCGTCATCGGCGCGAAGGTCATGCCCATGCCGGCGCCGGCAATGATTGCGGGTACGAGGAAGTTGATCCAGGTCGAGTCCGGCCCGGCGACAATCGCGACCAGACCGAAGCCGACCGTGAACAGCGAGATGCCGGCCAGAAGGATGTACTTGCCGCCCACCTTATCCGCGAAGCGTCCGGCGAAGGGCGCCACGACCATCGACGTAAGCGACATGGGCGCAAAGGTCAGGCCGGCCGTCAGGGCCGAAAAGCCGCGCACGGTCTGTAGGTAGATCACAACGGGCAAGAACAAGCTGAGCATGCCGAAGCTGATGGAGGCCGCGATCCAGTTGGCGACGGCGAAGTTCCTGTCCCGGAACAGCGAAAGCGGCATGAGAGGCTCGGACTGGAAGCGCTCCCAAACGATGAAGAGCGCGATGACCACAACCCCTCCGATGATCACCTCTGGGATCGTTATGCCGTACGAGCCGATCTCGCCCCAGTTGTAGCGCTGGCCTTCGATGAGGCCGAAGACGATCGCGAAGAGGCCGGCGGTGGCGAGCACGATGCCGAGGATGTCCCAGCCGTGCCGGCGGCCGGTGCGGAGATCGGGGATGATCGCGAACGTCGCGACCAGCGCCGCAATCCCGATGGGGACGTTGACGAAGAAGATCCACTGCCAGCTGAGGTAGGTGACGATGGCGCCGCCGACGGTCGGCCCGGCGATCGTTGCAAGGCCCGCTACGCCGCCCCAGATTCCGAATGCAGCGCCGCGCCGCTCGGGTGGAAAGAGCGTGGTGATGATGGCCAGGGTCTGGGGCGTCAGGGTGGCGCCGCCAATGCCCTGGAGGATGCGGGCACCGATGAGCTCGTTCGCGTTCTGCGAGAAGCCACACAAAGCCGACGCGACGGTGAAGATGAAAAGACCGACCGCGAACAGGTTGCGCTGCCCGTAGAGGTCACCGAGCCTGCCGGCGGTGATCAGCAGCACCGCGTAGGTCAGGATGTAGGCGTTCAGCACCCACAAGATCTGATCGAGCGTGGTGTTGAGCCCTGCGCTCATGGCCGGGATGGCCACGTTGACGATCGTGGTGTCCAGCAGGATCATGAAGAACCCGCTGGTCAGGACCACGAGCACCAACCAGGGATTAGTGCGCGCTTGTGCCATGTCTACTCCTTAACATCTCGTGGCCGGAGTCGATTCCGACCGTCCACTCGAGCTTGCCCTCGACAATCTCCCGCTCCAGCTTTCTGACCCATTTGCGTTCGGCGTCGAGCATCGCGACCTTGTGCTCCATCTCGATGAGCGCAAGTCGGGTCAATCCTTGCTTGCGAAGCTCCGCGAGAACGTGCTCGAACTTCGTGACATGGGCATCGAGCAAGGCAGCCCGTTCGTTGAGGTGGCGTGCCGCGTCGGCCGCCGCCAGGTGGTGCATGAACATGAGGCCCGCGACGAACTGGGGGTACTCGCGGGTTGGCTTGCGGAGCAGCTCACCCAGCGCACGGGTCAGCGCCTCGCGCCCCGCATCGGTGAGTTGGTAGATGGTGCGCTCAGGCCGGCGGCCTTCCTTCTCTCGCTCAATCGATAGGATCCACCCCTTCCGCTCGAGCCCATCCACGGTGTGGTAGAGGGTCCCGAAGTTGAGGCGGATGAACTCGTCGTGATGCCGGGCGCGCATGGTCGATGCCATCTCATAGGGATGCATCGGCCGCTCGTCGAGCAGCTCGAGAATCGACAGCGCCAGCGGAGAGGAGGCCTCTGGTTCCAGCTCACCCATATACTTCATATGGAGTATATGACTTCGGATATACGAAGTCTAGTACCCCGCGCGGAATGCCTTTACAGGGTGGGTTGGCGGCGCTCGGCGAAGTGGATAGCCTGCCGGCAAGGTGCGCAGGCTCGGGGGAGGGGAGCCAATCAAGAGGGAGGGCCCGATAAAGGTATGCCTCCTCGGTCGGCCGCAACCGCCGTCGGCGACGAGGGGTAGTTACCGTTGATGTATGCCCAGGCAGGGGCCGAAGCGCTCGGTATGACCGGCACGCCGGAAGCGCGAGCCGTAGCGGCCGGCCAGCTCATCCGACAGGCCACCGACGGCGACCTCGATGCATTCGAAGAGCTGGTCCGCCGCCTACAGCGGCGCGTTTACGGCTTCGCCTACCAGCACCTCAGAGACCTCGATGAGGCTCATGACCTCACGCAGGAGATCTTCGTCAAGCTGTTCCGCAACCTTGCGCGCTACGACGCCGAGCGCCCGTTTGAGCCCTGGTTCTGGAAGCTCGCGGCCAACACCACCATCAACTACCGTCGCAAGCGCGTGCCGCTGCCAACCGACCAATCAGCGGACCAGGTATTCACCGGCGCGGCATCACTGGCGCCCGCGCACGATCCCGTCCTCGTGGATGCGTTGGCTCAGCTCGACCCGGCCTATCGGCTGCCAATACTTCTCCACTACTACGCGGACCTTCCGCTTGAACAGGTCGCCCGAAGCCTGAACCTCACGATCCCGGCGACGAAGTCGCGCCTTCACCGGGCCCGCGCCCTTCTACGCAACTCGCTGGCGGAGTCCGCGGAGGTCGACACCCAATGACCGTCCTCGCGTGCGCGCGCGTGCGCGTCCTGCTGGAGGCGTACGTCGACGGCGACCTGGGCATCAGCGATCCCGCCGGCGCGCAGGCCGTACGCGAACATCTCCTGAGCTGCGCTGATTGCCGCCGCCAGCATGAGCAGGCCATCTCCCTGCCATTTCGGATGAAGGCACTCCGCTCACCGGAACCGCCCCCCTCCCTGCTCGCCGGGGTCATGGCCTCGGTCGCGCCTCCGCCACAGGCATCACGCCGCGCCTGGGGCCTGCTCATCCCCGAGGCGCTTCTGGGGGCGTTCATCCTCTGGTATCTGTCCGGCCTCGAAGGCCTGACCGCCATCGCCTCCGGCGCGTGGAGCGACCTCCAGGGTCTCGCATTCTGGGGCTCCGGCTCGGCACCTCTGCCGAGCGTTCCGGTCGCCGACGCGCTGCTGCTGGGCGCATTCATCGCGCTGACCGCGATCGCGGCCTACCACCTTTCGGTGCTGAGCAAGCTGGACTCGACCTCGACAGCGCCCCTTCGCGAGAGCCGCCGGGCTTGAGCACACAGGAGGAGGGCGAAGGCGCGTCGCCCGGAGACGCGCCCCAGACGCCTGCGCCATCTCGGCCGGCCGTGGCCGCCCCGCCGCCCAGGTGGCGTCGGTGGGGTTGGGCGCTTCTGGTCGCGGGGCTGGTGGTGCTGGGCGTGCTGCTGGCCATCGCGGACACGGCGCTCTATGGGCCGTCGCTCGGCCCCTACGCGACCTTCTTGATCGGGCCCTCTCAGGTCATCTCCTTCCCGATCGCGAGCCCCGCACCCGAGCGATTCATTCGCACGCGGTTGCCGGAGCGCGTCCCGTTGGCGCCATTCGGCCGGCGTGTGACGTTCAGCCCGTGGCAGGCGCTGCGCGCCTTCTTGAGCAACGGCGCCGGCCTCGTGCTCCTCGCGCTGGGAATGCTGCTGCTGTTTCCGAGCCGGGCGCGGGTCGCTGTCCAGCACCTCGAAAGCCGGCGCGGGCCCGAGATCGCGCTCGCGGCTGGGGTCGCAACGTTCCTGCTGGCGCTGGGCACGGTCGCCCTGCTGCGCTTCACGCTGGTCTTCCTGGCGGTCATCCCCGCGGTTCTGATCGTGGTCCTGGCGGCCGCGCTCTTCGGCGTCTCCTGCATCGGGCTCGCGTTCGGGCGCCTCCTGGAACGCCGGCTTCGCCTGGACCGCGCACACCCACTGCTGGCCGCGCTCGTGGGCGCCCTGGTCGTTTTCGATCTGGCGGTCATTCCTTATCTCGGAGCGGTCGCGCTGGCCGCGGTGGCGATCGGGGGTCTTGGGCTCGCGGTGGTCACGCGCTTCGGATCCGAAGCCGCGTGGTCGTTCCGCGACCTCGACTGGTGATGTCAAAAGCAATGCAAAAGCAATGGAGGTGAGCGACTCATGTTGAAGAACACAAGACTGGTGGTCGCCGCCCTGGCGGCGATTGCACTGGTGCTGGGCGGCCTGATCTACCGCGACGTTTTCGTCGGCACCAAGAGCGCCGGCAACTCGGTCAGCCTCTACACGGTCGCCCGCCGGACCGTGACCGCGAGCGTCACCGGCACTGGCAATCTCGTGCCGGTGCAGCAGGCGAATGTGAGCTTCAAGGTCAGCGGGACCTTGACCGAGATCGACGTACGGGTCGGCGATCATGTAGCGGCCGGACAGGTGCTGGCCCGGATCGACCCGACCCCGGAGCAAAACGCGCTGGCCAGCGCCGAGGCCAATCTCGCCATGGCGCAGGCGAACCTCCAATCGGCCGAGACGCCGCTCACCGCCAACCAGATCACACAGCTTCGAGACAACGTCGCCAATGCGCAGCAGTCGTACAACGACACCGTCGCGCAGGTGAATGCCACCAACACCCAGGACGGGGCGCAGGTCACGGCCGATCAGAACCAGCTGACCACCGACCAGCAATCGCTGACGTTCAATGCCGCTTACCAGACTGCCAAGCAAACTCTCACGACCGACCAGGCCGCCCTTCAGACCGCCATCACCCAATTCAACGCCGACGGGTGCAAGACCCAGACCTACCCATATTCAGGGCCGTGCGTCGCTGACTTCACCGCGGTCTCCACCGCTCAGACCAAGGTCAACGCCGACCAGGTGGCCGTCAATGGATACACGGTCCAGGTCAACGCCGACCAGACCAAGCTCACCCAGGACACGGCCAAGCAGCAGGCGGACGCGACCAGCGGCCAGCGCAGCATCAACCAGGCCTCGGCATCGTTGACGAGCGCCCAGGACAACCTGAACACTCAGACCGAGAGCAAGCCCAATCAGATTCTTTCCGCCCAGGCGCAGCTGGCGAGCGCGCAGGCCGCGCAGCAGACCGCACAGCAGAACCTGGCGAACACGACCCTGGTCGCGCCGATGGACGGCCAGGTCAACAGCATCAACGGCGTCGTCGGAGAAACCGCCATCACCGGTTCCGGCACGACCGCGGAAGCGCCGGGAACACAGGCTCCACTGCCCACGAGCGCGGCCTCGAGCGCTTTCATGGTCATCGGCAACGTAAGCGCGATGGAGGTCGTGGTCCCGTTCGCCGAATCTGACGCCTCGAGGCTGGCGTTCAACCAGGACACGATGGTCACCTTCGACGCGGTTCCGAACCTGGCGATCAGCGGGCATGTCGTCGCGGTGGCGAGCGCGGCCACCGTGCAAAGCGGAGTCGTCAACTACTACGCGACGGTGGCCTTGAATCAGACCAATCCTGCTCTCAAGCAAGGCATGACCACCAACGCGACCGTGACCGTGAGCAAGGCGACGAACGCGATCGTGGTGCCCAACCTGTCGATCACAAGGCTGGGCGGCCAGGCTTACGTCAACTTGTACGCCGGTGGCAAAGAAGTTCAGACGATGATTCAGACCGGCGTCGTCGGCGACCAGTACACCGAGGTCACAGGCGGCCTCAACGAGGGCGCCCAGGTCGTCATCCCGACCCTCAGGGTGTCGAGCAGCTCGACTGGCGGCAGCCGCTTGGGAGGCGGAGGCGGCGGGACCGTCCGCATCGGCGGATGATCAGGCTCGAGGCGGTCTCCAAGACCTACCGTATGGGCAGAGTCGAGGTGAAGGCCCTGCGCGGCATCGACCTCCTCGTCGAGAGCGGGGATTTCGTCGCCATCATGGGCGCGAGCGGTTCGGGCAAGTCGACTCTCATGAACATCATCGGGTGCCTGGACGTGCCGACGAGCGGTCGATATTTCCTCGACGGCACCGACGTCGCCCGGCTCGACGACGACGCGCTCGCCATCATCCGCAACCGCAAGATCGGTTTCGTCTTTCAGAGCTTCAACCTGATCCCGAGGACGACCGCCCTGCACAACGTCGAGATGCCCCTCATTTACGCCGGCGCGCAGAACCGCCGCCCGCGAGCACAAGCAGCCCTCGAGTCGGTCGGCCTTGCCGACCGCGCCGGCCACCAGCCGACCGAGCTTTCCGGCGGCCAGCAGCAGCGGGCGGCCATCGCGCGCGCGCTTGTCACCAACCCCGCGATCCTGCTCGCGGACGAGCCCACGGGCAACCTCGATACCGCGTCGAGCGTCGAGATCATGAAGCTGCTCACCGAGCTCAACGAGGTGCAGGGGCGCACGATCGTGCTGATCACCCACGAGCGCGACATCGCAGCATTTGCCAAACGGATCGTCGAGCTGCGCGATGGCCTGATCGTCAGCGATAAGCGCCGAGCGGCATGAACATCTTTGAAGCGCTGCGCGTCGCCTTCGGCGGCCTGCTGGCCAACCGGCTGCGCAGCTCGCTGACCATGCTCGGGATCCTCATCGGCGTGGCCGCCGTGATCCTGCTGGTCGCGGTCGGCAACGGCGCAAGCGTGCAGATCAACAACCAGATCCAGTCCCTCGGCGCCAACGTCATCTTCGTCTACCCGTCGAACGCCAGAGGCGCCGGCGGCGTCTCCCAGGGTTTCGGCACGAGCCAGAGCCTGTCCATGGCCGACGTCGACGCCATCAACAGCCGGCAGCAGGACCCCGACATCGTGGCTGCGATTCCGATTGCGCAGAGCGGCGGCCAGATCACGTACGCGAACCAGAACTACTTCGCGCCCACCACGGGCACCACCGTCGATTTCCCGCAGGTGCGCGACTACCAGATCGCCGAAGGCTCCTTCTTCACGCAAGACGACGTCACGTCGCAACATCGCGTCGTCGTCCTGGGCGCCACGGTCGTCAGCAACCTGTTCGGCACCACCGATCCGGTCGGCCAGACCATCAAGATCAACCGCCAGAGCTTCCGGGTCGTCGGGGTCTTTGCGGCCAAGGGCGGGTCCGGCCTCGGCTCTCAGGACAACGTGGTGGTCGCGCCGATCACCTCCGTCTGGGCGTACCTGAGCGGCGGACGGGGCAAGAACATCAGCCAGATCGTCGCTTCGGCCTCGTCGCCAAGCGTGGTCACGCAGGCTGAGACCGAGCTCACTACCATCCTGCTTCAGCGCCACCAGATCTCGGATCCGGCCCAAGCCGACTTTCAGCTGCAGAGCCAGCAGGACATCCTGAACCAGGCCAACTCCATCTCCACAGCGCTGACGCTCGTGCTTGGAGCCATCGCCGGGATATCCCTGGTCGTGGGCGGGATCGGAATCATGAACATCATGCTGGTCACCGTCACCGAGCGAACGCGCGAGATCGGCATCCGCAAAGCGATCGGCGCGCGGTGGCGTGACGTGCTCACTCAGTTCTTGATCGAGGCCATGGTCCTCAGCGGCCTGGGTGGGGCGTTGGGGATCGCCCTTGGAACGGTTCTCGCGATCGAAGCACCGCACATTCCAGCCATCGCGAGCTCGAGCTTTCCGCCACCCGTCGTATCGGTCCCGTCGGTGCTGCTGGCCTTCGGTGTTTCCGTCGGCATCGGCCTGTTCTTCGGAATCTACCCGGCCAACCGCGCCGCGCGCCTGCATCCGATCGAAGCCTTGAGACACGAGTAGAGGAGCAAATTGATGAAAACGTATGTGGTCGCTTTGGTAGTCATCGTCGGTGTGCTGGGTGGGTTCTATGGCGGTTACAAGGTCGGCCAGAACAACGTGAGCGCCAGCACGTCCGCGGGGGCCACGCGCACGAACACCGGCTCCGGCTCGAACGCGTTCACCGGCGGTAGAGGTGTGGGCGCTGTCTGTCCATCTCCCGGGGCGACGCCGGCGGCCGGCACCCCAGGCGTGGCAAGGGGCACGGTGACCAACCTCGCGGGAACGTCGATGACCGTGACCAACACCAGCTGTGACGTGAAGGTGACGTTCGGCCCCACCGTCACCATCTCGAAGCAGGCGCTCGGCTCGACGTCGGACCTGCAGGACAACCAGACGGTGACGATCACCGGCACGCGCCAGCCTGACGGCTCGATCCTGGCTCAGACGATTCAGATCGGACCGGCCGGCGGCGGCGGTGGCACCAGGCCGGGCGCAGGCGGCGCCAACGGCCCGCCCAGCGGCGGTTAGCGCCGAGCGTGCCCACCCGCCTCGTCTGGGCCCTGGTCGCGCTCATCCTCGGCCTGGGCGGCTGGCTGATGCTGCTCAACGGCACGCTGGGAGTCTCGGGGTACGTCGTGGTCGGAGTCGGCGTCGGGATCGGGTGCGCCGTCGTCGGCAGCCTCGCGCACGACGCCCTGGCGGGCCCGCGGGAGCGGTTCTGAGCTAGGAGCCACCCAGAGGCTTTTCGTACCAGCCGACGTCCCAGTAGCGGTCGAACTTGCGTCCTTGCTCGGTGAAATGGGCGACCCGCTTGAAGCCCACCCGCTCGTGCAGCGCAATCGAGGCCTGGTTGGGCAGGGCGATCCCGGCGTACGCTCGATGCAGGTCCTCCCGCTGGAGCTGCTTGAAGAGCTCTTCGTAAAGTTTGGTTCCGATGCCGCGCCCTACCGCGTCGGGAGCGAGGTAAATGCTGGTCTCGACCGAGGTGTCGTAGGCGGGCTTGGGCCGCCAGCGACTGCTCGATGCATAGCCGATGACCGTGGCATCCGAAACTCCGACCAGCACTCGATACCGTCCGGTGCTGTCGTAGTGACTGAACCACTCGTGCCGCGCCTCGATCGTCATCGGCTCGATGTCAAACGTGAAGTGGGTCTCGATCACGTACCGGTTGTAGATGTCATTGAGCCGGACCAGGTCTTGCTCGGTGGCGGGGCGCACGGTGACTTTGCCGTTGCTCAACTGCAAGCGCGCCGCCTTCGAATCACGCCACCAAGTCTATTCACGCCGCCAGGGCCAGGTCGTACGGGCGCCGTGGGCGCGAGAATTGCCGCATGGACCGGATCGTGCTCCAGGGCATGTCGTTCAGCGGCCGCCATGGCGTCGGCGCCGCCGAGCGCGAGCGCGCCCAACGATTCAAGGTCGACATCGAGGTGGAGGTCGACCTGGCCGAGGCTGGGCGAACCGACCGGCTCGCTGACACCATCGATTACCGGCAGGTGCGGGCGATCGCCAAGGACACGATCGAAGGGGAATCGCTGCAGCTGATCGAGACCCTGGCCACCCGAATCGCCGAAGGCGTGCTCACTCTGCCGAAGGTCAGGGCCGTGACGGTACGCGTCGCCAAGCGGCCGGCCAGCATGTCGCCGATCGAAGCGGCCGCGGTGCACATTAGTAGGACGCGCGCATGACCATCGCCTATTTCGACTGCTTCGCGGGAATCTCCGGAGACATGACTCTCGGCGCGCTGGTCGACGCCGGCGCCGATCGCAACCTACTTGACGCCACCATCGAGGCCCTTCGCCTCGGGGACGAGGTCAGCGTCGACGTGCGGCACGAGCAGCGCGGCCATGCGGGCGGCACGCGTGTCATCGTCCAGACACTCGATCGCCGGCAGCGGACAGTGCCTGATCTGCGCGCCGCCGTCTCGGCCGCCGAAGTTCCCGATGAGGTCAAACGGCCTGCTCTGAGCGCGCTCGAGCGTCTGGGTCGCGCGGAGGCGAGGCTCCATGATCTTCCGGAGTCGAAGGTCCACCTCCACGAGCTCGGTGGCGCCGATACCCTGGTCGATCTGGTCGGCGCCTTTTGGCTCCTCCACAACCTGAGCGTTGCGCAGGTCTATGCGTCGGCGCTGCCGGCGCCAAGCGGCCGAGCGGGTCACATGCCGCTGCCCGCACCCGCCAGCATGCGTGTGCTCGAGGGCACCGGGGCCACGTTCCAGGCCACCGACGAAACTCGTGAGCTGGTCACGCCGACCGGAGCCGCGATCCTTGCTGTCGCCGCCAGGTTCAGCCGTCCGGCGATGTCCCTGCAATCGATCGGTTATGGGATCGGCGCGCGCGACGTCCCCGGCAACGCCCTGGCCGTATGGATCGGCGCCGAGGTCGCCACCGCGACCGGGGTGACGATGATCGAGACCAACATCGACGACATGGCGCCCAACCTCATCGCCGCGTTGTGCGAAGACTTGATGGCGCTGGGCGCGCTCGACGTGAGCGTACTGCCTGCGGTGATGAAAAAAGGCCGCCCAGGTCATGTGCTTGCGGTGATGGCGACGCCCGACACGGCCGCGCTGCTCGCCGACCACGTCCTTCGTCACAGCACCACTCTCGGCGTGCGGCTCACTCCCGCGGATCGTGTCATCGCCCAGCGCAGGATGATCGAGGTCAAGACGGAATTCGGGGTTGCGCGGGCGAAGGTCAAGGAGATCGGAGGCGAGGCCGTCGATGTCGCGCCGGAGTACGAGGACTGCCGCCGGCTGGCCCGCGAGTCGGGCCGCGATCTGAGCGCGGTGATGCGCGCCGTGGCCACAGCGGCCAGAAAGGAGCTGGGCCTCGACTAGTCGCGCCAAAGCGCGGCCTGCGAGGCACCCGCGACAATTGGTCCTGTGACCGCTCGAGTGCTCGATGGCAAGGCTGTGGCGCAGCAGATCCTCGATGACATCGCCACCAAGGTGGGCGCTCGGGTGGCGATGGGCAAGCCGCGGCCCAAGCTGGCGACGATCATCGTCGGCGACAACCCCGCCTCCGCCCTCTACGTCCGCAGCAAGCAAAAGAATGCGCGGCAGGTCGGCATCGATTCGGTTGACCACAGGCTGCCGACCGAGACATCGACCGAGCAGCTGATGGAGCTGATCGCCACCTTGAATCGGGATGAATCGATCAGCGGCATCCTGGTGCAGCAGCCGCTGCCGATGAACATCGATCTGGTTCAGGTTGTCATCGCGGTGGACCCGATCAAGGACGTGGACGGGTTCCATCCCTTCAACGCGGGCCTGGTCGCCTTAGGCCTGCCTGGTGGAATCGAGCCGTGCACGCCGAGCGGCATTGTCGAGCTCCTGGATCGTGGCGGGGTGCGCATCGAAGGCGCCAATGCGGTGGTGGTCGGCCGAAGCAACATCGTCGGCAAGCCGACCGCGCTGCTTCTGCTCAAGCGCAATGCCACCGTCACCATGTGCCACACACGGACGAAGGATCTTGCCGGCCATACGAGAAATGCGGACATTCTCGTGGCCGCCGCCGGGCAGCCCAACCTGATCACCAGGGATATGGTCAAGCCAGGGGCCGCGGTGGTCGACGTGAGCGCGAATCGCGCCGATGGGATTCAGGTCGGCGACCTGGGTCCGGGGGTGGAAGAGGTGGCGGGATGGCTGACGCCGAACCCAGGCGGGGTGGGGCCGATGACGCGCGCGATGCTGGTTCGAAACACCTACGAAGCCGAGGTCCGCCGCCGCCCCTAACGGCCGGGCCGCTCTTAACAGGCAGGGTTGGCAGGATCGCGAGCCTGATGATTGAATTCGATCGTCAGGTCGGTTGGGCTCTGGGGGAGGGAGGGCCCCGAAGGCGGGGGAGGGGATTTTCGGCGGCCCGCGAGAATTACGGCGTGACGTATCCCGAGGCTCTCGCATACCTCTCGCGGATCGGCCGCTTCGGAATGAAGCTCGGCACCGAGCGCACGCGGGCGATTCTGGATCGTCTGGGCAGCCCCGACCGTGGCCTCGCCGGCGCGCTCATCGCGGGTACCAACGGCAAAGGCTCGACGGCTGCCTGCCTCGCCTCGATCCTGCAGGCCGCCGGTCATGTCGTCGGCTTCATGCCCAAGCCGCACCTTGTCTCCTACACCGAGCGCATCCAGGTCGACGGGACGCCGATCACAGAACGCGAATTCGCCCAGACGCTCGAGGCCCTCAAGCCGACGCTGGATGTGATCGCGGAAGAGTTGGGTCCGGCGACTGAGTTCGAGATGCTCACTGCGATGGCGCTTGCCTACCTGGCGCCCCGTGTCGACCGCCTGGTTTGCGAGGTCGGCCTCGGGGGCCGGCTCGATGCCACCAACGCCCTCGACCTCGGCGTCGCCGTGATCACCAATGTTGACCTCGACCATCAGAAATATCTCGGCGACACGATCGAGGCAATCGCCAACGAGAAGGCGGCGATCATCAAACCCGGCAATCGCGTGATCACCGGTTGCGAAGGCGCCGCGCTGGCAATCGTTGAGGACTTCGCACGGAAGGCGGGAGCCACGCTGTGGCGCCTCGGCGCTGAGATCCAGGTGGAGTCGACCTCCAGGGCCTGGGACGGCCATGTCGTCTCGGTGGCAGGCCCTGGATTCGAGCATCAGCGGCTCGCCGTTCCGCTCGTCGGCGACTACCAACCCGCCAATGCCGCCCTGGCGGTCGCGACCGCGCATGCGCTCGGCGACGTGACTGACGATGCCGTGCGCCAGGGCCTCGCACATACAACGTGGCCGGGGCGTTTGCAGCTGATCGCGACGAGACCCCGCGTCGTCCTCGACGGCGGTCACAATCCGGCCGCGATGACCAAGTCAGGCATCTCGCTGCGCCGGCTGATCGGTTCCGAGCGGCTGGTCGCCGTCTTTTCGATGCTCAGCGAGCGCGATCCTTCCGCGCTCCTGGCGGCATTGCAAACCCTGCGGCCCGACCACGCCGTGTTCACCGAGGCGACCAGCGCGGGCGGCCACTCCGTGCCCGCTCTCGAGCTGGCTTCGATGTTCGGCCACGATGCCGAGGCGGTCGTACCGCCTGAAGCGGCACTCGACCGTGCCCGGGAGCTCGCCGGGCCCGAAGGCAACGTGCTCGTTTGCGGCTCGCTCTACCTCGTGGGCGAGATTCTGGCCCTGCGAACGTGATTGCCCGAACCGTTGTCAATTGGGCATGAAGGGACGAACATGCAGCACGTGAACGACCAGAGCTTCTACAGAAGCAGCGACCGGATCGTGGGCGGCGTGTGCGCCGGCCTGGCCGAGAGGTTTCACGTCGAGGTGCTGTGGGTGCGCGTCGCTTTTCTCCTGCTGCTGTTCGTCCAGGGACTGGGGCTCTTCATTTACGTGGTGCTGTGGCTGGTGATGCCAGAGCACCTCGAGAATGGCAGTCAGCGGAGGGGCTTCGACCCGATGATGTCCGACCTCAGGCGTATCTGGGGGGAGCTCCAGAGCCAACTTGGTGGTTCTTCTCGGCCGGCGCCACCGACGACCAGCGCTGCGTCCCCCTCGCCGGCGTCATCCACCGATCCGCCACCGCCGGCACCGGGACCTGCAGCCGTCGCGCCTCCGCCTCAAGGCGCCTGGACCCACCAGACCTCGTTGTTCGGGGTGATCCTCGTCGTCATCGGACTTTTTCTCTTGGGCAACAACATCGGGATCATCAACTGGTCGGTGGTTTGGCCCGCCGGATTGATCATCGTTGGCATCGTGATCCTGGTGCGCAACCTCGAGTCGCGCTGATCCGATTGGATCAGCGATCGCTCATCAGTTTCTGGAGATCGATCTTCCAGTCGCGAAGCGGCCCGCGAGCGAATGTAAAACACAGGTAGCTGCAGCCGGCGATCATCGGCAGCAGCAGGATCGAACCCAGCAGGGCCCACCACCCTCCTGCTGTGGCCGCGATGCCGGCGAGCAGAATCGCCGCTACGACCAGGCCGGCCGCACCGACGAGCAGCTCGCCGGCGTTGTGAACCCTCGCGGTCGCATGAGTCACGACCGATGGCGCTGCCGTCGCGGGTCGCGCGTGGCTGAACGTCGCCACCAGGCCGTAGAGCAACAGACTCACCCCGGCAAGGCCGGCCAGGAGTGTGACCACCTCATAGATGAGGCCTTCACGAGTGTCGGCCACGCGGGTCGCGGCGCCGAAGGCGACGGCGACGAGAACCACCCCCGCGCCCAGCGCCGGCCAGCGCACTCTATCTGGAGCCGGCGCTGAGGCTTGCTCGCAGTCTGCGCATGCCTTTCAGCCAGCGGTCGTAGTCCTGGGCCTTGCGGTTGAAGTACTCCGCGACCTCGGGGTGAGGCAGGATCAGGAACTTCTCGTTTCTGATGCCGTCGAGGACGACGTCGGCCACCTGCTCGGGTTCGAGGGCGCCTGCGGTCAAGAAGTTGGTGCCGAGAACACGGCGTTCGGCCGCCAGCATGTCCGTCTTCACACCTTGCGGGCATAGGCACGACACCCGGAGCCCCTCGTCGCCGTGGGCGATGGCCAGCCACTCGAAAAATGAGAGCGCCGCAGCCTTTGTCACCCCGTACGGAGCGGCGAAGACATGGTTCAAGAGCCCAGCCGCCGACACGGTGCCCAGCAGATAACCCTCCTTTCGATCGAGCATGTCGGGCAAGACGTGGCGCGCCACGAACACGTGCGACATAACGTTCACGTCCCAGATGCGCTGCCAGTCAGCTGTGGCCGCCTCGGGCCCGCCTGCGACCGCGATGCCGGCGTTGGAGCAGAAGATGTCGATGCGGCCATGCGCGCCCTGGACTTTTTCCACAAGGTGGGCGATCTCGTCCTCGTGCGAAACGTCGCAGGTGATGGCCGTGCCGCCGATCTCTTGCGCGACCGCCTGAGCGCCGTGTGCGTCCCTGTCGGCCACGATCACCGACCTGGCGCCGGCGTTCGCGAATCTCCGCGAGAGAGCCCGTCCGATGCCTTTGGCGCCGCCCGTGACGACGACGACGCGATCAGCTACTTCCACGCAGCACCTCCCTTGGCGTCCGGCTCAGAGCGATCATCGCTCTTGCGAGTCTATCCCTCGAGGCTTCAATGACGGTCCCGGCATGATGCCTCGGCGGATCTGAAAAAAATATTTGCGAAATTAAGGAGAACGGGTTGTTTCCGAGACGAGCGATAGCGCATAGAATCACTCCCCATGGTCGGTGGGGGCCTCGACTACAGCGCGCCCTTTCAGCGCGCCATCGAACTGATTGGGAAACGCTGGACCGGGGCGGTCGTTAAGGCCTTGCTCCCTGGTCCGGCGCGTTTCAATCAGCTGCTCGCCGGCATACCCGGAATCAGTGATCGAGTCCTCACCGAAAGGTTGCGCGAACTTGAGACCGAAGGCATCGTTGAGCGGCTCGTGGACCCCGGGCCGCCTGTGCGCGTGAGCTATCGACTCACCGCGCGGGGCCGCGCGCTGCAGCCGGTGCTGGCCGCCGTAGCGGAGTGGGCCGAAAGCTGGCTCGCGACCGCCGCGGCCGCGGTCGGCTGATAACGCAGCCGGCTAGAGGGGCTGCGTAACCCCAAGCCTCTGTCCCAGCCGCCCGCACCCCGGCTGATAGGCTTAACCGAATGCCGATTGGCGACTTCCTCCGGCGCCGGCCGGACGCCCTGACCTGCCAAGCCTGCGGCTCGCCTCTACCCCCGGGCGCGATCTTCTGTCCCTCATGCGGAGTCAAGGTTGACGACCCGATGGCCGAGCCACTGCACATCGTCGACCGCACCACGGGCCTGTTCAACGATCGATTCGTGCGTCCAGTGCTCGAGGACGAGCTCGCCCGCGCCCACCGCTACCAGCGCAACCTCGGCGTGCTGCTCATCGAGGCCAATGGAGCCGGCACGCCCGAAGACGCTCTGAAGACGATGGCCGCCGCGCTCGCGGGCACCGTGCGCGACGTCGACACGCCGGGGGTCCTTGGCCGCACACCGCCGCAGCTTCTCGCCATCCTGCCCGACACCGACGTCGCCGGCACGGCGCATGCCGCCAACCGGGTCCTTGCCGCGGTCAACGAGGCCCTCAAGTCGACCGGCGGCACCGCCGCGGTCGGGTTGGTCTGCATCCGGCCGGGCCAGCGTGTTCGAGCGGGCGCGGTCATCGAGAGCGCGAGTCGCTCGCTGCGATCCGGCCGGCCGGAGATGATGGGCAAGCCCGCCTGACGCTGGACATCTATCTCGCCCGCCACGGCGAGACCGCATGGAGCCGCTCCGGCCAGCACACCGGCACCACCGACGTTCCCCTGCTGCCTGAAGGCGAGGACCAGGCCCGTGCTTTGCGCCGGAGGCTGAACGGGCTGAGATTCGACGCCGTGTTCTCCAGCCCGCTTGAGCGCGCGGTGCGCACAGCTGAGATCGCAGGGTTTCCGAATCCTCAGCTAACACCTCTGCTGCGCGAGGCCGACTACGGAGAGTACGAAGGTATGACGTCTGCGCAGATTCACCAGCAGGATCCCGGCTGGGAGATTTACAGAGACGGTTCGCCGGGCGGGGAGACTCCCGCCCAGATCTACGCCCGCGCCCTCGAGTTCATCACATTGTGCGAGACGGTCGATGGTCGAGTGATTGCGTTTGGCCACGGCCACATCCTGCGTGCTGTGGCGGTGGCCTGGGTGAGGTTGGAAATCACCGCCGCGGCGGGCCTGCAGCTCGACGTGGCCACCCTGGGCCGGCTTCACGAGGACCCGGACCGCGGCCGCGTGCTGGCGATGTGGAACGCTCCCTGACCACAGAAGGTCAGCCTCTCTGGCGCAGGCTCCACTTGCGGCTGCGCACCCCCGGCAGGCCCGCGAACACCAGGTAGGCCGACGTATCGACAGCGGCATGGTACGTGTGGCGCTCACCTGGGTTGATGAGGAGCATCTCGCCCGCGGTCACCTCGCCTTCTCCGGAGCCATCGTCGAAGTGAAGTCGGCCGGCGGTCACGATCAGCGCCACCGGTATCGCGTTGCGGTGCTCGGGCACCGTCTGGCCGGACTCCAACCGAAGTCCCACCACCCGCATGGATCCACAGTCGGCGATCTGCTCGAAGCCAAAAGCGCGATGCGTTCCACCGGAGCCCGGCGATGACACTCTGGATGGATATCATGCGGCTCGACGCAAGGCCTCAACATCGAGGCGTGCAAGTCGTTCACGCGGTCGGCATCGAAGGCGCCCGCGATGCCCGCGGAGTCGTGGTCGTCATCGACGTCCTGCGTTCATTCACCGTCAGCGCATACGCTCTCGCGGGCGGCGCGCGGGACTGCCTTCTCGTCTCGACGATCGATAAGGCGCTCGCGCTGGCGCGGAGCATCCCGGACGCGGTCGTCTGCGCCGAGGAGGGCGGGCTCCCAGTGCCGGGAATCGCCATCAGCAACTCGCCGACCCAGATCCAGGCGACGGACCTCGAGGGGAGGACGCTCATACAACGCTCGAGCGCCGGGACGCCGGTGATTGGAGCGGTGGAGGCAGGGGATGCCATCTTCGCGGGGAGTCTGGTCGTGGCGAGCGCGACCGCGCAAGCCTGCCTGTTAATGCGGCCGAGCACGGTCACACTGGTCGCCTCGGCCGACTTTCCCGAGGACCACGCGTGCGCCCGTTACATCGAGGCTGTCCTGACTGGGGTGAGCGTCGACCTCGATGCGCTCCTGAGGCCGCTGCTCGAGAGTGAGCGCTACCGGACCTTCATGGCCGGCGAGTGGCCAGGTTTCGCCCCGAGCGACCTCGAGCTGTCTTTAGCGGTCGATCGTTTCGATTTCGCGATGCCCGGCGCCAGGCACGACGACCACATCGCGTTGAGGCTGGTCAAGAACGGCTAGAACGCGCCCGCACCCGCAAGGTTTGGCGGCCGGCGTGCGTCTTATTGATTGGGGGCCGTGCGCAATCTCTTCTTCGCCGGCATCGTGTTCGTTCTTGTGGTTGCCGCTTGCAGCTCGCCTCGGGCGACCTCATCGGCGGCTTCGGTCATCTCCTGCACCAACGCGGGCTCGCCACACCACGCATACGTCGTGGTTCAGCACATGTCCGGCGCATCTCTTCAGCGGTGCGTCGGCTTCGACGGGGCGGTGATCGACGGCCAGACGCTGATGGATCAATCTGGCGTGCAGTACCAGGCCCACTCCCTGACCACCGGCAAGGCGGTCTGCCAGGTGGACCGTGAACCTGCCGAGTTCAGCGAGTGCTTTCCACCGCGGCAGCCGTACTGGGCACTGTTCATAGAGTCGGGCGGCAAGTGGGCCAACGCCACAGGCGGCTTCACCGAAGCGACACTGCACGACGGTGATGCGCTGGGATGGCATTACGTCGCGGCCGCCGACCCTTCACCCGCCCCGCCACCGCTGGCGCAGGTGCTCCGCGGACCCGGCGCCTAGCCGGCGCGGCGATCGGCGGCCGTCATCAATAATCGATGCCGCGGATCGCGCGCACGCCGCGATCGAACGCGTGCTTCACCTTTCTCATCTCTGTGACCGTGTCAGCGAGGTCGACCAGCTCAGCGGGCGCATCGCGTCCGGTCGCGATCACATTGACCGACGGTGGGCGGTTGCGTATCACGTCGACCACTTCCGAGGTCGGGATCCAGCCCCAGTTCATGGGATAGGTGATCTCATCGAGGACGACGAGCCCGTACTGACCCGACTCGATCTTCTCCTTGCTCACATCCCAGGCGTGCCGCGCGACGGCCTCGGTGCGATCCATGTTCTTGCTGTCCCATGTGAAGCCGTCCCCGATCGTGAGCCACTCGATGCCAAGACTGATCGCGGCCTTCTCCTCACCCACCTTCCACTTGCCCGACTTGACGAACTGGATCACGCATACCTTCCAGCCGCGCGCCACGGCGCGCATCGCCGTGCCGAACGCGGCGGTGGACTTGCCCTTCCCGCCCCCGGTGTTCACCATCACGATCGAGGCCGCTTTGCTCGTGGCCCGAGCCGGCCCCTGGGTAGGGACGTCCTTGGGTTTCGACGTGCGGTCGGCCACGGGGTACGAATGCTAGTCGAGGTCGCTTCGCCCCGTGCCCTTGCGATCAGGACCGCGTATTGAAGGCTATGTCCAGGATCTGCGCCTGGCCCCGCCGCCCGCAAACAGGCGCACGACCAGGAGCAGGAGCACAGCGCCCGCAAACGCCACGACCATCTCGCTGATGATCGGATGGCCGATCACCTGCACGTTGACATGGAAGGCGCTCGCCAGAAAGCCGCCGATGAAGGCGCCGACGATCCCGACGATGATGTCGCCAAACAGGCCGAGCCCGTGGCCGAGAGCGACCCGGCTGGCGAGGAATCCCGCCACCAGTCCGACCAGGCACCAGATCAGGATCGTGTCCAGGTCGAGGTTGATCGCGGAACCATTGATGGAAATGGCCATGTTTCGTCCTCCCTGTAACAAGGAGAACGCAGAGGTCGGCTCAACTCCCTAGTGCTCTCCGCGCCCTCGCCCGAAGCCGACCATCCTCAGGAGGAAGAGCAGGATCACCGCACCGACGAACGCGACCACCATCGCGGTGATGATCGGGTGGCCGCTGATGGCAAAGCTGATCTTGAAGACCTGGGCCAGCACACCGCCGATGAACGCGCCCAGCACGCCTGCCACCAGGTCGCCGAGCAGGCCCAGACCGTGCCCCAGCGCCACCCTGCTCGCGAGCGCTCCGGCCACGAGACCGACAAGGACCCAGATGAGGATCGTGTCCACGTCGAGGCGGATGTCAATCACTTCACCGACTCCTTCTAAGCAGACGGAGGCGTGATGCAGATCATGCGGCTTTGGCCGCCAGGTCTTGAAGGACAGCGCCCAGGACTCGGTTGAACGCGGGGAACGGGTGGATCACGTCGGCCAGCGTGCGCAGCGGGGTCCCGGCGCGTAAAGCGAGCACCAGCTCGCCCAGGATCTCTCCGGCTCGCGGCATGACCATGGTCGCCCCCACGAGCACGCCTCGGTCCCGGTCGCCGACGAGCTTGAGCGTCCCACCGTGGAAATCGTGGATGTAGCCGCGCGCCGTCTCGGCCGGGTCGGTCCACGCGGTCACCACGTTGAGCCCACGCTCGCGCGCCGCCACTTCAGACAGCCCGACCGAGGCGACCTCGGGATCTGTGAATGTGACCCTTGGCACCGCCGTGTGATCGGCCCGGGCATCCTCTCCACGCAGGCGGCGAGCCACGACCTGGCCGTGGTAGTAGGCGAGATGCGTGAAGCCGCCGAGGCCGGTCACGTCGCCCGCGCCATACACGTCGACGCGGGCCTCGAGGGTGGCAGGGTCGACCTTGAGCCAGCCGCGGTCGGTTTGCGGCAGCCCCGCTCCCTGCCAGGCCTCGAAGTTGGGCCGCCTTCCCGTCGCCACCAGCAGGCGGTCGGCGTGGACTGTGGCCCCTGACTTGAGGGTGACGATGACGCCGACGGTCGCCTTTTCGACCCCGGTGCACGGGTCGCCCACCAGCAGGGTCATGCCGTCCGCCAGGAGATGAGGACGTAGGGCGACGCCCGCCTCCGGCTCCTCCGCGCCGAGGAAGCGAGGCCCGGCTTCGATGATGGTCACCTTCGAGCCGAATCGCGCGAACGCCTGGCCGAGCTCCACGCCGATGGCGCCGCCGCCCAGGACCGCCAGCGAGCTCGGAAGCTCGCGCGGCAGCACCGCCTGGCGGTTGGTCCAGAAGTCCAACTTGTCGAGCCCGGGGATTGGAGGAATCAATGCGGTGCCTCCGTTGGCGACCACGACCGCGCGCCGGGCCAGGAGCCGCTCGCCGCCGACCTCGACCGTCTTGGGGTCGATGAGCTTGCCCTCGCCGCGCACCAGCTTCGCCCCGGTCGCCTCCAGCGCGGCCGCCGGCCGGGTGTCGTCGAGGTCTCGCGCCATCCAGTAGACCCGCTTGGAGACCTTGGGGAAGTCCAGGTCCCAGTCCACGCGCGAGGCGGCCAGCGTGCGCGCCCGGGCTGCCTCCTCGAGCGTCTCGCCGGACCGCAGCAGCGTCTTCGACGGGATGCACCCCCAGTACGGGCACTCGCCCCCCACGAGCTCGCGCTCGACCACGGCAACGGTGAGGCCGCTGCCCTGCAGTCCGCCCGCGACCGCCTCTCCGGCGACGCCGCCGCCCAGGCACACAACGTCAAATTCCTGTGGCAACCTCATCACCCCCCACCGCGCTCGCGCGGCGCAACGATTCCAACAGAGATGTGGCCGTGAAGGCGCCGACATAGCGGTCGCCCGCGAACACGGCGGCGCGTTCCGTGGGGCTCGTGACCGCGGCCGCGAACGCCTCGGCGAGGGTGCTGGCCACCGGGATCCGCGGCTCGTCCGCACCCGGCCCACCCGCCGGATGGTCGAGGGTCTGTGTGTTGATCGTGACGACCGACATCCGGCGCGCGAGCCCCTCGCTACCGACGAACTCGGCGACGTACGGGCTCGCGGGTCGTGTGAGGATGACATCCGGAGTGTCGTACTGCGCGACCTTTGCCTGCATCTCGAAAAGGCAGATGCGGTCTCCGACCATGACCGCCTCATCGATGTCATGCGTCACGAAGACGACCGTCTTGCGCACCGAGCGCTGGATGTTGATGAACTCGTGCTGCAGGCGCTCGCGCGTGATTCGATCCACCGCTCCAAACGGCTCGTCCATGAGCAGGATCGGCGGATCGGCGCCCAGCGCGCGCGCGAAGCCGACGCGCTGGCGCTGTCCTCCGGACAGCTGGTGCGGGTACCGGCGCAGATACTCACGCGGGTCGAGGCCGACCAGGGTGAGCAATTCATTCACCCTCGCCTTGATGCGGGCTCTGTCCCAGTTCCACAACCGGGGCACCGTGCCGACGTTTTCGCCCACCGTCATGTGGGGGAACAAGCCCGTGTTCTGGATGACGTAGCCCATCTTCAAGCGCAGCGCCGCGGGATCGACGCCGTGCGTGTCCTCTCCGTCCACGAGGATGCGGCCGGCGTCGGGTTCGATGAGCCGGTTGATCATCCGCAGCGTGGTGGTCTTGCCACAGCCGGAGGGACCGATGAGCACACACGTCCGGCCGTCTGGAATGTCCAGCGACAGGTCGCTTACCGCGTTGGCGCCGCCAGGGAACCCCTTGCTGACGTTCTCCAACCGGATCACGGCGTCGTTTACCGTAATCGAATGCCGGCAGGCGCATTCCTCACCTACGTCGACCCCTGGGTCAACTGGACGTGGCTCCGCGGCCACGTCCCGCTTTTCATCGACGCGCTTCAGCAGCACATCACGCTGACCGCGATCGCGGTTGCGGCCGGGCTTGTTCTCTCGATCCCGCTCGCGATCGCGGCCCATCGATGGCGGGCGTTGCGCAATCCGCTGCTGGGATTCTTCGGCGTCGTCTATACGATCCCCTCACTGGCGCTCTTCGCCCTGCTGGTGCCATACACAGGGCTGGGCGTCGTCACGGCCGAGATCGGCCTCGTCGGCTACACCCTGCTCATCCTCATGCGCAACCTGCTCGTGGGACTCGAGTCGGTGCCGCCCGATGTCCTCGACGCCGCCGACGGCATGGGGTACCGGCCGCTGGCGAGGCTCCTTTTCGTGGAGCTGCCCCTGGCGCTGCCCGCCATGTTCGCGGGCGTCCGCATCGCGACCGTCACCACGATCGGGCTCGTGACCATCACGGCCCTGATCGGCCTCGGCGGCCTCGGTCAGCTGATCAACAGGGGCTTGATCGAAAACTTCCACACGCCGCTCGTGGTCGCGACTGCGCTTTCGATCGCGCTGGCCCTGGTTGCGGACCTGGCGCTGATTGGACTCCAGCGGGTTGCCATCCCCTGGTCGAGGAACACCGCCGGATGACGGTCCTGTCCAATGTCGCGAAGTGGTTTGCGGACCCTGCGCACTGGCGTGGGTCCGATGGAATCCCGCAGCGCCTGGTCGAGCACGTCCAGATCTCCGCCGAGTCGGTCGCCATCGGCGCTTTGATCGCGCTGCCCATCGGGATCGCGCTGGGCCACTACGGACGCTTCGGCAACCTCGCGATCAACATCTCCAACGTCGGGCGCGCCCTACCGTCTTTCGGCCTGCTGGTGATCGCGTTCCAGGTTTTCGGCCTGGGCAATCTACCCGTCCTCGTCGCTCTGGTCGCCCTCGCCATTCCGCCGATGGTCACGAACAGCTATGTCGGCCTGCGCGAGGTCGATCCCGACATCAAGGAGGCAGCCCGCGGCATGGGCTATCGCGAGCTGGCCCAACTCGTACGCGTGGAGTTACCCCTCGCTGTACCCCTCGTGATGGCCGGCATCAGGACCTCGGCAGTGCAGGTGGTGGCGACGGCGACCCTGGCCGCTCTGATCGCGGGCGGCGGCTTCGGCAGGTACATCATCGACGGCTTCGCGCAGCAGGACTACACGAAATTGGTCGCGGGCGCGGTGCTCGTGGCGGCGCTGGCGATGGCCACCGAGCTGTCGCTTTCGGGTGTGGAACGGCTTCTGGTCCCGCGCGGGATCCGCCTCCTCCAGGCTCGTGTGGCCCAGCGCGCCACCACCTTCAAGACCGCATAAATGGAAGAATCAGGCGTCACCTACGGTTGGATCGGCAAACCCAGGGGTGGCAAGGAGATGAGTTCGATGAATTTGAACCTCGGTTCCGGTAAGTTCCTGGCGGCCCTTGCCGCTCTGGTCTTCGTCGCGACCGCATGTGGAAGCACAGGCTCTGGGACGCCGACCGCATCCAAGGGCACGCTCACGGTCGCCGGCTTCAACTTCCCCGAGAGCAGCATCCTGGCCGAGATCTACGGCCAGGCGCTTGCGCACGACGGCTACACGATCAGCTACAAGCTGCTGCTCGGAACCCGCGAGGTCGTCGCTCCCGCGCTCGAATCGGGTCAGATCGACCTCTATCCCGGTTACGCGGCGACAGACCTCGAGTTCTACAACAAGGGCGCGGGCGAGGCCAACGGCGACCCGGTCGCCACCACCGCCAAGCTCAACAGCCACCTTCAGCCGCTGGGGCTGACCGCACTGACTCCTTCATCGGCGGTGGACCAGAACGCATTTGCTGTGACGACGGCGACACAGAAGAAGTACAACCTGACCAAACTTTCGGACCTCGCGCCCATCGGAGGCCAGCTGACGCTCGGCGCCGGCCCTGAGTGCCCGACGCGGCCCTTCTGTCAACCCGGGCTCAAGACGACCTACGGCATCAACTTCAAGGCGTTCAAGCCGCTCGACACCGACGGGCCGCTGACGCGCGCCGCCTTCAAGAACGGCAGCATCGACGTCGGCCTGGTCTTCAGCAGCGACGGCGACCTCAACTCGCTTGGGCTCGTCGTGCTGCAGGACGACAAGCACCTCGAGAACGCGGACAACGTGGTGCCGGTCATGCGGCAAGCGGCAGCCAGCGCCGAGGTCACACGCGTGCTCAACGCGATCGACGCCAAGCTGACCACGGCGGACCTGGTGACGATGAACTCGCAGGTCTCGGGCGAGCACCAGGATGCCGACGCCGTCGCGCTGGCGTGGCTGCAGCAGCACAACTACTGGAGCTAGGCCGCCGCCTCTTTCACTGTCGCTGCGGGCTGCTTCCGCGCGACCCCTACCGCGTTGGCGGCCGCCCCCGCCAGCAGCAGGCCGGCCGAGATGAGCATGGCCGTATGAAACGCGTCCGCTGACGCGTAGCGAGCCTGTGCGGCCACATCGGCAGGAGCGCTGGTGGTGGGCCGGTTGAGCGGGCTCACCTCCGCACGCACCGTGGCCGAGTTGGGGTCGAGACCGGGGACCCTCGAAGCCAGTGACGTGTAGAAGATCGCCGTCACCCCCACGAATATCAATGCGCCGGCGAGCTGCGGACCGATGCGCGAGATGGCGTTGTTGATCGACGACGCGAGGCCGGCGTGGGCGACCGGAACCGACGCCATCAGCGCGGCGGTGAGGGGTGCCACCATGATCCCGAGCCCAAGGCCGAAGATGAGCGCGGCCGGAAAGAAGTCGACCAGGTATGAGGTCGGGGGCAGCAGGCTCGACGGCACGTTCGGCCGCAGATTCCATGCCGCGCTCGTGGCCGGGACCCGCGCATACAGGAGGCACGCCACCGCCATCAGCAGCGGGCCGACGATGAGGAAGGGCCGGGCCCCATACCGACCGGCCAGGGTCCCAAAGCGTGGCGACAGCAGCGTCAGCAGCAGCCCACCGGGGATGAACATCAGCCCTGCCGCGGTCGCGCTGTAGCCAAGCGTCCCCTGCACGAACAGCGCCTGGTTGTAGCCCGACGCGAACAGCGCGCCGTAGATCAAGAGCGTCGAGATGTTGATCGTGCTGAAGGCGCGCGACTTGAACAGGCTCAGAGGGATGAGCGGGTTGCGCGCACGGGCCATGTAGAACGGCATTCCGATTGCGGCCAGGGCGCCCACCGCAAGCATCACGTAGGCGACCGGGTCCCGCCATTCGCGCTGCTGGCCGTAAACGGCGCCGAAGGCCAGGCCCCCGACCGCGACGCCGACGATGACGGCGCCGAGCCAGTCGAAGCCGGCGGGGCTTTCGTCCGAGCGACTTTCGGGCACGTGCCGCCAGGTCGCATACATCGCGACGGCGATGATCGGGATGTTGATCAAGAAGGCGGCGCGCCACGACAGGGTGTCCACCAGCAGGCCGCCCACGGCCGGACCGAGCAGTGTGGTGCCCGACGCCGCCCCAGACCAGATGCCGAAGGCGCGGCCCTGCAGCGGTCCGCTGAAGTTGGCGGTGATGAGCGCCAGCGAGCCAGGGACCAGGAACGCGCCGGCCACGCCCTGGAGGACCCGCAGCACGACCAGCGTCTCCAGGTTGGGCGCCAGGCCGCAAAGGGCCGAGGTGAGGCCGAATCCCGCCAGCCCCAGCAGGAACATGCGCCGCCGCCCGTACACGTCGGTCAGGGCGCCGGCCAGGACCAGCAGTGTGCTCAGAGACAGCAGGTAACCGGTGTAGACGTACGTCTGCCCCTCGAGGACGCCGACCAGAGAGTGGGGCAGGTCGCGGCCGATTCTCGGCAGCGCGACGTTGACGACCGTGCCATCGAGGAAGACCGTCGCGGACGCGGCCACGGTCGCGACCAGGATCCATTTTTGCGTACGGCTCATTCCGCTGTACCTTAGCTTTCGTGAATCGCGAAGAAGCCCTCGCCGATCTCGACGCCGCGCGAGCGGAATGGGAGGCGGCATTCGCTCAGGTTCCCGATGCCGCTCTCGCTTACCTGAAGCCCGGCGACGACTACGCGCTCGGCGGCCTCCAGGTGCACGTCAACTGGGTCCTGGTCCACTACGGGCGCGTGCTGGATGCCATCAAGGCCGACCCACTGCAAACATTGGAACCGCTCGACAAGCCAGGTGAGTCCGCGGACGCCAACAGGAGGGCGAAGGCGGGCCTCACCGCCGCCGAGCGCAAGCCGTCGCTCGAAGAGATGTCCGGGCTGCACCGGTTCGTGAAGGAGGCCGCCGCGGGCCTATCGGCGGCCGACTGGTCGCACAAGACTCCCGTGATCTACGGCGAAGGACAGGATCCGTATCCGACCAGCCCGGACGACGTCGTCGGCTGGCTTCGGGACCACTATCGGGAGCATGTGCAGCAGTGCCCCGAGCTGATCGCGTCCTGGCGGGAGATGAGCTGAGAGGTCCGGCCTCTAGGGCAGCCGGTAGATCCAGCCTGGAGTCGCGTACTTCGTCTTCTCGAGCTCGCGTGCGGCGTCGACCTCGGCTCGTGAGAGCTCGCCGGCGCGGGCGTGGAACTCGGCCGTGAAGGATTGCTCCATACGGCGAGCGATCTCGGCGCAGCGCATCGACGTGAACTCCGACAGCGGTGACACCGATTTGTCCGCGCTGCGCACGCCCCGTTCGGACAGGCGTTCGCGCCCGATGCGGATCAGCCTGACCAGAAGGGCCGGGTCCATCGCATGCGCGATGGTCGTGTGGTGGAGGATGAAACCGCGCCGCCTCGCCTGCGCCGCGCCCGCGATCTTTCCGCGGGGCGAGATGATGTCGTTGATCTCGCGATAGGCCGCCGGCACGCCGAGCGCGACCAATGATCGCACCGCCCACGCGTCGAGGGCGGCGTAAGACTGGCGGAACGACAGGCCCTCCACCACCGTGGCCGGCACGTAAAGCGAATAGGTGATCGTGCGATCCGGCTCGCACAACATGGTGCCCCCGCCGCTCATGCGTCGCGTCACCGTGAAGCCAAGATCACGGGCCGCGACGACATCGACCTCGTTGACCACCGACTGATGCGAGCCGATCACAAGGGCGGGCTCGATCCAATCCCAGAACCGCACCGTCGGGGGTCGCAGACCGGCGATGACCCGCTGCAGGAGCACCTCGTCCACCGCCATGTGCATGTGGGCGGAATGCGGCGTGTACGGGATGAGATCCCAGTCGAGCTCCGCCAAACGGTCGATGGCCATGGCTCTGCCAGTATTCCGCAAGATGCAACGACGGACGTTGTGGACGCTCTACGCCTGCAACCTGCTCGCCTCGGTCGGGTTCTGGTTCTTCCTTCCCTTGCTGCCGATCTTCCTGTCGCGCCGAGGCGGCTCAGCGGCACTGGTTGGCGCTGTGTTCGCCTCGGGACTGCTGGCGAGCGCCGCCATTCGCTACCCGGCAGGTTGGGCCGCCGACCGGTTTGGCACCCGGCCGGTGATGATCGCGGCGCTGGGCCTCGAAGCCGGGCTCTTTCTCGCCTACCTGCCGCACCTGCCGCTCGATGCCTTCGTAGCGATTAGGTTCCTGCACGGCGCGGCGGCGGGGGCCTTCTGGCCCGCGGCCAACGGCCTCATCGCGGAGGTGGCGCCGCCCGACGAGCTCGGCAAAGCCTTCGGGCTCATGCAGTCGACCAACATGGCCGGCATCATCATCGGTCCGGCCGTAGGCGGGTTGATCGCGCTTGTCAACCTGAGCGTGGTGTTCGTCGTCGCGGCGTTGGTTACTGGCCTGGCCGCGGTCGCCATCCTCACCATTCCCAATATCCGGGTGGAGCCCACGACCGAACCTCCTGTGGGCGCCTTGTCGATGGCCCGAGCGCTGATGCCTCTGATCGTGCTCGGCGCCGGGACTGCATACATGATCGGAACGTTCGACACCATCTGGTCGCTCTACATGACCTACCGGGGCGCGACCACGCTCGCAGTCGGGATCTCGTTCGCCACGTTCGGCATCCCCGCCCTGCTCGTCAGCGCCCGCGCAGGCGCGCTCGGCGATCGGTTCGGCGGGCGAAAGCTGATCGTCGGCTCGCTTCTGGTGACGGCATTTTTCTCGTCGATCTATCCATTCATCGCGTCGGTGCCGTGGCTGATCGGCCTGGGCCTGATCGAGGGCGCGTTCACGATCTCGGGCGCACCCAGCCTCATCGCCGAGGTGAGCCGCCAGGCCGAACCCGGCCACCAGGGCCGCACACAGGGAGTGTTCCAGACCATCCAGACCGCGATCCAGATCCTGGGCGCGCTGGCGGGCGGCTATCTCTTCACGTTCGGCGCGGCCTACGCGTTTCTGGCCATCACCGCCGTCTGCCTGCTGGGCGCGGCGAGCCCGCTGCTGCCATGGCGGCCGCGCGCGCAGCGCGGAGCCTCAATAGCGCACGTCATCGAGCCGCCGCCATCCATATGAGACTTCCTCGAGGGTGGCGGACCCGATCGTGATCGGCTGCGCGCGAACGTAGACGCCGCCCAGTCGCTCGTAGAACTCCCGCGCCGGCCGGTTGTCGCGTAGGACCCAGATGATCATGTTTGTGAGGCGGCGCTCGCGCAGGCCCTCGACCATCGCGCGTACCAGCTCCCGCCCAAAGCCGCGTCGCTGGGCCGCGTCGAGGACATAGATCGCGTAGAGCTCGCCTTCAAAGCCCTGCTCGCCGGCGCGCTCGCGGCCGCCAGACGCGAAGCCGACCACATCGGCGCCGTCCTCGGCGACCACGACTTTCGATGTGCCCTCGGTGATCACACGCTTCCATCGCTCGGTGTAGTTCGTCTCGCTCAACGACTCGAGGAAATCGTCTGGCAGCAGGCCGCGGTAGGTAGACCGCCAGCTCGACACGTGCACGCGAGCGATTGCAGACGCGTCGCTGATGGTCGCCGTCCGGATCATGACGAGACGTTAGGTCTGCCGCTCCTCACGCCCGAACGTATGCGATCAAGGCGCGAGCCTCGGCGATGACCTCCCCGCTTTCCTCTTGCTCGACGGTGGCCTCGCAGAACGCGAGGCGTCTGGTGCGATGGCGCACCTTCGCGCGGCAGATGAGCCGGCCCGGCTTGCCCGGCCGGAAGTAGTCGACCTTCAAGTCCGCGGTCGTCGTCGTCTCACCCTCGTCGGCAAGGGTGTAAGCGACGGTGGCGAGTGTCTCGTCGGCCAGGGTCGCGATCGCGCCGCCATGCACGATCGGTCCCCTCGTGGTCGGAAATCCGTGCGCGTCAGCGGTGAAGTTGCCCTCGAGCACGAGGGTGCCGGGGCCGACTTCGAGCAACCTCCCTCCGATGTTGGCGATCATGCCGGTGGCGGCCCATTCCTTGTAGAGCTCGGGCAGCGTCCGCACGCCGTATGAGGGCTCGCTCACCGATTGAGCTCGCGGTGCAGCTCGATCACGGGGTCGATGGGCACGTAGCCCATCTGCGCGTTGAGATGAAGGATGGGCGCGTTCTCACCGTCGTTTTGAGTGCGGATCCGCTCCACGCCGAGAGCGATCGCCTGCGCGATGGTCTCGTACTTCAGCGCTCGCGCGATTCCGCGCCCGCGGACGCTTCGCGCGGTTGTGGTGAAGGCCGTCCAGGGCACGCCGCGCGTCGGCGGGTACTCGATCGCCGACAGGCCGACGATCGCATCTCCCTCGCGGGCGATCCAGAAACGATCGGTGCGAGTGCCGGGATTGTCGAACCACAGGTGGTGCCACTCGTCGTACGACATCGAGTGCATCGGCACGGTCGTCGGGATGTCCCGCTCCCCCATGGTCGACATCTCGTACAGCTTGGCCAGCCGGTCCGGATCTGTGTCCCTGTCCAGCGTCATTACGCGCACACCCTGTTGTCGCATGCGCTCACGACCCTCCTCGGCACCCGCGAGCAGGCGCTCCCGATGCGCCGAGAGATCGAGCTCCCATTGCCGGCCGCGCCGAACTTCGCGGTAACCCCTGCGCTGCAGGATCCGGATCTCGTTCTTGATGGTCTCTCGCACTCGCACCACGCCGATCTCCGCTCCCTCCGCACGCGCCCAGGCTTCGCCCGCGTCGACGAGCTGCTCGTAATACACGTCGGCCCAGCTGTTCGGATGCAGGATGAAACGCATCGGGCCGAAGCGCTCGGCATTCTCGTTCCAGGGCCTGTGTCCAGCCTGGAGGAATGCGATCGCAGAGCCATCGCGTTCGGCCAGCATCCTGGTGAACACCTCGCCTGCGGGAGGGAACACCCAGCGGAAGAGCAGCATCTCAGGGTCGCGGGGCTCATCCGGGGTCCGCGCCGTCTCGAGGTCCGCGACTCTCGCAGCGTCGGCGATGGTCGCGGGGCGCAGCTCGAGAGCGGTTTGGGCTTTGGCCATCAGCGCCAGACCAGCCTAGCATTGAGCATCCGGTTAATCTCTGCGCCGTGTTTGGGCGCGCGCTGCAGAGGGTCCCCGGGCGTGGACGGTCATCGCGATCGGCTTTGCGCATTGCACTCTCGCCCGCATCGTGGGGTGTGAGCGACATTCCGGATTGGGGCGACCAGCTCGACGCCGAGCGTGTCCTTTCGGAGGTCTGGTCGCTGGGCATCTCCGCGATCGAGGCCGGGCCACCCGGCTTTCTTCCGGATCGCAGCGACATGGCCAAGCTTCTCCTGCGCCGGCACTGGCTGCGCGTCGTCTCAGGCCAGGCGCACGCGGTCCTCCATCACCACGACATTCGCGGCTCCGAGCTGGCCCACATCGACGGCCACGCCAGTTGGCTCGCTGCCGTCGGCGCCGAGACGCTCGTGCTTTCCGCCATCGCACCGCGCGGCGCGGGCACAGCACATGGGATCGTGCTGGACAGCGGGGGCTGGGCGCACCTGCTGCACCTCATCGGTTCGGTCGAGCATGTCTGCGCGAAGCATCGGCTCAAGCTTGCGGTGCTGCCGCGCTTCGGCAGCATGATCCAGGGGCCGTCGGACATCGAAAGGCTCCTGGTCGGCACCGAAGCCGGGCTCTGCTTCGATCCCTGCCACCTCATGATGGTGGGAGCCGACCCGCTCGAGGTGCTCGAGCTGGCGGCGGGCCGGATCCGCCACGTGCGGCTCAACGATGTGGACGCCGACCTGGCGCGCCAGGTTCGAGAACATCGCCTGGACTACGGGCAGGCGGTGAGCAGGGGGTTGTTCAAGACGTTGGGCCACGGAGATGCCCGCCTGGAGAGCGTGATCGAAAGCCTGCAGCGCTCCAAATACAGGGGCTGGTACTCGATCGACCAGGACGTCCGGCTAACTTCCGCGGACGACAAGCCGCTGGCTGACATCAAACGCTCGCTCGATTACGCCCGCCGCCTCATCGCCGCCTGACGACTAGTGTTCAGCCCCCGGAAGTTCCTTGCATCTTCGCGTCCTAGACGGCCGGGCGCCGTCTCACCCCAGGGAATCTGACGATTCCGTGGGGACCCCGAGAGAGGCGCTGAAGCCGGCGTCGCCTCCTGCGCGCGCTCGATCACGCATCTACGCGATGCGCTCCCTCGCGTGCTCGTCGCCTCCTTGGCTCCGGCCGTCAAAGCCGCGAATCTGCGGCGGACCTCCGGGTGCCGAACACTACACGCGCCGGCTCATCCCGGCCCAGAACGGTTCGCGGATCTTCCGCTTGAGCAGCTTCCCGGCGGCGTCGCGCGGTAGTTCGTCGACGAAATCGACCGTGCGTGGTTTCTTGTAACCGGCCAGGCGCTGATCGCAAAACGCGATCAGCTCGTCGGCCGACGCCCTCATTCCCGGCCGCAGCTGGACCACCGCCTTGACGGACTCGCCCCAATGGTCGTCCGGCACGCCGATGACGGCCGCATCCATCACGGCGGGGTGAGCGTAGAGGACCGCCTCGACCTCCGCGGGGTAGATGTTCATGCCGGCCGAGATGATCATGTCGACCATTCGGTCGCAGATGAAGTAGTAGCCCTCATCGTCTCGATAGGCCACGTCGCCCACCGAAAAGAAGCCGTCATGGAGGCTCTTGCCGGTGGCGTCAGGGCGGTTGTAGTACTCGGCCAGCCATGAGTTGCGCACCATGAACTCGCCGGGCTCGCCGTTGGGGACATCGCGGCCGTCAGGGCCGACGAGCCTGATCTCCTGGGCCGGGACGGCTGTGCCGCACGATCCCGGCTTGCGCAGCTGGTCTTCCGGCCTCAGCACCGTGTTGATGCCGGTCTCGGTCGCGCCGTAGAACTCCCAGAGCACCTGCCCCAGCGCCGCCTCGGCGCGCACCTTGAGCGCGTGCGGGCACGGCGCGGCGCCCAGGATCACCGCGCGCAGCGAGGAAAGGTCGCGCGGCCGGCGCTCCTGCGCATCCACCAGGCGCTGCAGCAGCGTCGGCGCCATGAACGTGGTCGTCACGCCATGACGCTCGATGAGGTCCAGGGCGCCTTCGGCCTCGAACTTCGGCTGAATGACGTTGGTCGCCCCGAGCACCCCGTGCAGCGTGGCGAAGAACGCGACGGCGCTGTGATATCCCGGCCCGCATACGAGGTGGACGTCGGATTGGTTGAGGCCGAAGATCGATATCACCTGCAGCACGTTCTCGATGTTCACGCCATTTGGGCGCCATGCACCCTTCGGGTGGCCGGTGGTGCCCGACGTGTAGATCATCGACGCGCCCAGCCCACCGGAACCGGCGGCATCGAGTGCCGTGTCCGGAGCCGCCGCCATCAACTCGCTGTACGACAGCCAGCCTTCGGGCCTTTTGCTTCCGGTCGCGATGTATCGCGGTCCACCCTTCACTTCGGGCCGCGCCGCGTCGACGACCTCGACGTGGTCGTCGTCGGCGCACACGACCTTCGCGCCCGAATCGTTCAGCACGTAGGCGACCTCCGGCCCGCGCAAGCGGTAGTTGACCGGGACCACGATCAGGTCGGCGCGGCGAAGTCCGCCGGTGACCTCGAACCCCACGATCGAGTTGAAGGACATGATCGCGACACGGTCGCGAGGTTCGCAGCCAAGATCGCTGAACAGGTGGGCGGTCTTGTTGGCGCGACGGTTCAAGGTCGAGAAGTCGACGGTGTTGTCACCGAGGATCAGGGCGGGTTTGGTCGGTGTGCTCTCTGCGTGGACTTTGAGAAAGTCGATGTCGGCCACGAATCAATCGTAGGCCGCCTATTTGGTCGGCGAAGTCTTCGCTGTGGGACTGGGCGTTGGAGTGACAGCCGGCGCGTTGCAAGGCGCGTTCGACGTCAGTCCGAAAGTCGAGGCGGTGGGCGTGATGCTGCCCGTGATCACGACGCGATACCGGTTGCACCCGCCCAGCAGCGCCCAGCTCCCCGAGGCGGCCCAGTGATGAAAGACGACCTCTGCCGGCAGCGGTGGGTACTGCTGCAGCACCGCGGCCGTGGCATCCGTGATCGCGGCGATCGGCGACGACTTCGACGAATCGAACTGCCACAGGTAGACCTTGGTCAGGGGCCGCGCCTCCAGAGTGTCCGCCGCGGCAGGCAGCTGGGTGGCGGTCAGGAGCGCGTCGACGAACGACTGCGGCCCGCGGTCGGGCTTGACGAGGGCCAGGCTCTCGCCCGCCAGCGGCGCCGACCAGTCGACGCCGATGATGTTGTCGCTGGCCAGGTATCGATTCAACTTCGTGCCATCCGCTGCGGTGGCGCTGTAAACATCCACCCCGCCGGCGAGCACCACCGCGAGCTGTTTGGCGTCAGGGCTCCATGCCAGTGCGTCAGCGTGGGGCGCCTTGGTGTTCACGTGGTGTGGCGCGGCCGAGGGCACTGGGCTCGCGTGAGTTGGGGTTGCCGCTGGCGCCGGCGGCGCACTTGACGCGGGCGACGGCGAGGCGATCGGCGCCGCCACGTTGATCGGCTCGATCACCGGGCCCTGGTCGGGCAGGGAGATCGCCGCCATCGTGCCGTCGGCGCTGATGGCGATGGGTCCGTCCTCGGGTCCCAGCGCGAGCGGGAAGGGGTTGAGCACGGCGGCGGTCGGGTTCAGCCAGTACCACAGGCCCGTGCCGGCCGCCCTCACGGCGATCAGTCCATCGGTCCCGGGAGCGGCGCCCTCCGTGAAAAGGGCCGCCTGCGCTGGCGGTTTGGCCAGCACCTTCACGGTTGAGGGCGTACGGGTCAGGTCGAACGCGTCGGCCTCGTAATTGGCGCAGCAGCCGACTGTCAGGGCCAGGTAGTGGGCGTTGGCGACCAGGCCGAACGGGCCCTCGCTCGACAGATCGGCGGACGCCGCCACCGGCTCGATGGCCCCGGTGAAGGGATCGGCCCGGAAGACCCAGTCGTACGGGACCACACCGACGGTGGTCCGGCGCTCGGCGGGCCTATCGTCATGGATCGTGAAGTACAGGACCGGGTACGGCACTCCGGGCGCCGGCGCCCATACCGGTCCCGAGGCCTTGAACGCGCCGCCGGCGGGCAGCGGGGCCACGAGCACCGATTTGCCCGTCGTCGGGTCGAGCACGCCGATGCCCTGGTCGCCGAGGTACGCGATGAGTCCATTCACCAGCGCGCCCTGGACCGGGGATGGGGAGTGCGCGACGCCGGTGGGCGTTCCTGCGCTGCAAGCGGTCGCGAGGATCAGCGCCAGCACCGGGCCCATAAGGGGTCCCCGCGAACTCAAGGCTTTGCCTCTGAGTTCGTGGGGGTGAAGGCGCCATGAAATGGGGCGTCGCACGTGAATCGCCGATGTTAACGGGCGCAACCGCTGTGGTGTTACCCGGCTCGGGGTCCATGCGTTGCGTATTCATCGTGAAAGCAGCGCTGATCGCGGCCCTCGGGGCTCTCCTGCTCACGGCATGCGGCGGCATCGGCTGCGCGTGCGCCACCCCGACTCCTTCCACCGGTCCCGGGCTCGGCTTCGACGCGACGGTGACCGAGAACGACAAGGCGATCACCATCCACACCGGCCAGAAGCTGGAGGTCGTGCTTCACGCACGTCAGGGAATGACGGACTGGAGCAACGTCCGCTCGAGCGACACGTCGGTCCTGTCTCCGATCGTGAATCCAGCCGCCACCGCGGTTCGTGGTGTGACCCTTGCGGCGTTTCAAGCCCTTGCGCCCGGCCAGGCGGACATAACCGCCACTGCCGGCGCTGCTTGCTCCCCGGGTCAGGCGTGCCCGATGTACGCGATGCTCTACTCGGTGAGAGTGACGGTGATATAAGAGGGAACCTCGAGGTTCCCTCTTATCGGGGCGCTCAACGGCCGATGAGCGAATGAAGTCCTGCGCGTCATCAATTCGGCCGGATTCGCGCCCCTGAACACCTTCCCGAGTGGAACACGTCCAACCGAAATCCACTCCTGGCGACGTAGAGGAGTCCAATGGACGTCTGGTCGCGGCCGGGACAAGCCCGGCCGCCCATGCGACGCGACTACCTAGGAGCTAGGAGCCGGCGGCGCGAATCGCGTTTGCCACCGTTTCCAGCTCCGCCCGACCAGGGGGATGCTCGTAGGTCTTCGGAAACGTGAGGCTGAAACCGTCGCCTGGGTAGCGTGGGATCACATGCACGTGGAAATGGGGCACGTCCTGGAAGGCGACCTCGCCGTCCATGACCAGGAGATTCGCGCCACTCGCTCCCAGCGTTTGCCGCGCCAGCGCAGCCATCCGTCGAGCCACCTTGAACGCCCGCATCGCGACCGTCTCATTGACGTCCTGCATCAGCACCGCATGCTCGCGTGGGACGACGAGCATGTGGCCGTGCGTGATGGGCTGGATGTCCATGAACGCGATCACGGTGTCGTCCTCGTGGGTGAGGCTCGCCGGCGATTCGCCGCGAACGATGGAGCAGAAGATGCAGTCACTCATCGCTGCCAAAGCTTAAGGGACTCTGAAGCCGGTCTTTCACTCGCCCTGGACCGCCGGCTCGGCTGCGTCGGGCGCCTGAACATCCTCCCGCTCGCCGTCAGCGCCGTTCGCAATCAGGCCGGCCTCGACGGGCGGGGCGGCTTCACCGTCGAGCACAAAGGACCCCACCAACTCAGAGGCTTCGCCTTGAGTTGGCGAGGACCCCGAAGCCTCCCCGTTGCTGCCCGCCTCCAGCGGTATGCGCTGGCCGCGCCGCCGCCTGCGTGCCCGGCGGTCGCCGCGATGCGGTCGCGACAGCCGCTGCACCTGAGAGCGGATGCCCACGCGCTGGCAGGCGGTCACGACCGCGCCCACGCCCGCGACCAGCCCCTCCTCCCGAGCGTGCTCGAAGAGAGGTCCGAACAGGTCGGGCGCGCCCGGGATCACCGTCTTCGAGTCTCCGACGATCACGAGCAGCTTTTTAGCGCGTGAGATCGCGACGTTGACGCGGTTGGGGTCGTTCAAGAATCCGATGGCCGCCCTATCGTTCGAGCGCACCAGGGAAAGGATGACCGCGTCCGACTCGCGGCCCTCGAAAGCGTCGACCGACTCGATGTCGTCCGGCGGCACGATGCCTTTGAGAGCGCCCTGCAGGCGGTTGACCTGCGAGTTATACATGGCGATCACGGCGAGGTGGGCTTTGCGCACACGCCTGCGGATGATCGAGGTGATGTCTTTGCAGAGCGCCACCTCGAACTCGTTGGCGACCGAACGCTGGGCGTCGCGGTACTCGTCCTGCGCTCCGGTGTCCACCCACACGAGCTCGCGGTCGAAAGGCCACGGCAGCGGCATTCGAGGATGGGGAGCTTCGTGAATCAGCTTTCCCTCATAAAAAAGGTCGGAGACGACGCGGCCGATGGGCTCGCGCATCCGGTACTGGCGGGGCAGCATGATCTTGGAGGTGGCCGGCACCTTGTCCCACATCCATCCGTAGAAGCTGTCGTCGCGCACGACCTCGTCGAGCGCCTGCTCGATCTTGAATGTGGACGCGGCCTCTTCCATCACCGGCGGGAGCTGCTTCAGGTCGCCGATCATCACCCAGCGCTTGGCCAGCGGAAAGAGCGCCAGCGCCTCATTGGCCCTCACCTTGTTGGCCTCGTCGAGGATCAACCAGTCGAAGATCTTGAACCGCAGCCTGGAATCGATCGCCAGCCGGTTGCAGGTGCCGGCGACGAGGTTGTACGGCTCGAGGTCGTCGCCTTCGACGAGGGTGGGTCGGAGGCGGCGCGGCACCTTCCCCGGCTCGGCGATGCGCGCCTGCCGAACGTGTGAGAAACCGAGCAAGCGTTCCTGGCCGGTGTCGACGGCGTCGTTGGAGTGCGATGACAACAGGATCGATGCGCCAGGCGTACGGCCGAGGATGCGGCGGATCGACTCCACGATTGCGGTCGTCTTGCCGGTCCCGGGCGGGCCCTGGATCATGTACAGCTGGCCGGGACGCATCCCCATCACGCGCGCGACGGCCTCGGCCTGCTCTTCGTTCGGGTCGGGCAGGTGGTGCGCGCGCTTGCCGTCGAGCGGGACCCGTGGCGGGCTCCCCAACCAGCCCGTGTCGGCCAGCTCCGCGGCGAGCGCGCCCGTGCGCGGGCTGCCGATCTGCAGCTGGCGGATCACCGAGCGTTGGGCCTCGAACATCTCGACGCTCGCGGTCGGCAGCACGATGCCTTCGTCGGGCAGAGGGTCGTAGCGGCGGAAGCTCACCCAGAGGTTGGAGCCCTGGATGCGGTCGAGCGACATGCCGCGGTACTCGGGAAACCCGGCCGAACGGACCGTCAGCGAGTCGATGCCGCGGTAGATGCGGCCGTCGGCATCGTCGACCAGGTGGAGGATGGCGCGGACGTACTCGCCGCCGCGCATGTCCTCGCCGCATTCGGGGCAGTGGATTCCGGTCGAGGTCGGAACCTCGGTCTCGCATTTCGGGCACTCGATCCACTGCTCGGTCGCCTCGTAGCGCCGGACCGCGGCTTCGGCGAGCTTCTCCCGGTAGTCGCGAAGGTGCTCGATGAAGCGGAGGGTCGAATCGAGGATCGGCAGGGTCTTGGCCTTCTCGCGCAGGACGATCGCCGTGAACCCTTCCAGGTCGCCGTCCCACTCCTTGACCAGCTGCAGCTCCTGGTAGCCGATCCGGAGGCGGTTCTTCTCCATCTCGAACTCGCCGTCGAGCTCCTGCCAGTCGGTGATCTCGAGCGCGAGGCCGGTCGGCGTCCGGCCCAGCCTCCCGGTCAGGAGCGTCTGCCGGACCTGGCCGATGAACTCCAGGGGCTTTTCGGGCTTGACGATCGTGTAGGTGCCGTCGATGCTCCGCTGCTCCTCGAGGACCTGCCGGAGCAGCTCGGCGCCTCCGGCGGCTTCCAGCGCCGTGACCTTGGCGGCCGCGGGCGTGCCTGGGCGGACGCGGATTCCAAGCCGGCCGGCCTGCACCTCCTCGCCCGGGATATCCGGGTTCCAGAGCATGAGGACGTCGCCGGGATTGGGCGTGCTCACATCAAGCAGACCTACGGGTCGATACGCGTGTAGGGCGTGAAATGGGGTTCAACTGAGTTCCAAAAAGGGGTCCCCAGGCGGGACCTAGCACCCCAATGGGCAGCACCTACGTTAGCACATAGCCCGCGTATTGCACTATTGACCCGCCATGTGGAAGAACCGCCTGAAGCCGTACGACATCCTCAGCGAGGACGACGTCGAGGCGATCCACGGCCAGGCGATGAACATCCTGGAGGAGATCGGCGTCGACTTCCTCGACGGCCACGCCCGCGAGATCTTCGGCAAGGCGGGAATGAAGATCGAGGACATGCGGGTGAGGTTTGACCGCGACTTCATCCTGGAGACGGTCGCCAGGACGCCGCCCACCTTCGAGCTCCAGGCACGCAACACCTCGCGCTCGGTCGTCCTGGGCGGCGACAACGTGGTGACGGCCCCGGTCTACGGGCCGCCCTTCATCACCGACCTGGAGCGCGGCCGCCGCGGGGCCACTATCGAGGACTTCAACAACTTCGACAAGATGGCGCAGGCGATCGATCAGATCCACTGCGCCGGGGGGACCACCGTCGAGCCTGAGGACCTTCCCCTCGGCTCCCGTCACCTCGACATGGTGTACTCGCACCTCCGCTGGACCGACAAGCCGTTCATGGGCAGCGTCATTTCGCGCGAGAACGCCCGGGACACGATCGAGATGGCCTCGATCGTCTTCGGCGGGCGCGACCGGATCGAAAAGACGCCGGCCGTGATCAGCCTGGTCAACGTCAACAGCCCGCTGCGCTACGACGACCGCATGCTGGGCGCCCTGATCGAGTACTCGGAGGTGGGCCAGCCGGTCATCGTGACGCCCTTCCTGATGGCGGGCGCCATGTCGCCGATGGGCCTCGCGGGCACCGTGGCGCAGCAGACCGCCGAGGCCCTGGCGGGCATTGCGCTCGTGCAGCTCATCCGGCCGGGGACGCCCAGCGTGTACGGGTCTTTCCTCACCAACACCGACATGCAGTCCGGCAGCCCCGCCTTCGGGACCCCCGAGTCGGCGATGGGAATCCTCGCCAGCGCGCAGATGGCGAGGCATTACAACCTCCCCTTCCGCGGCGGAGGCGCGCTGACCTCGTCTAAAGCCCCGGATGCTCAGGCCGCCTACGAATCGATGATGTGCATGTGGCCGACCATCCTCGGCCGCGTCAACTTCGTCCTGCACGCCGCCGGCTGGCTCGAGAGCGCGCTGCTCGCCTCGTACGAGAAATTCATCATCGACGTCGAGGCGCTGCGGATGTTCGAGTGGATCCTTGGCCACGGCATCCCTGTCGATGCGGAGGGTCTGGCCATGGACGCGCTCCGCGAGGTGGGACCGGGCGGGCATTTCCTGGGCGCCGAGCACACGTTGCGCAACTACCGCACGGGCTTCTACCGGCCGTGGATCTCGTCGACCGAGAACTTCGACCGCTGGAACCGCTTCGGCGCGAGGACCGCGGACGTCGTGGCGGCCGAGAAATGGAAGCAGGTGCTGGCCGAGTATCCCGACCCGGGCATCGATCCCGGGGTTGACGAGCAGCTGAAGGAGTTCATCGCCAGGCGCAAGCAGGAGCTGGGCGACGGCTGAGCAGCAGGCTCGCAAGCGCCTGGGTCATCTGCTGTCCAAGATCGCGTCGCCGGCACCGGCCCCGGCGAGCGGATCCGCGACGGCGGCCGTCGTCGCGGCCGCGGCGGCGCTCCTGCAGAAGGTGACGAGGCTTTCAGGCAAGCAATGGCCGGAGGCGGCCGAGATGCACGAGCGCGCCGAGCGGCTGCGCCTGCAGAGCGAGGAGCTCATCGAGCAGGACACGTTGGCATACCTCGACTTCGTCGAAGCAGTCCGATCGGGGCAAGGCGTCGCCGGCGCTCAGGCCAGGACGATCCAGATCCCGCTCGAGATCGCCAGAGCCGCCGCCGAGGTCGCCGCGCTGGCCGAGCAGGCGGCGTCTTCGGGGAACCCGAAACTGCATGCCGACGCGGTCGTGTCGGTGATGCTTGCATCCGCGGCGGCGGAAGCGGCGGCTTACCTGGTCGCTGTCAACGTCGGCGAGACCGCGGACGTTCGTGTCGAAGAGGCGCGGAGACTCGCCGCCGAGGCTAGCGCGAGGCTTCGGCCGCCAGGCGCTCGAGGCTCCGCAGGTGGTCCCGGTCGTGGTCGAGCGCGACCTGCAGATAGCCGTCGACGGTGAGCTCTCCGAATTTGGTGTGCACGCCCACGCGGCTTCGCTCCTCCTCGCTCAACGCGCGGACGTAGTCGATGAGCCGGTTGCGCGTGCCCGCCCATTCGGTCAGCGCCTTCTCCAGCGAGATGCCCTCGAAGTCCCTGTCGTCGTTGCTGTAGAACTCGAACTCAGGGCGCTCGCCCGCGGCCATCGCCCGGATGCGCGGCTCGAAGCATTCTTTCTCGGTGGCCGCCAGGTGGGCGGCGATATCGCGCAGCGTCCACGCGCCGACGCGGGCCGGGTCGTCGTCCGCGACGAGCTGAGTCATCGCGACCATCAATTGCTGGCTGGCCTTGAGCTGCTCCAGCAGGGTGTCGTTCAAGCGGATGGCTCGGGCGTCATGAGCCGATCGCGCGGGTGGGAACGGTCGAGCTCGGCCACGACGGCGGCGAGCACCTCGTCCGGGGTGCCGTCCCTCGCTTCGACCGGGCCCCATCGCCAGCCGTCGAGGTAGGCGTCCATGTCGGTCGAGCCGTCCTTCATCGCGTATGCGTCGATGGCGACCTGGAAGCGGTCGGGCATCATCCGCTTGACCTGCACGTCGCCTTCCCAAGCCTTGACCTGCGACGGAATGTGCTTCCAGAACATCACTTGATACGAGGCCATAACGCTCTCAGACTGCCATCAGGTCGGCCAATCTGGCCTCCCCGCCGCGCGGGGAGGTCGGCCCGGCCGCAGGCCCGGCCGGGTGGGGAGATTCGACACGCCCATGATCGATCTCAACCAATTCAGCGAGCCTCTCTTCCAGCTCCCCCAGGCCCACGTCGTTGATCTCGAGCGGCAGCCCGAGGTACGCGGCGATCTCATCGGCCTTGTCCGCCAGGCGGGCGGTCGGCACCTGGCGCAAATAGAGCAGCGCCTCGTAATTGCCGAACAGCATCTCCTTCAGTTCCGGATGCCGGTCGAGGCCGAGGCCGCGCACGACCGCGCGCTCGAAGTTGCGGACCAGCCAGTCCGTGAGGAAGAACGTCGCGGGCCGCTCCTGGCTGACGCGCTCGAAGAGATCCGCGCCGGCCAGCATCTCGTAGCAGTGCGGTCCGCGCACCTGGGACGCGCCGACCTCGTCGAGGATCGGCTCGAGTCTTCCGTTCATGCCGCAGTCGCCGTAGACGACTACGAGATGCTCGTAGCGCGGGCGCAGCTCGTGCAGCTTCTCGCGCAGCTCGTCGACGATGCGGTTCGGGTACAGGTGCAGCAGCGCCGAGACGCCGTAGATGTCGACGTCCCAACCGCGCCGGTCGACGATGTCCTTGACCTCCTTGCCCAGGGCGCCGCAGATGACAAAGGCTGTACTGGCCTCCCCACCACGTGGGGAGGTCGGCCCGGCCGCAAGGCCCGGCCGGGAGGGGAGATTCGAGCTGGCAATGCTCACGACACGAGCTCCATATCGGGGAACCGAAGGACCTCGACGAATGCGTCGTTGAAGTCAGAGCGGCCCGAGAGCTCGACGTATTCGATGCGCGAGGGGAGCTCGAAGGCCACCTGCCGCTCGCGGTACGACAGCAGCGCGATCTTGGCGCCTTCGCCGGCGGAGTTGCCGACGGCGATGATCTTGTCGACGTCGACCTCAGGCACGAGCCCGATGATCTTGGCGCTCTCGGGGTTGAGGTACGACCCGAATGATCCGCCCAGGTAGATCTCATCGAGGTCGGAGGCGGTGACGCCGAGGATGCCCATGAGGATCTTGATCCCGGTCGCGATCGAGCCTTTGGCGAACTGCAGCTCGCGCACGTCGCGCTGGCTCAGATAGACGCCTTCGGCGAGCAGGAATGCGCGGACGCCCTCGACCTCGATGAGGCGATCGGCCAGTGGATGGTTGGGGACGTCGGCGGCCGACAGCATCCGGCCCGAGTGGTCGAGAAGGCCCACGTTCAGCAGCTGCGCGACCGCATCGACCAGACCTGAGCCGCACAGGCCGATCGGGGCCACATCGCCTCCGATCACCTGCAGCTCGACGCCGTCACCGAGATGAACGCCCTCGATGGCGCCGTCCGTTGCGCGCATGCCGCACTTGATCTGGCTGCCCTCGAAGGCGGGCCCCGCCGGCGCTGCGGTCGCGAGCGTGCGCTGGCTGCTGCCGATCACGATCTCCCCGTTCGTGCCGACGTCGACGAACACCCGCATCTTGTCCTCGCGCGCGATGTTGGTGGCGAGCACGCCGGACACGATGTCGGCGCCGACGTAAGCGCCGAGCGCGGGCAGCGTCTGGATGTAGCCGGCCGGGTGAATCCGTAGGCCCACCTCGCTCGCCGGGACGCTCAGGGCATCCATGAACGTCGGTGTGAACGGCATCATCGAGATCGGGGTCGGGTCGATGCCGAGCAGGAGATGGAGCATCGTCACGTTGCCAACCACCACCGCCTCATACGTGCGCTCGGGCGAGACGCCCGCCTCGCGGTAGAGGTCGTCGAGGATCCCGTTCATGGTCTGTACGACCGCAGCCTTGAGCTCGTCAATGCTGTCGTCGCCGTTCATGGCGTGGCTGATCCTTGAGATGACGTCGGCCCCGAACGGAGCCTGGCCGTTGAGGGTGGAGCTGACTGCGGCGGCCATGCCCGTTCGCAGATTCATCAAGGTCCCGACCAACGTGGTCGTGCCGACGTCAAACGCGACGCCGAAGCATTCCTCAGTGGTGTCGCCCGGCTCGACCGCCACGAGGTGCTCGCCCGCGAGCACGGCGGTGACCTTGAAGCCGGCCTCCCGCAAGGTCTTCGGCAGCGTGCGAAGAACCGGAACGCTCGCGGACATGTCGTGCCCTTCGGCGGTAAGCGCGTCACGCAGCCGCGTGACGTCGCTGCGCTGGTCGTGGAGGTCAGGCTCGGTGAGCTCCAGGTAGACCTTGCGGACGTTGGGGTCGATGATGACGAGGCGGCTGAGGCCCATCGTGGCCGCCTTGGGCACGCGAAGCAACTGGGGCACTTCGCACGTCATGTCCTCGTAGATCCGCGCCTGGCACGAGAGCCGCCAGCCGTTCTCGACTTCGTCCTTCCGCAGCAGCCGGTGGTCGGCGGTGCTCACCTCGCTGGCGCCCTCGAGCACTCGAACCTTGCACTTGCCGCAGGTGCCGCGCCCGCCGCACGTGGAGTCGATCGGGAGTCCGATCCAGTGCGCGGCGCTGAACAGGGTGGTTCCCGGCGGCACGCGGGTGGTCCGGTCGAACGGCTGGTAGGTCACCTCCAGCTTGCGCTGGATCATTGGGACGGCGCCTGGGCCAGGTCCGCCCGATAGCTCGCGATCCAGCGCATCGCGTATTCGTCATGGCCGAGCAAGAGGTCACCGGCGAGCACGGCGCGGCGCACTTCGGGCACCAGAGGGTTGGTGATCGCGCACGTCAAACCCGCGTGCATAGCCAGGGGCAGGAACGCGGCGTTGACGGTGGCGCGGTCGGGCAGACCGAACGAAACGTTGGAGGCCCCGCACGTCATGTTGTTGCCGAGCTGGTCACGGATCAGCCGCATCGTCTCGAGCGTGATCAACCCACACGTCGGGTCGGCCGCGACGGTCATCGCGATGGGGTCGATGATCACGTCCTCCTTGGGGATGCCGTAGTCGGCGGCGCGTTCGACAATCCGGCGCGCGATCGCAAGCCGCTCCTCCGGCACCATCGAGATGCCGGTCTCATCGTTGGCCATGCCGATCACGGCAGCGCCGTGCTTCTTGACCAGGGGCAGGATGCGATCCATCCGCTCGTCCTCAGCGGTCACCGAGTTGACGAGCGCCTTGCCTTCGTATGCGGCCAGCGCGGCCTCGAGCGCCTCCATCACCGACGAATCGATGCAGATGGGGAGGTCGCTCACCTCGGCCACCGCTTGGATCGCGGCCACGAGCAGCGCCGGCTCGTCGATGGCGGGGATGCCGGCGTTGACGTCCAGCATGTGCGCGCCCGCGGCGCCTTGCGCGATGGCGTCGGCCTGGACCCGGTCCATGCGGCCTTCCTTCATCTCGGCAGCTAGGACCTTGCGGCCGGTCGGGTTGATGCGCTCGCCGATCACGACGAAGGGCCGGTCGATCGAGATGACGACCTCGCGATTGCGCGAGCGGAGAACCGTTTCCAAGGACTAACCCTTCTTGAGGGTCTCGTCGATCAGCTTGACCGCCTGCTCCAACGCCTGCGAGCCCTGCGAGCTCTCGCTCCTGTCGCCGACGATGTCCTTGGCCATCCGGGTCGCCATCGAGGCATCGGGCGCGTAGCTGTCCGCACCCACGTGCTTGGCGTACTCCGCGGTCACGGGCGCGCCGCCGACCGCTATGTGGACCTTGTCTCGCAGCCCTGCCTTGGTGATGGCCTCGATGTTGACCTTGAACATCGGCATCGTGGTGGTCAGGAATGCGGAGAAGCCGATGACGTCTGGCTTGTGCTGCTCGATCGCGGCGACGAACTTCTCGGGCGGCGTGTTGACGCCGAGGTCGAACACCTCGAAGCCGGCGCCCTCGAGCATGATCACGCAGAGGTTCTTGCCGATGTCGTGGATGTCGCCTTTGACGGTGCCGATGACATAGCGGCCGACCGGTTGGGCGCCTGTCTCCGCGATCAGCGGGCGCAGTATCACCAGCGCTCCCTGCATGGCGCGGGCGGCGATGAGCATCTCGGGGACGAAGAAGTCGCCCTTCTCGAAGCGCCTCCCGACCTCTTCGAGGGAGGGGATGAGGGCCTTGAACAGGATGTCCATCGGGTCCATGCCCAGCTTCAGCCCCTCTTCGGTGAGGGCCTTCACCTCAGGCGCGTGGCCGTTCAACGTGTGTTCGAACAGGCCGGCTCGGATCTCTTCTTCCCGGCTCATCGGGCCTCCTTCCTGTTGCGCACCGCCCAACTGATGCTCAGAGTCCAACAAGAATACCCCTATCGTATTATGTTGCGCAGTGAGCAACGACCCCCGCGAGGCGGCCGTGATCCGCTCGGTGGATCGAGCGGTGGCGATCCTGGACCTGCTCGCCCACAGCGCCCGGCCGGAAAACGGTGGGTCCCGCGAGATCATGGCCTTCGGGGGGTTGTCGGGAGCCGAGGTGGCGCGCGAGCTCGGCGTCCACCGCTCCACCGCCCTTCGCCTGCTGGGCACCCTGGAACGGCACGCCCTCGTCGAACGAGACCCGAGGACCGCCAGGTACAGGCTCGGCCGCCGTCTGCCGCAGCTGGCCCGGGTCGTCACCGGCGAGCTCGACCTGCGATCTGTCGCGCGCCCGGTGTGCGAGGGTCTGGCGGCCTCGACCGGCGAGACCGTGACCCTGGACGTGCTCGACGGCGACGAGATCGTCCCCATCGAGCAGTGCACGGCGTCGACCGCCTTCGTCAGCGTCAACTGGCTGGGGCGCCGGACCCCGGTTCACTGCACGGCGAGCGGCAAGGTCGTGCTCGCCTTTGCCCCCGAGCCGATCCGGCAGCGATTGCTCGCCCGCCCCTTCGAGGGGCGGACGCCGAGAACGATCGTCGACGCCGCCGAGCTCGATAGGCAGCTCGCCGCGACGCGCGAGAGCGGCTACGCCCGCACGTTCGAGGAGCTCGAGGTGGGCCTGGACGCGATCGCCGCGCCGGTCTACTCGGCGGAAGGCGAGGTCATTGCCGCGATCGACGTCTCGGGGCCGGCCCACCGGCTGCAGGCGGGGGGCGGCCCGGACTTCGTGGCCCTAACGCGCGAGGCGGCGGCGGACCTTTCGCGGCGACTCGGCTTCCGTGGCCGCCTCTCACGTTAGGCCCCGACGTTTAACCAACGCTTAACGCAAAAAGCACCAATCGGGCGCCGATTCACTCCTTGCAATGTCTCCGTGGCAGGTGCATCCTTGACGGCGATATATCGGTTGTCGCGCGCCTGGGACAGGCGCATGTAATCCGTCATTTGGGGAGAGAGGTATGAACTGGCGATATCAAATCCGTGGTCTTGGCGTGGCCGTCGCGACGCTGTTGGTGGTGGCTGCTTGCGGCTCGTCGGGCGGCGGCGGCGCCGGTGCGTGCACGACCGCGAAGACGGCGACCTCGGCGGCCGCCTGTGGCGGCATGGACAGCCTCGTCGCCGCCGCGAACGCCGAGGGCAAGCTCAATGTGATCGCACTGCCGCGGGACTGGGCCAACTACGGCGCCGTCCTCGACGCATTTGCGGCGAAGTACCCGAGCATCAAGATCACATCGGACAACCCGACCGGCAGCAGCCAGGACGAGGTGAACGCGGTGCAGCAGCTCGGCACCAGCAGCCGCGCCCCGGACGTGCTCGACATCGGAATGTCGGTCGCGCTGGCGAACCTCACCCTGTTCGCCCCGTACCAGGTAGCGACCTGGAACGACATCCCCGCCAACCAGAAGGAAGCGACCGGGCTGTGGTTCCAGGACTACGGCGGTTACATGTCGATCGGCTATGACTCGGCCAAGCTGCCCGCGATCACGTCGATGCAGGACCTGCTCGGCCCCAAGTTCAAGAGCGCGGTCGCGTTGAACGGCGACCCGACCAAGGCCAACGCCGCTCTGAACGGCGTGATGATGGCCTCGCTAGCGAACGGTGGCACGGTCGATGACGTGAGCAAGGGCGTCGACTTCTTCCACCAGCTCAAGCTCAAAGGCAACTTCGTGCCGGTCCAGGCCACCACAGCCACGGTCAAGAACGGCACGACCCCGGTCGTCTTCGACTGGGACTATCTGTCCGCCTCGCACGGCACCGACGTCCCGACCTGGAAGATCTTCGTGCCCGCCGGTGCGGTCCTGCTCGACTACTACGCGCAGGCGGTCAGTAAGACGGCTCCGCATCCGGCGGCGGCACGCTTGTGGGAGGAGTTCCTTTACTCCGACCAGGGCCAGAACCTCTGGCTGAAAGGTCTCGCGCGACCGGTCCGCATGGTCGCCATGACGGCCTCCGGGAAGATCGACGCGGCAGCAGCAGCGGCGCTGCCGCCCGCGACCGGCACGCCGGTCCGCCTGACCGACGCGCAGGCAACGGCGGCGAAGACGTACCTCGCGGCCCACTGGGCGGCGGCCATTTCTTGACAGCAGCCGGCAATCCGGCGGTAGCCGGCGTCGGCCGCCCTGTTGAGGGCGGCCGGCGCCTCTCCCTGACCTGGGTCGGCGCGGTTCCGTTCCTTGCCTACGTCGGTGTCTTTCTCTTTTTGCCGACCCTGATCATCGCGGTGGGCGCCTTCTTCGGTGAAAGCGGATTCACTCTTTCCAATTTCGCCAACCTGTCCCGGTCCTACATCGTCACCGCCACCCTCAACAGCATCATCCTGTCTGGGGTGACGGCCGTCGCCGGCGCGGTCCTGGGAGGTGTTCTGACCTACGCCATCGCGACCGGCAACCCGAAGGGGGTGGTGCGCCGGATCGCAGTCTCAGCTTCCGGGGTCCTCGCACAGTTCGGTGGCGTCACGCTCGCGTTCGCGTTCCTCGCCACCATCGGCCCGGCGGGCTTCGTCTATCTCTTTGCGGCCCAGCACCACCTGGATTTCTACTCCGGCGGCGTCTGGCTGTATGACCTGCGGGGGCTGGAGGTGGTCTATCTCTATTTCCAGATCCCGCTGATGGTCCTCGTCTTCCTGCCGGCCGTCGACGGCATCCGGCCGCAGTGGCGAGAGGCGACCGAGAGCCTCGGCGGGAGTACGTGGCACTACTGGCGTTACGTCGCGGGCCCATTGCTCGCGCCCGCCTTCCTCGGAGCGACCCTGCTGCTGTTCGCCAACGCGCTGTCCGCCTACGCGACCGCGGCGGCGTTGGTCAACCAGGGCGGGCCGATCCTGCCGTTGCAGATCAGCAACGCCATCACGAGCGAGGTCGGCCTGCACGAACCCGGGTTCGCCAAGGCCCAGGCCGTGGTGCTCATAGCCATCGTCGCGATCATCACCGCTCTCTACGGGCTCCTCCAGCGGCGGACGGCGAGGTGGCTGCAGTGATCAAGGGGCGGAGGGCGAAGCTTCAGGTCTTTCGGGTCGCGGCCTTCTTACTTTTTGGCGCCTTCTTCATAGCGCCGATCTACGGCATGTTCGAGTTCTCAACGCGTGGGAACGGCGTCAACGCAGCTCGCACGCTCGACAACTGGAAGGCGATCGGGACGTATCCGGACATGGTCGCGGGCATCGTCGCCTCGCTCCAGCTCGCGGCGATCACGTCGATCGCCGTCCTCGTCGTTTTGGTTCCGACCATGGTCTGGGTACGGCTGCGCTTGCCCAGGCTTCGTCGTGTGATCGAGCTGATCTCGCTGCTGCCGCTGACGATCCCGGCCATCGTGCTGGTGGTCGGTTTCTGGCCGATGTACCAGTGGCTGGGCAACAACGTCAGCGACTCGATCCTCACGCTTTCATTCGCATACGCGATCCTGGTGCTGCCCTATGCGTACCGCGCGCTCGATGCGGGCCTGGGGGCGATCGACATCAAGACGCTGTCGGAGGCGGCACGCAGCCTGGGTGCGGGCTGGCCGACCGTGATGTGGCGCGTCATCGTCCCCAACATCTCGTCCGCCCTGCTCAATGCAGCGCTGCTGTCGGTGGCGCTGGTCCTCGGCGAGTACACGATCGCGAACAACCTCCTGTATCCCAACCTGCAGGTGTCCCTCGTGTCTCTCGGCCGCACCAACGCCGGCGTCTCGATCGCAGTCGCCGTGGCCTCCCTCCTTTTCGCCTTTGCGCTCCTGATCGCGATCTCATTTGTCGGCCGGCCTCGCCGCATGCGCTCGGAGGTAGCCTGATGTCGACCACGCGACCCGGCATTGAAGTCCGGCTCGAGAACCTCAGCCGTCGCTACGCGGGCGTCACCGCGCTCGACGGTCTGAACCTCACGATGGCCCCTGGCGAGCTGGTGGCGCTGCTCGGGCCTTCGGGCTGCGGCAAGACCACGGCGCTCCGTTTGGTCGCCGGCCTCGAGGACGCCGACGGCGGCCGCGTTGTCATCGGGGGGCAGGACGTCACCAACGTCCCGGCCAACAAGCGCGAGATCGGCATGGTGTTCCAGGCCTACTCGCTGTTCCCGCACATGACGGCGATGCAGAATGTGGAATTCGGCATGCAGCTGCACGAAGTCGGCGTTGCTGAACGCCGGAAGCGTGCGGTTGACATGCTCGAGCTGGTAGGGCTTTCGGCCCACGTCAACAAGTACGCCAACCAGATGTCGGGTGGCCAGCAGCAGCGGGTGGCGCTGGCGCGCGCGCTCGCGATCGAGCCGAAGGTGCTCCTGCTCGACGAGCCCCTGTCCGCCCTCGACGCCAGGGTGCGCGCACGCCTGCGCGACGAGATCCGCCGTGTCCAGCTCGAGGTCGGGACCACGACCCTGTTCGTCACTCACGACCAGGAGGAGGCGCTGGCGATCGCAGATCGGGTCGGTGTGATGAACGCTGGGCACATCGAGCAGCTGGGTCCACCGACCACGATCTACTCGCGGCCGGCCACTCCGTTCGTGGCCGAGTTCGTCGGCCTCACCAACCGCCTCGCGGGCGTCGTCAAGGGCGGGGAGGTCGAGGTGCGAGGCAAACGCTTGCCCCTTGTGAAACCGGACTCGACCGACGGCCCGGCGATCGCCCTGGTCCGGCCCGAGGCCGTGTCCGTGGCCGTCGACGCCGACGTGAGCGCAGGCCCGTTGACCGGCAGCGTCATCTCCACCGTCTTTCTCGGCGCCACCAGCCGGGTCACGGTGGACCTCGGCGACATCACGGTGTTGGCGCAGATGCCGACGTCCGATGTGGGCGCAATCACGACCGGTACGAAGGTGCGGCTGTCGCTGCGCACGGACCCGGTTTTGATCGCGAGAGACGAAAAAGCCGCGACCGAGGCTTGACGGATCCCTCGGTTCTGAGCCACCGGCGGCGGCTGGTGGCTGGTGAGGTCCTGCGAGCAGGTTCGAGAGCTCCCTACCGCGCGATTCGGGCCGGGGATGGTGAGCCGCATCGCGTCCGCCATGATCTGTGGGGCTCAACGGGCGTGCAGCGCGTGCACGTTGGCGAGGTCCTGGCCTCCATCGCGCACCTGACCGACCTGCACGTGACCGACGTGGAGTCGCCGGCGCGGTTCGAGTTCATCAACCGCGAATATGCCGACCCGCGCTTTCGCGAGCTGCTCCCGATGCATCGGCCCCAGGAGGCGTTGAACGTCCACGCCATCGCCGCCATGGTCCGCGCGCTGAACTCGATTGGCGGCGCGCCCGTCACCGGCGCGCCGCTCCAGCTCGCGATCATGTCGGGCGACGCGGTCGACAACGCGCAGTGGAACGAGCTCATGACGTACATGGCCCTGCTCGACGGTGGCCAGGTTCGCGCGGATTCCGGCGGCGAGCGGTACGAGGGCGTGCAGTCGCCCGGCTGGCCGGACGATTTCTTCTGGAAGCCGGACGGTGCGGTCAAGGGTGAAGACCTCATGCGCGCGGCGTATGGATTTCCGCATCTCCCGGGCCTGCTGGAGCGCGCCCTGGGTCCGTTTCGATCAGCCGGGCTGCGCATGCCATGGCTGGGCTGCCGCGGCAATCACGAAGAGGTGAGCCAGGGTGTCGGCATCGTGACCCCGGCGCTGGCGGCGGCGATGGTCGGGTTCCACAAGCCGATCGCCCTTCCGGACGGCCTGGATCGGGACACCGTGATCGAGACATTCGTCCGCCGGCCGGAGGCGTTCATGGCGGGTCCCTTCCTGCCCGTCACACCAGATGCCGATAGACGACCCTTCACCCGTGAGGAATTCGACGCCACCATCCGCCAGGACGGCAGGGCTTACTACGTTCACGACACTCCGGCGGTGCGGTTCGTGGTTCTAGACACAGCGTGCACCGCGGGCGGCGCGGACGGCTGCATCGACGAAGAACAGGCCAGATGGCTCGATGGCCGACTGCGAGAGGCGCGCGACCGGCCGGTCGTGATCGCGTCGCATCACACGCTCGACACGATGGGCAACCGGCGCGGCGCAGGCGGGTCGCGATACGTCGACGCGGGCGAGGTCATCGAGCTGGTGCACGCCGCGGGCAACGTCGTGCTTTGGCTCAACGGCCACATCCACGCCAACGCGATCAGGCCCCGACCGGACTCGCGTCAAAACGGCTGCGGATTCTGGGAGGTGACGACCTCCTCGCTCGTCGACTGGCCGTGCCAGGCGCGCGTGGTCGAGCTGTTCGACGCGGGGGAAGGCCACCTCGCCATCGCATGCACGATGGTCGACCACGACGGCCCCACCGACCCCGCCGGCGCGGTCGAGTCGGAGCAGATGGCGGCCCTGCACCGCGAGCTGGCCGGCAATGTGCCCATCGCCGGTTTCGACTCCGGGCGGGAGGGCACCCCGCTCGATCGGAACGTGATCCTCCCTGTCCGCTGGCGCCCCTGAATCGCGTTGCGCGTGACGCGACAGTGCCGTATAGTGCGACAACGAGGGCAAGTGTGGTGAGCGGGCGCGTGCGTTCAGGTCCGGGGGCGCCGGCCCGGCTGCTGGGACGCATCGGCCTCACCGATGAATCCAGCCGCCAGGGCCTGATCTCCTTTCTTCGGTCACCGCGCTACGAGGTGCTGCCGACCGAAAGCGTCGAGGAGCTCGTCGTCGCCCACGTTCCGAAAGAGGTGACCGTCACGATCACCGCCTCGCCGCGCCGAGGCATCGACGCCACCGTCTCTCTGGCCGAACGGCTGGCCAAGCACGGCTACCAGGTCGTCCCGCATATATCCGCCCGTTTGATCAAAGACCAGGCGCACCTGCAAGAGGTCCTGGCCAGGGTCGCCGCGATCGGCCGCGGCGAGATTTTCGTCGTGGCCGGCGATGCCAAGGAACCGGCCGGGGATTTCCCGGACTCCGTTTCGCTGCTCGAGGCGATCTCCGCCGGGGCGCACGGGCTGCGCGACATCGGCATCACCGGCTATCCCGAACGGCACAGCTTCATCGAGGACGACCTCACCATCCAGGCGATGTGGGACAAGCGCCGCCTTGCCACCTACATCGTCAGCAATCTCTGCTTCGACCCGAGGACCGTGAGGAAGTGGGTCGCGCGCGTCCGCCGCCGCGGCGTCCAGCTACCTATCCATATCGGTCTCGCCGGCGTGGCCGATCCCGCGAAGCTGCTGCGCGTCTCGACGCGCATCGGTCTCGCCGATTCGGCGCGGTTCCTGCGCGGCCACTCCAACTGGTTCATGCGCATGGTCCAGCCCGGCGGCTACGACCCCGAGCGTTTCGCGAGTGGATTGCTGCCGGACCTGGCCGCGCCCGAGCGCAAGGTCGCAGGCCTGCATTTCTTCACCTTCAACGAGATCGAGGCCACCGAGCGCTGGCGCCAGGACACGTTGGCGCGGCTGCGGGCCACCTGAAAAGGAGGGGAAACCTTGGCTGTCACATTCCCAACCGACCTCGACATCGCGCGCCGGGCGCGTCTACTGCCGATGCCCGAGATTGCGGCCAAGATGGGCATCGGTTCGCACCTCCTCGAGCCATACGGCTCCGACGTGGCCAAGATCCGGCTCGATGCGATCGACGAGCTGGCGGACCGGCCGAAAGCGAAGTACGTCGTGGTTTCCGCGATCACGCCGACGCCGCTGGGCGAAGGCAAGACGACGACCACCGTCGGCCTGGGCCAGGCGCTTTCATATATCGGCAAGAAGGCGACGGTGGCCATCCGCCAGCCGTCCATGGGCCCGACCTTCGGCATCAAGGGTGGTGCCGCCGGCGGCGGCTACAGCCAGGTCGTGCCGATGGAGCGGCTGAACCTGCACCTCACGGGTGATACGCATGCCATCACCGCCGCCCACAACCTGCTCGCGGCGATGATCGACAACCAGATCCATCACCACGAGGCGCTCGTCGACCGAGACAGCGTCACGTGGCGACGCGTTCTCGATGTGAGCGATCGGGTTCTTCGCAACGTCATCGTCGGCCTGGGCACGCGCGAGGACGGGGTGATTCGCGCCACGGGGTTCGACATCACCGCCGCGTCCGAGGTGATGACGGTGCTGGCGCTGACCACCTCGTTGCGCGATATGCGCCAGCGTCTCGGACGAATCGTGATCGGCAACACCACCCACGGCAAGCCCATCACCGCCGAGGACATCTTCGCGGCCGGAGCGATGACGGTCATCCTTCGGGACGCCATCAAGCCCAACCTTCTACAGACGCTCGAGAACACGCCCGTGCTCGTGCATGCGGGCCCGTTTGGCAACATCGCCACCGGTAACTCTTCCGTGATCGCGGACCTGATCGGCATCCATTGCGGAGATTTCCTCGTCACCGAGGCCGGCTTTGCGGCTGACATGGGCGCCGAGCGCTTCTTCAACATCAAGTGCCGTGCGTCGGGTCTGGCTCCCGACGCGGCGGTGGTGGTGGCCACCGTACGGGCACTCAAGGTTCACTCTGGCCGCTTCAAGGTGGTGGCCGGCAAGTCGCTGCCGCCCGAGATGGTGAAGGAAAACCCGGACGACGTCTGGGCGGGCGCCGACAACCTGCGCAAGCAGGTTGAGAACATGCGCATACACGGCGTGACGCCGGTGGTGGCCATCAATGCGTTCCCCACCGACCACCCGTCCGAGCAGGCGGCGGTGCGCGAGATCGCCGAGGAAATCGGGGTTCGATCGGCCGTGTGCACCAACTTCGCCGATGGAGGCAGGGGCGCCACCGACCTGGCCGAGGCGGTTGCCGAGGCGGCCGCCGAACCCAGCACGTTCCGCTTCCTCTACCCACTGGAAGCGACCCTCCGCGAGAAGATCGAGACGATCGCGACCAAGGTATACGGGGCCGACGGAGTCGAGTACTACCCACCGGCGGCCGAGCAGCTCGACTCGTTCGAGCGCAACGGCTTCGGCAAGCTGTGCGTCTGCATCGCCAAGACACACCTCTCGATCTCGTCGGACCCCAAGCTCAAGGGCGCCCCCAAGGGCTGGAAGCTACCCGTGCGCGAAGTCAGGGCGTCGGTCGGCGCCGGCTTCGTCTATCCGATCTGCGGCGACATGCGCACCATGCCGGGCCTGCCGTCGCATCCCAATGCCATCAGGATCGACATCGACGATCGCGGAGAGATCGTCGGACTTTCCTAGACGAGAAGGTCGACATCGTCAGCCTCGCGTGGTGAGCCTGGCGGCCGCGGCCCCGCTGGCGGCTGCGGGCTTGTTCGGGCTCGTCTCCGGCTTCAACGACGGTGGCAACCTCATGGCGTCCTTCACGTCCGGACGTCTCATCAGCCCCCGAGTCGCAGCGGCGCTGCTGCTGTTCAGCGTCGTAGGCCCGCTCGTGATTGGCACCGCGGTGGCGCAAACGATGGGCACGAACGTTATCGATCTTCGCAGCCAGGGAGAGCTCGAGTTCGTCCTGATCACCGTGTCCGCTGTAAGCGTGGTCCTGCTCTCGTGGCGAATCGGCATACCGACGAGCATGACTCTGGCTCTGGTCGGCGCGATGCTGGGTTGGGTGGCGGCAAGCGGCCAGCTGGCTCTCGTCCATTGGCGCGGCGTGGCGCGGGTTCTGCTCGGAATGCCCATCTCGGTTTTGGGCGGTGGGCTGCTCGCGCTCGCGCTGTACGCCGGAGTCCGCCGTTTCCTGGGTGGTCGGTCGCATGCATCGATTCTCGGCCTGGCGCGATTTCAATTCGCCACCGCAGGGATCCAGGCCTTCGCGTACGGTGCCAACGACATGGAGAAGACGGTCGGCCTCATCGCTGTCGGCATGTCCTTTCCCAATCACGGCCAACCTGTGGTGTTCTCAGGACCGACGCCTATCATTGGCGCATTCATCTTGTTTTTCCTCGGCGCAATCATTGGTGGATCGCGGGTCGCGCGCCGCATCGGGTCCGGAGTGCTGAAGGTGCGTCCGATGCAGGCGCTCGCGCAGCAGTTGGCCTCCGGTGGTGTTGTGTCGGTGCTCGCGATCGCGGGCGCGCCGGTGAGCATGACCCAGACGATTGACGGCGGCCTGGTCGGAGTCGGCGCAGCGCAGCGCGCCTCCTCGATTCGCTGGGGAATAGTCAGGGAGATGGTCGGCAGCTGGCTGTTGACCCTACCGCTCGCGGTGGTGGTCGCCGCGATGTTGCACCTGGCGATGCGTCTTTTCTCGGTTGCGCCATGAGCTTCGGCCGCTCGATTCGCGCGCTTACCCGATCGAACGACCGCCGGTTCATCGAGCTGCTCATCGATCAGGCTGACCTGACGGTACGAGCGCTTCAGGTCGTGGAGAAGTTCGGCAGGGCGCCCAGCGGCAACGAGGAGCTCGTCGACGAGGTCAAAGGGATCGAGCGCGAGGGCGATGCGAAGCGGCGGATCCTCATCGACGAGCTGGCGCATACATACGCAACGCCGTTCGACCGCGAGGATCTCTTCGCTCTGTCACGCGCCATCGACGACATCCTTGACGCCGCCAACGAAACCGCTGTTGAGCTCGCGATTTACAAGATCGACCCGCCGGAAGGTCTCAACGAGATGGCCAAGGTGCTGGTGGAGGGAGCTACGCACATCCGATCGGCCGTGGGAGAGCTGCTTGCCCACCCCGGCGTCGCTTCGGAGCATGCGGTTCGCGCCAAGCGATCGGAGAACCGGATCGACGGCCTGTACCACCAGGCGGTCGGCAGGCTCTTCGACAGCGGGCTCGAGGTGAGCCTGATTCTCAAGTCACGCGAGCTGTACCGCCACCTGAAGAACTCAGCCGATCGCATCGACCGCGCCGCCGACGACATCTCGGTGATCGTCATCAAACGGAGCTAGCTCGCCTCCTCACCACGTGGGGAAGTCGGCTGCGCGCGTAGCGCGCGGCCGGGTGGGGGCGCCAATCAGGCCAGAGCCTCGCCCAGCAGCTCTCGAAATCGTTTCGACTCCATCACGTGCTGCGCACGTTCCCACCGGGCGGTGTAGTAGCCCGTGAAGTCGTAATCGATCGCGGAGATCCTGGCCTGGATGGCCCCCCACAACGTCCAGCCCACGTCCGACATCAAAGCGAAAAGGTTCATGCGCGCGAGCTGCTGGGCGTCAGCCCTTCCGAAATACGCCTCACACAGAGTGGCCCTGAGCTCGTCGTCGAACTCGGCTTCCTGCGCGGTGTTGCCGAGGTCGAAGCAGGGGTCGTTGTTGCCGCTCAGCTCGTAGTCGACGATGCGGAGAGCGGCGCCGTCGTCGATGAAGTTCTCGCACAGCAGGTCGTTGTGGCAGGGCACCGAAGGCAGGGCTCCGGCGGCCACGGCGCGCTCGATCTCCGCGATGGTGGGTAGGCGCTTGTGGTAGTCGGGCGGAATCGTGACGTCATGCGCCTCGACGATTTCGAGGTAGCTCTCGATGAGCCGGAACATGTTGAAGTCCTGGAGGAAGCGCGGCGCGGAATGCAGACGCCGAAACGAATCGGCCATACGCTTCGCCATCCCCGCCGACTGCAAGGACCTGGCCGACATGGTCGGGCCCTCGATGAACTCCAGCACCATCACTTCGAGGTCGGGAATCACCTCCAGCACCTTCGGCCCGATCCCCGTCGTGGCCGCCGCCCTGGTGTTGTGGACCTCGTTGGCGCGGTCGATCGCCAGCAGCTCGGTGGACTGCCCCGGCACGCGGACCACGTAGCGCATGCCGGCAGCCGAGACCAGGTAGTTCTCGTTGGTGAGGCCGCCCGAGAGCGGCGATATCTGCACGTCCTCGCCCTTCCAGAGCGCGACGCGCGCGATCGCCTCGTCAGCCCTTGACATGCTCACGCTGCACGACGGCATCCGTGGTGACCGCGGCCGGCACCATGCGTCCGAACACCTCGACCTCGACGCTGCCGCCAGGCTTGAGATCGACGGGAAGGTATGAATAGGCGAGATTGCGCTTGGCCGTGAAACCATATCCACAGCTGCGCAGCCGGCCGATCACCTCGCCCTCCCGATGCACCGCCTCGCCTCCGTAGATGGGCTCGTAATCCTCGCCGCCGACGACCAGCGTGCGCAGCCGCCGCGCAATGCCGCGCTCGCGCGCGGCCAGCAGCGGCTCGCGGCCGTTGAACTCGGGCTTCTCGAACTGGACGCAGAATCCCAATCCGGCCTCGAGCGGATTGTCGAGCAGGGTCAGGTCGGTGCCGTAGTAGCGGTAGCCCTTCTCCATCCGGAGCGAGTCGAGGACGCGGTAGCCTCCCGGCCGGATGCCCGAGGAGCCTCCGGCGTGCATCAGCCGGTCCCACACCTGGCCGGCCCATGCGGGATCGAGGTATAGCTCCCACCCGAGCTCGCCCACATAGGTGACGCGCTGCGCCAGCGTGGTAGCGCCGCCAACACGGAGCGTCCGCGCCTGCATGAACGGAAAGCCTTCATCCGAGACGTCGTCAGCAGTCACGCGCTCGAGGACCTCGCGCGCGAGCGGGCCCCACATTCCAATCACCGCGAGGTCCTCGGTCGACTCACGGATCTCGACCCGCGGGTCGCCGTCTCGCACCTGCAGCCGAAGCCAGCCCATGTCGGTGTTCACGTAGCCGGCGCCGGTCACGACGCGGAAATGCTCATCGCCCAGCCTCGTGATGGTCACATCCGCGGCGATGCCGCCATCCTTCTCCAGCAGCTGTGTGTAAACGACGCTGCCGACCGGCCGGTCGATGAGATTGCCGGCCACGCGCTCGAGCAACGCCAGCGCTCCGGGACCGCTCACCTCGATCTTTCCGAACGACGTCATGTCGATGATGCCGGCGCGTTCGCGGAAGGCAGCGTGCTCCTCGGCCATCACCTCGAAGTACGGCGGGCGCGTCCAGCCAAAACGGCGCTGGTCGGCGCCCGCGCGCCGCCACGGCCGGCCCGGCTCGTAGTAATCGACGCGCTCCCAGCCGTGCTTGGCCCCGAACACCGCGCCGAGGTCTTGCATGCGGTTGTGCAGAGCGCTGGTGCGGCGCGGCCGGCCCCATTCATCCGAATCGAATGGATAGCGCAGGTAGTAGTAGTAGCGATAAGCCTCGCGGGCTAGCTCAGCCGCATAGCGGTGGTCGCGATGGACGGGGCCGAAGCGCCAGCAGCGGTAGGGGTGCAGGTCGAGCTCGGTCTCGCCACCGGTCACCCACTCCGCCAGCGCGCGGCCGATGCCGCCGGCGCCGCCGAATCCGTTGAGCGAGAGGCCGGCCGCCAGGTACAGGCCGCGGACGCCCGGCACCGGGCCGAGCAGCGGATTGGCGTCAGGCGTCATCGCGTCGGGGTGGCAGACGAGCTTGACGATCCCGGCGTCGCCCAGGAACGGGAACCTGCGCGCCGCGCCGCGAAGCAGCGGCTCGAAGCGCGCCTGGTCCGGAGGCAACGAAGTCCCGGAATGGTCCCAGGGCACGCCGTCGATCCAGCGCGCGACCGGGTCGGCCTCGTACCCGCCGAGGATCACGCCCTCGGCCTCGGACTTGCCGTACACGAGGTTGTCCGGGTCGCGGAAGCAGGGCATGTCGTTGGGCAGCTCGTGGCCGGGGACCGCGCGTAGGGCCGCGTGCTGGTGGTCGACCGGCGTCGAGACCACCTGCGCGCCCGCCATGGCCGCGATCTGGGGCGCCCAGATCCCCGCCGCCACCACCACGACTTCGGTCTCGATCCTCCCCGTCTCGGTGACGACTGCCGAGATCGAGCCTCGGTTCGACAGCTCGATGCCCGTTACGCGCACGCCCGTTGTGATCTCCGCGCCCAGCGACCTGGCCGCGCGCGCGAGCGCGTGGGTGGCTGTATGCGGATCCAGGTGCCCATCTCCGGGCACCCATACCGCTCCATACAGCGATCGCGTTGTGATCGCCGGCATCAGCCTTGCCGCTTCATCCGCCGAGACCAGCTCAACGTCGAGCCCGATCCCACGCGCGCGGCTCGCCGTGCGCTGCAGCTCCATCAGCTGCTCCTGGCTCGACGCGAAGCGCAGGCTGCCGACCGTCTCGAACACGCCGAGCTCGCGGTACAGCTCGATGCTGTAGCGGCGGAACCGCATCATCGTCCGTGACGGGTTGAACTGCGTGACCAGACCGGCGGCATGGCACGTCGACCCGCTCGTCAGCTCGCCTTTCTCGACCAGGTGCACGTTGCCCACGCCGGCTTTGGCGAGGTGGTAGGCGACGCTGCAGCCGGTGATGCCGCCGCCGATGACCACGGCGCCGGCCTGGCTCGAGCTAGTCATCCGGGCCCGATGCCCTTGCGTCCCATGCCTTGCGGCGCTCCACCGCCTCCGAAAGCAGCGTCGCGAGGTCGACGACCTTCAGCTTGGCCCCGGTCTCACGCACACCGTCGTCGAGCATCACAGTGCAGAAGGGACACGCCACGGCCAGCGTCTGCGCGCCGGTGGCGGCTGCCTCGCGGACGCGCTCCTGGTTGATCGCGCGGCCGCGGCTCTCCTCCATCCACATCCTCGCGCCCCCGGCGCCGCAGCAGAAGGTGCGCTTCCCGCTGCGCGCCATCTCGACCGGCCGCCCCGCCGCCGCCACCAGCTCGCGCGGCTCGGCGATGACGTCGTTGTGGCGGGCGAGGTAGCAGGAGTCGTGATATGTGATCGCCTTGTCCGCCGCCAGGGGCTTGATCTTTCCGTCGCGCATCAATTCCGCCAGGAAGGCCGTGTGATGCACGACCTCGTAGTGGCCGCCGAAGTCCGGGTACTCGTTCGCAAGCGTGTTGAAGCAGTGCGGGCACGTGGTCACGATCTTCTTGACGCCCGACGAGTTCAGGGTCCCGACGTTCTGCTTGGCCTGCTGCTGGAACGTGTACTCGTCGCCCATCCGCCGTGCGGGGTCGCCGGTGCAGGACTCGCGCGGCCCGAGGATCGCGAAGTCCACACCGGACTCCTTGAGCAGCTTCGCGGTCGAGATGGCGCCCTTGCGCGCGCGCTCGTCGTAGGCCGGCGCGCAGCCGACCCAGAAGAGGACATCGGGCGGCTCCTCCCCGGGCTGGAGCGTGTGGACGCCGAGCCCGTCCGCCCAGTGCGCGCGGTCCGCTTGAGGCTTGCCCCACGGATTGGACGCGCGATCGATGTCCCGCAGCACCGGCGCCGCCTCGGCCGGAAAGCGCGATTCGACCATGACCAGGTTGCGCCGCAGGTCGATGATGTGGTCGATGTGCTCGATGCCGACCGGGCACTCCTGCTGGCACGCGCCGCACGTGAGGCAGTCCCAGACCACGTTGTCGGAGACCGCTGTGGGCACCAGCGGTGGAAGCTTCACTGCGGGGTCGCGCGGTTTGAGCGCCTGGTCGCGCAGCGCCATGATCAGGAGCTTCGGTGACAGCTCCTTGCCGGTGTTGAACGCCGGGCAGACATCCTGGCAGCGGCCGCACTCGGTGCACGACATCGTGTCGACGATCTGCTTCCACGTGAGGTCGGCCGCGGTGGCGGCTCCATAACGGACCTCGTCATCGGGAGCTTCGAGGTTGACCGGCTCCAGTCGCCCGCGCTTCCTCGTGCGGCCGAAGAAGACGTTGACCGCGGCCAGGAAGATGTGCAGGTGCTTCGAGTACGGGAGGTAGACGAGGAAGCCCAGGATGATCAGCACGTGCGTCCACACCGCGGCGCGCTCGAGATATGGCGCCCACGACGGAGGGACGGCCTGCGCCAGGAGGCTCGATATCGGCGCCCACTCGGAGGGATATTCGTTCAACCCAAGCGCGATCCGGCTCGCATGCCAGACGAACAACGAGATGACGATGCCCGCGATCAGGAGCAGGATCACATCCGCTTCACGCACGTGGCTGCCGGCGAATCGGCGCGGCCGCTGCACCTTGCGGATGGCGAATGCGGCGATCACGCCCGCAAGCACAAGGAAAGCGAATAGATCGACGAGCAGCGCGTACCAACCCTGGTGGCCGAGCCACGGCAGCGTGGCGTGCCCGTCGACCACGCCGATCATTGCGATGAAGATCGTCGGGAACAGCACGATGAAGCCCCAGAAGATGGCGGCATGCATGAGGCCTGGCCCCAGCCGCTGCAGGAGCTTGCTCTGTCCGACCACGACCACCGCCTCGGCCTGGGCACGTCGCGGCAGGTCGTCGAATCGGGCGACCGGCTTGCCCTTGCGGATGAGCCGGTAGAGGAGCAGAGCGCGCCGGCCGAAGAGCGCGCCGGCGACGGCGAGCGCAATCGCCAGGACGACGGCGGCGATCGGGTTCACCTCTGTTTGCGAATCTCGGCTGAGATGGCCGGCACGATCTCCTTCAGGTCGCCGACCACGGCGTAGTCGGCGTTCAGCATGATCGGCGCCTCGGCATCGCTGTTGATGGCCAGGATGCGCTTGGCGCCTTTGCAGCCCGCCATGTGCTGTGTCGCCCCGGAGATCCCGCACGCGATGTAAAGGTCCGGAGCGATCTTGGTGCCCGTCTGGCCGACCTGGTCGCTATGAGGCCGCCAGCCCGCGCTGGTCACGACGCGTGAGCAGCCCACCGCGCCGCCGAGCAGGCCGGCCAGCTCTTCGATGATCGCGAAGCCTTCATTGGAGCCTACGCCGCGCCCGCCGCTCACGACCACCTTGGCCTCCGCGAGAGAGACGCCACCGCCCTTGGTGCTGACGTGCTCCGACACGCGCACGACTAGTTCTTGCTGTTTCAGCTGCGGAGTAAATCTCTCGACCTTCGTTTCGGCTCGCGCCGCCTCAATGGAAACGGTGTGAGGCGCGACGGTGATCAGCGCTCGCGCGGTATGCAGCCGCGCTTCCTCGAGCAGGCTGCCGCCCCAGCGCTGGCGGGTCACGGTCACGGGCGGACCAGGCACGACTGCGGTGCAGTTCGTCGCCAGGGGCAGGTTCGATCGCGCCGCCACGCGCGCCATCACGTCGTTGCCGCGATCGGTGCCCTCCGCGAAAACAGCGGTGGAGCCCAGTCGATCGGCGAGCTGGCCCAGAATCGCGGCCCATGCGTCCGGTGCGAATTCGTCGAGCGCTTCGTGTTCGGCGATATGCGTGGCGTCGACACCATGGCGCGCTCCGAGGTCGTGAGCGAGAGCCGTGACCGTATCTCTCCGCAGTTCCTGCTCCAACCCAATGGGCTTGGAGATCAGAAGCGCCTGCACCGAATCGCCTGTTGCGAACGTCCTGGCGAGCGTCAGCGCCTGGAGCGAAGGATCGGAGGCCACGCCATTCGTGTGCTCGACCAGGACCAGCACCGGGGCCATCAGACGACTCCGATCGTCCGCATCATCTCCACGACAGCAGGAGCCGCGGCGGCCCCGGTCCCCAGCACCTC
>DASWBB010000030.1:0-2161 GCA_036390875.1 Candidatus Dormiibacterota bacterium
ACGCTTGAAGAGCTCGCTCAGTTCCATAACTAGGCCACCCGAAGCGAGCGCCGTAGCTCCTGAGTTGCTCGCAAAAGTGGCTTATTTGCAGGTAAGACTACATAATACACATTGTAGGGTCGGCGGGAGGCTCCCTCGGCCGCACGGCGCGTGCTGGCCCGACTGGCTGTGGTTGCCTCCCGCCGCCGCATCGAACCGTGCATGCGGTTCTCCCGCACACGGCTCTCCGACATCGTTCACCGACGGGCATACGCAGTCGTGGGTCTGACCGTTCCGGTTAGGCGATAGACGCCGATTCTGGTGCACCATTCGTGGTTGAAGCGGGTGACCCAGTTTCGGCCTGTGAGTCCGTGCTTGGTGCTGGCGAGGATCGCGAGGCGTTCGTGGGCGTAGCTGTCGATCTGCGAGAACTTCTCCCCGGAGTTTCCGTAGCGGAAGTAGTTCCCCCAACCACGGACTGCGTGGTTGACGTTCTCGACCGCGTCCTCTAACGGCAGCCTGGCGTAGCGACGGGCCGTGCGGTCGCGGATCTTGCCTCTGATCGAGGCCATCGCCCGCTTGGACGGCCATTTCTGCAGATACCAACGACCCCGCCACTTCCACGACTTGCGCATCCGATGCTGAAAGCCGAGGAAATCGAACCCTTCGGCGCCTTCGGCGAGGTGCGCGATCCTGGTCTTAGCGGGGTGCAGCCGCAACCCGAGTCCGTCCAGGATCGCCGCCACCAGCTCGCGGGCCTCTTCGGCCTGCTCGCGGGTGGCGCATAGGGCGACGAGGTCATCTGCGTACTTCACCAGCACTCCCAGCCGCTGCCCGCTCGCCTGCCACGCCTGATCGAGCACATGCAGAGCGATGTTTGCGAGCAGCGGTGAGATCGGCGACCCTTGCGGGGTGCCCGCTTCGATCGCGGACACGATCCCGCCCTCGAACACCCCCGCCCGAAGCCAACCTCGGAGCAGCTTCAACATCCGCCGATCGGACACCCGCCGCTCGATCTGAGCGACCAGCGCCGAATGCGAAATCTCGTCGAAACAGCTTTTGATGTCAGCATCGAGCGCCCACACCTGGCCCTGGTTGACCGTCGTCCTGACCGTCTCCAGCGCGTGGTGGGCCGACAGTCCGGGCCGAAACCCGTAGCTGGTCGGGAGAAAGTCGGCCTCGAAGATCGGTTCGAGCACGATCTTCGCTGCCGCCATGACCACCCTATCGGCCAGGCAAGGGATGCCGAGAGGCCGCAACTGCCCTGGCCTGCCCGGCTTCGGGATGTACACCCGCCGTAGCGGCCGCAGCCGGTACGTCCCGGCGCGCAACCTCTCCGCGAGCTCGTCGAGGAAGTCGCCCACCCCGGACGCGACGATGGCGTCGATGGTCACGCCATCGACGCCCGGCGCTCCGCGGTTTGCACGGACCTCACCCCAAGCCCTCCAGAGCACATCGCTGCGGGCGACCTTGTCGTAGAGGGCGTGGAAGCGGCGATCCTGATCCTGCTTAGCGCAGCGGTAGAGCACGTGTTGGAGGGCACGAACCCGGTCCACGCCCTTGGCGTGGCTGACGGACCTAGCCGATACGGCACTCATCAGAGTCCTTCCCATCCTTCCCGTGCATCGATGAAGTACGGGCCCTTCCCTCACCGGCGGTTATGTTGTCCGCAACGGCTCAAGCAGTACTACGACCCGCTCCGACTGCCGCTCGACCGCCCACACCACTTCCCGGGTTCGCCGGTTATAGGAGGGGCATCGCTTCCCGCCACCCCGCAGGCGACGGGGCCAAGACGGCTCTCCCGAGTTCCCAGGACGACCATCCGCTCGTTCAACGCCCAATACGCCGGAGGGTCCCTCAGCGCCCGCTCCTGGAACAAGAACGCTTTCCATGGCCTTCGCCGTCTCGATACCGGCTCGGCACCCTCTTGGCCCCACCCGCGGGCGGGGGAATCTATGACGACGCTTACTCAGGCTTCACTCACGTTGCAGACCGCGCGGTCGCTCACGCCCCGCTCCGCACCCGGTCTCTCGACCACGCGCGGGGGCATCGCTACCAGGGACCCAGGCATCTCCCCGGACCGGACTCACACCGGCAGGCCGCCCTGAACTTGTCGCTCCGTTACGTCATGTCGACCATCCCTTCTTCACAGCGCCAGAGCAGTCTCGGCGCACATCGAGCG
>DASWBB010000031.1:0-31498 GCA_036390875.1 Candidatus Dormiibacterota bacterium
CTGGTCACACGGCACTACGGTGGCGAGCTGGAGTGCGTGCATCTCAGCGCCAAGACGGGTCAGGGCATCGACGACCTGCTGACGACCATCGTCCTTTCCTCGGACATCCTCGAGCTGAAAGCCAACCCGGACCGAAACGCCATCGGCACGGTGGTCGACGCCCACCTCGAGCGCGGCCGCGGCCCGGTCGCGACGGTGCTTGTGCAGGCCGGAACGCTGAAGGTTGGAGACGACTTCGTTTGCGGTCACATCTACGGTCGCGTGCGAGCCCTCACGGACGATCGCGGCCAGGGCGTGACCCAGGCGCCGCCCGCGACCCCGGTGGTCGTCTCCGGCATGAGCGAGGTCCCGCAGGCGGGCGACATCTTCCAGGTCGTCGGCTCCGAGAAGGCTGCGCGCCAGATCGCGCTGACCAAGCTGACCGAACGCCGCACCAGCGAGGCGGCGAGGGACGTCGCCCCGCGCATCACGCTCGAAGAGCTCGCGCGCCGTGCCAAGGAAGGCGAGGTCAAGGAGCTGAGCCTGGTCGTCAAGGCGGACGCGCAAGGCACCCTCGAGGCCCTCCTCAGCGCTCTCCAGAAGATCGAAGACCCCGTGGTCGCGATCAAGATCGTCGGCCAGGGCGTCGGCGCCGTCAGCGACTCAGACCTTCTGCTCGCCGGCGTCTCCAACGCGATCATCGTTTGCTTCAACCTCAAACCGACGCCTGCCGCCACGGCGGCGGCGGAGCGGGCTAAGGTCGAGGTTCGCTATTACGACGTCATCTACAAGCTGACCGAGGACGTCGAACGCGCCGCCAAGGGCTTGCGCGAGCCGACGTACCGCCAGATCCGCGAAGGCAAGGTCGAGGTCATCATCCCCATCAAGATCCCGCGGCTGGGCGTCATTGCCGGCAGCCGCGTCGTGGAGGGCAAGGTCAGCCGGGGCGGATGGGCCAAGCTGTTTCGCGGCAAAGAGCTGCTCCACGAAGGCAGGATCAGCTCCTTGAAGCACTTCAAAGAGGACGTGCGAGAGATGCCGGCAGGACAGGAGTGCGGCATCGGGCTCGAGGGCTACGACGCGTTCCAGCCCGATGACGTGATGGAGACGTACCGCCTCGAGCGGGAAGAAATCTGAGATCCGCGAATAAATTGACTGCGGAGGTCGCCATGACGAGCTACCGCGCCGATCAGGTCGGAGAGCAGGTCCGTGAGGAGATCATGTCCATAATTCGTCGCGAGCTGAAGGACCCACGAATCGGTTTCGTGAGCATCACCGCGGTGCGGATGTCACCGGACCTGCGCAACGCACGCGTTCGAGTCAGCGTGCTGGGCGACCCCGATCAGAAGAAGGCTTCGATGAAGGGGCTCGACTCTGCGAAAGGCCTGATCCGGCACGAGCTCGGGCGCCGCCTGCAGAACCTCAGGTACTCGCCGGACCTACGCTTCGAGCTGGACCCGTCGATTGAGTACAGCGTGCACATATCGGAGCTGCTCAAGGAAGTTCTTCCGGCATCGGAGGAGGACGAGAAATAGCTACGGCGAAACGCAAGTCACGGTCTGAGTACGACGAGATCAAGGACCTCATCGACTCCAACCAGGAGATCCTGATCTTCGGACACAAGGATGCCGACGGCGACACGCTCGGCTGCAGCCTCGCTTTCGCCGAGGCCCTGCGCACGGCGGGCAAGCACGCGTGGGTGGTGATACCGCCTCCGCTGCCCCAGATGTATGCGTTCCTGCCGGGATTCGACCAGATCGACGTGGAGCCGCCTGGCGCCGCAGATCCGGAGCTCGTCTTCTTCTTCGACTCCGGCAACCTCGAAAGGTCTGGGAGCAGCGTCAAGCAGATCGCCTCACACGCGACGATCGTCAACATCGATCATCACCCCTCGAACTCGCGGTTCGGCGACATCAACGTGATCGACTCCGAAGCGTCCGCGGTCGGTCAGATGGTGATGGAGATGCTCGACCATTTCGAGTACGCGATCACACCCACCATCGCGATCAACCTTTACGTCGCGCTCCTCACCGACACGGGCGGTTTCCGCCACGAGAACACGACCCCGCGAGCGCTCGAGGACGCCGCGAGGCTGGCTCACCTGGGGGCCGATCCCGGTCACATCGCCACCCAGGTCTACAAGATGCGGCCCGAGACCACCTTGAAGCTGAGCGCCCTGGCGCTGGCGACGATGCGCATCGAGCTCGAAGGCCGGCTGACCTGGGCCAAGGTGACGCGTCGGATGCTGCGCGAGGCGGGCGCGGTGATGGCCGAGTCCGAGGGCATCATCGACACCCTCAACAGCATCGCCGGGTTGGAGCTGGCCGTCCTTTTCAAAGAGGTCTCCTCCGACCTGACCAAGATCAGCGTCCGCAGCCGGGGAGCGGTCGACGCGGCGGCACTGTGCGCAACGTTCGGGGGAGGCGGCCACATACGCGCAGCGGGGGCGGAGATCGAGAAGTCCATGGACGAGGCGGTGCAGCAGGTGCTGTCGGCGGCCAAGGAGGCGATCATTGCCGCCTCAGCGAAGCCCTAACTCTGGCCTCAGCTTCATAAGCGGCGTCCTCAACGTCGACAAGGCCGCCGGCGAGACTTCCTTCACAGTCGTCAGGCGGCTCCGGCACCTGACCGGGGCGCACCGAGTGGGCCACGCAGGCACGCTGGACCCCCTGGCCACCGGTGTCCTGCCGATCCTTTTTGAATCCGCGACCCGCCTGGCCGAGTTCGCCCATCAGCTCCCCAAGACATACGTGGCCGACATCCACCTGGGCTTTTCGACCGCAACCGACGACGCCGAGGCGGAAAAGCACGCGGAGGGCGATCCGAGCGCCCTGACCATCGACGACGTCGCCGAAGCCCTGACGCATTTCACGGGCCGCATCCTCCAGGAACCCCCTGCGTTCTCTGCGGTGAAGGTCGACGGCCAGCGCGCTTATCGGCTCGCGCGCCGCGGCGAAGAGCCGAAGCCGACGGCACGGGAAGTGGAGGTGTTCGCGGCTCGCGTCCTCGACTTTGCCCCGGGACCCCTGGCGGTCGCGCGGGTGGAGATCTGCAGCGGGAGTGGGACCTACCTGCGCTCCATCGCCCGCGACCTGGGCCGCCGGTTGGGAGTGGGAGGGTACCTGGGCCGGCTCGTCCGCACCGCGTACGGCCCGCTGACGGTCGAGACGGCCATGACAATCGAGGCGCAGACCAGCGCCGAGGACGTCCGCGCTCGACTGCTGCCGGCCGAAGTCATACTGCCGGACATGGAGCGCGTGCGCCTCAATGTCGAGCAGGAGGCGATGGTCCGGCAGGGTCGGGCCGTGCGCGTGCTCCCCGAGCCGGGCCCGGGCCCGATCCGCGCCCACGATTCGGCGGGGCGCCTGGTCGCGCTCGGCCACACCGACCCGCTCCGCCGCACCTTCGTGCCCGAAAAGGTACTGAGCTGAAGGTTCATCTCGGGCTGCCCTCGAGCCCGATCGGCCGCGTCGCGCTCACGATCGGCAGCTTCGACGGCGTCCATGCCGGCCATGCCGAGGTGATCCGGAGAACTGTTGCAGCCGCCGCGGACGAACAAGCCCAGCCCGCCCTGATCACGTTCGAGCCCCACCCGCGATGTCTGCTCGACCCAGCCAACTGCCCGCAGTCGATCACCACCCTGTCGGAGAAGCTCGCGCTGATCGAGGCGTGCGGGATCGAGCACGCGATCGTGCTGCGATTCGATCGTGCCCTCGCGGGGTTGTCTCCGCAAGAGTTCGTGGACCAGCTCGCGACCGTGATGGACGTGCGCAGGTGGGTGATCGGGTTCGACTTCGCGTTTGGTCGGGAGCGCCAGGGCAGCGCAGGCTGGCTTCGCGACCGCGGTCACCAGGTGGACGTGGTGCCTCCGCTCCTGGTCGACGGAAAAGCCCTGCACAGCTCGGACGTACGGCGCCTCGTCACTCTGGGCGATGTGGAGACTGCGAACAAGCTGCTCGGCCGTGAGTACTCGCTTTCGGGTCCGGTCGAGGCCGGTGACAGGGTCGGCAGAACGCTTGGCTTCCCCACCGCCAACATCGCCATCGAACCCAACAAGCTCGTGCCTGCGCTCGGCGCGTATGCCGGCCGGGTCAAAGCGGCCGAAGGAAACTTCATCGCCGCTCTTTCGGTCGGCTACCGGCCCACGTTCGGAGGCACGCAGCTCCGGGTCGAGGCGTTCCTGCTGGATTTCGAAGGGGATCTCTACCAGCGCCGGCTCGAGTTTCATTTCGTTCGCTATCTGCATGCGGACATTGCGTTCCCAACCATCAACGATCTCGTGCTGCAGTTGAAGCGCGACGTGGCCGACACGAGACGCATCGTCAAGGCATGACGCTGTGAGTCGGGTCGTCGTCATCGGCGGCGGCATCGCGGGGTACAGCGCCGCGCTGGGCGCCAGGCGCGAGGGCGCGGAGGTGACCGTCGTCGCGCGAGCGCCGGGCGCGACCGCGTTGTATGCGGGTGCGATGGAGGTGGTCGACGACCTCGAAGCCATCCTCAAGAGCCAGCCGCACCACCCGTTCACCCGGCTCGGGCTCGATTCGGTGCGTCTTTCCCTGGAGCTCGACGCCGCGATCCAGTCGCTGCTGCTCGCACTCGAGAAGGACGGCTTGAAGGTCGAGGGGGGCTGGCGCACACGTGGTCGCTACGCCGACATCCATGGGCTCGCCCGTCCAGGGAATCTCGTCCCCGCGACCGTCGCGCCGGGCGAGCTGCAAGCATTGATCGGCCGGCGAGTGGCGGTGGTCGGTGTGGCGGAGGTCGGAGATTATGACGCCGCGGCGACGGCCCAAGCGCTGAGCGAGCTGCACGGGATCATAGCCTTCGCCGAGCAGGTTTCGATCGCGGACCTGCCTGGCTCAGCCGCCCTCACGGACCTGTACGGCCGGCGCGCGCCCGTCCTCACGAAAGCGCGAGCGGCCTCGGCCGCCTATCCTCCCGGGTTCACCAACCTCCCGCCGGACTCATTCGAGCTCCTGTCGACGCCACCCTCGCCGCACGGGTGGCGGCTTCAACAGGCGATCGGCCTGGGTTCGATCAAGGCGACCGTGCAGTCTGTCGAGTCGTCTCGGGGCCGGATCACCTCGGTGCGGACGGGCGACCGCTCGCTGCGCGGCGACTCGTTCATCCTGGCGACCGGTCATCACATCGGCGGAGGCCTCGATGGCGGCCGGCTCACGATTGAGCCGCTCTTGAACCTCGGCGTCTTTCACGATGGCGAGGTGGTGGCCACGAGCGGTACGCGCCTGCAGCACCTTCAATACATCGACCCCGCCCAGGAGCTGCGCAGCGGACTGCGCACGGACAATCAGCTGCACCCGCTCGACGAAGGCGGCCAGGTGCCTTACACGAATCTGTACGCCGCCGGGGCCGTGCTGGGTGGATACGACTACGCCGGGGCCTGTGGGTTCGGGGTGCCCATCCTCACCGGCTGGCTCGCCGGCCGCTGGGCCGCAAAGTCCGGAACGTGAGAGCAGAGCTCGAAGCAATCGTGGGCGCGGCGGCGCTCGACGAGCGCCCGGTTCGCGACCTGTGGCCGCTGGCGATCATGGACGAGCGCGCGGGCAGCAGCCCGCCGCGCGTGCTCGTCGCTCGACCGTCCGGCCGCGAGCAGGTCTCAGCCATCCTCCGCTGGGCGGCAGCCAACCGAGTCATGGTGACCCCACTCGGAGGAGCAAGCGGAGTTTGCGGCGCGCTCGGTGCGCAATCAGGTGAGCTGGTGCTCGACATGGGCGCGTTCGATCGCATCCTCGAGGTCGACGAGGCCAACCTCATCTGTCGATGCGAGGCGGGAGTGAACGGGCTGGCGCTCGAACGACATCTCAACGACCGAGGGTTGACCCTGGGCCATTACCCGAGCTCGCTCGCGGGCACGACCGTGGGCGGTCTGTGTGCGACAAGGTCATCCGGCCAGGAATCGAGCCGCTACGGCAGCATCGAGGACATGGTGCTGGGTCTGGCCGTGGTGCTGCCCGACGGCACGTTCGCCGCGCCTCGGCCCGGTCCGCGTTCCGCGGTGGGACCCGCCCTGCACGAGCTCTGGCTCGGTTCGGAGGGCGCGCTCGGGATCATCCTCGGCGCCGTGCTCAAGGTCCACCGGCTGCCCGAAACCGTGATTGGCCACGGCTATGGATTCGCGGATCTCAATTCCGGCCTCGAGTGCATGCGCGCGATCATGCAGTCGGGCATCCGGCCTCTGTTGATGCGCCTCTACGACCCCGAGGACGCTGCCTTCAACGGCTACGAGCTTCCGCTCGGAAGCAGCGTGCTTGTGGTCGCCACAGCCGGGCTCGAGAGCGTCGCCGGGGCAGAGGCAGCGGAGGTGCAGCGGCTGGCCGCTCAGGCGACGGATCTCGGCGAAGAACCCTGGGAGCGCTGGAAGCGCCACAGGTTCGATCTCTCCGCCGAGCGTCTCAAGAGGATGCTCGAGCCACCCTGCTCCTATCTCGATGTGATCGAGCTGGCCGCGCCCTGGACCGTGCTCCCCGAGCTTCACGCTCGCGTCAAAGCCGCAATAGCGGTCGGAGGAGTGGCGTTATGCCATTTCAGTCATGCCTACGAGCAGGGCTGCTGCGCCTACTTCTCGTTCGCGGGCGCGGGGGATACGGAAGCAGATGCTCGGTCGACCTACAACCGAGCGTGGGAGGGCGCGATGACATCGGCTCTGGAGCTAGGAGCTACCATCAGCCACCACCACGGCACCGGACAGGTGCGGGCACGGTGGGTCGCCGACGAGATGGGAGGGTGGATGCGAGTCTGGAGGGCGGTCAAGGAGGCCATCGATCCCGCCGGGATCATGAACCCCCACGCACTCGGAGGCGCTCGATAGTGGCCGACGTGCTGTTCATCGTCAACCCATCCTCAGGCGCCGGGCGCGCCGGACGCGAATGGTCCACGATCGCGGGCTGGCTGCCTTCGACCGGGATCCCATATGAAGTCGCAACGACCACACGGCCACACGAAGCGACGGAGTTCGCCGAGCGCGCGGTGAGGGAGTCGCGATCGGTGATCGTGGCGGTCGGCGGCGATGGCACTCTGAACGAGGTCGTGAACGGTTTCTTCCACAACGGGGCGCCGATCCCGACGACGAGCCGCCTCGCGATGGTGCCTCTCGGCACCGGGGGCGACTTCCGGCGCACCTTGAAGATCCCGCTCGACCCCAAGGCCGCGATCGAGGTGCTTCGGACCGGAATCTCGCGGCGGCTCGACGCCGGCTGTGTTTCTTACACGGCCGACGACGGCAGCACCGGCGTCCGGCATTTCATCAACATCGCCGATGCCGGCCTCGGCGGCGAGGTCGTCCGCCGGGTCAATCGAGGCAAGAAGCGGTTGGGGACCGCGACGTTCAAGGTGGCGTCTTTCATGGCGCTGATGGCCTGGAAGAACAAACCGATGAACGTGGTCGTCGACGGAGTCAGTCACGACCTCAAGGCCATGCAGGTCGTGGTCGCGAACTGCCAGTACTTCGGCGGCGGCATGCGCATGGCGCCGACCGCGTCGCCCACCGATGGCGTCTTCGACGTGATCCTCGTGGGCAATGCGGGCAAGATCGAGACCATCAGAGGCATCGGGACCATCCAGAACGGTGCCCATCTGGACGAGCACAATCCCCATTACCAGCTGATGTACGGCAAGCGCATCTCGGTGACCTCGCCGCAACAAGTGCGCATCGACCTCGACGGCGAGGAATCCGGCCTGCTGCCGGCCCTGTTCGAGATCCAGCCCGGGGCGATCGAGTTCATCACGCCGCGATAAGAAACCCCACAAACTCGGACACGCCGTGAGTTCGTGGGGACCCCAGATAATTCATCTGTGACCAAAGGGGTTATCGCCACCCCGCACCGGCTCGCTTCCGAGGCCGGCGCCCAGGTCATGCGCGACGGCGGCAACGCGATCGACGCGGCGATCACCGCCGACGCGGTGCTGTGCGTGGTTTACCCCCAGATGACCTCGGTCGCCGGCGATTTGATGGCGATCATCTGGCCCGCGAATGCGGACGCGCCGGTGGGACTCATCGGCGCCGGGCGCTCGGGCGAGCTGGCCACTATCGATGCCGTGCGCGAAAGAGGACACGAGACGATGCCGGAGCGGGGGGTGCTGAGCGTCACCGTTCCCGGCACGGTCGAAGCCTGGGGTCGCCTCCTCGAACGCTTCGGGACGCTGGGCATGGCAGCGGTGCTCGAGCCGGCGGCGGCGCTCGCGCGCGACGGATACCTGATCACCGACCGGCTCTCGGTGTTTCTCAAAGAAGGCGCTGAGCTGCTTGTAAAGGAGCCCGCAGCGTACGAGCTCTACCCGCCCATGGAGGGCGGCATGCTGCTTCGAAACCCCGACCTCGCATCGGTCCTGCGCGATACCGGCCGCGGCGGGATCGGCTCGTTTTACCGGGGTGAGATCGCCGCGGCGATCGTGGCCGCCATCAAGCGACGCGACGGCCTGGTGACCGCGAGGGACCTCGCCGCCCACCGATCCCAATGGGTGGAGCCGTTGAGCGTTCGCTACCGAGACCTGACCGTCTTCGAGCTGCCGCCTCCGACGCAGGGCCTCACCGCGTTGGCGATGCTGGCCAGGCTGGACCGGCTCGCTCCGAATCAGCTCCAGCCAGGAGTGGGTTTCGTGACGGCCTTCAAGCGAATCCGCGACGAGTGCTACCCCCTGCGCGACCGCTACATCACCGACCCCGAGTTCTCGGCCACACCGCTGGAGCCGTTTCTCGAACCTGGACACGCGGCGGTCGCGCCAGGGGAGATGCAGGAAGGCGGCGACACCATCTATCTGTGCGCCGCCGACGAGCATGGGAATCTCGTTTCGCTCATCCAGAGCGTCGCGTATGGCTTCGGCTCCGGGATCGTGGCCGAAGGCACTGGCATGTTGCTCCAGAACCGCGGCTCCTACTTCAAGCTCGATCCCACCCATGTCAACCGGCTCGAGCCGAAGAAACGGACGATGCACACTCTGATCCCGGCCATGGCCGCGCGCGACGGCCGGCCCGCCATCGTGTACGGCTCGATGGGCGGTGACGGCCAGCCCCAGCTGCAGACCCAGGTCCTGATCAACCTGGTTGACCGCGGGCTCGAGCCCGCCGAGGCGGTGGCCCGGCCGCGAGTCCGCATCCAGGCGGGCGGCGAGGTGGTTTCGGTCGAGGCCGACGACCCCAACGCCCGCGATCTCAACCGCTCCGGCCTGAAGATCGAGCTGATGCCGGCCGGGCACCACTCGTTGGGCCACGCCCACGCGATCGTCATCGACGGTCCTGGCGCGTGGCGAGCGGGAGCGGATCCACGCTCAGATGGCTCTGTCGAGAGGGTCACTTAACGGTGATTACCCAGCGGCCGGTATAATTTCGCTTCGGTTTGGCAGAAGAGACTGAAGTCAAGAGCAAAGTGATCGCCGAGTACCGGCGAGCTGAGAAGGACACGGGCTCGCCCGAGGTCCAGATCGCGCTCTCGACGACGCGCATCCGGGAGCTCACCGAGCACCTCAAGACGCACGCCAAGGACCATCACTCGCGCCGCGGCCTACTCCTCCTGGTCGGCAAGCAACGGCGTCTGCTGAACTACCTGAGGGACACCGACGTGGAGCGATATCGCGCGCTCGTCGGCAAGCTCGGAATCAGGAGATAGCCGGCGCCGGGCGCGCGCAGGGCGCACGTCCAATTCAGAAGTCAATCGGGAGGGCTCCCAGTCGCGGGTCAGCTCTTAGAAGCTCTCATCAAGACCAAGGGTTTTGACGGCAGCTGCTAGGAACCTGACCCAGAGACGCGACTAGTACATGTGCCCTCCCAAATGGAGGTAGTCACGTGGCAATAGTCACGAAGAACGTTGAGGTCGCGGGCAAGCGACTTTCGATCGAGACCGGCCGGGTGGCCGAGCAGGCGAACGGTGCGGTGGTGATCCGGCAGGGCGACTCGGTCGTCTTGAGCACCGCCGTGATGGCGAAGGAGCCTCGAGAGGGAATCGACTGGTTCCCGCTCACCTGCGATTACGAAGAGAAGCTGTACGCGGCGGGCAAGATCCCAGGCGCGTTCATGCGCCGCGAGGGCAGGCCCAGCGAAGCCGCCATCCTCGCATCCCGACTGACCGACCGGCCGCTGCGGCCGCTCTTCCCAGACGGGTTCCGGCTCGACATCCAGGTGGTGTCGACCGTTCTGTCCGTCGACCAGGAAAACGACCCGACCATCCTGAGCATCAACGGCGCGTCGACCGCGCTGGTCATCTCCGACATCCCGTTCGCGGGACCCGTCGGGGCGGTCCGCATGGGCCACCTGGACGGGCATCTCATCGTCAACCCGCCGATGTCGCGCATCGGCGAATCCGAGCTCGACCTCGTTGTCGCCGGCACCGCCGACGCCATCCTCATGGTGGAAGCGGGCGCCAAGGGCGTCACTGAGCAAGTCGTGCTCGAAGCGCTCGAGATGGCGCACGAGGCGATCAAGCAGCTGTGCGCCGGGCAGCTCGAGCTGCAGCGCGAGGTTGGCCTACCCAAATTCGAGTACACCCCGGCGCCATTTCCACAACAGATCGTCGAGGTGGTCAGCGAGTACCTCGCCCTCCGGCTTGATGCGGCCGCGTTCAACCCTGACAAGGCGGCCCGCGAGGCCGCGGTCAACGAGCTGCGCAAGCGCACCATCGCCGAGCTGGGCGAGCGTTTCCCGGAGCACGCCGACATCCTCGGCAAGCTGTTCGACAAGAAGGTCAAAGATCGCGTCCGGCAGCGGATCATCGAGGAGGGAGTGCGCCCCGATGGCCGCGGCCTCAAGGACGTACGCAACATCACCGTCGAGGTTGGGGTGCTCCCACGCACTCACGGCTCGGGTCTGTTCACCCGCGGCCAGACCCAGGCGCTGACGATCGCAACCCTCGGTTCGATGTCCGACCAGCAGAAGCTGGATGGTCTTTCACCGGACGAGTTCAAGCGCTACATGCACCATTACAACTTCCCGCCGTTCTCAGTCGGCGAGGCCCGACCGCTGCGGGGCCCGGGTCGTCGTGAGATAGGTCACGGGGCGCTCGCCGAGCGAGCCCTGCTGGCCGTCATCCCTTCGGTCGACGAGTGGCCCTACACGATGCGGCTGGTCTCGGAGATCCTCAGCTCGAACGGCTCCACATCGATGGCGGCCGTATGCGGCTCGACGCTCTCGCTCATGGACGCAGGCGTCCCCATCAAGGCTCCGGTCGCCGGGATCGCGATGGGCCTGGTGACGCGCGAAGGCAAATTTGCGGTCCTCACCGACATCCAGGGCGTCGAAGACAACCTCGGAGACATGGACTTCAAGGTGGCGGGCACCAAGGACGGCATCACGGCTCTGCAGATGGACATCAAGGTCCAGGGCCTGACGCACGAGATCCTGGCCCAGGCGCTGGAGCAAGCCCGCGTGGCGAGGTTGTTTGTGCTCGACAAGATGCTCGCCGTCCTGCCGGGCCCGCGCAGCGAGATGAGCGCGTTTGCGCCGCGCATCACAACCATACAGATCAACCCCGACAAGATCCGCGACATCATCGGCCCGGGAGGCAAGATGATTCGCAAGATCACCGAGGAGACCGGCGCCCAGATCGACGTCGAGGACGATGGGCGGGTCTTCATCGCGGCGGTCGACCAGGAGGCCGGCCAGAAGGCGATCGACTGGATCAAAGGTCTGACCGACGAGGTCGAGGTGGGCAGGATCTACAAGGGCAAGGTCGTTCGAATCATGCCCTTCGGCGCCTTCGTCGAGGTGCTGCCCAACCAGGATGGCCTGGTCCACATCTCCAAGCTCACAGACCACCGCGTCGATCGCGTGGAAGAGGTGGCCAACGTAGGCGACGAGATAGTCGTCAAGGCGACCGAGATCGACAGCCAGGGCCGGCTCAACCTGAGCCGCCAGGCCGCGATCGACGAGCTGACCGCCGAGGGCAAGCCCATCGAGGAGAAGATCGACAAGGAGGCCATGGCCACGGCGTTGGCGTCCCCACCGCCCCCACCGCGGGAAGGCGGCTTCCGGGGGGGCGAGCGCGGGGGTCGTAACGGCGGAGGCGGCCGCGGCCGCAGGTAAAGGGTGAGCGGGCCGATCAGGGTCGCGGTCGCCGGTCACCGCGGCAAGGTCGGCTCCATCCTCGCCGCGGCGCTCGCGATCGAGCCGGACATCGAATTTATCGGCGGGGTCGGCGCGGGCGACGACCTGGGCGCGTTCTTGCGCGCGAAACGGCCGCAAGCGCTCGTGGACTTCACGCGCCCGGCGGTCGCGCTGCACAACGCTCTGGCGGCGATAGCCGCGGGCGCGGCGCCTGTGGTCGGGACCACGGGGATTGCCGCAGACGGGATCGATCGCATCGAGGCCGCATGCAAGGAAAAGCGCCTGGGCGGAATCGTCGCGCCCAACTTTGCCGTCGGCGCGGTGCTGATGATGCATCTGGCCGAGATTGCCGCCCCTCATTTCGAGGCGGCGGAGGTGATCGAGATGCACCATGCGGCCAAGCTCGATGCTCCGTCGGGCACGGCGCTGTCGACTGCCAAGCGCCTGGCTGCGCGGCGCGGGGGCAAACCCTTCAGCCACAAGCTGCCCGAGAAGGTCACGCTCGAAGGCACGCGGGGCGGGGAGGAGGGGGGCGTCGGCGTGCACAGCATCCGGCTGCCTGGATTCGTCGCCGACCAGGAGGTGATCTTCGGTCTCCCGGGCCAGACCCTTACGATCGCCCATCGCACCACGAGCCGCGAGGCTTACGTGCCGGGCGTGCTGCTCGCCATCCGGAAGGTCACGAGCGAGCCGCGTTTCTACCGCGGTCTCGACGAGCTGCTCGGTCTACGACTTGGGTAAGGTCCAGGTCTGGGCCGCGCAGCTTTGGGCGAACGACTTCCCTCCGATTTGCGCGATGACCGGGCGCCCGGCCGAGACCTGGAAGAAGTTCAAGTTCGCGACGCCGCCTGACTGGACCTATGCCCTGCTGGTCCTGACCTGCCTTGGCGGCCTGGGGTTCATCGCCTTCACGATCGTGGTGGCTGCGGTGTCGGAGCGCGCCAGCGGGTTCCTGCCCCTGACTCGATCCAGCAGCCGGACCGTGACGCTCGCGTTCTGGATTCCGCTCGCGCTGTTGATCGCGTGGCCGATTTGCTGGGCTGTGGCACTGATCACCTCCGCCGATCCGAACGCATCGGCGACCACGGTTGGGTTGGTCTGGCTGGGCATCTTCTTCCTGGTCGCCAGCATGATCGGCCGTCTGGTCGTCATGCGCTTCGTCTCTCCGCGAGCGAAGGTCATGGAGCTCGCTCCCGGGCAGACCGATCGCATCGTCGAGCTTCGCAACGTGCATCCGCTCTTCGTGGCGGCGGTGCTGCAGCGGCAGCAGGCCTCCGCCTCGCACTACATCGCTCCCGCGCAGGCGCCATACCTGCCCGGATCGACTTAAACTGAAGGCGTGCCCACCTCCAAGCGACTAAACGTTGCCGTCGTCGGCGCGACGGGGCTCGTGGGCCAGCAGATGCTGCAGATCCTGGCCCAGCGAAAGTTTCCCGTCGCGAGCGTGACCGCCTTTGCATCCGAGAGATCTGTCGGGGCTCGCGTGCCCTTCAACGGCGAGCATCTGACGCTGCGGCGCCTGGACGAAACCGTCTTCAAGGGCATGGACATCGTGATGTTCGCCGCGGGCGCCGACATCTCTCTGCTCTACGCACCGGCCGCGGCGGAGGCGGGGGCGCTGGTGATCGACAAGAGCTCGGCGTGGCGCATGAAGGCCAACGTGCCGCTGGTGGTGCCCGAGGTGAACCCCGAGGACATCCGCGACAACGAAGGCATCATCGCCAGCCCGAACTGCGTGACGATCCCGCTGACGATGGTGCTCGAGCCGCTGCGTGCGAACTTCGGCGTCACGCGGGTTGTCGTCTCCAGCTACCAGGCGGCGTCTGGGGCGGGGCGCGCGCTGATGGAGGAGCTCGAAGACCAGACCCAGGCGATCGCGGCCGGCAAGGAGCCCAGCGTGGCCGCCACCTCACACCAGCTGGCTTACAACGTGATCCCGGGCGGCTGGAAGCCGGAAGCCGGCGGCTACAACGATGAGGAGATGAAGCTCGTCCATGAGACCCGCAAGATCCTCCACGACGCGGAGCTGCCGATCGCGGCCACCTGCGTCCGCGTGCCGGTACCCATCGGCCACAGCGAGTCGGTCTTGATCGAGACAAAGGCCAAGGCGAGCGCGGACGACGCGCGATTGGTCCTGGGCGAGGCGCCCGGCGTGATCGTCGAGGACGACCCACACGCCAGGATCTACCCGACCCCGCACCATGTCGCGGGCAAAGACGAGGTGTATGTTGGCCGCATTCGAGACGACCTCTCGTCCAGCCACGGCTTGATGCTCTGGCTGGTCTCCGACAACCTGCGCAAGGGAGCCGCGCTCAACGCGGTTCAGATCGCCGAGCGCGCACTTGAGATGGGGGTCATTTGATGGCACCAGAAATCGGACGTCTGCTCACGGCGATGCTCACTCCGTTCAAGTCCGACGGATCGGTGAACTACGAAGCGGCCGAGAAGCTCGCGGTCATGCTCGTCGCCGACGGGTCCGATGGAGTGGTCGTTTCTGGCACGACGGGTGAGTCTCCGGCGCTGAGCGATGACGAGAAGATCGAACTGCTGAAGGCCATCAAGAAGGCGATCCCGCGCCACTCGGTCGTCGCCGGCACCGGCAGCAACGACACCCACCACTCGGTCAAGCTCTCGGAGCGCGCGATGAAAGCCGGCGCCGACGCGCTGCTCGCGGTGGTGCCGTACTACAACAAACCCCCGCAGGAGGGGATGTACCAGCACTTCAAGGCGATCTCGGAGGTCGGCCCCACGATCATGTACAACATCCAGGGCCGCACGGCGATCAACATGTCGGCGGCGACGACGCTTCGATGCGCGCAGCTGCCGGGCATCATCGGCGTCAAAGAGGCGAGTGGGGACCTGGACCAGATCGGATTCGTCTGCGCGGGCAAGCCGGAGCATTTCAAGGTATGGAGCGGCGATGACAGCTGGACGCTGCCGTTGCTCGCCGTCGGCGGCGACGGGGTCATCTGCGTCGTCTCGCACATCGCCGGCCGTTCGATGAAGAAGCTGATCGAAGCCCACGCCCAGGCCGACAACGAAACCGCGACGAGGATTCACCAGGGACTGCTCCCGGTGATCAAGACGCTGATGACCACCGCGGCCAACCCGGTGCCGATCAAGTCGGTGGTCAACGCCATGGGCTTTCCAGCCGGTCCATTCCGCCTTCCCCTGGTTCCGCTCACCGACGATCAGCTCAAGTCCGTGATGCAGACGATTGGAGAAGCCGGGGACCTGATCACGTTCAAGACGGGAGTCAAAGTCGCCTAGCGCATCGCTCGAGCTCGAGCAGCTCCATACCGAGGTTCGCGCGTGCGTCAAATGCGGTCTGCACGCGACGCGGACGCAGGCCGTGCCCGGGGTGGGACCGTGCCCGGCCGACATCATGATCGTGGGCGAGGCGCCGGGCTTCAACGAGGACCGTCAGGGCGAGCCGTTCGTCGGCGCCGCAGGCAAGCTGCTGGACACACTCCTGGCGCGAATCGGCCTGGGTCGCTCCGACGTCTACATCACCAACGTGCTCAAGTGCCGCCCGCCGCAAAATCGCGACCCGATGCCGAATGAGGCCGAATCCTGCTCGCCGTACCTCGTCCGCCAGCTGGCGATGATCAAGCCGAAGGTCGTGCTCATCCTCGGCCGGCATGCGTTGGAGCGATTGCTGCCCGGACAGGGATCGATCTCGCGCATCCATGGCAGCCTCGTGCGCCGTGGCGAGGTGGCATACGTGCCCCTCTACCACCCTGCCGCCGCCCTGCACAACGGCGCCTTGGTCGCAGACCTCGAACACGACTTCGACCGCGTCAAGGCGTACCTCGACAGGCTGCTGGCACCCCCGCCGCCGCCGGAACCTCTGCCAATCCCGAAACAGGAAGCCGAGCAGCTCCGCCTGTTGTGAAACCCCCACGAACTCAGAGCCTGCGGCGTGAGTTCGCGGGGACCCCTACTGGCGATTCGCGGCTCCGATACCTGCCGCTGGGCGGCCTTGGCGAGGTCGGCATCAACATGTGGGCGCTCGAGTGGGAGAACCAGGTGCTCGTCGTCGACGCCGGGCTCATGTTCCCGCAGGACGAGATGCTCGGCATCGACCTGGTCCTGCCTGACATCTCATATCTGCTCGAGAAAGGCCGCAAGGTGCTGGGCATCTTTCTCAGCCACGGCCACGAGGACCACATCGGCGGGCTGCCCTACGCATTGAAGAAGCTGAACGTCCCCGTCTACGGCACGCGGCTGACGCTGGGTCTCGTCAAGCCCAAGCTGAAGGAGCACCGGATCCTGCGTGAATCAGACCTGCGCGAGGTCCGTGTGGGCGATGCGGTGCAGCTGGGCCCGTTCCGCGTCGAGACGGTGGCCGTGTGCCACTCGATTCCGGACGCCGTCGCGCTCGCGATCGAGACCCCGGTGGGGCGGGTGGTCTACACGAGCGACTTCAAGCTGGACCCCGCGCCGCCCGACGGTCACCCGACCGACATGGCACGCTTCCGCCGCCTTGGCGACGATGGGGTGCTGCTCCTGCTCAGCGACTCCACCAACGCGGAGAGGTCGGGGCGCTCCGGGTCGGAGCGAGACCTGCATGCGCCCTTCGAGCGCATCTTCGGCGAAGCGCCTGGACGCATCGTGGTGGCGAACTTCGCCTCGAACATCCACCGCATCCAGCACCTGGTGAGGATGGCGGTGCAGTTCGATCGCAAAGTCGCCGTGGTCGGGCGCAGCCTGCAGACCAACTTCAAAACCGCTCGTGAGCTCGGCTTCCTCAAGGTGCCCGAAGGCCTCACGGTCCAGCTCGAGAACGCCGACAAGATCGCCCCTTCGAAGCTGCTGCTCCTGACCGCCGGCAGCCAGGGCGAGCCGATGTCCGCGCTCGCGCGCTTCGCCGCCCAACGCCACCCGCTGGTCAACGTCCTCAAGGGGGACTGGGTGGTCATCTCCGCCCGCCCCATCCCCGGCAACGAGCGCATGGTGCACCAGACGGTCAACAACCTGTACCGGCACGGGGCCCACGTGTTCTACTCCGAGGTCGGACATGTTCACGTGACCGGCCATGCCCAGAAGGACGAGCTGCGGGAGATGATCGACGCCGTGCGGCCCCGGTACTTCATTCCGGTGCATGGCGAGTACCGCCAGCTCTATCAGCACGCCGACATCGCGCGCGAGGCCGGAATCGACGCCGACCGGATCGTGGTGGTCGAAGACGGCCAGACCGTGGAGCTCGACCGCGATTCGATGCGCCGGGGCGACAAGATCGGCACCGGGCTTGTCTTCGTGGACGGGCTCGGTGTGGGCGATGTCGAGCAGGCCGTCCTTCGCGACCGCCGGCATCTCGCCGAGGACGGGATCCTCGTCGTCACACTGGTTCTCGACCGCGACACCGCCACGGTGCGTGCGGGCCCCGACCTCGTGTCGCGAGGGGTCATCGAGCCCGAGCTTTCGGCCAAACTCATGGCGGATGCAAGAAGAGCTGTCATGGAAGGCATCGCGCGCTTTGCGGATACGCACGCAGACGTCAACCTGCTCAACGAGGCCATCCACGACGCCGTCTCGAGGACGGTTTACAAGCAGACCCGCCGCCGCCCCATGGTGATCCCGGTGATCACAGAGATCTAGAGCGATGAAGCTGCCGCCGCTTGCGCTCGTCGCGCCGAGCCTGTGCCCGCGCTGCGATCAACCCGCCATGGTGGTCATGGATCACTCCGAGGAGTCCCGCTGCGGGCACTGCGGCCTGCAGCTGCACCAATGCGGGAGCTGTCGAGGCATCGCCGGACCTTTCGACCGGTACTGCGGTTTCTGCGGCCATGAGCTCGTGCGCGGCCTCGACCGGCCGATCTGGTGGCGGCTGTGGCTGCTGGCGGCGCTGGTACCCCTGGCCGCGGCGCTGACCGGCGGCATCTGGTGGGCGGCGACTCACCCGATCAAGTAACTATCGATTCAGCCGCGCTCCACATTCGACGCAGAAGCTGTGACGTCCGAGGTTGTGGTGGCCGCACGATCCACAGACCAGTCGTCGCGGCGGGTCTGCCTGCAGCCACCGCTCGCGCTCTCGGCGGTACCAGATGCCGTCCTCGGGACCGAGCATCCAGCGCCGTCCCTCGCCGTCCAGGACAGCGAGGTCGCGGACCGCGAGCCGAAAAGCGCGGGCCTGAAGGCCGCCATTGCGACGCTCGTCGACCAGCAGGCGATAGCGCGTCTCGGCGTCGGCAAACGGATCGACAGCCACCCCGAGAGTATCGCTCTATGGGTCGCCCGAGTTCAGGGGTCGCGCTTATCCAGGTGTAGAATCCGGTGAGCCCGGCCTGACGGGCAGGCCAGCATGCGTCGCACCAACTCACGAAGCTCACGCTCACACGCGAACGGCGCCCGCCGCGCCTCGTCCGCGCGCTCTCGCTCAGCCCGCTCCAAACGCACGCCCAGACGGCCCCATCTCACACCGCGACAGGTCCGGGAGATCGCCGGCGTCCTCTTGATCCTTGCCGGCCTGCTCGGCGGGCTCGCGGTGGCAAGCCACGCCGGGTCGATCCTCGCGGGTCTCCAGCAATGGCTGGTCGCGACTTTTGGCCGCGCGTGGTTCGTCCCGGTTGCGGCCGCGATAGCTCTTGGCGCTTACATGCTCTGGCCGCGAGCGCCTCGGCCTCGACTGCTCGACGTGCTCGCGGGCACCATCGCCGTGATCGCGCTGGTCGGCCTGTTCGGGCTTGCGGCGCAGGCAGGCGGGTCGGCCGGCCGGGCGATCGACAACGTCATGGTCGGGCTGGCGGGGACCTGGGGCGCGTGGGCCCTGCTCGTGGCGGGCCTTGTGATCGGACTCATCGTGACCATCCATTTCAGCCCCGGCGCCTTGATCGCTGCCGTCGTGAAAGCGACGCAGGCGGCGTTCGCGGAGCGGCGGAGGTTGGACCGGTTGGTCGCCGCCCCCGAGGACCAGACAAAGCTTGCGGCCAAAGCGACGCCGGTCGCCACCGTCGACGACGTCGGGCCGGCCTATCCGCCGGTCGCCGCCGCTCTGCGCAGCTGGGAGGTCGAGACAGAGGAAGAAACCATCAGGTCGCTGGAGTCGAAGCACGCCGAGGACGAGGAGCCGGAGGCGGCCGCCGAGAAGCCGGCAGCGCTGCGCGTGGTCGCCGAGCCTGAGGACGATTTGCCCGAGATCGACTGGAAGCTGCCGTCGATCGCTCTGCTCGACACCGTCACCGCCCGGCGCGAGCGCATGGCCGACGAGATCAAGCGCAACGTCAAGATCATCGAGACCACGCTGGCAACGTTCGGGGTCGAATGCAAAGTGATCGGCGTCAATCCCGGGCCGGCGGTGACGCAGTACGAGATTCAGCCGGGTTCCGGAGTCCAGGTGAAGCGGATCACCGCTTTGAGCAACGACCTGTCGCTTGCACTCGCCGCCGCGCCGCTTCGCATCGAGGCGCCCATCCCCGGCAAGTCTGCGGTCGGCATCGAGGTCCCGAACAAGTCCGCGAGCCTCGTCACGATCCGAGAGGTTTTGGAGACGGCGGCCTTCCGCGAGGGCACGCATAAGCTTGCGCTCGCCCTTGGCAACGACGTGTCAGGCCAGTCGATCGTCGGCGACCTGACGCGCATGCCGCACCTGCTCATCGCCGGCGCCACCGGCCAGGGCAAGAGCGTGTGCATCAACGCCCTGATCACGAGCCTGCTTTTCCAGGTCACGCCCGACCACCTGCGCCTCCTGCTCATCGATCCCAAGCGCGTGGAGCTCACGAACTACAACGGGCTGCCTCACCTCGCGCTGCCGGTGCTCGTCGAGTCACACCAGGCCGCCGCCGCGCTGCGTTGGGCGGTGGCGGAGATGGACCGCCGCTACAAGCTGTTCTCGGCCGAGGGCGTTCGCAACATCGCCGCGTACAACGAAAAGGCCACCCAGCGCCTCGCGCGCCAGATTCCTTACGTGGTCATCGTCATCGACGAGCTCGCCGACTTGATGATGGTCGCGGCGGGTGAGATCGAGGAGCTCATCTGCCGCATCGCCCAGCTCGCGCGCGCGGTCGGCATCCACCTCGTCATCGCCACGCAGCGGCCATCCACCGACATCATCACGGGTCTCATCAAGGCCAACATCCCGTCGCGCATCGCGTTCGCCGTCGGATCACAGGTCGACAGCCGCGTGATCCTCGACACGGGCGGCGCCGAGAAGCTGCTCGGCCGTGGCGACATGCTGTACCAGCCGGTCGACGCCGGCAAGCCGACCCGCATCCAGGGCGCCTTCGTAAGCGACCCCGAGGTGGAATCGGTCGTCAACTTCTGGCGCGCGCAGGGCGGCCCTCGCTACATGGAGGAGATCCTCGAAGAGGGCGCCGGCACGGAGTGGGAGAGAGGCGAGACCCCCGAGCGGAAGCTTGATCCGTTGTTCGCGCGGGCCGCACGCGCCGTCGCCGCGGAGGGCGGAGCTTCCGTCTCGCTCGTGCAGCGCAAGTTCAACGTCGGCTACTCTCGCGCCGGCCGCATAGTCGACCAGCTGGCAGAGCATCGGGTCATCGGTGGCTATCAAGGGTCGAAGTCGCGCGAGGTCTTGATGAATCTGCCCGACGTCGACGATCTCCTGGAGAAGATCGGGCTCGAATGAGGAGACGATCCGGGTCATGACTCCTGGGGCCTTCCTCGCCGCCAAGCGTGGCGAGCGCGGCCTCACACTCGAGCAGGCCGCGTCGGCGACCCACATCCGGCCCGAGTTTCTGAGCGCGCTCGAGGCCGATGAGCCCGAACTGCTTCCCGCGCCCGTCTACGCTCGCGGCTACCTACGCACCTACGCCCGCTACCTTGGGTTGGACGAGGAGTCGCTGGTGGCGAGGCTGCACCAGCCGGTCCGAGACCCGCGCAAGAACCTCGGCCTGGGATTGCTCGTGCCGCGGCCGCGTCTCATGCTCACGGGTCCGGCGGCGGCCACAGTCGGCCTGCTCGTGCTGGCCGGCGCGTTCGCCACCTACGCGTGGCGACAGATCGAGTCCGACCAGCGCGGCACCATCATCACCGCCCCGGCAACGCCGGCAATCTACAGCCCGTCCGCGAGCCCGCCGCCATCACCATCTCCGTCGTCGCACACTTCTTGATGGTGAACCTGCCGAACCTTTTGACCCTGAGCCGGCTGGCGGCGATCCCGCTTCTGATGGCACTCCTGCTGCTGCGGTTTCGCGGTCATGACCAGCTGGCGGCCGCGCTCTTCGTCGTCGCCTCGTTCACCGACACGCTCGACGGGCAGATCGCCCGCCGGCGTGGGATAGTCAGCGACCTCGGCAAGTTCCTCGATCCTCTGGCCGACAAGCTGCTGGTGCTCTCGGTCCTGATCGTCCTGGTCCAGGAAGGGCTGGTCGCGGCGTGGGTCGTCGTGGTGATCTTCTCGCGCGAGCTGCTGATCACCCTTCTCCGCTCGATTGGTGCCAGCAAGGGACGCGTCATCGCGGCCGCGCCGCTGGGCAAGACCAAGACGGTTCTGCAGATGGCGGCTGTGACCTTGCTCATCCTGCAGAGGCCGTATCCGATTCTGGTTCCGATAACCGGCGTGGTCGTAGCCGTGGCGGTTGTCTTCACGATCATCAGTGGCATCGACTACCTGGTGAGGTTCCGGTATTTACTCGGCTTTGGAGACGGCGCCCCGGGATCGGACTCACCCCTCCGACGACTTGCCGGTGAGCTCGGCGCCATGCTGACCGAAGAAGGTTTGTCCGTCTCCGTTGCGGAATCCTGCACCGGTGGCCTTCTCGGCACGGCCTTCACGGATCAGCCCGGAAGCTCCGCATATTTCGTAGGCGGAGTGATCGCCTACGCAGATGGCGTCAAGCGCGACCAGCTTGGCGTGCCGGCCGATTTGCTGGCCCGCCACGGAGCGGTCAGCCGTGAAGTGGCGGTGGCGATGGCCGAGGGTGCGAGAAATCGATTCAAGTCGGATTTCGCGGTGTCGATCACCTGTATTGCCGGACCCGATGCGGACAACACCGCCAAACCGATCGGCCTCACCTATGTCGGCATCGCAGCAGTAGGCGGGGCGACCGCACACGAATACGTGCTCCACGGCGATAGGTGGTCGAACCGGCGCGAGGCCGCCTCCCAGGCTCTCAAGCTGCTTTTGGAGGAGGTCCGGGTCGGCACCGGCCGGCAAGAAAGGAAACCCGTTTGAAGACACTTGACCGCCGAACACTTGTTCGCTACACTTCCACGACGGCCTGCTGTTAAGACGACGTTGACCTCAGCCCCACGACGTAGAACACTCGCCGCAACGACCTAGGAGGCATCGACAAGGAATTGGAAAAGGAAAAAGAGAAGTCACTCGACTCGGCGATTTCCCAGATCGTCAAGAGCTACGGCAAGGGCTCGATCATGAAATTGGGCGAACAGGCCGCGCAGCGCGGTGAGATCACTGTGATCCCGACCGGCGCGCTGCTGCTCGACCTTGCGCTCGGAGTGGGGGGGATCCCGCGCGGCCGAGTGACCGAGCTCTACGGTCCGGAGTCGGCCGGCAAGACGACCCTGGCGCTCCATGTCATCGCCGAAGCCCAGAAGCAGGGTGGGGTGGCGGCGTTCGTGGACGCGGAGCACGCGCTGGACCCGCTGTATGCATCGCGAATCGGCGTCAAGATCGACGACCTCTTGATCAGCCAGCCGGACACAGGGGAGCAGGCGCTCGAAATCGTCGAGGTCCTGGTTCGCTCCGGGGCGGTCGACGTGATCGTCATCGACTCGGTCGCCGTGCTCGTGCCCAAAGCAGAGATAGAAGGAGAGATGGGAGACGCGCATGTGGGGCTGCAGGCGCGGCTGATGTCGCAGGCGCTGCGCAAGCTCACCGCGGCGATCTCGAAGTCGAACTGCTCGGTCATCTTCCTGAACCAGCTGCGCGAGAAGGTCGGGATCATGTTCGGGAATCCGGAGACCCAGCCGGGCGGCCGCGCCCTCAAGTTCTACTCGTCGGTCCGGCTCGACATCCGCAAGGTCGAGGTCATCAAGTCAGGGCTCGACTCGGTCGGCGCCCGCGTCAAGGTCAAGGTGGTCAAGAACAAGGTGGCGCCGCCCTTCCGATCAGCTGAGTTCGACATCCTCTTCAACGAAGGCATCTCGCGCGAGGGCTCGCTCATCGACGCCGCGCTCGAGTACGGGATCCTCGAGAAGAGCGGGACCTGGATGTCTTACGGCGACCAGCGTCTCGGCCAGGGTCGCGAGAACGTTCGCAACTACCTGCGGGAGAATCCAACGCTCTCGTCCGAGATCGAGGCAGCCGTACGCACGAAGGCTGTCGGCGGGACAGCGCAGTCGGTGCAGCGGGCTTCGGCCGCGCGAGCAACGTCGGATGCTTCCGGTGCCCCAGAGGAGTTTTAGCCGCCACCGGCCGCCGCCGTCCGACAGCGCGCTCGATGCCGGATTGCGCCTGCTGGCGCGCCGGGCGCATTCCCGCGTGGAGCTGCTGCTGAAGCTGACGCGGCGGGGCTACGACGGCGGGTCGATCAGGGCGGCCCTGCGGCGGCTGGAGGAGCTTGGCTACCTCGACGACCAATCCTTCGCGCGCTCCTTTGTGCGCCGCCGGGGCTCGGTTCGCGGGCCGCGAGCGCTGGCGGCCGAGCTGGCCGCGCGGGGCGTCGACCGAGCCCAGGTGGACACGGCCGTCGCCGAGTTCGGCGAGGCCGAGCAGCTGGCCGCCGCCACCCAGATCGCGGAACGCCTGTACGCCAGGAAGCCCTCGGCGGGCTACCGCGAGACCCTTGATGAGATCGGCACCAAGCTGGTGAGGCGCGGATTCTCGGTCTCCGTCGCCCGGGCGGCATGCCACTTCGTCCTGGCGGGGCGCCCAGACCCCTCACCGGCCTAGAATTTCCTCACGAGCGGCGCAATTTTGTTGCGCCCGCAGTCATAGAGCCAACCCGACGCGGGCCGCTGGATGGCCTGCGATGGAACCGCACTTTGACATTCGAATAAATGAGGTGCATGTCACATGCCTGTCTACGTCTTCGTACCGCTTTTGGTGGTGGCACTCCTCGCCGGCTTCGGGGTGGCTTACGGGCTGCTCAGAAACCGGCAGGGCAACGGGGCCAGCGCCCTCGAGGCCAAGGCCCAGCAGGCGCTCTCGGAGGCTGAGACCCAGGCCAAGGAGAAGCTGCTCGAAGCCAAAGAGGATGCCGTCAAAGTCCGGACCGCCGCCGAGCAAGAGGCCCGCGAGTACCGGCTTCAGTCACAGCAAATCGAAAAGCGCCTTCTCCAAAAGGAGGAGAACCTCGATCGCAAAGGCGAGGACCTCAACCGGCGGGAGCGTGAGTTCGCCGACCGGGAGAAGGGGCTGGACGAGATCAAGGCCCAGCTCGAGGACGCCTACCGCCAGCAGGAACAGGAGCTTCAGCGCGTCGCCAACATGACGCGCCAGGAGGCCCAGGGCGTCTTGATGGCACAGGTCGAGCAGGACCTTCGCAACGAGGTCGCCCGCAAAGTGCGGGAGGCGGAGTTGGCGGCTCGCGATGAGAGCGAGCGCCGGGCTCGGGAGATCGTCACAGAGTCGATCCAGCGCATCGCCGCCGACCAGACCGCCGAGGTCTCGGTCTCGGTGCTGCCGCTGCCGACAGACGAGCTCAAGGGTCGCATCATCGGCAAGGAGGGCCGCAACATTCGGGCCCTGCAGCAAGCGACGGGGATCGATCTCATCGTCGACGACACCCCGGAAGCCGTGATCATCAGCGGCTTCGACCCGGTCCGCCGCGAGGTGGCGCGGGTTGCGCTCAACAAGCTGATCGTGGACGGTCGGATCCATCCGGCCCGCATCGAAGAGATCGTCGCCAAGTCCCGACAGGAAGTCCTGCAAAGGGTTAAGGAGGAGGGGGAGGCGGCGGTTCTGGAGGTGGGGCTGCAGGGTTTGCACCCTGAGGTCGTCCGCCACCTTGGCATCCTGCGATTCCGTACCAGCTACGGCCAGCAGGTGCTGAACCACTCGAAGGAGGTGGCCTATCTCGCCGCCATGATGGCGTCCGAGATCGGCGCCGACGTTCGTGTCGCCAAATTGTCCGGCCTCCTTCACGACATCGGCAAGGCCATCGACCACGAGGTCGAGGGCTCGCACGCCGTGATCGGGGCAGATCTTCTGCAGCGACATGGGGTACCCGCCCCGGTCGTGCACGCGGTGCGCGCTCACCACTACGACGAGGAGCCGCACTCGATGGAGGCGCTCCTCCTGATCGCCGCAGACGCCATCTCGGCGGCGCGGCCGGGCGCGCGGCGTGAGTCGCTGGAGGCTTACGTCAAAAGGCTGGAGAAGCTGGAAGAGATCGCGAACTCGTTCCAGGGGGTCCAGCAGTCATACGCCATCCAGGCCGGCCGCGAGGTCAGGATCCTGGTCAAGCCGGAGCAGATCGACGACACCGCTGCCCAGCTGATGGCGCGCGACATCGCCAAGCGCATCGAAACGGAGCTGAGCTTTCCGGGTCAGATCCGCGTCACGGTCGTCCGCGAGACGCGGGCCATCGAATACGCCAAGTAGACCAACCTAAAGGGAGTCCGCCTCGGGCTCCCTTTCTTTTTGCTCGAGCGACTGCTCGCCGGTCGAGGAGCGCTAGCCTTGTCCAGCCGTGACCGACGACTTTCGGATTCTATTCCCACCCCACGAAATCTTCGATTTCGCGGGGACCCCGGGAGAAGGACCTCGGGTACGGTCCGACCGAGAATGAGCGACTTACGCGTCCTGTTTGTGGCCGATGTCGTGGGCCAGCCCGGTCGCGACGCCGTGAAAGCCATCCTGCCCGCCCTGAAGCGCGAGCTCGAGGCCGACCTCACGGTCCTCAACGGCGAGAACGCCGCGGGCGGATTCGGCCTGACCGGCAAGCTGGTCACCGAGCTGCGCGGGGCCGGAGCCGACGTGATCACGACCGGCAACCACGTCTTTGCGCAGAAGGAGTTCGTCTCCGAGCTGCCGGCGCTCGAGCGGGTGATCCGGCCTGCCAACTATCCGCCGCAAGCCCCCGGCCAGGGCTGGTGCGTCGTCCAGGCCGCGGGCCACGACGTCCTGGTCATGAACCTGATGGGCCGGATCTTCACGATGGACAGCCTGGACGACCCGTTCCGAGCCGCGGACGCGATCCTGGCCGCCCATCCCGACATCAAGGTCGTTTTCTGCGACATGCACGCCGAAGCCACCTCCGAGAAGACGGCAATGGGGTGGTACCTGGACGGGCGTGCGAGCGCGGTGGTGGGCACCCATACACACATTCCGACGGCGGACGCGCGGGTGTTGCCGAAGGGCACCGCGTACGTCACCGACGTCGGCATGGTCGGCCCGCGCGACAGCTGCATCGGGATGGACCGGGACGTCGTGCTGCAGCGGTTCCTGACCGGGGTCCCGAACCGGTTCGTGGTGGCGTCTGGAATCGTGACTTTCAATTCGGTACTGGTTACCATTAGGCCTTCCACCGGACGGGCAACATCGATCCAGCGAGTCGACCGCGAACATATTTGAAGGGGTTCCAGCAAATGACAGGGGAGCGTGTTCCAGTGGAGGTGCTGAAGGTCTCAGCCACCTCCAAGCCGGTTGCGGTGGCCGGAGCGATAGCGGGCGTCATCCGGAGCAAGGGGCGCGTCGAGGTGCAGGCAATCGGGGCGGGCGCGATCAACCAGGCGGTGAAGGCGATCGCGATCTCACGCGGCTATGTGGCGCCGGGGGGGCTTGACCTGGTTTGCATTCCGGCTTTCATCGACATCTCGATCGACGGCGAGGAGCGGACCGGGATCCGCCTGCTCGTGGAGAGCCGATAACGGCGCGATCGTTCCACATCTGGACGATCGGCTGTCAGATGAACGCAGCCGACTCCGAAAGCCTCGCGCGACGGCTGCTGGCAGCGGGCTACACCGAGGATTCGCTCGACCGGGCTGACGTGGCCATCCTGAACACCTGCGTCGTGCGCCAGGCTTCTGAGGACCGGGTCTACTCCAAGCTCCACGAGCTCAAGGCCTGGAAGACCCCGGACCGGACGATCGCCGTCACCGGGTGCATCGTGGCCAAAGAGGGCGATTACTTGCGGGGACGATTCCCGCACCTGGATGCGGTGGTGCCAATCGGGGAATACGACGACTTCCTGGCCGGCCTCGCAGCCCGCTACGACTACTCGGAAGGCGAGGCGCTGCCGCCCGCGGGCCGTACGGGAGTCAGCCACTACGTGCGGGTGATCCAGGGCTGCGACCACAACTGCACGTTCTGCATCGTGCCCCGAGTGCGCGGCCGCGAGCGTCATGTGCCGATGGCGGACGTGCTCGAAGAAGGCCGCGCTGCGGTTCGGGCGGGCGCCCGGGAGCTCGTCCTGCTCGGCCAGAACGTCGACGACTACCGCGACCCAGACGGTCGAGGCGGACTCGCGGCTCTGGTTCGCGAGGTGGAGACGATCCCTGGCTTGAAGCGACTGCGCTTCATGACCTCTCATCCTCAGGACCTCGAGCCCGAGCTGCTGCAGGTGATGGCGGCCAGCGACGTGGTGTGCAGGGAGCTGCAGCTGCCTGTGCAGTCAGGTGACGATGGAATCCTCAAGCGCATGGCGCGCGGCTATCAGACCAGGCACTATCGCGCGATCGTCGAGCGCGCGCGCACGCTGATGCCCGATCTCGGCCTGGTCACCGACGTGATCGTCGGTTTCCCGGGTGAGTCCGAGACCGCGTTTCTCAACACGCGCAACCTGGTCGAGGAGATGGAGTTCGACGTGGTGCACCTGGCCATGTACTCGCCGCGTCCGGGCACATTCGCCGACGCCAAGTTGGCCGATGACGTGCCGGCCGCCGAAAAGCTCAGACGCCTCAACGATCTCCTCGCCCTGCAGCGCGACATCGCCACGCGCAAGACGGCGCGCTGGGTGGGCCGCGACGTCGAGGTGCTGATAGAAGGCACGGACGAGCTGGGACGCCCCTACGGCCGGATCAGGCAGGGCAAGCGTGCGATCGTCCTGCGCGGTGCGGGGGTCGCGCCGGGCGCCGTGATCAATCTGCGCGTCCTGCAAGCGACGGCCGGCCAACTCATGGGATTGCCCGCGGCGTGAAGGACGGCACTGCTCTGACCCCGGTCATGCGCCAGTACCGGGAGGCGAAAGAGCAGCATCCCGAGGGGATCCTCCTCTTCCGCCTCGGTGACTTCTATGAGGTCTTCTTCGACGACGCTCTCGTCGCCGCGCCGGTGATGGGCGTCACACTGACCTCGCGGCCACTGGGCAAAGCCGGACGCGCGCCCATGTGCGGAGTCCCTTATCACGCATGGCAGCTGTATGTGGGCAAGCTTTTGCGCGCGGGCCACAAGGTGGTGATCTGCGACCAGCTCGAAGCGCCTGGCAAGGGCCCGGTAGTCAAGCGTGATGTCACGCGCGTCCTCACCCCGGGAACGGTGGTCGAAGATTCCTATCTCGACCCGGCGCGTCCCAACTACCTGGTCGCGGCGTGGACCCGCGGCGCGGAAGCAGGGCTGGCCGCATGCGACATCTCCACCGGGGAGCTCCTGCTCAGCCAGCTCCCGGCGGAGCGGCTGAGCGCTGAGCTGGCGCGCCTGGCGCCGGCGGAGCTGCTCACACCGCCCGAGGTCGAGGAGTACAGGTTCGACCCTATCCGGGGCCAGCAGCGACTGCGCGACGTGCTGGGAATCGCCTACCCGGCGGCGGTGGGCGCAGGCGAGGCGCCGCTTGCTGTCGGCGCCGCGGGCGTCGTACTCGACTACCTCAAGCAGATCCAGACCCGCGTCGGCCCCGGGCTCCTGAGCGTCCGCACCTATGCGCCGGACGCGACCATGCCCCTCGACCCCGCCACCGTGCGCAACCTCGAGCTGCCCGAGCTCGTCAAGCTCGTCGACCACACGCGGACGCCGATCGGCGCCCGCCGGCTCCGGACGTGGCTCGGTGCCCCACTGCGAGACGCCGAGTCGATCGAGCTGCGGCTGAGCGCGGTCGATGAGCTGGTCGCGGCACCGACTCTTCAGGATCGGCTGGCGACCGCGCTCAAAGACGTGGGCGACCTCGAGCGCCTCGTCTCTCGCGCCGCGCAGGGGCGGGCGGGAGCTCGCGACCTGGTCGCCCTGCGGCGCTCCATGGACGCCATCCCAGCGGTGAGCGATGCCGCCGGCGCATGCGAAGCGCTCGCGATCCGCGAGCTGGCCGCGCAGATCACGGCTGCGCCGGACCTCGCCTCAGAGCTGATGCGCGCGCTCATCGAGGACCCGCCCGTGCACTCGCGCGACGGCGGTGCGATCCGGCGCGGCTATGACGCCGAGCTCGACGGGATCACCGACGCGTCGCAGAGCGCGCGAGAGTGGATCGCGGCCCTCGAAGCCTCAGAGCGAGTGCGGACCGGCATTCGTTCGCTCAAGGTCGGTTTCAACAAGGTGTTCGGCTACTACATCGAGATCAGCAACGCCAACACCATCTCGGTCCCGAGCGACTACACCCGCAAGCAGACGCTGACGGGCGCCGAGCGCTACCTGACGCCGGAGCTCAAGGAAAAGGAAGCAGTCGTCCTCACAGCGCAAGAGCGCATCGCCGCCAGGGAGATCGAGATCCTCCGCGACCTGGGCGGCAAAGTCGCCGAGTCCGCTCCCGCCCTCAGGGCGACCGCGCAGGCGATCGGAAGCATCGACGCACTCAGGAGCCTGGCGGTGGCGGCCGCCCGCGAGCGCTGGCGCCGGCCAAGCGTCAACGCCGGTCTGATTCTGCGCATCAAGGGCGGCCGGCATCCGCTGGTGGAACGCCACCTCGCAGATGGATCGTTTGTCGCCAACGACCTCGAGCTGGATCCCGACGACCAGCAGATAACGATCCTCACCGGGCCGAACATGGCAGGCAAGTCGACGTTCCTGCGGCAGGCCGCGGTCATCGTGCTGCTTGCGCAATGTGGAAGCTTCGTGCCCGCGGATCTGGCCGTCGTCGGTCTCGTCGATCGCATCTTCACGCGCGTCGGAGCGCATGACGACATCAGCGCCGGCATGTCGACATTCATGGTGGAGATGACCGAAACCGCGAACATACTCAACCACGCGACGCGCTCATCACTCGTGATCCTCGACGAGGTGGGGAGGGGGACCTCGACATATGACGGCGTCTCGATCGCCCAGGCGGTCGTCGAGTACCTGCATGACGCACCCCGCCTCGGCTGCCGGACCCTGTTCGCCACGCACTATCACGAGCTGACCGCCCTCGCGGAGCGCCTGCCTCGCGTTCGCAACGAGCGCGTCGAGGTGCTGGAGGAGGGCGAGACGGTGCGCTTTTTGCACCGGGTCGTGCCTGGCGGCGCAGACCGGTCTTACGGCATCCACGTGGCCGCGCTGGCTGGGCTGCCTTCAGGTGTGATCGCGCGTGCCCGCCAGGTGCTCGCCGAGCTCGAGCGGCAGCGTCCGCTGGAACCGCCGGAGCAGCAGCTGGGCCTGCCGATGGAGATGGCCCCGGACCCGCTCCGCAAGGAGCTCGAAGAGATCCAGCCCGACACGCTCAGCCCGCTCGAAGCCCTCCAGAAGCTGTACGAGCTCCGTTCCAGGCTGGACAGATAGGAATGCCGATTCAAGTCCTCTTGCCCGAGGTCGCGGATGCCATCGCCGCCGGCGAGGTGGTCGAACGTCCTGCTTCGGTGGTGAAAGAGCTCGTCGAAAACGCTCTCGATGCCGACGCGCGCCGCGTCACCGTCGACGTACGAGGAGCGGGCCGGACGTCGATTCGTGTCAGCGACGACGGCAGCGGAATCCCCGCCGGTGAGCTGGCGCTTGCGTTTGTGCGCCACGCGACCAGCAAGGTCGCGGAACTGTCGGACCTCGACGCCATCACCAGCCTCGGGTTCCGTGGCGAGGCGCTTGCAAGCATTGCCGCGGTCGCGGACGTCGAGTGCAGCAGCGCCGGCGCGCGCATTCACATCAGGGCGGGTGAGGTGATCGAGCATGGCGCCGGGCCGCTGCTGACCGGGGTCACGATCGAAGTGCGGGATCTGTTCGCCAACGTGCCGGCGCGGCTGAAGTTCCTGAAGTCGGACGCCACCGAGGTCGCCGCCATCAAGGACGTGGTGACCGCATTCGCATTGCTGCATCCCCACGTTAGATTTCAGCTCACGATCGACGGCCGCGCCGCCGTCAGCAGCCCTGGTGATGGCGACCGGCGCCGCGCTTTCGCGTCTGTTCACGGAGCCGCCGTCGCGGCGGAGATGCTCGAGCTCGTTGGCCTGCCTCTGGTCACCGGCATGGTGTCCCAACCGCGGCTCAGTCGTGGCAGTCGCGATGGGCTCGTGCTGGCCGTGAACGGACGGCCGATCATGTCGCGCCCTCTGGTGTACGCGTTGGAGGAGTGCTATCAGGGCCGCCTCGAGCGCGGCCGGCATCCGGTGGCGGCCATCGACATCGGCATCGACGCCGCCCTCGTCGACGTCAACGTGCATCCGGCCAAGCGCGAGGTCCGATTCCGCGATGAAGGCGCTGTCTTCACGGCCCTGCAGCGAGCGGTCCGGTCGGCGCTTGGAGCCAGCGAACCGGTCCGCTATCAGACCTCACCA